>NC_014833.1:3032326-3685408 GCF_000179635.2 Ruminococcus albus 7 = DSM 20455 | reverse complement strand
CGACCTCCTTAAATATCTACCCGAATGTGCATCCTGTTTTACGGCGCACTTACCCCCTTAGCTTTGTGATACAGCAAAGGAGGTACAATAACGGTCGCAGCAAACGACACATATCTTATGACACGCGGCTGCCGTCAGTGTGTGGATAAAGCTTCTGCGGCAGTTAAGTGTGAAAAGATATATGCCGGTCACTATGGACCGAAAATTCCAATTTTTACCAAAATTAAAAAAGGGCACAAATATATAATTTATTATATCACATTCCAAATTAAATTTCAAGACCCCCTATATATATAATAGTATTAGGAATTATTCAGTTTCTATGGGGTTATTTTAGCGTATTACGGGGGAATTCGGAAAGTGAACCAATAAAATTAATAAAAATTTTACTTTAATATATATGATAGTTAAGCTATCACTTAATGTTCATAAAAACATTCACGGGGTATGAATATCAAATGATCTGATTTTCCCTTTCACACATCACATAGAATGCGTTGGTACAGGAATGATTTTTGTCATTGGTACATCATAATGGGATAATGGGGATGAGAGTCGGGTTTTAATGGGTAATTCATGGGATAAAATGATATTCGGCATCAAATAATAAAAAATATATGATAATAATTAAATAAATTATGAACTGACTTGACAAACTATATCTAAGTAAGGTATAATGTTAAATTACAAGGGCTATGTCTAAAAGACAGGCTATGGATAATTTTTTCCGACTTTTTTCGCGGGTGTGTCCTGATAAGGGTACAGTTGTGAAAGGTTCGGGACTCATAAAGGAGAGTGAAACAGACATGAAGAGAACATATCAGCCTAAGAAGCTCCAGAGGAAAAAGGTCCACGGCTTCAGAAAGAGAATGGCAACTGCTAACGGCAGAAAGGTGCTGGCTCGCAGAAGAGCAAGAGGCAGAGCTAGACTGACTCACTGATAAAGAGCAATGACCGTATACCAACAAACAGTGTAATACTGGCGCTTAGCAGGTAATGCACAGAAGGGTCGCAGTTTATCCTGCTGACCGTGATCCGCAGGGGATCTCTGCGGGTCTTATTCGTGCATCGTGTGCGGCGGTATATCAGTAGATGTTTGTTTGGTATAAGGTCTTTATCTTTTTATGAGTAAATTAATTTTGTTTATAAATTAAAAATTTTATAGTAAATGGTATACTGCCGTTTAATATAACATCCGAAAGAGGTAAGGTATGCTTTTCACACAGGTCATCAAGGATAACAAGGAATTTCAGAGATGCTACCGCAGCGGACGGTATACTGTATGCGGATATGTGTGTGCGTATTTTTATCCTAATGGTACACCGTTCAACAGGCTGGGCATAACCGCAGGAAAGAAGCTTGGGAATGCCGTATGCAGGAACAGGGTAAAAAGGATAGTAAGGGCTGCTTACAGGCTCTGCGAGACCGAAATGCCTATAGGATACGACATAGTATTTGTCGGGAGGAACGATGCTGCCGACAGGACCTCTGCGGAGATCGAGAGCTTTATAAGGGGTAAGCTGATCTGTGAGATAGAAAAAGCTGCGCAGAACGGGGCTTTCGATAAAGCGAAGAAAAAAAGGTAAGGTAATTATCATGTCGCCCTTTGCATGGCTGGCAAGACTGCCGATAAAAGTATACAAAAGATTCATAAGTCCGATGCTGCCTGCGCAGTGCAAGTATTATCCAAGCTGCTCGAGCTATGCGCTGAAGGCTTATGAAAAGCATGGTTTCCTGAAGGGGACGGTGCTGACGGTATGGAGGCTGCTGAGGTGCAATCCGTGGTCACTGGGAGGGATAGATGAAGTCCCTGACAGGATCAGGATAGATTATTTCAGGATAAAGGGCAAGGACAGATAGAAATTTGTTTTGAAATAAGTTGTATATTCATCAGCACGATGTTTGCAATACTTTTATATTGCATATATTCGGCATAGATAAATATGCAAGTTATTTTGCAGCAGATATTTAAAGGAAAGTAATGTGCTTATGCACATATTGCGGGCTTATGGGCTCGCGGTAAATGAATTAGGAAAAGAGGAGTTAAATTGTTCGACCTTATTGCTATCCCTCTGGGATGGATAATGAAGGGCTGTTACTATGTATTCAAGAATTATGGTATAGCCCTGCTGGTATTCACGCTGATAACCAAGTTGATCGTATTCCCGCTGAGTGTAAAGCAGGAAAAGAGCATGGCAAGTATAGCTATGCTGAAGCCTAAGCTGGATGAGCTGGAAAAGAAGTACGGTAAAAACAAGCAGAAGCTCCAGGAGGAGCAGATGGCGCTTTATTCCGAGACGGGCGTTAACCCGATGGCGAGCTGTCTGCCTATACTGGTAATGATGCTGATACTGTTTGCGATGATACCTGTTATCTACGGTCCGCTGACGTATGTATCAAGTCTGGATAAGGACGAAGTAAAGGCATCCAACCAGATGATAAAGCAGCTGCACATAGTAAGTGCTGAGGTCAAGGCACATGACACTACGCTTGCGGAACTGATCGAAGGCTATGAGGCTGACGGCAAGGATCCTTATGAGGAGCTGGAAGGTCTTTTCAAGGATGAAGATGAGTATCCAAAGTCAGCAAAGAGCTTCAAGAAGGAGAACGGCGTCGATAATGTAATAGACGCTATAAAGCTCCACAATGATATCGATACTTTCATACTGGATGAAAAATATTTTTCACAGAACCTTATCGAGGGCAGACCCGAGCTTATGACATTCGTGTTCGCACAGGACAAGAGCAGCGAATATTCGGATGTACTGAGTATTGCATCAAATGATGTTGAAAAATTCTCAGAAGATTTCAACTATGAATTCATGGGCATATATCTGGGTACCACACCCAGCTGGAAGGACAACAAGTTAAGCTGTCTTGTGCCTATACTCAGCTTTTTGCTGAACCTGCTGACTACTATCATAAGTCAGTACTATACCAAGAAGAACAATCCTTCGGCTGCAAAGATGACAGGTTCAAACAATGCGGTCATGTATATAATGCCCCTGTTCTCACTGTGGATCACATTCAAGTATCCTATCGGACTCGGTATATACTGGTGTTTCTCGTCACTGTTCAGTATAATCCAGATGATCATACTCAAAAAGATATATACTCCCGAACATGTTGCAGAGCTTGTTGAAAAGGATATGGCAAAGAAGAAAACAAGCGGCAGACAGAATCTGATGCAGAAGATGGCTGAGGCTCAGCTGGTGGCTGCGGGCAAGGATCCTGCGGAGATAAGGAAGCAGGTCGGCGGCAGCGAATATGAGGAGCCCAAGAAGAAGAGTAAAAACGAGATAAAGCAGGAACAGCGCAAAAAGATCAACGAGGCAAGACAGAAGGCTGCCGAGGAGATGGATGAGGAAGAAAAGGAACTCACCGACGAGCAGAGAGAGAAACTCCGCAAGGCACGCGAGAAGATGGCAAGAAAGTACGGAAACTGAATTTCACAGGATATCCTGATGAGATATATATTAAATGAGAGGAGAGCTTGACTTATGAAGCAGGAATTTTCTGCCCCCACGGTTGAGGAGGCAAAGGCTCTGGCTGCACAGGAATTCGGTGTGAGCGAGGATAAGATCAACTTTACTGTTATTGAAGAGCCTAAGAAGTCCCTTTTTGGTAAAGTAAAGGGCGATGCGAGAGTTGAAGCGGAGTATACCGAAACAAAGACTGACATCACTGTAAAGTACATCGAAAGAGTACTTACCGGTATGGGCGTTGGCAATATCACCATTGAGGTAACTGAGATCGAAAACGGCATATCGCTGGAGATAAACGGCGACGGTTTTGAGGAGATGATAGGTGCCAAGGGCGAGCTGCTGGATTCACTGCAGTATCTGTCATCACTGGTATGCAACAAAGTTGACAGAGAATATTTCAGGATCACTACTGACTCAAACGGTTTCCGTGAGAGAAGAAAGAAGCAGCTTGAAGAACTGGCTGCAAAGATCGCTAACAATGTTAAGAAGAGCGGAAGATCTTCAGCGCTGGAGCCTATGAATCCTTATGAGAGACGCATCATCCATGCGGCTGTATCCGAGATAGAGGGTGTTACCTCTCAGTCTAAGGGCGAAGAGCCTTACAGAAAGGTAATAATCAGCTCCACCAACCCAAGACGCGGCGGCGGAAGAGATTTCAAGCGCGGCGGCAAGGGCGGCAACAGAAGAAACGGTAACGGCGGAAGAAAGGGCGGCAGACGTCCTCAGAGCACTGGCTTTGATTTCACCACAAGTTTCGAGAAGGAATACAAGAAGCCTAAGCCAGAAGATTCAATGTTGGGTTCGGGACTTTATTCAAAGATAGATATCTGATAATAAACTGCCGAGGTTTTTACTTCGGCAGTTTTTTTGGAGATAATAATATGATATGCTTTTTGACTAGTGCGCCGTTGATAGATACAGAGACTTTTAGATTTAAAGATGTAAATGATTTTATTAAAGAGATCAAAAAATCAGTAAAAGATAATTGTTCAGCACTGTTTATATGTTCAGACCCTGATAGCCATGAAAAAACGGAAAAGTTTTCAACAGAAATAAGGGAGAGTTTTGAAAAATCGGGGATAAGTTTTTCTCAGATGAAAATACTGGACGGCAGAAATAAACAATTTGCAGGAAAACTTGTTGAAAATTCGGACTTTATTATACTGGCGGGCGGTCATGTGCCGACACAGAACAAATTCTTTGAAGATATAGGACTGAAATGTCTGCTGAAAAATTACAGCGGAGTTATCATGGGCATAAGTGCAGGAACGATGAACAGTGCAGAAGTAGTATATGCGCATCCTGAGCTTGACGGTGAAGCTACAGACCCTGAGTACAGAAAGTTTCTTAAAGGTCTGGGGCTTATAAATGCGATGATACTTCCGCATTATCAGGACATAAAGGACGATGTGCTGGACGGGTTGAGGGTATTTGAAGATATTGCGTATCCTGACAGTGTGGGCAGGAAGTTTTATGCGATCCCTGACGGAAGCTACATTTTGATAAAGAACAGCAGGCAGGAGCTGAGAGGCGAAGCATGGCTGATAAAAGACGGAGTATGCGAGAAGATCAGCGATGTTGGAGATAGGATAATTATATAAAAAATGACCGATGAGATTTTTCATCGGTCATTTTTTTGCCTTAATTATCAACAAATTGATCTCTGGAGTGTTGAAAATTCGTAGGGGTATAACGCTGTTGCCTAGTCCTCGGCTGACGTACATGGTTGTATCGCCGCTTTTATATTCGCCTGAGGTATACTTTGGGAAAAATCCCTGGTCAGGGGCGATTATGCCGCCGATAAACGGAAGTCTGAATTGTCCGCCGTGGGCATGACCTGTTATTATCAGGTCGGGAGAGGAGAGGGTGTATTCTTCCTCTAAGTACTGAGGTTCATGTGCAAGGACTATGTGCAGGGCATCGTGGTCGATATCGGCAGACAATTTGGCGAGAGTGCCGTTATAAAGACTTTCATCGTCAAGACCTGTCAGGGATATGCCGTTATCAAGGGTGACAGTTTCATCTTTGAGGAAAGTAACACCGGCATCGGTTATGCCGCTGAACAGTTTTTTCTGTTCGTCGGCATCAAGCCACATTTCGTGGTTGCCTGTTATATAGTAGCATGGTGCGATCTTTGCGGCTTCTTCGCAGAAACTGACAGCAGTATCAATATTGGTGTGGTTGCTGTCAGCAATATCGCCTGTTATAACTATTATATCGGGAGATTGATCCTTAATCTTGATTATAAGCCGGGAGTTATTTCTGCCGAATTTAGCATTATGAAGATCGGACACCTGTACGATACGGAAACCGTCTGCCGATGCAGGTACTTTCGGTGATGTGAATGTGTATTCGGAAACTGTAAGATATTTATTCTGAAAAATACAGAAGACAGTCAGAAAGATGATAACTACTGTGAGAATAATGATCTTCTTTTTTGTGAGTTTAGGTTTTCTGAATAACTGCATAATACCTCCTCAAAGCAAGGGTGCGAAAATACGAAGTATTACGGACATAAAGCGGCTTGCGAAGCTGAGTCTGCGAACATCATCATAAGTGATGCGGTGGCATTTGTTTTCGAAAAGGTCATCAAAATCTTCTTTTATATCGGGGATGCAGGCAGTATCCTGCATAAAGGCGGCATCCTCAAAATGCAGATAAAGTGAACGGTAATCAAAATTGATAGTTCCAACAACTGCACGCTTGTCATCCGAAAGACAGTTTTTAGCATGGATGAAGCCCGGTACGTACTCATAGACCTTGACACCCATATTCAGAAGTTCTATATAATAAGAACGTGTGATACACTGGATATACCATTTATCGGGAATGTGGGGTGTGATGATGCGGACATCGACACCGGATTTTGCAGCAAGTTCAAGGGAAGTCAGTATCTCGTTATCGGGTATGAAATATGGTGTAGATATATATAGATACTTTTTTGAAGTATTGATCATAGACATATAGACCATTCTGCCGATCTTTTCAGAATCAAGGGGAGTATCGCTGTAAGGAACGATGATGCCCTGTGATGAGGTGTTTTCATAGGACAGGGAAGGGCGGTATTTTTCGTAATCGGTGGACTCGTGAGTAATTACCTCCCACATCTGAAGTACCATCATTGTAAGATTCCACACAGCCTGACCGCGGATCATTATTGCGGTATCCTTCCAGTGGCCGAAACGGATAAGGCGGTTTATATATTCATCTGCTATATTGACACCGCCAGTAAATCCAACATTTCCGTCGATGACAAGTATCTTGCGGTGGTCTCGGTTATTCTGAATAGTAGAGATCATGGGACGGAACTTGTTGAAAATTATCACACGTCCGCCGGCTTTTTCGATAGCTTTTTTATCCTTTGCAGGCATTGTGAACTGAGAACCCATGCCATCTACAATCAGACGGACTTCAACACCTGCTGAAGCTTTTTCAACAAGGATATCAAGTATCTCTCCCCACATCTCACCGTCATCAACTATGAAGTATTCCATAAAAATGAACTTTTCAGCCTTGCGCATCTCTGTTACCATGGAAGCAAATTTATCTTCACCAAGTGGAAAATAGGTAACATCCTCACAGCCGTAAGCAGGGAATCCGGCACTGTCATCAAGATAACGTACAAGACGGTAAAGTTCGGGATCTTGCGTTTTTATCTTTTCGGTAAGCTCAGTGTCTTCGGGGAGATAGCAGCGCGTATCAAGATTTTTTTTCACATAGGCATTTGATACCTTGCGTTTGTAAGGCTGGTTTGCAAGTATAAGATATAATATAGATGTAAATACGGGAAATATGAGCAGTGGTACGATCCATGCGAGTTTATATGCAGGATTACGGTCTGTATTAACTATATATATAGCAACACCTATACCGAGAGTGGAGAAAAGTATTGAGAGATAGTTGTAGTTCTCATTTAATATAGTGAACATCACAAATATCTGAACAAACTGCAGAAGCAGCATCAGTATTATTGTGGTCTTCTGAGAAAAAATAATATTTATAAGCTTTTTAGGTTTTTTGCGGCGCTTAGAGTATTTGGAACGCGGCTTTTTTGAATTGATAGCAAATCCGTCCTCAGAAACATAGCGGGTCTTCATTTTACTGCCCTCCCTATAAGTATATTATGTATAGTATAAGACAGATTTATTATATCATTAAAAAAAGTCTTTTGCAAGTAGTTTGAAATAGCTAATTGCATAATTTTAATTAAAGCAAAATTAAGCTAATTATCAATAATAGCCAGTATAAAATTAAGTTCAAATAAGCTGAACAATATAAAGTAGAAATAAAGGAAAATTTTCGCGAAATATTAACTGTTTGTTTAAAATAAAAGTCGAAAAAGGGGTTGACTTTTGAGGCAAAACGAGGTATAATAATTAAGCTGTCAACGAGAGAGCGAGCGAAAAGAGCGAAAAACCGCAGGAAACTTAGGGATAAGAGAACGAGCGGGGGAGTAGTTCAGAAAAAGCGAACTTGAAAAAAGGCAGAAAAAAATATCACAAAAGGTCTTGACAAAAGCGAGAAAATGTGATATAATAAAAAGTACCGCACGAGAGAAAAGTTCAGTAAAAAAGAACTGCTCAGAAAAAAGCTTCAAAAAAGTTCTGAAAAAGACTTGACAAACGAAGAAAAATGTGGTATAATAGAAAAGCTTATAACACACAAAAATCTCTGAAAAAGAGATGAAAAAAATCTTCAAAAAACTTCTGAAAAGGGGTTGACAAATGAAGAAAAGTGTGGTATAATAAATGAGTTGTCTGACAAAAGACAGACAACGAAAAGGCATCTTGAAAATTGAACAACCAAGAATACGAAAACCCTTGAAAATACTTTGAGTGATTGAAGTATTGACGATGAATAAATTCATCGGAGTCAAGTACAAGACTAAGAAAATGTACAAACGTTCAGTGAAACGAAACTGAGATCATAATTACTCTGAGAAGAGTATTAGGATACAACTTTATTAAGAGTTTGATCCTGGCTCAGGACGAACGCTGGCGGCACGCTTAACACATGCAAGTCGAACGAGCGAAAGAGTGCTTGCACTCTCTAGCTAGTGGCGGACGGGTGAGTAACACGTGAGCAATCTGCCTTTCGGAGAGGGATACCAATTGGAAACGATTGTTAATACCTCATAACATAACGAAGCCGCATGACTTTGTTATCAAATGAATTTCGCCGAAAGATGAGCTCGCGTCTGATTAGGTAGTTGGTGAGGTAACGGCCCACCAAGCCGACGATCAGTAGCCGGACTGAGAGGTTGAACGGCCACATTGGGACTGAGACACGGCCCAGACTCCTACGGGAGGCAGCAGTGGGGAATATTGCACAATGGGCGAAAGCCTGATGCAGCGATGCCGCGTGAGGGAAGAAGGTTTTAGGATTGTAAACCTCTGTCTTTGGGGACGATAATGACGGTACCCAAGGAGGAAGCTCCGGCTAACTACGTGCCAGCAGCCGCGGTAATACGTAGGGAGCGAGCGTTGTCCGGAATTACTGGGTGTAAAGGGAGCGTAGGCGGGATTGCAAGTCAGGTGTGAAATTTAGGGGCTTAACCCCTGAACTGCACTTGAAACTGTAGTTCTTGAGTGAAGTAGAGGTAAGCGGAATTCCTAGTGTAGCGGTGAAATGCGTAGATATTAGGAGGAACATCAGTGGCGAAGGCGGCTTACTGGGCTTTAACTGACGCTGAGGCTCGAAAGCGTGGGGAGCAAACAGGATTAGATACCCTGGTAGTCCACGCCGTAAACGATGATTACTAGGTGTGGGGGGACTGACCCCTTCCGTGCCGCAGTTAACACAATAAGTAATCCACCTGGGGAGTACGGCCGCAAGGCTGAAACTCAAAGGAATTGACGGGGGCCCGCACAAGCAGTGGAGTATGTGGTTTAATTCGAAGCAACGCGAAGAACCTTACCAGGTCTTGACATCGTACGCATAGCATAGAGATATGTGAAATCCCTTCGGGGACGTATAGACAGGTGGTGCATGGTTGTCGTCAGCTCGTGTCGTGAGATGTTGGGTTAAGTCCCGCAACGAGCGCAACCCTTACTGTTAGTTGCTACGCAAGAGCACTCTAGCAGGACTGCCGTTGACAAAACGGAGGAAGGTGGGGATGACGTCAAATCATCATGCCCCTTATGACCTGGGCTACACACGTACTACAATGGCTGTTAACAGAGGGAAGCAAAACAGTGATGTGGAGCAAAACCCTAAAAGCAGTCTTAGTTCGGATTGTAGGCTGCAACCCGCCTACATGAAGTCGGAATTGCTAGTAATCGCGGATCAGCATGCCGCGGTGAATACGTTCCCGGGCCTTGTACACACCGCCCGTCACGCCATG
Source organism: Ruminococcus albus 7 = DSM 20455 (assembly GCF_000179635.2). NCBI lineage: Bacteria > Bacillati > Bacillota > Clostridia > Eubacteriales > Oscillospiraceae > Hominimerdicola > Hominimerdicola alba. Next base: position 3,675,580 of record NC_014833.1, on the reverse strand, counting down.
GGAGTCGGTAACACCCGAAGCCTGTGTTCTAACCGCAAGGAGGAAGCAGTCGAAGGTGGGATTGATGACTGGGGTGAAGTCGTAACAAGGTAGCCGTATCGGAAGGTGCGGCTGGATCACCTCCTTTCTATGGAGAACCGAAGTTTAAAAAACTTCAAAAAAATCTCCGGTCAGCAAGTGGTGGAAACAGCTGGTTGTTCAATTTTGAGGATGCCGCAAGGTATCTTTAAAAGAGCATAAGAGTCCCTTAAACGGGGGTGTAGCTCAGCTGGGAGAGCACCTGCTTTGCAAGCAGGGGGTCAGGAGTTCGATCCTCCTCATCTCCACCATGGGACGAGGACGCAATCACACAGCTGAACTGAGACGAGAACTAAAACTCGTTGCCAAAACATCGCTTTAGCGATTTTTGGGCGCATAGCTCAGGTGGTTAGAGCGCACGCCTGATAAGCGTGAGGTCGGTGGTTCGAGTCCACTTGTGCCCACTGAGGACAAAAGTCCTCTGACAGTAACTTGAAAATTGAATAATGAAGCAATATTAAAAGTAATGCAAATGAGGAAAACGACTAAAAGAAATTAGTCGGGAAAACTACAATCAGCATAACATTAAGGATAACATAATTCTAAGGTTAAGCTAATAAGAGCGTAGGGAGAATGCCTTGGCATTAGGAGCCGATGAAGGACGTGATAAGCTGCGATAAGCTGCGGGGAAGAGCAAGTATCTAATGATCCGCAGATTTCCGAATGGAGCAATCCGCATGAGTATGCTCATGCACTGTACAGTGAATAAAATAGCTGTATGGGGGGAACCGCCTGAACTGAAACATCTAAGTAGGGCGAGGAAGAGAAATCAACCGAGATTCTGTGAGTAGTGGCGAGCGAAAGCGGAAGAGGCTAAACCGAGAGTAGCAATACTTTCGGGGTTTTGGACAGCATTTAGTATTGAAAGGATTTAGTTGAATCGTGTGGGAAAACGAACCGAAGAGTGTGAGAGTCACGTAAGCGAAAAGTCTGATCAGCGAGCTGTATCCGGAGTACCGCGGGACACGTGAAACCCCGTGGGAAGATGGGGGGACCATCCTCCAAGCCTAAATACTACCTAATGACCGATAGCGAATAGTACTGTGAAGGAACGGTGAAAAGAACCCCGGGAGGGGAGTGAAATAGAACCTGAAACCCTATGCTTACAAGCACCGAGAGCTCGTCAATGAGTGATCGGGTACCTTTTGTAGAATGGTCCGGCGAGTTATTGTATGCGGCAAGGTTAAGTGCTTAAGGCACGGAGCCGAAGCGAGAGCGAGTCTGAATAGGGCGGCAAAGTCGTATGCAATAGACCCGAAACCGAGTGACCTAACCATGTCCAGGCTGAAGTGGAGGTAAAACTCCATGGAGGGCCGAACCCACGTCCGTTGAAAAGGCCGGGGATGAGGTGTGGTTAGCGGTGAAATTCCAATCGAACTCGGATATAGCTGGTTCTCTCCGAAATAGCTTTAGGGCTAGCCTCATGACAGATTACCGGAGGTAAAGCACTGAATGGGCTAGGGGTCGAAAGATTACTGAACCTTATCAAACTAAGAATGCCGGATAATCGATTCATGGGAGTCAGACTGTGTGAGATAAGTCTCACAGTCAAAAGGGAAACAGCCCAGACCCACAGCTAAGGTCCCAAAGTATGTTTAAGTGGAAAAGGATGTGGGGTTGCATAAACAACCAGGATGTTGGCTTAGAAGCAGCCACTCATTAAAAGAGTGCGTAATAGCTCACTGGTCGAGTGACCCTGCGCCGAAAATTCAACGGGGCTAAAACATACACCGAAGCTTGGGATTCATACAATAGTATGAGTGGTAGGAGAGCGTCGAATAAGGGGTGAAGTCAGAGCGTAAGCGCTGGTGGACTTTATTCGAGTGAGAATGCCGGAATGAGTAGCGAGAATTATGTGAGAATCATAATGGCCGAAAATCTAAGGTTTCCTGAGGAAGGTTCGTCCGCTCAGGGTAAGCCGGGGGCTAAGGTCAGGCCGAAAGGCGTAGCCGATGCACATACGGTTGAAATTCCGTAGCCACCGAAAGATTTAAGTATAGGGACGCTTCGAAAGTGATGTAGCCGGGCGATGGTTGACCCGGTCGTAAGGGATCGAAAATAAGTAGAGAAGGCATCATAGACGGAGACAAGAAAAGCTATATGAATATCTTAGGTGCCCGTACCGCAAACCGACACAGGTAGATAGGAAGAAGATTCTAAGGCCAACGGGAGAAGGGTTGTTAAGGAACTCGGCAAGTTGACCCCGTAACTTAGGGATAAGGGGTGCTTGAGTGATCAAGCCGCAGAGAATAGGCCCAGGCGACTGTTTAGCAAAAACACAGGTCTCTGCTAAATCGAAAGATGACGTATAGGGGCTGACACCTGCCCGGTGCCGGAAGGTTAAGAGGAGATGTGAGAGCATCGAATTGAAGCCCCGGTAAACGGCGGCCGTAACTATAACGGTCCTAAGGTAGCGAAATTCCTTGTCAGGTAAGTTCTGACCCGCACGAATGGTGTAACGATCTGGGCACTGTCTCAACAACCCGCCCGGCGAAATTGTAGTACCGGTGAAGATGCCGGTTACCCGCGACTAGACGGAAAGACCCCATGGAGCTTTACTGTAGCCTAATATTGGATTTCGGTATTTCATGTACAGGATAGGTGGGAGACTGGGAAGCATTGGCGTCAGCTGATGTGGAGTCACTGTTGGGATACCACTCTTGAAGTGCTGGAGTTCTAACCTGCGGCTTTGAATCAAGTCGGGGGACATTGTTAGGTGGGCAGTTTGACTGGGGCGGTCGCCTCCTAAAGAGTAACGGAGGCGCTCAAAGGTTCGCTCTGCATGGATGGAAACCATGCGTCAGAGTGTAAACGCAAAAGCGAGCCTAACTGCGAGAATGACGGTTCGAGCAGTAACGAAAGTTGGAGTTAGTGATCCGGCGGTATGTGAATGGAAATGCCGTCGCTCAACGGATAAAAGCTACCCTGGGGATAACAGGCTGATCTCCCCCAAGAGTCCACATCGACGGGGAGGTTTGGCACCTCGATGTCGGCTCATCGCATCCTGGGGCTGAATTCGGTCCCAAGGGTTTGGCTGTTCGCCAATTAAAGCGGTACGCGAGCTGGGTTCAGAACGTCGTGAGACAGTTCGGTCCCTATCTGTCGTGGGCGTAAGATATTTGCAAGGAGCTGTCCCTAGTACGAGAGGACCGGGATGGACGCACCTCTGGTGCACCAGTTGTCACGCCAGTGGCACAGCTGGGCAGCTATGTGCGGAACGGATAAACGCTGAAGGCATCTAAGCGTGAAGCCGCCCTTAAGATAAGATATCTCATCCTTTATGGAGTAAGACCCCTTGAAGACTACAAGGTTGATAGGCACAAAGTGTAAGTGCAGTGATGTATTTAGCTAGCGTGTACTAATTGGTCGAGGGCTTGTCCTAAATTATGTTAATCCTTAAATTACCCTTCATTATTCAATTTTGAGGTTACTGTTACCTCTAATTTATAGTCGGTGATCATTGAGATGAGGTCACACCTGTTCCCATGCCGAACACAGAAGTTAAGCTCATCTTCGCTGAAAATACTCGGCGGGCGACCGCCCGGGAAAATAAGTTGTCGCCGGCTCTCCCAAAACACTCTTCGGAGTGTTTTGGTCTATGCACCATTAGCTCAGATGGTAGAGCAACTGACTCTTAATCAGTGGGTCCTGGGTTCGAGTCCCCGATGGTGCACTTTATAACGCTGAAAACCAGCGTCAAGGCCCGTTGGTCAAGCGGTTAAGACTCCGGCCTCTCACGCCGGCGACGGGAGTTCGATTCTCCCACGGGTCATATTTCCCAAGACCGCAAGCTGTTTCTTCAGTTTGCGTTTTTTTGTACATGGACCATTAGCTCAGTTGGTCAGAGCAACCGGCTCATAACCGGTGGGTCCGGGGTTCGAGTCCCTGATGGTCCATTTCTTTTTAGGGGTATAGCTCAGCTGGTAGAGCAGCGGTCTCCAAAACCGCGTGTCCCGAGTTCGATCCTTGGTGCCCCTGCTATCTCCGTGAGGGAAGAAATTCCCTTGCGGGGGCTTTTCATATCTAAAGTGTGTCTATAGACACAGTGTATGCAATTCACTTGCTGGCACAAGTCCATTGGTTTCAGTGAATTTGTGCCAACAAGCGGTACTGCTATACCAGCCTGTTGGTTTTATATTATCACCGCTGTTGCAGAGCGGAAATAACTTTTTTTGATTGCCTTGAAAGTTTTCCTTTTGACGCAGATCATTTAGATCGCCTAGTCATCAGTGTATTCTGAAGAGTGACAAACTCTTTTAGCAAATACACCTTGCTGTCGGCTGCGCCCTTTGCATAGTCGATACAGACCATGACTTCCCGATTACCTCCCCGGTAGCTCACACCACAGTGTTTATACTCGCTGCACTTACTGTCACTAAGTGGTCACGGCGTACATTGAGGTAGCTGCCATTAGGCAGGCTTGCAAATGCAAACTGTTTCAATGCAGCTGAATGATTCAGCAGTTATTGAGGTCTCGTCGAGGTTACTTTCTCTCTCTGGCTATTCAGTTCAACTGGAGTCAGCCGTAGGATCCGTAAGTCTTACGGGAAAAAGAAAAGAGTTCTCAGCACTACTCGCAAAAGCATACTGAAAACTCCTTGACAAATATATCAAAACCATGCTATAATAGATAACATGGACATTGATGCATCCATCTGTAAAAGTCTCACATCTGCTTTAGCCGAGCATTTGTGCTGATGGCTTACTTGAATTGGCGTTCATTTAAGCCACAGGTGGGTGTTTTGTTGTTCTAGCCCACTATATGTATTATAGCACATCGTTTTTTATTTGTCAAGCCTTTTCAAAAAATAATTTTGAATAAATTTTAATTTGTTTGTTCTTTTTCTCGCTGATATATATATTGATATATCAGATGTGTATTTTTATATAATTTATTGACGTGTTATCCTCTTTTTGGTATTATATTTCTTGTGCGTTTTTGCACAGGAATACATACTTTGGAGGATATTTTTAATGTTATTCGAGAAACAGAGCAACAACACAGTCGAGGAGTACATGACAAAATGGCTTATTAATACTAAACGCCCATCATTAAAGCGTTCTTCGTATGATAGGGTAGAACAGAGCCTAAATTATCAGATCTTCCCGGCTATAGGCAAAATAAAGTTAAAGAAACTGACTGCTGATGATATTCAAATGATGTTGAATAATCTTTCAGAACGTTCTTCTTATAGTACTACCAAAAAAGCATACGTTAATCTGAAGAGTTGTCTTGACCTTGCGGTTTTAAAAGGGGATATAAAGAAGAATCCTATACTATCGGTTGTTCTTCCCAAAAATAATAAATCTGATGAAACGGTAGTATATTACTCTCCCGAACAGGCGAGGGCGATTGCTGCCGAAGCTATTTCAACTTATAATAATGGCAGTTTTAAGTATAGGTACGGTTATTTCATCGTGTTTATGCTAAATACCGGTCTGCGTGTTGGGGAGGCTCTTGCACTTAGTTGGTCTGATGTAGATTTTACAAATAAAATAGTTTACGTACATAACAGCGTTTCGTCGGTAAAAACAAGAGGGGACAGCAGCATGAAGTATGAAAAGATAGTAAATTCTCCCAAATCACGAAATTCTGTTCGTTATGTTCCACTCAATAAAACAGCACTTGATGCTTTAGTAAAGATACACGCTATAATGGGAGATAATGATAGGATAGTCACCACGGAGAATGGTCTGTTAGTTGATCCAAGTGCTATTCATCGCACTATGTCGCGTATACTTAAAAACTGCGGAATTAACGGGAAGAAAGACATTGTTCACGCGCTGCGTCATACATTTGCAACGCTGCTGCTCAGACAAGGAACTGATATTAAGGTCGTTTCCGAGATCCTAGGTCATTCTGATATTTCGATAACGATGAAGTTCTATTATCATGTCATAGAGGAGCAAAAAAAGACTGCGATGACAAAGCTTGATGAGATTTACTAAAGTGTGTCTATAGACACACTTTAATTGTCCAGGAGAAAAAGAATCGTATTTTATGTGAATTTACAGTACGAATGATTTCTTAAAAAAGCACTCTTTCATGATTAAATTTTGAATGAGTGCTTTTTTGATGCTTTTTTATTCTTTTACTAGTGCCATTATCCCATCGAATGAATATACACTATATTTGCCGTTATCCAATACTTTGTCAATTTTATTTTCTTCTCCTTTGTCTTGCAGATAGATATTAAACTTGGTACCTTCAAATGATAACATATGAGTCATAATGTTATCGGCGTAAAATTCATTTTTTTCTAATATTGCATAACGTGTATATGTGCTTGTGCCTAAAGAAGGAATATACATCACAGAGTTTTCATTTCCAATTTTTAGTGATTCTGCATCAGATATTGTAGTTCTCGATTTTCTTCCGAGCATTTTACGGCAGTATTCTTTAGCTTTATTGTTGTCATATATTTTTAGCATGATCTGGTAACATTCGGACTTGTAATAATTATGTTTTACAGCAGTTGCTTCATCAAGATAACTAGCTACAAAATCATCTGTGTCAGCAGCATTTTTGATAAGTGCTTTCACTAATTCATTATATTCAGCTGCTCCGTTTTCATTTTCCTTTTTAAATAAATACGGAGTTATTGCCGAATATGATAACTCTGTTTCATCTGAAAAATGTAAATCTGATATTCTCACTTTTATATCCTCCTTATCCTACTCTAAATAATAGAGTGATGGATGATTATCCGGTAATTGTTTAAATCCTACTCGACTAATCAATGCGTGGTCAAGTATACTTGCATATCCTTCGCACAAACTATCTATTACTAAGTATTTGTATCCATGATCGTTTTTATATTTCTTTAACTCTGCCACTACTGATGCAAATATGTCTTCATCCTTGAATTGGTATCGAGGATTATCTATGTCAAAACTTTTTTTCCAGAGTAATTGATCCATTACAGGAGTTATATATCCAACACAAGCATCATTGGCATAAACGCCAAGAGAATCAGTAGGAAAACGCTCATCCTCAATAACTTTAAATTTAACTCGATTTAATAAGTAAAGCTCAGGATATATGCTCATTTTGTTATCTTCTTTTTCAGGCTCTGAATCCCAATCAGTTGAAAGTTCACATATTATATTAAATAGCTCAATCCTCGTGTTTACATTTTCCTCAAATTGACAAATCGTAGTTAAATCGCATAATGCTGTGAAAGCATAAAGAAAATCATCAAGCATCGCAAAAAAGTCGGCTATTAGTTCAAAAATATAATATGGGTTAATCTTTTCCGGACTTTCTTTGAGTCTTTTAATCAAATCCGCTGCATTAATTGCTCTGTCATATAAAAATGCTCTTTCCTTTGTATCAATTGTTCCGGAAACACAATTTTCTACTCTTTTAATTATTAAGTTTAGCTGATCAATAAGATGATATAGTTCCTGATTTTTAAATGAAAAACTAGAAGGACCCTTATAGTGTTTTAAACAAAACATTACTATCGGCAATAAATTATCATGTACTGAGTTTCGGATTCCTGTTGTATTTTTTTGAAAGACAGCATAAAGCGTATCTTTTACGCTATTGGGTTCATCACTGTAAAGAAAATTTGTTGTCAAATCCCATGCTTCCTTATTTTTGGGAAATAACCCTTCGAGTAAAGCTTTTTCTATCACGAATGATGTCGATTGATTTAATTCTTGTGCCAAATCAGCACTACGCTTTTCAATTAAGTTTTTTGTTTTTTGGTCACGTAGGTTGATGTTTTTTTGTATTTTTACTTGTTTCATTGATTTTCTCCTTTCGATTGAATCATTAAGCGTTTCGATAAAAGTATCTAGCAATTTCCTATATTATAATAGATTTTAGCTTATTTGTCAAGTGCCTTTTATAAAAATATCAAAATTATGTAATTTCAGTTGAACCATTCAAGAAAATATGATATAATGTATGGTGATAATCATTCCATTCATGGGGGTATTACTATGACTGAAAAAGAACAGAAAAAGGCAGCGAAGGAGTTTGCCGAGCGTTGGAAGGGTAAAGGCTATGAAAAAGGACAGTCACAGCAGTTCTGGACTGACTTGCTTGAACACGTTTACGGTATAGAAAATGCTATGGGCTTTATTACTTTTGAAGATCAGGTGCATCTGGATCACACATCATTTATTGACGGTTATATAAAGTCCACACGTGTTATGATAGAACAGAAGTCTATCGGCAAAGACTTACGCAAGGCTATTAAGCAATCGGACGGAAGTTTGCTCAATCCGTTCCAGCAAGCGAAGCGTTATGTGACGGAGCTGCCGTTATCGCAGCACCCTCGATGGATAGTGACTTGCAACTTCGAGGAATTCCTTGTCTACGACATGGAAAAGCCCAACGGTGAGCCTGAGCAGATATTCTTGAAAGACCTTGCAAAGGACTACTACCGTCTGCAATTCCTTGTGGAAACAGGTAGCGAAATGCTGAAAAAGGAAATGGAAATTTCCTTGAAGGCAGGTGAGCTTGTTGGTAAGCTGTATGATGCTATCCTGAAACAGTACAAGGAGCCTGATAGTCCTGATACGCTGAAAAGCCTAAATATGCTGTGCGTAAGGCTTGTATTCTGCCTGTATGCGGAAGATGCAGGCATTTTCGGCAAGCATGAAATGTTCGGGCGGTATCTGAAACAGTTTCAAGCAAAAGATATCCGCAAGGCACTTATCGAGCTGTTCACGGTTCTTGACACCAAACCCGAAGATCGTGACCCCTATATGGACGATGACCTTGCTGCGTTCCCTTATGTGAACGGTGGCTTGTTTGCCGATGAAAACATCGAAATTCCGCGTTTTACAGATGAAATCGTGGATCTGCTTGTGAACAATGCAAGCGCAGGATTTGACTGGTCGGAGATCAGCCCGACGATCTTCGGCGCAGTATTTGAAAGCACTCTGAACCCCGAAACAAGACGTTCAGGCGGTATGCACTATACCTCTATCGAGAATATCCACAAGGTCATTGACCCTCTTTTCCTCGATGAGCTGAAAGCAGAATTCAATACGATATGCGAAACTAAGGTCGATAAAACAAGAAAAGCGAAATTGGAGCAGTTCAGAGATAAGCTAGCTTCACTCACGTTCCTCGATCCTGCCTGCGGTTCAGGTAACTTCCTTACGGAAACATACATAAGTCTGCGCCGATTGGAGAATGAAGCGCTGCAAGTAATACACGGCGGTCAGATGCTCATAGGCGGCGAGGGTGACTTTAACCCTATTAAGGTCGGTATCGGGCAATTTTACGGCATTGAGATAAACGACTTTGCTGTGACTGTTGCCAAAACAGCCCTCTGGATAGCCGAAGCGCAGATGATGCACGAAACCGAGGAGATCATACAGTATACCCTTGATTTTTTGCCGTTGAAAAGCTATGCAAATATCACCGAGGGCAATTCTCTCCGCATCGACTGGGAGAGTGTCGTTCCAAAGGACAAGCTGTCTTACATTATGGGCAATCCGCCATTTGTTGGTTATTCTCTGCAATCGAAAAGTCAGAAAAATGATATACTGTGCATTTATGTTGACGATAAGGGAAATCCGTACAAGACCGCCGGTAAGATAGATTATGTTGCTGCATGGTATTTCAAGGCTTCACAGCTTATGGTCGGCACCAATATCAGAACCGCTTTTGTTTCTACCAACAGTATAACGCAGGGCGAACAGGTCGCAGGTGTGTGGAAACCACTGTATGACCGTTTCGGAATACATATTGACTTTGCACACCGAACTTTCCGCTGGGACAGTGAAGCAAGTCTGAAAGCCAAAGTTCATTGTGTTATTGTGGGATTTAGTATTGCGGAAAACAAAGTGGATAGGAGACTATTTGATAATGGTGTTGAACAAATAGTAAAGAATATCAATGCTTATCTTGTTGCTGCAAATGATGTTTTTATTGAAAGTAGAACTAAAGCCATTTGTAATATTCCAAAAATGCTATCCGGCAATAGACCAACTGATGGAGGGTATTTAATTCTTTCTCCAGATGAAGCTGATGAGCTTATAAATAAAGAGCCATTATCGTCAAAATATATAAAGCGATTTATGATGGGATACGAGTTTATTAACAACGTACCAAGATATTGCCTTTGGCTTGTTGGTGCTTCTCCTGCTGAATTGAATAAAATGCCTATCGTAAAGAAAAGGGTACAATGTTGTAAAGAAGCAAGAGAAAAAAGCCCAGATAAAGGACGACAGAAACTTGCAGCAACTCCGACTTTATTTAGGGAAACTATGAATCCCAAAACATTTATAGCCCTTCCAAAGGTATCATCTGAAAACAGGCGTTATATCCCTATGGGATATTTAGGATCTGATATAATTGCGGGAGACAAGCTATTTATGATTCCCGACGCAAACAAATATCAATTTGGAGTGTTGACATCAAATGTCCACATGGCTTGGATGAGAGCTGTAACTGGTAGACTAAAAAGTGATTACAGTTATTCAATAAACATTGTTTACAATAACTTCCCATGGTGCAGTCCCGATGAAAAACAGAAAGCAACCATAGAAAAAACAGCACAGATGATACTCGATGCAAGAGCCAAATATCCCGACTGCTCCCTTGCCGATCTCTACGATGAAACAACTATGCCACCCGAACTGCGAAAGGCTCACCAACTCAACGATAAGGCTGTGATGCAGGCATACGGCTTTGACTACAAGACCATGACTGAGAGTGAGTGTGTGGCGGAGCTGATGAAGATGTATCAGAAGTTGACGGAAGGGAAGTAAGATAGTACACTCTTATATGACTTGACAATATGGTGTGTTTTTGATATAATTAATCATATTAATTTGTAGATAAGAGGTGTCCATATGAATTATTGTATATTTGACAATTTTGCTAAGAACTTTTCATCTATTAATCCCGATGATTTTCAGGATTTTTTAAAAGAAAATAACATTATCATTGATAATAATGAAGATATCAATGCTTTTGCTCAAGAAAAAATCAAGGATACTGACGATTTAATATCTTATGTTGAGAAGGAATTTGAAAACTATTCTGATGTACAAATTAACGGTGTAATAGCTTTGTTCTGCTATTGGTATGAAAATAGAAAAAAGCCTACGACCCCGGAAGATATAGAGTTGGAAAAGACCCCAGAAGACTTGAATGCTGCTATTATAGCATTCGTCGATAGCGCAATTAAGAGATATTTAAAAGAACAAGAAAAAAGTAGATGAAGATATTGAGTTGTAAACAATAGCCCATTTTCTAAAGTGTGTCTATAGACACACTTTGAACTATCTGCGAGAAAAGAAAAAACACCTATTCAGGCTCAGCGTCTTGAATAGGTGTTTTTATTTTCTTTTGATATCATTTTACCGCAATAGTCATAAGCCGAAATAACATAATCGCTGAACAGCGAATATTTGAAATTGTCATTAGGAAAGGCTAATTTCGTCTTTTTCTCTGCTGTTTCGACCGCAGAAATTATTTCTTCTCTCCCGGGCATAAGAGGATCCATGACTTCCATGAGCCTATCGTTCTCGGTGAAATACTTCATGAGGTCCGATTTATCTTCACTAAAATGCAGTGATACGGCAGCGGAAAGCGAAAGATTATAATCAAAGCATGGAGCAAGACACAGTATACCTCCGTTTTCGCTGTCCCTGAGAAATCCTGCGTTAAGATTGTGTCTGTCAACGTTCATAAGAAGCGCATCATAATAGCACATCTTAACATAATCCTCTACAAGCCCCGACATGGTATTATTCTTTTCCATCTGAGCAAGTCTTGTCAGTATGAAATCAGGATCTTCGTTATCGTTGAAATAATTGAAGAATGGTTCAAAATCGAAAAGCGCATTCTGCGTAAAATCTTTGGTTATGATACATTCCTGTTCAAGACCCGTTTCAAGTACACGTCTTTCAACCTTGTACTCGGCACAATTCACATTCAACTTTTTCAGAAAGCAGTGCGCATAGTATTCCGAGATAAGTTCTGTTTTACTGCCCAACTTGTACATATACCATGCATCGTCTGAAAAACGCCATGCTTTTTCATAGCTTCCGATCGTACCAAGCTGAGTGTATCCTTTTGATTTATCTTTACACTTGTTGGAAAAACCGTATAAGGAAATATCAGCAAGCTCTTCATTATACTGTTTTAGCGACGAATAGTCAAGCATCTCGTCCTCACGCTGTATCCACCAGTTATCTGTAATTGTTATACCGTGACCGATATTGATTATCTCATCAATATCCGCATCAGTTTTCATGCGAAGAAATTTGTAAAGCCTGCGGGAATTAGAACGATGAGTATCGATACTCCTGCTTTTTAGCCACACCTCAAGGTCGGCATCTACAAAAATACTGTTTGGGCATAGAGCCTTATCAAAGACCGCAGTAACTCTGCTGTCTTCAGCCTGTGCAACTAGCTTGTCCTTGTGCATTATATTGTATCTGTTCATTACCTCACCGCCTTTAGAACATTATATCATTTGTTTGTTATTATGTCAATCGAAGTGTGTCTATAGACACACTTTATAGTATCCTAGAGAAAAGAAAAAAATCAATCCTCATTGTTCATTTCACGTTCCAATAATTCAACTATAAGTGAATTAAGGCTTGTACCGCACTTTTCAGCAAATTCCTTGTAACGCTCACGGCTGCCTTTGGGTATGCGGACCGAGATTTGATCGTAGTTATTTGAGATATACTTTACAACCGACTTACTCTGTGTTTTTTTGTAGTAGGTTTTCTTTTCATTATTCTCAGACATTGAGATCACCTCCATGATTATTATAGCACAATACTTTATTGCTAGCAATATCAATAGTATACAAATATTGCTAGCAATAATCAGATAAAATGTCAATTGAAATATTGCTAGCAATATGTTATACTATATATGTAATAAGAAATCCCCTAAAAAATTGAAAGAGGTGCTAACATGAAAGATTACATTGTAGTATTTATGTTCAAAGGACTTTGTTTCCATGAGAGAACAAGAGTGTACGGAGTTAATGACCGCCGGCAGGCGATCCAGATCGTTAAGGATCATTACGGAAGTGGCAACATCAAGATACTCAGTGCGAAGATATTGAAGGAGTGAGGATATGAAAACAGTTCACTATTTTTTCAAGCAGATTGGTGAAAAGGCTACTTGCAGAGATCTTCACGTATCGACTAAATACTGTACGGATAAAGAAGCTCAGGAAAACTGCAACGAGCTGAACAGACTCAATGATGGATACTTCTACTTCATGGAAGCTGAAGATGTTAGACGAGAGGGGGTGAGTTGATGACTAATGAAAGGTTTATAGTGCTTATTAATAATATCAAGAATAGTCCTCCCTGCGATTTGAAGCCAATGAAAAATGATTTATATAATGTCACATTTGCTATGACTGATAAGCAACTTAAAGAGTTTTCTGAATTGTTGATTTCAAAAGGCATAGCATATCGTGAGTACGGCAATGTGTTTATATACGGTGTTAAGGAATGTGTTTTTTAGGTAGGTGATAGAATGAATATTTACAACGTGTATTTCCGGTGGTCGAATTTCAAGAGTATACCAAAGTGTGTTGCGGTAAGTGCTGAATCCAAAGAGCAGGCGGAACAGGTGGTACATGAAGAATTGATTAAGCTTGGCAAAGTCAATAATTGTGGAGATCCTATCATAAAGACAATCAAATATTATGGGAAAACGCTGTAAATCAATAAAAGACACCCATTCAGGCTTCATTAGCTTGAATGGGTGTCTCTTGAAAAGTGTGTCTATAGACACAGTATACTTTTTAAAGATTATTTTCGGCGCATTATGTGCTTATATTTAATTATTATCTGATCAAGGAAAAACCAGATATACATATGAAAACCATATTCCATTATCCCTATTATTAAAAAAGCAATAGTACGTAATAGTGTTATTTCCTTATATTTGAATAGATGTACGCCAAAGCCAGTAATGAAGCCTGCATACCATATAGATGATATTGCTAGTATTATTAAACTAATATTGAATTTATGTTGAACGCATACGAGAAAAACAATCGGCATAAGAATCGTTATCAGAAAAGCTAATAATATCTGTATGCCAGTATCAAAACCTTGAAAACGAGACATATACAAATAAGCTATGCCAGTGTTGATAAGTAATGAAACAGCACCCACTTTTAGACCAAATTTTTCAGTTTCATTGTTAATTAGTTTATTATTCATGACTAGCACCTCCATTTGAAATCATATACTTTCATAGACAGTTTGTTTATAACTAATAATATATCATAGCTTAGTAAAAAAGTCAATGTCTATTAGGGAGTTATATTGTACAGCTAAAATTATATTATCTTACGTTTTATTTAAGGACACCTAACAAATCTATTGACATCTTTTCTTAATTCAGGTATAATATTTATGTTACAAAATCATATTCTAAGGAGTATTTTTATGAAAACAAAAGCATTAATATCACTCATAACGGCTGTATGCATCTGTGGCTGTATCACAGGCTGCGGAAATGCAGATAACGAAAGTAAAATCGTTACACAGTCCAGTAAAATTTCTAATGATAAAACAGAAGTCGAAAAAAGTGGAAATGAAGAAAATCAAAATAATGACAGTGCCGCGGAGAATGAAAGCGATTCTGAAACAAAGATAGCTGATGAAGTACTGAATGCGGATATGTATACTGATGTGTTTCAGGTGGGTGAAAAGGTTATAAAATTGCCCATGACGGCTAAGGAACTGTTTGACATGGACGGTGTAGAACTTGCTGATGATGCGAATGATGGAATAACCCAAGGTGATGATCCATCGACGGTCATTGCAGAATCGAGTATTTATGATGTTATTATCGATGATGTTAAAACAAGCTTTTTCTTCACTAAAACAAAAGATGAAAAGCAGTTATTATCGGATTGTAATGTTATTTCATTATCAGACATTAATGATGTGGTATTTCCAAAAGGAGTAAAGGTAGGTATGCCGATAGAGGATGTCCGCAAGCTTTGGGGCGAACCCGATTTAGAAGATGTGGATACTCTTTTTTACATAAAGGATATGGTGACGGATGCTTATATTGAACCAAAAGGAAATAATGATATTCTTGATTCCAGCATCACATCATACCAAAAAGAATTAGAAGAGGGTGTTTACAGCAGAACCGGGTATTATTATGAAGTAAAAATAGACCTTAAAACTAAAACTGTATCGAACATTTGGATTAACAGCGAATATTTAAATTCGGCAAAACATTATATCGGTTCATTTGAAGATATTCCGAAACCAGAGGAAATAAAAAGCTTCTCGAGTTGCTCTTGGGATCAAATGAGTGATTACAGTTTCGATATAAACTATGAACTTCCCGCATATATGAACTACGAGAAATGTGCTTACGTATATGAAGTGAACGATCAGAGATATGCGATACACAAACTCGGTGGTAGTGCAAAGGAGCTTGACCTTACGGAATACACAGATGATAATCTTAAAAATCTTTGTGAAAAAGAAATAAGAGATTTAAGTCTTTTTGGACATATAGATTCTAAACTGTTTACATATACTATCAAAAAAGATGGAAACAGAGCAGTTATTATATTAAGAGATAACACCATGCATGACTATAAGAATGAGAGCAAGAGAGGAAGTTATTCATTAATAGACGTGCATTGCATGGATGAAAACTTTGTGGATACTATGTTCTCGTTTGCTGTTGCACCATGCGATGGCAAAGAAAGCATATCCGATGAAGAACTTGAAAGCGCAGATAGTTGGTTTTATGAATTTGCCAAAAGCGTAAAAACAACGAAGAGCGATGATATACCTCAACTTATACCTGACCCAATGAGCGATAATATACCGTAAAACAATGATATTAATTAGGAGGTTATTTTATGAAGAAGTTTGGAGATTTTATTTTGGCGTTGGGAATAGTAGCGTTTTTGGTAGTGATTGCAGACCTCTATTTTCCAAATTCGAAACTCATAACTGAAGGAATTATAGGCGTATTCATCATTTGTGGAGTACTTTTACTTATGTTGATTGGTATCATTCTAAGAAATATAGGCAAAGGCAAAAACAAGAATAACAACCCTAATAATCCTCAGTGAGTATGAGGTTAAATTGCACAGACTATTATACCTCAACCAATAAGCTAATAAGAATACAAAGCGTCTGACACCACCTTTTGGTGAGTGCCGGACGCTTTTTGGTTGCTGAACTGTGTCTATAGACACACTGTAAGCGTATAACCGGTTACTTTACCTCCCTTTGATAAATTCGTCCTCTCTGCTTCACTCGAAAGGCGGTTATGTAAAACAAAACACGCTCATTTTGCTTCAAATGAACGTGTTTACAATTTATTCTACTATGTTTTCACTCGAATATAAAGTCTAGGAAAGACGATATGTTTTTGCCCATGCAACGCAAGAAAAAGCGGAGGGCAGACCTAGCCCTTAGTGGCTTAACTTCATTGGGATTAAGCAGATTTGTGAGGAAGTCCTCATATTTAGCAATCATGCTTATATCACCTACAAAACAGAAAGTTTCATCTATGCAATCATAAGCCTTTGTCGGATCAACGCCATCAAAACCGTTAAAATCAGCAAGAAACAGTTTATTTGTTTCATCATAAAAACTCATGCAGGTTTCGATTTCCTCGCCATTTGCTGACATGGATTTGAGTTTGATTTTGATAGTAATATCTCTCAGACCTTCCTTAAAGTTTCCTATCTTGTTGCCCTTTAAGAACTCGATCTGCACAAGTTTATTATTTTTTGAAATAAAAGCCTTGTTGCCGAGGAAGTGAGCGTCACCCTCATACTTTGTGTTGTTAAAAATAAGGTTGTACAAATAGTTTGCTGTCATTGTATTCATAATAAAAACCGTCCTTTCAAGGTTTTAAGTTTTGGACAAGGCTCATTCCTTGACCTTTGGTTATCATAGCATAAAAAGTGTGCGATGTCAATAGCCTGTTTGCGAAAATACGGATTTTTCGCAATCTTTCTTAAGATGCTGATATAAATGCAGGGTAAATAGCAAAACACCTGTCTGTCTAATATACTCCAATTAACTCCATGGACCAATTTGGATTGTCCAATTTACTTCATGATGTTCCTTGGAGTTCATTATACTTCATTAGACTTCGATGGGGTAGGTGCGGAGGGTTATACGCTTACGGGATAGACATCGCTTAATCTAAAACATCAACCCTCTTTCTTTTTCTCACGGATACGCTCTATACCGACAAACTCATGCTTATTATCAGGCTTGAAAGTAACGCCGATCTTGTACTTGCCCTTGCCGTTCTTCTCCTCGATGCTGACCGTGGTGCTGCCGCTGCTTAGAAGAGCCTTGCAGTTGGATTTGGTCAGGGACATGGGCTTTGTGTAATTTATTTCCTTGCCATCCTTAACAAACGAGAAGTGACAGTATGTATTTTTGAATATGACGAATTTGCACCCGCTTTTGTAAGCCGAGCAATAGAAGTTTTTAGTACCGTCAAGTACATCACTGCCGCAGAAAGGACATTTTCCTAAACTGTTGCTGTCTGTAAATTTCTGTGCGGAACAAACAGTAACGTCCTGTGCGATTATCCTTCGAAGTTCATCGGCTGTTTTATCTATTGAGTGCTGCATTGTTTCTTTTCCAAGTTCGACCGATTTTATCATCATGTTGAATTCGATGTTTCTTTCGGTGAAAAGGTCTATATTCAGCTGATGAAGATATCCAATGAAAGCTTCACCTTTTTCGGTGCAGTAATACTTTCCCTGTTTTATATCGAGGTATTTGTAGGTCTTTACGCATTTGGTTATAAGTCCCGTTCTTGTTGCTACAGTGCCAATCTCCATGCCCTTTTTTACAGCTTCATACAGTTCGCTGTCATCGGCAGGGGAGTCATCGTTATCCTGGGCAGATGATGATTTAGCAAAAGGCGCTTTAAGGTACGCATTAAGGGAATCAATGGTATAACGCGGAGGAGCCTTTGTCATCTTATTGTCGATGACCCAAGAGAATGATACAAGTTCTCCGGGAGAAAAAGAAGGGAGCATTTTGTTATCCTCATCATTATCATTGGTTTTCTTAGGCGGTTCATATCGACGGAAACCCGGAGTAAGGGGAGTATCACCCTTTATCTTGAATTCATGAGTGCCATCGGTGAAAACTATCACGGTCCTGTTGACCGTACAAGGCGGAGCAAATACCGCGCAGAAACGCTTGACTATCGTGTTATAGACCTTCTGTTCATCATCGGACAGACCGCTTTCATTTGTCGGAAAGTTAAGCGTAGGTCTGATAGCGGAGTGACTTTCCACCTTGCTGCTGTCAAAGATCTTTTTGCTGACCTTGTGTTCAAGATCGAGGGAGTATACAGCATTCATCTTGTCAGCAACAGCGAATACATCTGCTTTTTCTTCTTCTGCGAAATACTCAGTATCAGCGCGGGGATATGTAATAAATTTCTTGTCGTATAACGACTGGATAATGGGCATCGACTTGTCGAGTGTCATGCCCAGGTCCTTTGATAGCTTACCTTGCAGCGTATCGAGAGAAAACATCTTCGGTGGAGTAACAACAGCTTTTTTCGTATCGATGCTGCCGACCCTGTATACACCCGATGACAGTTCTGTAAGCCGCAGCTGTGCCTGTTCCTGAGTATCGAATTTTTCCTTATCGGTGATAGTTACTTTTATACCGTCCTTTTCCGTTTCACCATGAAGCTGAAAATACGGTGTCGAAACGAAGTTACGTATTTCCAGTTCGCGCTGGTATACGGTATCGACTATCGGGATAATTACTCGACCAACACCCCAGCCTTTACGGACATTAGCTTTTTGCATCAGATAACGGGAAAGATTATATCCGAACAGCCAATCAACGAAAGTTCTCGCATAGCCCGCGTTAGCCAGATCATCGTATTTACTGTCATTTTCCAGTGAGCTAAGGGCTTTCAGTATCGTGCTTTCGGTCTGTTCCGGCAGCCACAGACGATACACAGGCTTTGTGTTCCTAGCGACACGCAGGACGTTACGCACGATGATCTCACCCTCACGGTCCGCATCTCCACAGTGTATGATACCGTCGATCTCAGGCATATCCATCAGTTTCTTGATAAGCGAGTACTGCCTTGCACAGTCCTTATCATTCGGGAACAGTCTGAAATTCGCAGGAATTATCGGAAGAACCGCAGTTTCACCTTCGGCTATATATTTTTCAGGTTCTCCGAGCGTAAGCAGATGCCCGAAACAAAACGTTATCACGTAGCTGCTGCTTTCGTAATAATACAAATCTTTGTTGCCTACACGCTGAACATTCTCACGATGTGCTATCGCATCACGGACATTCTTAGCTAAACTCGGTTTTTCGCATATTATAAGCTTTTTCATTCTTTCTTTTTCCTTTCTCTTGGTGTTCTCGGCTGAAATCGTTCAGCCTTGTATACTGCATCGAAAAAATCGGCTGGAACTTTCAATGCATAACAGATACGCTCGAGCATCTCTAGATCAGGTATGTTGTCACCACATTCCCATGTGTATACAGTGAACTTAGTGCAGCAGATAGTATCCGCAAGCTTTGCTTGTGATATACCCGCCTGCGTTCGTGTTTTCTTTAGCAGTTCTGCAAATGAAACATTTGCTTTAGGTTTAGTTTTGGGTGGTTCATCACCTAGCTGAAACTTAGCTTCCATCATCATGAGCTCATAGTAGTTCAATCCAAATCTCCGGGAGAAAAGAAAGAACGTGTTCGCTATCACGCGGATATCGTTCTCAACCCCGGCTTCAATATTCCCGAAGTCACTTGACTTGAATCCACAGGTTTCTGCGCAGTAATGAATAGTTCCGTAGTTCTCACGTATTATTCTCAGATAATCACGAGCTGTTATTTTCTTCATAGTAACACACCTTTTCCTCACAATAATACGCTGCTTTATATTCTACGATAATATACATAGTTTTATAAACTAAATATATTTTTTCTTTCTCTAGGATAATACAAAAGTGGGTACTGATAATGACAGCTCAAATCAGCCCCCACCCTCATCGTAAAAATAATTGCAGCATTTTTTTCCAAAAGCCTTGACAAAATCATTTTTATGTGATATTATCATGTTGAAGTCGAGTATTGCAAGTTCTTGACTATATCGTGATTGATGTGAGAGCCTTGTCCGAGGGGCTCTCATTTCTTTTGCCCTTTTTTTCTTTATTCGCCCCTTGACCCTCAATACAATGAAGTACAAATTATCTGTGTGATCGCCTGCCTTTGTTCTGCGCCTAGTTCGGAATATGAGCCTTGTTTTTATCAACGCACCAACAAGCTCTATGACTTCACTGCGTTTAAGCTGCATCATCTCGGCAAGGTCATTATAGCTATGGAAGAAGGACCTTTTATTGCTGTCAGCCAACTTACAGAAAAGCGCATACGCATAGAACATCTTCTGCGACAGACCCAGCTTAAAAACATCGTTAGGCATATAAAAATAATCCGAGAGGAAAGAAAAG
This sequence comes from Ruminococcus albus 7 = DSM 20455, assembly GCF_000179635.2. NCBI lineage: Bacteria > Bacillati > Bacillota > Clostridia > Eubacteriales > Oscillospiraceae > Hominimerdicola > Hominimerdicola alba. Next base: position 3,655,049 of record NC_014833.1, on the reverse strand, counting down.
GCTTGCAGATCGTAGTGAGTCGCACCCAGACAGCCGTTAGCACGTGTCTGACGATATTGGTGAGTAATGATACCCTTTTCAGACAAAGCCTTTAAAACACGCTTAACGGTTGCAACAGACAGTCCACAGCTTGCTGCTATCGTTTCCTGCTTGATGCAGACTGCATATCCGTTGGTTGTCAGCTTGGTGTGACGGTTAACGATGCTGTACAGGCGGCAGGCTACCATTAGTTCGTTACGGGACAGCTCCAGCAGTTTATTTGGAATTTTCATTTTACACCTCGATCTAATAAAATAAAAAAGCAGACAGTTAAGATCTGTCTGCTTTATATTATACACTATTCCATAGTGTATGTCAAGTATTATTATTATGTTCTTCTATGTATTTATCGATAACTTCCCGAAAGATCGCAGAGGGATTGGTACCGTTTTGTCTTGCAAGTTCCTGAAACATCTCCGCTTTTTCTTTTCGTACATTTACTGCAATCTGTTTCATATTTGCTTTATTCCATTTTGCATTTGCTTTTTTTTGAGCTTCTGTCAATGCCATTCTATCACCTCCATAATCGGTTGTGTATGTCAAGAGTTGTCCTCAATATATTTATCTACGAATTCTTTGAATAGAGCGTTTGGTGTTGTATTGTTTTTGTACGCAAGTTCTTTAAACTTAGCAGCCTTTTCTTTGCGAAGTCTGACTGCTAGATTAGTTAAGTTCTCTTTGCCCCATTTGATATTGGCTTTCTGATGAGCTTCTGAAACAGCCATTGTGTCACCTCTTTATAATTATAGTATATCCGAAACAGGAGTGTTTGTCAACCTCTTTTACAAGAAAAGTTAGATAATTCATTAATTGATTACACATTATGAGAATTCTCGATGTACTTGCGTATTTCTTCACGTTCTGTCATATCCAGATTGCCGCGCCCGATAGCCATTTTTATTATTTTCTCGACTTCGCTCAGATTATTGTTTTTATATTCATTAGTGAACTGTCCGCTGGACAATTCGTCCAGCTTTTTAATGATGACTTGCAGCCTTGAATTGAGAGCAACACTTTCATTTACAGCGTTATTAGCAAAATCAGTGCGGACATTTTTTTCAAGATTGACTTTTTTTCGTGCTTCAAATGACTTACGTACATCGTTCCAGTTCGTCACAAGCTGAGCAAAGCCATTCTCGTCATTTTCCAGCATTGGTTTTCCCGTCTTCTCATTTAATTTAGGTCTAAATAGTGGTTTCCAAAGGATTTCCATATCAAAAATCGTGACTGAAAGTGGCAAATCTATCAGATTCATATCCTTTGAAATATCGTCTTGAGAAGTAGTTTTTATTCCCAGTTTATAAAATGGTTCAAATTTTGTTTTGATTGGAAATATACGCTGGCGTTTAGTTATAGCAGATCCGAACGGCATAGTAGATAGTTCACTGGCTGTCATAAGTGCCTGACCTTCTACTACTAGGTTCTGGTGTTCAACGAATTCACTAAGCTTACCGCTATACGTAGAATACTCTACCGTTTTAGTGCCGAGTACTTTGGAGAAGTATTCATTTGTTTCATTGTCCAGCGAATTAATGTATATCAGATTACCACAGTTAGATCGTATGGTTTTTGCGGAATCGCCGTACTTGGTGTCAAGCTGATTTAGATCCTGAATAAACAGGTTAAAAAGCAGATTTCTTCCTGCACCAACGGTTATTTTACTGTCCATATCAGGAATACGTACCATGTTGCCGAATTCGTCGAGTATAAAATGCACACGCTGCGGCAGCTTCTGACCTACACATTTTGCGGAAAGGGAAACCAGTGTATTATAACACTGATTAACGAACAAGGAACTGATTATCCAACGTGCTGGATTATCATCAGGAACAACCATGAATACAGCCATAGGCTTTTCAGGGTCAACAAGTTCATAGAAATTGATTTGATTACCTGATGTGAGTTTAGCGATACCCTGATCAGAACCAAATATGTTGATATTTGATGCAAGTGTTGCGAAAATAGAAGAACGCATCTCTCCAGAAGAAAATCGTGATACCGCATAAGCAGCTACGGCAGGATTCTGAGGATCCTTGCGCTGAAGATCCTGGAACAGTTCATCGAGAGCATTGACCTCGCGATTAAGTTGACGTTCATTCTGTGAACCAAAGTCGATGAACATCTCATATACAGAGTACATTGATACTTTTTCGATGCAGTTGTTATCGTACCCCTTTTCAAGTTGATATAATATCATTGCTTTCAGCAGTGCTTTTGCACTTTCGGGCCATACCTGATCAGCTGTTTCGTTGTGTGTGAAAGTATCAGCAACAGATTCTATCATTGTAATACACATGGATAGATCATCATTTTCCTTACGGCAGCGTTTGTATTCGTCGATTATGACTTGTAGTGGATTCCATAATGAAGATTTTTTTGTATCTCGCAGATTCAGCACAACTACATTATAACCGTTATCTTTCAGTAGTTTATATGTATTCTCCAGCAACTCACCTTTAGGATCGTTTAGCACCATGCTGTGCTTTGACTTTGATAGAGCGATATGACGTATCATTGGAAGTACGAAGGTCTGACCTTTACCGGAACGTGTAGTACCAATTATAAGACTGTGTATCGTTTCGCAGTCAATGTAGTATTTGCCATTTTCGTATGCTAGTATGATACCGCTTTTTTCTGCGCTTTCCATATCATTAGCAGGGAAGGAATAGAACAGTTTTTTTAGTTCTTTTTCATTAAGGAATCGGTCTTTACCCTTGATCTCCTTGTTGTCATGCGTTACGTGCCACTTGACATCGAGCTTGAAAGTGATATAAAAAGCAGTCGCAAAGGTTATTAGTAAAACCATTGGCAAATCAAATCCTTTGGGCTGTTTATAGAGAAATTCGATTTGGAATTTCATGATTTTATTTACAGCTTGCTTATCATTAAGGACAGCTACGGCTTTTGTTGCAAGTACAAAATAATTAAGCGCGACATTTATCAGCAAAAAGAAAAACAGCGAAAAGCCCAGTAGCTGACTTAATCTAACCAAACCTCTGTTATCTTTGTTTTTTTCTTCCATTTCATCATCACCTATCCATTTCCTTTTTCTTTCCTCTCGGATAACACCTTAATAGTATGGAGTGTATTCAAGATATTCATCATTGCTGATTTGATTCTCATAGTCGAATTCACGTTGAAGTTGCTTTATATGTGCATCATATTCAGCCATGATGCTTCTAAGTTGTGACCAGCACATATTGGCATTATAAGTCGATGCGGCTACTGATCGACGCAGCATCGGCGCTTTTTTTGTTCTCTGCATATATCGCAGCATTTCTTTTGCGGCTTCATTACCATCGGCGGCAGAACGTTTGAACCAACTTTTAGCAGAAGAAGCATTTTTGTCTGAAAAATATATTTTTCCTAACTGATAACTTGCCCAGTTGTTTGTGTCCGCAACTTCCTTAAAAAAAGCAATCGCTTTTTTATGGTTGCATTTTTCCTCAGTCATATAGAGCTTGCCCAGGGAGTATGCAGCAAGTTCCTTATGTTCGCTAGAACTGTATGCTTGCAGCAGATATCGTTCTGCAAGATCAACATTTCGTGGAGTAACTTTTCCGTCGAGGTATACCTTACCTAAACGATATGCAGATAACGTATCACCTTGATCTGCTAGCCTTTTGAATATCTCCATGCCCATCTGTACCTTATCGGTTGTCACCGGAATATGTTTCCCGGATAAATATTCGTTGGCAAGGAAACGTTCAGCGTTTGTGTTTCCCGCCTTAATTGCTTTTTTGAGATATGTTTCACCTATTGAAATGTTTGGTGTGATATCTGTACCTTCGATGAGAGCCTTGCCATATTCATATAGTGCATTTTTGTTGCCTTGCTTTGCTGACATTGCGAAAAACTCCAAAGATTTTGAGACATCTATATCTGTTCCAAGACCTTTTTTATACATATAGCCGATCTTGTAGAGTAAATTATCATCCGCTTGCTCTTTTTCATTAAGCTTTAGGAAAGCATCTAGCGCTATGCGGTAGTTCTCATAGGCTTTGTTTAGATCCTGTGTTGTACCGTCACCAGTCTGATACATCTGAGCTACAGCATAGTTCGCATAAGGCATATTCAGCTGTGCAGCTCTTGAGTACCACTTAAAAGCTGTTTCATGGTCAGTGTTTGTTCCTCTCCCATAATAATAACAGTTAGCTAGGCTGTACATAGCGTATTTGTTACCACTTTCGGCTGACGATGAATAAAATCGATAGGCTTTTTCATCGTCAGCTTCAACACCTAAGCCATAGGAGTACATTTTTCCGATACGATATTGAATGTATGATGTATGTTTGCTACCTGTTTTTAGGAGATCATTGAACACATCGAAAGCTTCATGATAATACTTGTCAGATTTTTCTTTATCTGCTGCTCCCAGCAGTTCAGTATTATAAAGCTTTCCGAGATCGTGAATCGCAAGTACGTTTCCGTTTTTTGCTTCTGAAAGCAATAGCTGTTCGGCTTTGATGTAGTCATCGATTATTGATTTCTTACTGTAAATCAGTTTACAAGCTTGCTTGTATTCATTTGTCCAGTCAAGATGATAATTGCCGGCAATAACTGTAGAGTTATGTGCATCATGATCAAACGTCTGTTCTTCGTCGATGATGTTTGTATCATCATTATAATCGTGCCGGTATGATCTATCATTTTGCATATTAAAATGATGTTGGTCATCGAATTCCTGTTCTTGCTCTGTATCCTGTTTTTGTTCAGCTAGCTTTTTCTTATATGACTGCGCCACCTTATGCGCGATCTTGTTTCCGTTTTTATATGAGTTATTAAGATAATATAATCCCTCTTCGGGACTATCGTTCTTTAACATCATTATGCCGTAAGCATATTGTGCATAAGCGTGACCGTTATCGGCAGAGCGCCGCATCCATTCTGCACCTTGCTTTATATCATCGTCAGACAGATAAAGTTTGCCTAGCTGATACTGAGAATCACGGTCATTATTGTTTGCCGACATAAGCAAATATTTTTCTGATAGTTTTTTGTCTTTATCCTTGTAGTACATACCAAGCGCAAAAGCAGCTGTATCAGAAATATCGGCTACACTTTCAAGCTGTTTGATGTCATCATCATCTTTGATAAGCCCAAGCGCATTGTTCGCAATATTATAGTTGCTGATGTATTTGTTATTACTGAGCAGATAATCTCGAAGTTCATCATTATCCCTTTTTTCTTCTCTCCCGGATACACCCTTATCGCTCAGTCGTTTTATAAGTTCATCGGACCCGGTATCAGGAAATTCACCGTTTTTCATTTCCTTAATGTGTTTTAACAGAATGTTTCCGGCACGATTATAGAAGTCCTCCATCTGATGTTCCGAATAAGTAAGCGCCTGCGATTCGTCACCATAAAAATCCTGATACTGCCTATCCATCATACCTAACGATGATACATACAAGTCAAATGACTTTTTAAGTTCGGGATCCGAGCCGATTATCTTATCAATACACTTGTCGATCTCGCGCTGGAAAGGTTTCATGCGATGATTACCATACTGCATTGCAATATTCGGCGGAAATCTATTCGCCAATTCAAGCAGCATCTTTTCGGCATCGCCCATAGCATCGGACAGCTGAGGGAAAAGTATCTCACGTTTGATTCGTGTTATCTCGGGTGTATGTGTCTGATTGATTATGCCGTTTGCTATCGTTGACTTTAATGTTTTGATAGCATCCTGTTCTATGCAGTCCTGATTTTTATCTTTGTGATTCCTGCGTGTAGTTCTTTCCAGCGGATACATAGCAAAATGTATGTGGATATTATCTGTGTTTTCATGTATCGCACCTATCCAGTTGATGTTATCAGCGGAAAGCTTGTCTGACTTGTCGATCATCTTATTTATACCATTACGAACCACGTTCTTTAGTTTAATGTAGTCAATGGCACTTCCGATCATGATACCGTTGTTACGCAGAAATTCATTATTAAAAGAAATCACACCGCCATATTTCGGACAGCCGTTATCGCGGGCAACACGCTCCTGTTCGCGGTAAGCTGACATTTGTTCTTTGGTGAGTAGATCATGATCGGTATCGAAAGCGCCTTCTGACTTTTCATTGTTCCTCATGTAGTCGAGAAAGTCCTTGTATTCTTCTTCGTCGGTATGTTCTTTGGGCTTGAACGCGGCAGGACGTGTCATATAGTCATTGAAGTCGCCTTTTATTTTTATGTTTTTTCCCGAATTATTATTGTCGGGACGAATGTACCAATTATACAAAAACTGTATCTTAAAAAATACTGCCGGTGAAGCCATTAATAACCGCCCCCGAAGTTAGCTTTGTTGATAGAATTTTGTCTTTGCTGAGAGTTGTAATTCTGTTTTGCCTGCTGTAAACTTTTATGTATCGTTTGGCTGTTAATGTTTTCGTCAGCTGTGTCTGTGTTCTCAACTCCCAAGAAGTTGAGGTAGCTGTTAACACCGTCGCGTGTTTCGTAGGTGTATTCCTTTACATCACTCATCTGGTGTGACAGTTTTGATAGTGCAACTTCCATACGATCGAGCCTAGACGCTATATCAGATTTTGCCCTCTTACGTTCGGCTGTACTCGGCAGTTCACCGTAGTCGCTTGTTATGTTCTCGGCAATGGCTGCTTCAATTATCAGCGCCCTGATAAGTTCTGATGTATTTGAAAGACCACGTTCTGTTTTTAACAGGTCTATCAATTCAACTGTTCTTTCATCTAGTGAAAATATTCTTCTTTGACGCGGCATTTTACACACTCCTTTTGTATTGTGGCTGAGAATAGTACAAAGAGCATAAAGGAGATGGGACATCTCCAGTAAGAAAGTGCGGTAGTACCGCACTTTTATGACAATTAATATGGGATTTGATTTAGGATATTTGTTCATACAGTCATACCGTTATATGAGGTTAATGGTGTGAGTTTGTTCATACAAGCATACTACGCTATTAGCTATTGTTCATACAGACATACTGCATTGTTCATACAGACATACAGCATTGTTCATACAGACATACAGCATTGTTCATACAAACATACCATATAATTCCTAAATATTACCATTTATTACTGATTGCTATTATTCATCTGAACTCTCCGCAGCATTTATTATCGCCAAAAGTTGCTTAGAATTTAAGTCATTAGCATCAATTTTATCGAGTTCCGGATACAGAAAATTCTCTAATTTCTGTGTTATTCTTATTAATCTTAGCATAGTTCTGTATACATCAGTGATGAGTTCCGAGGAGTTTGCAGATGTGTTTTTTATTTCATCACGACACAAAGAGCGAACTATTTTCGGAAGAAACTCGACCATTTCATCATTATTGCAGGCAACATATTCCTCAATAATTTTGCATATCATATCATTCCTTGATACTATTCCACGCTTTATCATTATATTATCTAGTTCATTAAGCGTTTTATCTGAAAGACCTCTTATGTGAATATCATTCTTACTTTTACTCATATAAGTTACTCCTTTTTTATTCTCCGGGAGAGAAGAAATCAGCACCAATATTATCAAAATAGTCCTCGGCTGTGCCGAATTTTTTCTCGATTTTCTTTCTGTTGTAGTTACGGATAACGAAACAGCTTGAAGCAAGATATAAAAAGAAACCTTGTTCAAGTGAGTTAGGAGCAAGGTCAAATTCTAATATATTTTCAAGAGGTTCGTCAAGCTTTTTGTTGTCCAAAGTGAATGAACTTAGGTTTGTATCTTCACTGGTTTTAAAGCACAAACGAAATTTTTCATAGCTGTTATTTGCAAATTCTGCTCGTAGAATATCTTCATAAGCTACATTCAGAACACGCTTGAAACGATAGCTGTTTGTATAATATATAAGTTCCATCTTACGTTCTCCGGCATATATTTCAAGCAAGTGTTCATCGTTCTTTGATGTATTCTTAAATAGAACGGAACCGATGATAAGAAGTATTATACCTAACCACAGGAATATGCTTGGCAGCCTGAGAACGAACAGCAACATACATATTATACCGGCAGCGATTATCCCTACGTTTTTATAAAATACTTTCTTTTTTATTCGGACATTCTCGGTGAAATCCTGTTCAACACCATCGCGAAATTCGCTATACGGATATTCAAAAAAGTTATTATCGTCCATGATAATCTCCCATGTCAAGGTTCAAAATATACTGCCTGTCTACTTCAAAAGCTTGATGATCTGTTTCCTGTGAGAACAATAATACGTTGTCCAGATGAGCATTTATATATTCGATCTGTATATCTGTTGCGGTGGTTTTTCCATAACCGTACTTGTATTCTGTCACATGAAAATCAACATAATCGCCGTCAGGATACCAATCGTTTTCATCAAAGAAATCTCTGATATGTTCGTAAAATATATCGTTATCCATCATATCCATAGAAGTTGCTACGCTATTTCCCGCATATGAAATAACGCAGAAAGTGAATCCATCCGAACCGTAACTGTCAAGATTATCCTGCAAGTTTTTGGATATATCGTCACGTATTCTTTCGGGAATCAGACCGTCTATCATTATCTTAGAGTATTCATCGTTAGTAATATACCTCTGCTTATCGATGATATTTGCGCGTACTGCGAAGTCTTCAAGAGCACTTTTTCTTGTCATCATATAGTGTCCGTTGCTGACACCATCTGTTGTATTACCGTTCCATGTTGCATAGGTAAGGTCGGGCAAACGAACACCGACAACAGTATTATTTATCTCCATCATTACGCTGTAGTTGTCAAGTCCGTTGAAATTACCGTTCTCGGGAAACGCTCTTCCGTTCTTAAAATCATCAATTCCTTGCCTGATTATGTAGTCGATTTCCTTGTCAGATCTGCCGAAATAAGAAAGCTTAACATCGTCATTAAACGGATATTTATCGTATGATATATTGTTTCTATCAGTCATTTTTTCATCCTCCTGTTATAAATGATATCTGTGTCTATAGACACATTATTTATGATACTGTCACCATGCAGCTTGCTTTCAGACCGCCGTCATTTGTCGTTGCGGTGATTATAGCCTTACCTTTTCCGACTGCTTTTATCTCTCCGTTTGCATCGATAACAGCAATATCTTCACGGTTACTCTCCCATTTTACTGACTTGTCATCTGCATTATCTGGTGATATTACAGCCTTGATTTTATGTTTTTCACCGATTTTAAGAGTAACATTATTTGCAGCATAGTCTGTTTCCAGCTTGATACCGTCCACATGAATAATAGCTCTTGTGACAGGCGCAGGTGTTGTTGTAACGGTCGGCTGAGGTGTTGTTGCTGTAGTTGTTACTGATGTTGTAACTTGCTTAGTGGTTGTTGTTCCTTCTTCTCTCGGAGGTTCTTCATAGTCGTTGTAATTATTACCTCCGCCTGAATATCCTCCACCGGAATACCCACCTGAATAACCTCCAACATTTCCATTTCCTACTGAATTATTATGACTAGCAGCGGAGGAACTGTTATCTTTTTTTGAAGAAGATGATGAGCTTTCAGAAATTCGGCTAGTTGTTGTGATTTGACGACTGTCCGGCACAAGCATAGGTTTTGTTGTAGTTGTTGTTATAGAAGTATACTCAGGCTTTGAGGAATCATCATCATATTCGCTGCTCGTATCATCACTTTCTTGCGATGATAGATCCTTGCCTTTGGGATCGTAATCCTTGGAATCCATGAATTCTATATCGCGCTTATCAATACAAATGACCACTTTATATGTCTTGCCTTCAATCAGTTCACCTTTGATCGTATCACCGAATTCATCGACTTTATCATCGGCATAGTGGTCATTTTCTTTATAAGAGACAGCAATACCGATGTAAGAAAACTCACTTTCAGCATCACTTATTTTCGCAAGTGATGATATATCACTCAGCTGATCTATGGTCATATTCGATGTTACATCTTTGTATTTGCCACCTTTATAATAATAGTATACTGACTCTATCTCAGGCTTTACTTCTTCAGTTTTGCCTGATTTTTTTATTACAGATAGCATAAAATCAAGTTCTGATTTATCTTCAAGATAAGCTGCATCAGATACCTTTATCATGTAGGCGCCTAGCTCTATGCTTTCGTTGTAGTATTTGCTTTTATTGTCATTTGCTTTAGATCTCAAAGCAGGATAGCTCAGCATGAAGAAGAATAGAGGGATCGTTATGAGAATGAATAAGGTATATATTATATTACTTTTTTTAGTTTCCATATCATTACTCCTTTGCGATGTCAATCAATTCTTGTCCGAATTTGATTACAGTATTAGCTACAAGCGTATAAAGATAATCACTATCTTCTTTTTCAAATCCAAAAACGCTGAGTACTTCGTTAGTAAATATATTGCAGAAGTTTTCCCTTGCAGCAGGATCATCTAAAAGCAGTTTGCCGTATTCTTTCATACTCATTTCTGTATAATACCGATTGAATATTTTGTGTATTATCTCACTTCTATCCTGCGCATTACCTATATACATCAGGTCACAATCCGTCGCCAGTTTGTAACAGTGAACTTTGTTTCGTCCGGCTGAAAGCGACATGAGCATCTCTCCAGCCTGAAAATTCGTTGAGTTATTCAATTCTGAAAGAGTGAATTGACCGAATATCTCATGCAACTTCTGTATGCTGTCAGGCGATTGTTTTAGTATAATTTTGTACTGTACAAGCTGAAAAATCGTCTTTATAACGTCTGTTTCAGCGCTGTCTGAGGACGGAAGAAAGTCCAGTATAGACTGTGATGCAAACCATAATCCAGCATCGTACTTACGCGAACGTCTGAGCAGATTTTCAATAAACTTCGTTACCTGTCTGTTCTTTACTGAAATAAAACGATGAGCTTCATCGATCAGACATACGATATTACGTTTATCATTTGTGCTGAGTGCATTAAGATTATGTTCTCTGTTTTTGCATATTTCAGCCCACATAAGTGATAAAATATTAAATAACTGTGCGTTATAGACATTCGTATCCATTTCCGAAATCTGTTTTACATCAAAGACGATGAGGTTTTTGTCATCGATATTTACATTTGTATAATTATCGAACATTGTTCCGAAAGCACCATACTTGGATAACTGCTTGACTTGTGTTTCAAGCTTTTTATAGTTCGATCTTTCGTATTCAGACAGAGTTTGATCCTTTTGAATGTTCGTGAGATAATTGTATAGGTCACTGAAAATAGGAAACTGTTCCGGGAGAAAAGAAAATATATCCGTTGTATCAGTTATGCCTTTTTCCTTATATACTGCGACCAGAACATCACGAAGCGCAAACAGTTCATCATCGGAAAGTGATGGATTATACTGACCGAAAAATGAGCATATCCTAGATATTTCCGAGGTAAAGTTCATTGATATTGCTTCTGATTTTGTTATCGAAGCTCCATCATTTTCATCTTCATTCTCAGCATCGGCAAGTACGGTCATACGTATCTGTAATGGATTTATCGTACTGCCGCGAGACATTCGTATAACTTGTCCATCGAACATTTTTGCCATATCTTTGTATTCACTTTCAATATCGAGAACCATTACCTTGTTACTCAATAGCAGCTGATCCTGAAGCATTGTTTTCAATGTGACCGACTTACCGGAGCCCTTAACACCGACAGCGATTAGATCATAAGAGTTACGACCTTGCTTATCATTACGATAAAAACTGTTAAAAACATTAAGCCCGTGAGTATCGGTATACCCGAAGAAAATGCCTGAAGGATCCGTGTGCGACTGATAGTAAAAAGGGTACTGACGTTTATATGTATCCTGCAATGGATAGGGTGTCTGAATAGTATTACTATCTCTTGTCATGCCGAAATACTCCGATTTCAGGTCATTGATCGGCACAAAAGATGTAATACCTCTCGTTTCCAACTCTACGGAAATATCTCGTACACGCTTGCTGAGGTCATCATAACTGTCAGAGGTTACGAAAAATCGCAGCGTAGTATACACCATCTGTTCGTTGCCACTGCTTATTTCATTATATATAGCAGTCAGTTTATCGAATTCGTTCTGAGTATCGATATCATCAGCAACATCCTGCTTTATAACTGAACGTGACCGCAGCTCCTTGAGAGATTGTTTGATCTCATCTATTACTATTTGCTTAGATCTAAATTTGACATCAAATGTGATGGTGCAGTCCGCGAAGGTCGATACAAGTGCAGCCAGTTCAAGATCATTAAGATTAGCAGGGTAGTCATTGACTACCAAAGAGGTGATGTACTTGTCCTCAATCTTGAAATAATTCTGAAAAAACTTTATTTCTGTAGGCAGTGTTTTATCGTTTGTTTCGGTGTACGTGTGCAGTTTATCACTTTGAGTGTCGAAACAAAGATACTTGTTAAAGAATTCAATTGTCTGTTCCTCATTGCAAAAAAGAACATTGGTATCTTTCATTTCATGCTTAAATCGTTTGCAGCAGTCGTTTAACTCAGAAATCTTATCAGAGAAAACCAGGAGATATGCAAGCCTGTCATTGTGGTTTTCTTCAAATTCCAGGAACTCATTTTCTTTTCTTTCCATCATACGCATTATATATCTATGAGTGATGTTTCTTCGCTTGAGCAGCAGATTGTTCTTCTGCTGCTCAAAATAAGGCGATGATGTGGTGAAAATGTACTTGTGAGCGCATTTCATTGTAGTTGTTGCCTTGGCAAAGTTCTGGAATACGGATTCCATATCATTGTCCGTGTAATGGAAGATATCAATTCCCGATACCATCAACAGTGATATGTATTGATCTTTTCCGTCAGCCTTTATCTTAAATATGAATTCCTCATCTGGAACACTGAATGAATTAAGGTCGATCAGATTGTCAAGAAACATCGCTGATGTAACACGGACCTTTTTAGTTTTCTTTATGTTTTTTATTTTTATTTCTCTTAGACTTTTCATTTTCTTTCTCCTTGATCGTCTGCTGGTATTCAATATAATCATGATTGGAAGAACCAATAAAAAAGTTGTTGTCAAACTTAAATCGGATAAAGTTTATCAGACCGCGGGCAAAAGACTGAGAGGGATTAGTAAGTGATTTTCCGGTCAGAATGAAGTATACGATTATAGAACAAGCGATAAAAAGCCATTGCATCGCTCCACCTATCAGGGAACCTATCATTGATGATATCATGATTATGACAAAAAGCCCCATAAAACGCTGTGCAGTCAGACCTTTGAATACTTTTGTCTCAGACTTGGTCTTTTTAGGTATCATTCCCATAATTAATCTCCTTTGCGTTTATTTGTTGAGGTCATTATATACTTGCTGATTTGTAGGCTCATTAGCAATATTATTGGTAGGCTTATTAAAAGCATTGCCGATATTTGCTGTATTGTTCGATGTTGTGTTAACATTATTCTGTCCATTTATTCCATCAATGCCATTTTTACCGTCATTGCCATTATGACCATTAACTCCATTTATACCCATTTCGCCTTTATCGCCCTTAGATGCAGCTAGATTGGAGTTGCCTGAATCATTTTTTTCAGTGGTGACTGTATTTGTATTACTTGTTTCTGTTCTGCCGATAGTCGGCGTGCTTGCAGAGCCTGCATTGGATGATGTATGGTTGCTGCTATGTCCAATGCTTGAATTACTTGTTGCCGCAGTGTACACGCCTTTAACACCATGAACTGCAGTTGAAACTGCACCTTGAGAATTTCTTGCCTCATTTTCTCCGGTCATATAACCTTTACCAGCTCCTACGATTCCACCACCGATGCCACCAAACGCAGAACCAATACCAGAAAAAGTATTAGATAATATCTTACCACCTACATTTTTATAGGAACCATCAGAATTTGTGGCGACATTTTGGACTATATTTCTACCAAAATCAGCACCGGACTTCATTCCTGAATGAACTCCGGCTATTCCTCCTGCAACAGCAGCGGCAGTTGTGTTTCCTTTCTTCACAATGTTACCTACGGTCCTGCTTGTATTGCTAACAGCACTGCCTGCGATCTGTGTTGCAGATCTGATCGACATTATAGCAGCTGCACCCGATTTAACGCCTGCATCAACACCAAGTATCTTAACAATAAGATCGGGTCCGTCGATGACAAACATAGCTCCTCCAACAGTGAGAGCTATCAGGACGGTAAACGGATAGTTCTTGTCCTGTGCAGATATCAGCACGTAGATATAAAGTCTAAGGATAAAAATAACAGCTATCATTACGATGTTGCACGATATAAGGTTCTGTACAACTTGTTTTGCTCTACCTGAACCACTTAGATCAGATGCTACGACCAACGGTGCTACAATCTGTGCGAAAAGCAAATCAAAAAGCAGTCTTACGATCTTAATCATAGCAAAACACATACTAATAAGAGTGACTACAACTAAAATGAACGTAGGAAGGAAGTCAATGTAATAATAGTAGACTTCTTCATATCCGTCAACGTATATCATCGCATTAAGAGCTGCCGAGAATGGTTCATCTTTTTTTGCAGCTTCCTGCATTTCCTTAGTATGAAGTGGTTCAAACTGAGCTACGCCATTGTCTTTCTTGTCTTCAATTATTTTACGATAGTTTTCTTCCATATTCAGATATTCAATGAGGCTGAAATTGGTACCATATTGTTTAAGATATACCTTATTATCTTCAATTCTTCTTATTAGTTCCTCAACGCTACTGGGAGAATTACCGATCAAATTATAGTAGGACCATTCAGCAGTAAATACTTTGTTGAATTCGCTTGGAATATCATTACTCAGAGCAAGTTCATTCATATACTCAACCATACGACAATTTATTTTTGTTATGTAGTTAAATGCAGGAAATGAATCATACTGCCAATGACTGTACCATTTTGGGTCTTTACTAGCATCTTCCTGTGAACTATAACCAAATTGTTCGTAATTATTTTCGTCGATCCTTTTCCATGTCGATAGATAAGGGATAGCTTTTGGCGTTTTTTTGGTCATATCTACATCTGTATATATGGTGTCACCCTCGAATATTTGTGAAACAGGGCTATAGACTGTAAAGCCATTATACGGAGCGAACCTACACCATACTTTTTGCCCTCTATCTCTATAAACACCGGCTGCTACTACAGCTCCGCCAACTTTAGTATATATAAAATCCGTGTTACCATCTTTATCATTATGTACCTCGATATAATGATCGTCCTTGTTTGATTTCTCCCAGTATTCGTAGATTGAGAGTATAGTTGATTGATAGTCATACTGTGAAGTTGCATGAGTAAACTCAGCATCAAGCAAAGTTATTTTATCTTCCAGTGTTAGAGTCTCGTATTTTTTCTGAACGACAGCTGGGGCTCTTTGATCCCTGCCTGTATCGCTCCACTTTCTGTCAAAACTGTCAGAGTGGATCGTTTGGTTGATCGGTAAGCTATATACACGTTCCGGACTGCTTTTAAAAACGGCATTATCCGATGAGCTGTACTTTAGTAACTTATTGTTTTTAACCGATTCCTTGACTCTAGTTATGCTGTTAGCAAGTAAATTTTGACCTAACGTAGGGCTCGTTATCGTGGTATCCTCGTTAACAACTATGTCTTCATTAAAGGAGCTTTTAACGCTTTTCACTCCACGGGTACGCAGGCTTGAAAACTGACTGACCAAAGTCGGTAAAGCTACCAGTAACATAATGGATACAAGCAGATTTCGGAAGAAGTCAGACAATCGCATCTTATCAGCATTAATCAGCAGCATAACTGCCGCTATAACAAGCGAAAGAGATACTAATGCCCACGCTACCGGGTATACAACTGATGTAATATTAAATTTATTTTTTATTAGCGTGTATAAATTTATATCTAAAAGGGTTGTAAGTCCTTTGTCGAACTCGTCAATCGTAACGCACATGAACTTGAGCGTGTTGTACTCGACATACCTAATAGCGTTTTTTATTCGATTGTTACCTTCAACGACCCGACCAACTTCATATTTTACGCCCCAGTCAATACTGTCAGTACCTTCGGCTGCTACATGAACTATCGGGATAACAAATACCACGATGATGAATACAGCTACAAAACAGATAGACAGTATTCTCGCTTTTTTTGTGTCTATAGACACACTTTTACTTTTACTCATTTTAATATCCTCCAATCTATATTATGTGTGCTGCAAAAAGCAGAACATTTCTGCCCTTTACGGCACACATAATATGTGTGCCGCAAATCTTATCCCTGAAGTGAGCCTATAAGTCCAACGCCGAACGAAAGAACAGCGACACCAACAAGTATGCTGACTGCCATGCCCTTACCTTTCTGAAGTCCCTGACCGCCACCGGTAATGAATATGATACCGAGACACATTACGCAGAATGCGGCAAGACCATAGCCGATCAGTTTGACTTGTGCGGTAGCTTCTGAGATCCACTGAGTAATCGCACCCCAGCCGTCTCCACCGCCGCCCTGAGCAGAAAGTGTTGTTCCGATAGCTGTTTCAGTGTCAGCTGTTGTGATGTCTGCGGCAGATGCAGAAAATGCAGAGCATACTATCATTGTGTATACCATTACGATAATGGCAAACATCTTCTTCACCGCTGTTGTTTTGCCTTTTGTTTTCATGATTAAAAACCTCCTTGAAGTTAGCGCCTAGCGCTTGTCCTGTTATATGTAACATCGTTATCGATGTTATCACTTTGGGTTATTGTTTGCTGTATATATTTACACAGCACTTCATTGTAGTCTTTGCTGTTCTTGGGTGTATGGATAGATACTTTGTATCTATCGCCGTATTTTTGCATTATATTTTTTGCACCCTCTCGTCCTGCCGCATCGCTGTCAAGGCAGCAGACTATCTCTGATATATTCGGATTTCGCGTGAGATAGGATTGGAGTGCAACATCGGAAACACCCAATAGCGCGAGTCTGTTTTGCCGTTTCCAGCAGTTATCAGTATCGCCTTTCTGAGATCCGACTATTTTTGCAATCGTAGCATGAGATAATAAGTCTATCGGAGCTTCAAACAAGTATACCCTGTTTATCTCGGCTTTTGGATCACTCTTATTACATGGCACATTAAAGCTGTATTCTATCATACTTCCGGTTGTGTTACCTTTGTATGCTTTATCTGCATAAGTATTCGTTCCGCGCTGTGTTACGCAGCGAATGTTATTATTCTCGTCGTAGCCGACGAAACAGGCATTATTATGAGTATCCTGATAGATCAGCTTATCATGGAATAGAGTACTGACTATATCAGCATCTATACATCTTGTAAGGGTAAGGTACATATATACGTTTTTGTAATTGCCATTCGTTTTTTCGGGTATATATAGCTGTTTTTGTGACGGTTCCTTACTCGTTGTTAGTGCTGATGTAGTTTTCTTGAATCTTGTTACAGTTTCGGTCTCAAGCGGGGAGAGCATCATACAAGCTTCCTGGAACGAAAGACCATCGACACGCTGGAGCCAGTCAAGAACGTTTTTTCCCTTAACATCGTGACTGTTCCATGCCCATGTACGGCGGTTAGGGTAAATAACCAAGCTGTCATGCTCAACGCATTTAAAATAAGTCGAAGTCTGTTTGAAAGAAAAGCCTTCTTTTCGTCCGAGAAAATCTATCATATCAATCGAACGAAGATTTTCCAGTTCATCATTGGTATAATGAACATACTCTTTCCCTGAACCTATATACGAAATACGTTTAGGCAATCAGATCACCTCCTACATAGAATTGATACCTCTGAGGATATCGACCTTTATTCTTTTTATCCGATTTATATCAGATACATCGGATATATAGATATCATTTCTGCCGAGAAACGCGCTGTCTTTGCGGATCTGCATTTCTATGAGCTCACATATATCCTTGTTGTTGATGTAGTATCGAGCAAGTTCCAGCCGATCAATAGTACGGTCCGTAACTATATCTTTTGATGTATGGTTGATTATCCTTACCTGACATAGATTTGAGTCTGAATATTTATTAAAGTTATTGATAGGATCCTTGCAGAACTCATCATAAGCATTTTCAGTAATAGATTTATCATCAGCAAAGCGTTTCAGCATAGGTCCGTCCAATCGAATATATGAGAGTAATTCGCTTATCGGAAAGACAAATTCTTTGCGCGGTCTATCAGGATATCTAAACTGTATTATTATATTTTATGGTTATCCCCTTAACACACCACAAGTAAGATCACTGCACCAAAGCAGCCAAAAGCCTTAAATACGCACTGTTTCCCAGCTTACGACGGTTGAATTTGTAGCAGTATTCGGCAGCATATAACGCTGTGTGGATCTTTTCGTTTCCGTGGTAAGTTCCCATGATCATTGCTTTGAAGTTTGATATAACTTTATGCATCCAGTTCAGCTGACCGCTTGTCGGATCATATGTTTCAAAAACATGGAAGTATTTCTGTGCCAACGGTTTCTTGTAACTTCGAGCATTATCACTCTCGATCTTCGAGCCTGCGCGGATATTATCCCTGGCAAATCTACCCACAGTTATACCCTTTAAATTCGGCACATCGCTCATTTTAACGTACTCGGGATTTCCTGCTGCGTTCTTCGATAAAGCTACGATCATCTTGACTTTTTCAGTACCTCTGCCGCGCTTTTTACCGTGAGTCGGAGCACCGAGATACGTGTCATCAAGTTCAACGATTCCGTCGAGCAAATAGCGTTCTTCACGGCATTTCATAGCTTTTCTGATGCGGTGAAGGATGTACCATGCAGTCTTGTAGGTCACCCCCAAAGACCTCATCAGCGTAACAGCAGAAACACTGCATTTGTTGCTCATAATGAGGAATGCGGTGACTATCCACAGTCTGAGCGGAATATGTGTTCTGTGCATAAAAGTTCCGTTTGTGGCGGATATATCTGCTTTACAGAACTTGCAGCGCAGCAGATGGCGTGACCTTATCCTGCGGTACTCAGAGCCACCGCAAAACGGGCAGGCAAAGCCCTTTTCAAAGCGGATATCAAGCAGAAAATCCTTGCAAAAGCTTTCATCTGCGAACTTTGAATATATCCCATCAAGTGTGATCTCAGGTTTCGGAAATCTTTTTGACATAGCGACAGCTCCTTTCGTTTCCTGTCACTATTATACTATATTTTCCGGTTTTTGAGGTCTGTTTATTTGGACAGCATTGTAAATTATCTGTGGTGTGTTAAAGGGATAACCATGTTATATTTTTCATATTATCACCCCCTAAAAAGAGGGACAAACGTTATCGTCTGCCCCTCGATGTAGTGTTGTTTTCGGTTTCATCAGCTGAGATAGCTGCCATTCTGTTGTCACTGTCATCACCAACTGCAAGTTCCAGTGACAGCTCCTTGTATCTGTGCTGTTTTTCACGCAGTTCATCTTCATGCGGGAACACATCGCCGCAGCGTGTTTTGGCTACATTCAGATTCTTCTCGGTTTCTTTGAGTTTATCCTCATTTTCCGCGATGCTTTTATCTATCATGTTGTCAAGAATGTTGTCGATGTTGTCGAAAACACCCTCATGACTTGTTCCCATAGATGTCCTGAATGTGGTCTTTCTGCGGAGTTCAAGGCTGATTATCGGAGTAGAATAATCACTTGTTATGCCTGTTTCGACAAGCAGCATTTTAAATCCTCTGTACTCACCTACAGCGATACCTTCTTGTGTGGCGATCTTTCTAAGACCTATCAGAGTTTTACCCGCTTCTTTTTTGTCGATAAACTCATTGCCGCGTATCGTACAAGTAAAGGACTCATTTTCAGCAGTAGCAGCAGCCTGCTTTTTATCGTCATACAGCCCAAGCAGTCTGTTGTTGAGTGCTTTTATCTCCTGCGGATAAGTTATCTCCGCCTTCCTCTGAGCATCATGCAACTCAGTATCAAACTGTGATTTCTTCTGTTTGAGTTTCTGAATATCGTTTTTCAGCGTTGCAAATTCCTTAATTCTCGGATCACCAAGTGACAGAGCCTTTATTTCAGCGTATTTAAGACTTGTATCATCAAAAGCTTCTATTTCATCCGAATGCAGCTTGCTTGTAAGCACCTGTTTTATCATTATCGACTTGCCCTCGATAGTCTGCCATCTGTAAGCATCGAATGTACCCTTGCAGCTGTACTTGAATTCAAGGATCTGCCCATCGCCTATATCAGCGCACTTGTTACCCTGTCTTTCACCTCTTCCGTTTCTCTGATCGTAGTCACTCGGTCTCCACGGAATATCCAAGTGGTGGATAGCGTACAGATAATCCTGTATGTTAGTTCCCGCACCCATTTTCTCTGTACTGCCGAGTATTACCCTTATATCTCTGTTTCTGACCTTTTCAAACAGTTTTTCTTTTTCCTCAGCGTTCTTAGCATCATGGACGTATGCTATTTCTTCCTCCGGGATACCTTTTGCTATCAGCTTTTTCTTGATATCGTCATACAAGCTAAAAATTCCATCGCCTTTTGGAGTAGAAGTATCGAGGAAAATCACCTGTGTCAGCCTGTTATCGTTTGTGTCTGTATAGACCTTGAACACATTTTCCACACAGATGTTGATTTTGCTGTTCGGATCATCCGGATAAGATGGGTCAATCAATCTCTGATCGAGGGCGCATTTACTGCCATCGGTTGAGATCAACAGCATATTGTCAACATCTCTGCCGACTTCCTTATTGTGTACTCTGTCAGCACGTTCTCCACACTCTTTTATAAATGCTTTCTGTATATCCGTTGGTTCAGTAACGACTACAAGAGTTTTGACCTTTGGTGTTTTCAGATCGAGGTCCTCTTTCATTTTTACATCTGCACAAGTGTGGAAGTCCGTTTGCAGGAGAGTGACGTTCTTGTATTCCTTAAACTTTGTTATCGAACGGAATGATGTTCCGGTCGGATCAAGTTCAAGATCTGTTGTAAGTCTGCCGTAGTCTGCGATCCACGAATCGAACGATGAGTATCCTTTTTCTTTCAGGTATGAGGGAGCAACATATCTCATTGCTGTATATAGTTCTGTCATCGAGTTTGAGATTATCGTACCCGATGCAAGGACTGTACCTCTGTTCTCTCCGTTGACTTCTCGCAGATAGTTTGTTACCAACAGGAGATTTTCAGCCATTTTTGAGCCTGTTGAAGTGATACCCTTGATGTTGTTCAATTTTGTATTGGTATAGAGATTTTTGAAGTTGTGGGCTTCATCTACAAAGATATAATCTATGCCTGTTTCTTCAAAGTATATGTTTTTATCTCTATCCATAATGTAATCAAGAGCATCAAGTCGGTTTTCAAGCTGTTTACGTCGTGTAACTGCCGCTTTAGCACTTATGCTGCCGCGTTGTTCTTCTTCTATGGCAATGCACTGATCTATTTCTTGCTGATAGTACAGCGCTCTTCTATTTGGTGAAAGCTGTACCTTTGCAAATACTGAGTACGGCATTATAACCGCATCCCAGTCACCTGTTGCAATACGGCTTGTCATTTTCTGCCTTTTTGCTTTATCACCTCCGTTGATTGCCAGTACGTTAGCTTCAGGGTATAATTTCACGAAATCCGCAGCCCACTGATTTACAAGGTGGTTCGGCACTACGAATAATGGCTTTGTTGCAAGTCCTGTCCTGCGAAGTTCCATAGCCGCAGCAGTCATTTCAAATGTCTTGCCGGCACCGACTACGTGTGAAAGTATCGAACTGCCGCCGTAAAGCATTCTTGCAACTGCATCTTTCTGATAATCTTTTAGTGTTATGTCTGAATTCATACCGTCAAAGGTCAGATGAGAACCGTCAAATGTTCGCAGTCTGTATACATTAAAACGAGCGTTGAAGATATCTTCAAGCTCTTGTGCTCGGTACGGATCAGCGAATATCCAGTTTTCAAACATTTCCTTAACCGTATCCTGCTTGTTCATAGCTTCTTGTGTTTTTTCCTGATCTACTACATAGTGTTTTTTGCCATCGGATCCGTCCTCAACGTGTCCCACCTTTGCATTTCTCAGGTTCAATGATGCATCGACCAGTTTCAATGCATTCATATCTTTGGTACCATAGACACTGCAACACAATTCTCGCCAGTCACCCATGTTAGTATTATTGACGTGCCATGTTGACGATGCAAGGTCATGTTCAACGGTTGTATCTACGTCAAGTTTTTCGCGTATAAACTGTTCAATGTATTTTTCGGGTATCCATGAACTGCCCAGCTGTGCAGATATCCTGCCGACAGGTATCCTTTCGGGCTGTACCTTTTTCAGCATTTCGACATTTATTGCATAATCGGGTGATACAGCACTGTATCCCTCTGCTATGCGCAGTTTGCGGGCTACATTACCGCTGAGATATTCATCGGCAGTTTCCCAACCGCTTGTAATATCGCTTTCAATCACCTTTTCAGGATCCCTGAATATATATGTGCCGTTCAGGTCCTTTATACAATCTTCGATAGGCTTGTCTACGAGTGAAGAAATGTATTCAAGGTCGATACGGGCTTTAGTGTTAAGGCAGACCGAGTATGCATCAACTGTTGTATCACAGTGAGTTATCTCAATCGCCCTTGAAACTGTACGTCTATTAAATATAGCAGCCTTTACAAGTTTTGTGCTGTCATCTTTATCCTCTGTTTCCAGGGCGTGAAGATTATAGAAATCGTCGGAATTTTCGATAACTTTTCTGATCTTAGCTTTTTTACGTGTTGTGAAAACATCACGAACAGGACCGTATTTAGCTGTATAGCTGTCATACAGATTATTCAATCCTTTTTGCGCTTCAATAAATTCTTCATCGCTTCTGTGCTTCTGCGTATAAAGAGTTTCTTTGTACTGGTCAATTAGTTTTATCAGTGATGTCAGCATATCTTTTTCTTGCTCACTGAAATCTCTTATATCAACTTCTGCCAGTACAGAGCCTTCCTTGAAGAACGGTCTGGACTTATACATTCGAAATGTATGGTTACGCATATCGGGATCCGCTTCATACTGTTCGCGAATCGAAAGCCATTCAGCATCTTTGTTTTCCTCAGTTATTGTTGGCTGAGGTCTGCTTATAGTCTGAACTGAGATTGTTGCTTGCAGATTCTGAATAGCCTTATCTAATGCCTGTTCAAGTGTTTCACCTTCATTCTCTCGGACAGTAAGTGTATTACCGTATCTGCCGCTTGTTTCAAGAACTGTTCCGCAGACCATTTCGGGGTGATCTATGAAATACTGATTTATAGGCAGACCGTAATATGTTTCGCGGTCAACTTCAAGCCAGTCTTCATAGTCTGCATTTGGTTCTGAACGCTTTTGCAGGAAAAGGATATCTGCGACTGCATTTGTTCCGGCATTTTTTTCAAATGCTGTGTCAGGCAGCCTTATAGCACCAATCAGCTTTGCTTTGTTGCTGATCTCTGTTCGTACCTTTGCGGACACCTTATCCATTGTACCAGATGAAGTAATTACTGCAACTACACCGCCTGCGCGTGTCAGATCGAGGGATTTCAGTATGAAATAGTCATGTATCAGGTGATTTGACTTGTTATACTTACGGTCCGTCACGCTGTAGTTTGCAAACGGTACATTACCTATTACTACATCGAAGTAATTGTCTTTAACATCAGCATTCTGAAAGCCAGTAACTTGTATTTTTGCCTGCGGATAAAGCTGTTTTGCTATACGTCCCGTGATACTGTCTATCTCAACTCCCGTGAACTGATAGTTAGCCGCTTTGTCGGTCGGAGCACAGCCTAAGAAATTACCGATACCGCAGGACGGTTCCAGCACCTTGCCGCCCTTAAAGCCGAAGTTTTCCAGTGCGGTATACATCTTTCTGATAATTACCGGGCTTGTAAAGTGTGCATTTACCACGGAATTGAGTGCTGCATTGTATTCCTCCGGTGTAAGCAGATTTTTCAGTTCTGAGTATTCATTTTCCCATGAACTGTTAGTTGCTTCAAAAGCTCCCGAAAGTCCGCCCCAACCGACATAATGTGCAAGCACTTCCTGTTCCTCGACTGTTGCCTGCCTGTCCTCGGCTTCTATCTGTTTCAGCAGTTTAATAGCAGCAATGTTTGCCTTGTATTTTTCTTTCGGTGTACCAACTCCTAACTCATCATCTGTAATAGTATAGTTCTGAGGTCCGTTGACTACCGCAGCTGCTTCAACTACAGATTTTGCTGTTTTAGCATCGTATTCAGATATAAATACGTCAAGTGGTTCTACGCGAGTTATAGGATACCATCCGGTATGCTGATCGAGAAGATCTATTTCATTGTGTTCGGGCTTGATAGCCGTTACTGTATAGGTCCTGTCCTGATACTCTATTTCAGCACCGACTTTTACAGGCACAACGGGAGTATTTTCCTCTGTGAACACGGGTGTTCCGAAGATGGAAAGCTGAACTGTATCATTCTCAACCGCATCATTTTTATTACGTAGTATGGTGTACTCATCATCGACTTCATCTAAGCCGAGAAAGTCCAATGCAGCATCCTCTGCTTTTTGAGTATCATCTTCCACGATGTCATAGGTAAGTGCTACCTTTGATATGGCATCCTTTACGCTCTCAGGGAGATCGGGTTCATCCCACTTGACAGCTATGCGGTTTTTACGGTCGATCTGAGCAACTACCTTGTATTTCTTTGTATTTTCGTCGATAGTTGTTTTGTCAAATGCTTCTCCGCTGTAAATGCCGATAGCGTATCCGATGTTATCGGGAACAAGTGTTCTGGTATGGTCGGTGTTATCAATGAAATCAGCTATCAGCTGTTCACGGCTGTCATTATCAGCTGTGACCTGAATATCGTATTCGCCATTCAGAAATTCAGCTTTTACATCCTCAAAATCTTCTGTTCCCTTATCAACGACTATCTGAGAACTGTGATCTTCAATGTAGTTGATGAATGTTTGATAGCCTAATTTGGTACGACCACCCGCAGCACTCATTACCTTTACAGCTTCATTGATGTCAAATTCGGTTATGGTCATTTCGATGAACTGTCCGTTACCATCGTTACCATCTTCATTGAAGTAACTCCAGTAGACTACACTGCCATTTCGCTTTAATTTGTCAATGCCTATTATATCGCTGTCAATATCAGGTTCAGCTTTATTTTCGTGCATCAACTCAGAGTATGTTGTATCAAGTACGATCTCATCATCGTAATTTTTTATGCGCACAGGTTTGTAACCCTGATGTGAGATGTTCGCAAGCCATTTTTCTACGAAGTTATTGCAATCGTCCTGGTCAAATAAACCGCTGGTATAGCTTTCATAGATACCAAGACTTGAGTTTTCAAAGCTTATTGCCTGCGCAGAAGTAGCATCGACCTTAATAACAACATCGGGGTCATACATCAAATCGCCGTTCTGGTCATAAAAATGCATTATGGAGAAAGTATCTTCCGAAAGCCATTCAAGGCTTAACGGTTCATAAGCATCCCCGGCTTCCATTCGCATATAAGCGTATTCTTTCTGCATGAACTCAGGGAACAGTTCATTAAATGCTTTGAGGTTTCGCTGTGCTGCACCATACTGCATTACAGTCAGCTCATTATCTGATGCATTAACAGATATTTCCGCTGATAAAGACTCTTTTTCGTGTTTTGAAGCATTATATTTTTCTTCCAGTTTGCTGATATCGAACTGGTCATAGAGTTCTTGAAAATCAAGAACCGAAAGTGCGTCCTCATTGAACGAATGAAGATCATCGTATTTTTCTTCTTTGTAAAGTTCATTGTCGATGTAATAGCGCAGAGCATTGTCCATAAGGTCAGCATATACCTGAAGTTCCATATAGTGACTATCGTCCAGATCAACGGTAGTGTATGCTATGCCGACTTTGTGAAGATCGGTAAAATCATCACTGCCACCACCGTACTCGCTTTCCCAAAAGTTTCGGATATTCTCTTTTGCCTTTTCAAGTTCTTCCTTGTTTTTAGCTTCAAAAAGCTTCTGCTGAATGAGCTTTTCCTGTTCCTTTTTATCTTTCTCAGAGATAAATTTGTCTATTTTGATAAGGCTGTCTATTCTTACAACAACGTTTTTCCAGTTCATTGTGGCTGTGCAGCCTTGCCACTCATCGTAAGCAGGGGAGTGAACTATGGTATAGCCCTTTTTACCGTAATAAAAATTTGTATCCCTATCGCCAAATCCGCCGTCTGAATATAAGTTGTTCAGGAATTTAACCTTATCTTTTGTGGTGCGTTCTTCATCGTCAAAATAATCTCGGATCTTGAATTTTGTCTGATAGTTAAAATGCTGTATTACACGATTTTTTTCATCTTCGGAAATAAAGAACGATGGTATAAACTCAAAATCAGGGTCAGCTTTGAATTGTTTGCGCTCGATAGTCAGGTCTTTCAGCCGTTCTAAGGTTTCACGCGGTCTATGAAAATGCCAACGGAGTATATCTCTGTTCTGCTCATAATCATTTACAAACTTTGTCATCCCTGAAATGTAGTCTTGCAGTTTATCGCTGTCCATAAGATCATTTTTTATTCTCTCGGTACTGTCAGGAAAACCGCCTTTAAACATCTCATCCGGGATAAAATACTGATATTCTTCATTGTCGGTATCCTGATGCAGATACCATAATTTGTCTGCGATATCCTTTATTTCCATTTCAGCTGCACGATCTATAACAGCCTGTGAACAGAACTGACCTTTTTCAATCAGCTCACCTACTCGTGCAGCAATTAAATTCCATGGTGCAACATTGTACATTTTTGCGTTAAGTGCGCTTTCGCCTGCACCTACCCACAATCTTTCTCTGTCCCACCAAGATGAGATCAGTTCACTCTCTGAATATACATACCCTCGACCATTATCCTCAGAACGAAAACTGCTATTAAACTCACGGCTGAGAAACTCGCCGTTTTCCGCATCGGACTTGCCTTTTTGGTACTGCGCAATAATACGCTCCAGTGTTCCTTTTGTGGCACTGCCGCATCTAAGAACATAGTTGACCATATCATCGGTTACATTGAACATTGGACGTGTATCAATTTCAGATGTATCCTTTCGGCTTTTTGGCTTTGTTGTGGCAGCCATTGTTTCGGGTTCACCGAAAAATGAAAGCTGTGCAGCAGCATCTTCCTGTACGTTATCTTCAACCGTTTCAGGTGTATCAATTATCTGAGTGTCAAGATATTCACCGCGTTGCATCATATCAGCGAATAATGTTACAACATCTTCCCAAGAATAGAAATTCTCGGCTGTGTGGGACATATAATTACCTTCCCAGATGCAAAGACCATCCTCGAATGTTTTGTAGCCCATGGTCTTTTCTTCATCTGTTGAAAGCTGTGAATATTCTTCGTTTATAGCTTTACGGATAAACTGCTCACGTTCTTTGGCATTTGCATGAGTTTCAAAGAAATCTGCAATTTCCTGTCTGTTATGATGATAGAAACGATCATGCCGTAATACA
Organism: Ruminococcus albus 7 = DSM 20455; assembly: GCF_000179635.2. Taxonomy (NCBI): domain Bacteria; kingdom Bacillati; phylum Bacillota; class Clostridia; order Eubacteriales; family Oscillospiraceae; genus Hominimerdicola; species Hominimerdicola alba. The sequence continues at coordinate 3,627,758 of NC_014833.1, read as the reverse complement.
AAGAAAACATCATTGTTATCAGCTATCAGCGGAAGTCCGGACGGTATATAGTGAGTGAGTAGTTTAGGATCCAACACAGGCTGTATACCCTTGATCGGATTATCTCTTTTCAGTTCCCACAGTATCAGCTTTTCTTCTTCTGTCAGCTCGGTATTAGCTTTCAGATACGGTATTAAAATGTCAACTGCATTTTTGGCTGTGTTTTGACTATCTTCTGTATTGTATGGATATGGTTTCTGACGGATTATCTCGGTCTGAAACTGCTCAATATGGTCGATTATAGAGCCGCCGCCTGTTCCTTTACCGTCACCTATATCATATCTTGCCTCATAGGAAAACTGTTCGCCGCTTATTGTTGCGGTAACTGTAAACCATGTTTTCTTGTACCAGCCAACTTTGTTGTCTTTATCGGTACGCTCAGTATGCTGCTTTTCATCAAGATACTCGATTACGGCATTTGCAAGCGCGAAACTCATATCGTTACCGTTATGTTCATTTCTGTATTTAGTTATGAGATCGTCAAGCAGCTTGCTTTCTGTTGTCAGTTCGGGATCGTTTTCTGTTCCGAACTTAATGGTAATGCTGTCAAGGAGAGTTTCTTTTTTATTCTCCGGGATATTATCATTTATAATGATAAATCCTGCATCACGCAGTCTTTGAGTGTAGTTATCTTTCTCTTTATCAGGAAAGCCGCACATAGCGACTTTTCCTTTCCTTGAAAGATAAAGCCCGAGTGCTTCAGAAGCAGCCCGGGCATCATTATCGTACATTTCCCAAAAGTCACCGACTTTATGCAGCGTAAGCGAGGTTTTTTCTTCCGCTGTATCGTCTTTTTCTTTGGGTGTTATAAATCTATCCTCACGGATAAGTTGATCTATGGTGTTTGTTACGGTCTGCCAATCAAATGACAGATTTCCCGCATTTCCATCAATATTGTATCTTACCACGAAACAATCATTTCTTGCAAGATATGCGCTGATAATATCATCATTGGTCGAGTTATAGCTTTTACCTTTGTAATTAGTCCTTACATAAGAGGTCAGAGCATTAACACCGATGTTACCCGAAAACAAAGCGTTGATACGTTCTTTATTGATAGAGCTGTTTTCTATCATAAGTGCAGTTTCAAGTATTTCTTGCTGTTTTTCGGCAGTTAAGCCGCTATCTGATACTTCAGATACGGGCTGAACAGTAACCACACTTTTATTTTGCTGAATAATATCATCATTGTTATTGTCGGCTGTGACATTTTCAAGTGTTTCGGGTACAGTATACTTCTTTTCTTCATCTTCTGCCGTTTCAACAGTAGTTTCCTCAGAGATTTCCTCGTCATATACTGCATCGGTAATATCTTCAAATTCGCTAAGTTCTTCGGCTGTAAACATGACATTTCTGCTGCGTTCTTCTATCTGTTCCTTTGTTACAGAAGATACTGTCCTTTGAGCAGCTTTAAGCATTGACCTTGCATATATCGCGGTAATTGTAGCTGTAAGGTTGACTTCTTCATCTGACAGTTTTGTAATGTCAGATAAGTCGAGATATGTTTCATTTTTATCAATACCAAGTCTTTCGCAGATAACATACGTAGTAGATAAAGCCGCAATTTCCCTTACATTCTCATTAACAACACCGGAAAGGGACTTGTCTTTTGACATCATTTCGCAGAGAAAATCACAGATGTTTACTGAGAAGTCATTTCCATTATCGAGCATAACATTATCTGTTATGTTCATGGCGTTGAAATGGTCATAATAAAAGGGAATGTGACCACTTGTAAACTGCCATTTTCTTACGGACGCGCCGTTTGTATCCTTAATGTCATAGCGTATATGTCCGTCACTGAAAATGAAACCTTTAGCTTTGGGATTTATAAATCTGCCCATTCTGTTCCATTCTTCCAGTGTGGCAACGGCAGTTGCGGTAGGTTCTGCGGAATACACTTTCATGATATCCGCATAACCATAAGAATAAAGATTTGATGAAAAGCTGAGATAATTCTGCCAGTTTTCTATTGAATTATTTAATCTCATTATTTATATCCTTTCGCAACAAAATCTCCCGTAGGAGTGATTATAGCTTTGTTTCCCTAGGGAGTAACGATTAAAGTTTGTGCTTATTGTTTTGAGTTTTTATTCTCCGAGAGAGAAGAAATTATCTTCCGCGTCCGTACTGCGGTGTTATATCTTCAAAACCACTGAATGGATCGTAGTCGGGAATGGCAGCGGCAGCACTCTGCTGATTATAGTTGTTCTGCTGCTGTTCGTATGCAGCATAGCTATTATCCTGTGCCTGTTGTTTAGCGTGAAGACTATCCAGGACTGCATTGGTCAGCTTATCATAGGCTTCTCGGGTGTTCGGGTGGAACAAATCACGGTAGTCTATCTCAGGCTGTCCGTCTGCGCCTATCACTATCTGCTTTGTTTCGGGATCATATTTTTTTGTGCGATAGCTGGGCAAATCAAGGAATTCGCCCTTGCTGCCCTCTTTGACCATGATGCTGTCAAGTTTAAAAGCATCACCGAATGTTACCGAGCCGATTCCGACAAGGTGTTTTGCCTGATCGCTGTGCAGGTTGACGTTGATCTTGCTCATCTCAAACTGAGTATTACCAAGGATATTGAACTCGGCATACTCTCTGTCATTCGCCCTCCAGCGCTCCATGATGGCGTTACACAATTCAGTACGTGCAGCGTTGTTTACAGGGTGCAGGACCTCTGTAAATTCTTTTTTGGGATTACCGTTTGAATCATACACCGGAGAACCGTTGACCTTGGCATTACGTGCTACGGTCGGTAGGCTGACGTACATTCCGTTGGCTGACTCTCTGATAGTTATACGTTCGAGCATATACTCATCACCATTGTCGTTCTGGAACTTGACTGATGCAAAACCTCTTGTGTTGTTGGTATCTCCCGCAGGCGGGGTATACCTGGACGCGGATACTTGGATTCTCAATAGAAAAACCTCCTTTTAAATTATAATTTTATAGCAGACCGTATTATCTGCTGAATGCCTGCGAATAATAATGGGGGAGGGGGAGTGTGTCTATAGACACAGTTTCGCAGGCATTCAGCAAACAAGCCTTTCTGCGTTACTAAAATATCCATTGACATTTTAGCTAAAATATGATATACTTATATTAGCTAAAAAACATGGAGGTGTTTTTATGATTACTGCAACAGCAACTGATTTTCAAAATAACTTCGGTCAGTATCTACAAGAAGTTCAGCAAGGCGGCGAGATAATCATACTCAAAAACGGAAAAGAAGTTGCCAGACTGGTTTCACATAAGTCTACGGTTTCTTTTCTAACGGACTCGCTTACAGGAGTTCTAAAAAATGATTATGATGAAAAAGAAATTCGCGCGGAAAGGTTAAAGAAACATGAAGATCTTGATTGATACAAATGTGATCCTTGACGTTCTCTGCAATCGACCGGATTTTGTAGAAAATTCATCAAAGATTTGGAAATACTGCGAGGTAAACAAAATCGATGGATATGTTTCTGCACTCACTGTACCGAATATTGTGTACATCCTGCGCAAGGAACTTGATCCTAAGAAAACGGAGCAGCTAATAAAGCAGATACTTATGATTTTTGAAGTCGTTGATCTTAAATCATCCGACCTTAATTCAGCGGCAGAAATGCTCACTTCTGATTATGAAGATGCTTTACAGATGTGTCAGGCAAGTAGGATCAATGCGGATTTTATTGTAACCAGAAACATTCGTGATTTTAAGGATAGTAAAATTCCTGCGCTCAAACCGTCGGAGTTACTTGATAGGATCTAAGCAAAAAAGCTGTCGGCATTGTTGTCGGCAGCTTTTTTACAGAATTCGTATTTTTTGTTATCCAATGATGTTGAATGTAACACCACAATTCTGAGCGAAATTGTTATCTGCTGTGTCGAATGATTGCGGATTATCTTTGAGTATCTTTACGAACTGTTTTTCGGTTATGGAAACATCTTCTAAACATCCATTGTTATCTATGCTCTTAGTGAACATACCAACTCTGAATTTTATAACGTGATCTTTAAGCTCTTTCAGTTCATCGGCTGGAATGATGATAAAGCCATTTTCCTTGTCATAAGCAAGATCGTAAAAGTCATTAAGATAATGACCTTCGATTTTTTCTTCTCGGGGAGTATCAGTATCGTCGAAAGTGAAGAATATTTCTTCTCCGGAAGATTTATTGAATACCTGATATTCAAGGTATGCCGCGACACCACCATACAGTTCTCCGTTAATATTCAGATCACCTTTTGCTACCAGCATTTTATCATAGCATATTCTGTATCTTTTCATATTTGTTCCTCCTTTTATGCTTTGTGTTGCATTTACCTGTTTGGTTTGTGATGTTTTGCTCTGCAAAAACTCATTATATGTTATAATAGTATCGTATTCACACGATGGTTTTGATTCGCGGATATCACTTAAGATTATCCCTAGTTCTTCTAGTAATCCAGCATGAACATATACCGGAAATATTTTTTGCTTTTTTAGATTAGGTACTGCCCAGTCAATGACATAAGGAAGTCCCGGTTCTCCATATTTTATCATTGATAGTAGCTCATTAATATCGTTACACAGTACATAATACCCTTGTTCCATATTTATACTCCTTTCGATTACCTTAATTTGCCTTTTTCTCATTTTCAGTCATAAAAAAAACCGATCTCATAAAAAGGATTAAATTTGTTAATGCAATAAAAATCAAGTAAGATATGTTCTACGGTAATTAGCTCTTTTATGTAGTTGTATGCTTTGATAAAAGTCTCTCTGTCATCGTCAAATACAAAATTCACAGTGTAGTGTACATATATATCGTTTCTTACTGGATTTTTAAATCTAAAGAGTAAAATATATTGTTTTTCTGTATCTCCCAGTATGCGTGGTTCTACACTTTCTATATCACACAAAAGAGGTATCTCTTCTTCATCGATGGTAAAGCCATACATTAAAATCTTAAATGTATTGTTTTCTTTGACTGTAAGAATTTCAGGATCAATTACTGTGATTTCATTTTCAATAAATTTATTTTCATCGTTTAATGATTTCATAATTACATCACCTACTTTACTAATTAATTTATCGTGAAGATCAAATTATCTGCTGAATGCCTACGAATGAATAAAGAGAAAATGTGTTTATAGACAAATTGTTCGTAGACATTCAGCAAACAAGCCGCCTGTATAGGGCGGCTGTCTGCTTTTATAAGGGGGTGCTTTTTAAAGCGATGATTAGCTGTTCTTACGCTTTCTTGAAATGATCATGAGAGCGAGTGCAATTGCTGTTACAGCAAACGCACCGTTAGCAGCAACTCCGGTTGAAGGATTGCTTGTGGTGGTTAATGAAGTAGAAGGAGTTGAAGAATCAGGCTTTTTCTTGTTCTCGAAAGTAATGTTTGAAGTCTGTGCTTCAAATACAGTTACTGTCTGAGCATCAGCTACAAAATAAGCCGCAGGCACAGATTTACCGTCCTCGGTTATGGTGTATGTACCTATCGGCACACCATTGAATGTAGCTTTACCGTCCTTGTCGGTCACAGCTTCAAGCTTCACAGTTCTGCCGCTGTCAGATGTACCTTCAAGCACAAAATTAATTCCGGCGATATCTTTCATTCCCTCAGTCTGTTTCTGAATACTGATGCTGCCGGATCTTTCACCGTTGAATATCTCCTTAGTTACTGTTTCAGCGTACAGCACAGTAACCTCGGTTTCTTCGGCTACCATATATGCAGTCGGTACAGTCTTTTCATCCTCTGTGATAGAGTATGTTCCAACAGGAACATTACTGAAAGTAGCTTTACCGTCCTTGTCAGTAATAGCTTCAACGTGAACATCTGTTCCACTGTCGGATACACCCTCAAGGATAAACTTGATACCCTCGATGTTTATCATACCCTCGGTTGTCTTGTGGATCTCAATGCTGCCTGTCTTTTCATCATTGAAAACTTCTGCAATAGATGTTTCGGCATACAGTACATTTACTTCCTGCTTTTCAGCCACAAGGTATGCAGTAGGTACTGTTTCCTTGTCCTCTGTGATGGTGTATGTACCAACAGGCACCTTGTTAAATACTGCCTTACCATCCTTATCGGTCACAGCTTCCAGCTTTACATCTCTGCCGCTGTCAGATGTACCCTCAAGAACGAAATTGATATCAGCGATATTGCCCTTGTTCTTAGTATTCTTGTGGACCTCAACAGTTCCCGACTTTTCATCGTTGTAAATCTCAGCGATAGTTGTTTCTGCGTACATAACAGATACTTCCTGTTCATCAGCCACAAGGTACGCATAAGGCACTGATTCAGCATCTTCGGTGATGGTGTATGTACCCACAGGGATCTTCTCAAAGGTTGCAATACCGTCTGAGTTAGTAATTGCTTGTGTGTTTACTTCTGTGCCGTGGTCTGATGTACCGCTGAGTGTAAAGCTTATTCCCTCAACGTTTATCATGCCTTCGGTAGTTTTGTGAACTTCGATACTGCCTGATTTTTCCTCATCATACATCGTAATGTGATTTGAGGAGCCATCTTCATTTACAGTAAACTTGATGCTTTCCGCAGTGAGGAATCCGTCAGGAGCGAGAACCTCTGTCAGAGTGTATTCCTTGCCGACTGTAAGCTTACCAATGATAGTGTGTTCAGTAGTTGTAGATGTCCATTCATCAATTATTGTACCGTTATCATCGGTTACTGTGAGTTTTGCACCTTCAAGTTCTTCTTTTGTTGTGAGAGATTTCTTGCTTATCTTTACGATTGTGGGCTTTTCGTTTATGGTTGTACGGTATTCAAGCTGTGTTCCGTCATCACTCATTTCGATAGTGATAGGATCACCTGAAATATATCCGTCCGGCACGTATACTTCTGTGAGTGTATATGTGTGAGCGATAGGCAGGGACTTAGGTGTTGCTGCGTTGCCGTCCTCGTTGGTTTCCAGTGTGTATATGGGCTCGCCGGCAGGAATCATATCCTTGCCATTTGAGCTGTAAATATCTTCGTTGCAGGTCACTTCATATTTTGCACCGGCAACAGGCTCAAGTGTTTCACTGTTCTGCTTGTGGATAGATATTGAACCGCGTTTCAGTCTGTTGACGATTGTTACAGTCTTGGATTTATTGTATTCAAGAGTAACATCCTGATCCGCAGGCTGTTCATATCTATCAGGTGTATTTTCCTCATGGATAGTGTATGTTATGAGGTTGCTGTCAGTATCATAGATATCAAGGTCAGAAATAACTGTAGGCTCATTACCATGTGTTACAGCAGTTCTGACGGAGCCATCACTGCCTGTGATTGTGAAATTACGGTCACCTGTTTTACCGTCCTCATGTCTCTTTTTGAGTATGAGTGTACCGGGAACATGGCTGTTAACGATGTATACATCTGTGACCTGATTAAGCAGGAGAGTTACTTCCTGATCTTCGGGCTGAACATATCTATCCGGAACATTTTCCTCATGAATTGTATATGTAATGATGTTGTTATCATCATCGTACATACGCAGATGTTCAAGTGCCGCAGGCTCATTGCCATGAGTTACTACTGTATAAGTTTCGCCGTTACCTGTTACAGTAAAGGTACGATCATCGGTGTTGCCGTCTGTATGAGTTTTGTGTAATACGAGAGAGCCGTATTTATACTCATTGTTAAAATAGAGGTCTACGGTATAATCCTTGTTGGGATCGGCTTCTGAAAGAGTAACAGTCTGTGCGCTAGGATTAACATTTCTCAGATCGTTGTTTATCTCTGAAACAGTGTAATTTATAACATCACCGTCATAATCATAGAGGTTAAGCCCGTCAATCTTTGCTACACCGAGTGTATTGGTGTTTAAACGTTCTCTATGGATTGCACCGTTTTCAAACCAACTGATCATAAATTCTCTGTTTTTTACACCATCTTCAGCTGTCTTGTTAATGCGAATAGATCCAGTCGTTTTAACCTCATTAACGATGACAGTTTCATTCGGAACAAGAGTATAAACATCATTCGATACATTATAGCCTGTCGGAGCTTTTATTTCCTTGACGTAATATGTACCGTAAGGTAAGCTAAGAGTGCCAAGTCCGTTTTTGTTAATTTTTATTTCATCAACTTTGTTTTTACAGCTTTTATCTGTATAAACACCATATACGGCTGATGTTCCGTCAACCTTAGAAATTCCGACTATCTTACCGGTGCCGATTTCAGTTTTCTGTATTGTGAACATGGCATTTCTGTTTAATTTGAAAGAAGAAACTCTCATGGCACCTGTGTATTTACCGCTAGTGTCATTATTTATAACAACACCGTATGTACTCTGTGCTTCAATGCGCCAGTGATTACCACCGTCACCATTATCATGAATGTTTTTATCGTTGATATATGCAGGATTTACACCTATCTTTTTCAGATAAGCTTTAACAGCTGCTTTATTATCGAATTCGCCCATGTAAATCCATGCATGATCAGTACTGCCATTCGTAGGATCACCGATAACAATAGAGCCGGGCTCTATCGTACTACCGTTTGACCTTTCCCAGTAGGGGTGATTGTTGGTACTTACTCTTATTTTTTCTATTTCAAGGGGCTTAGTAGTGCCTTTGTATGAAATAGTAGGATTGGTGTAGCTCAGCCAATGAGTAGTATCTACGGGGACGGGGTGATTCCATGCGAAACCTGATGTTGAGTAACCAAGCTTTGTCATGGTATAGTACACCAATCCTGAGCAGTCTACCCCGGCTGAACGAGTATAATTCACATCGTAAGCGACAGGTGTTTTGTTGGCATCATACATATTGTAATAGCCTTTACCACCGGCGCTTGAATAATTACCTCCAAGAAGAGTAGCTGCCTGTGCGATGATCTGATCGGCGTTTGGGAAAACTGCTTCTGATGCAGCTTTTGCTTTCATCGGTTTCACTTCTGCGGTCGCAAAAGAAAAAGCGCATACAGCAGCCATTATCCCGGTGCCGATTCTCTTCAAAAATTTGCTTTTGAACATATTATCATATCCTTTCTGAATTTTAATATAAAAAAAGCATTTCCTTTGGCAGATTTAGGAAATGCTTGATCTATCATATTCTCCGTGAGAAAAAGAAAAGCACCTAACATGATATTTGTTAAGTGCTTGAAGTTGTTTAGCTATTATTCTCCATATTTAGATGAAGAAACGTCAAATGAGTATCTATTATCATAGATATCAAAGAAAATATCAAGTGGAACAGGATCTATTATACCACTACCGTCCGCGCGATAACCACCGAAAGCTATGGCTGTATTTGCTGTAGTTTCGTTTGTCATTGGTTCCATGTAGTAATACTGACCATCTATTCTTACAATATTCGCTACGTGACCATACCAGTCATATTGTGATGAGCGTGCGAGGTAACACTCAAGACCCGCGCCCTGAGCAACGAAGTATGCATTAAGTGCGTATTCTATGCAGTTTCTACCACCACAATTGTATGCGTATTCACATACAGCCTTTGCCTTGCCGTAGTCTGTACCATCGTAAGAGAGGTTTTGCCCAGCCTGGAACTTGCCAACACAGTCGATAGGGTAATCACTTAGGAAAACCCATATCTGAAGGTTCATGATTGGTGAAGTACCATTACCAAAGATATAACACATTGATGAATACAGTTCCGGATCATACTCTGAAATATCAAAATTTGCAAAAGGATCTTCCGGAATAGGTTCAGGTTCAGGAATGTACTGTGTAGTTGTTGTGGTAGTAGTTGTTTTCTTCACAGGCGGCTGAGTTGTAGTTGTTGTCTGTGTAGGTGCTGCCTGCTGTTGTGCCGGAGCCTGAGTAACAACATTCCCGCCACCGGAATAACCTCCGCCATTGTTACTGTTATTTGATGACCCGGTTCGACCTGAAGATGTGACCTTTATCTTACTCGAAGTCTTTTTGCTGGTAGTAGTAGATTTTTTACTTGTTGTAGCAGCAGTCGTTTCAGCCTGCGATGAACTATCGTCCTTTTCTGTCCTGGTAGTCGTTGTAACCGCTTCACTTGTTTCTTCTGTTTCGCTTGTTGTTGTGACAGAAGAAGTGTCATCGGCTACCGTCGTTGTGGTCACTTCGGCAGATGTATTTGCTGCATTGTCTTTCTCACTGATATTACCGCAGGATGTAAGCAGCATTGATATCATTACGATTACTGAAATTGTGATTCTTTTCATCTTTGGTCATCTCCTGATTGTTTTATCTAAGTATATCACATCGTCTGTAATAAATCAAGAAGTTGGTCGGGCAAGTGTGTCTATAGACACATTCAGATTGATGGTAGATTGAGTTTTGCACCAGCACCGACAAAACGATTATAAACATACTCTTCGTTGATGTACTCCATGACCGAATACTTGACCATATTGGAGTAGCGCACACGATCTTCTGACGGTATCTCACCATACATTTCTCGCCTGCGGACCATATCGCGGGGGACATCGGTAAGTGTCACAGATGCGTAGTAATTACTGTAATAATCATAGTACGCATTTAATGCGAAATTCCTTTTGAATTCATCCTGACTTATACCTGTATCAAGAAGATAATTGAGCCAACGTATCTGTGCTGCATCACCGGACAGATACTTCATTCGATCAGTTACTATTGTATGCTGTGTCAGCATTTCATTCTCCTCAAGCATACAGCGCAGATTCGCCCTGAAAATATCCTTATACCACAGATATGCGCGGCACTGAACATCGGAATCTATCTCGCAGGAATAATCGAACTGCGGCAGCTTGGTCGCATTCCAGAATTCTTCACCCATAAATTCTCGAACAGCTTTGTTCTCAAATCCACCGGGAACATCATCGTTATCAGGGCTGTTCATGTATTCTTCATGCAGTTTCATCTGATCTGCGATAAATGCTTTTACTTCTTCGGGAGTGTGTTTCAGTCTCAGAATGTTCTCATCTTCGGTATTAATTTTCATACTAAGCCCACCTTTCGTTTGTTTCAAATTATTTCCCAATTATATTATATCATGAAAGCCCTGAATAAACAAGAGAAAACCTTAACAAAGATATATCTGTGCTTTTGTGCAAATTGGGAAAATTTTCCAGTTCTACTAAAAGGCGAAAATGATAATTTAAAAAATTACTATCTTCTTCCGTAACCCATTGATTCGGATTGTTCGTAGGACTGATCGTAATCATTATCTATATCCTGAGTCTGATCTATACTCCTGTTCGCTATCCTCATACGTACAACATCCGTAAAACCGTCAAGCACAGATGGGTGAGTATCACAGCCGAAGAAATCTCTATACTCTTCGATTTTTACATCATAGGCTTGTATGAAGTTATCAGCCCATGCTTTGTTAAGATCTGAAAATCTCCCGTCCCATGACTTACCGTGAATGGTAAGTGCTACCGCCTGTGCTATATCGAAATCGCTATGATTAAGAGAAAGCTTATCATAGGCTCCATCAAGATCGTAATGATACAGTTCATGCATTGATGCTGAGATCTCTTTATCAATGTCACTTGCTGTATTTTTCAGTGAAATACGATTTTCAATGCTTTCGTACATTATATCCTTCTCCATTGCAGATTTAACTGCATTAAGATAATTGGTTGATACTATTGCATTACGCCATTCAATGCAGCCATCGTCTGTAATGTATGGTTTTGATGCAATTAGATATGTATGTTCTGTCATAGATTGCAGTACAGCTGTATGATAAAACTGTTTCTTCAGTTCATACAGTCTACCGCTTTTATCTGTATACAGAGCATCGTCAGTCATAATTTTTCGTCTCATCAGAACTTTGTAGTATAATGAATATCATCGGCACCGATCTCGGACCGATACGCTCTTAGATATGGTCTAAGTCCATTTTTGCTTGCCCAGCTTGTAAAATCCGAATCGGTATCAATGAGCCGACCGTTTTTTCTTTCTCCCGGAGAAGAAGAAATGGGGAAAATCGTCCCTGCTTGCAGCATATCATTGATAGCATCATAATCAAGACTAAGCTTTTCTGTCATTATGAGATCCGTCCCGGTATCTGATACTGTACCGTATTTTATCTTCGCATTGGGCTTTTGATCCATATACTCCATTGCTGATAGATAGTAGATCGTATCTGAGGTATAAGCTATCAGCAAGCATATTTTATTCAGCTGTTTGTGGGAAAGTGCCTTTACTTTATATCCCTTCGCTTTGATCCGATGACCCGCCAGCATCAGGCTGAACGAGCACTTTATCAGAGTGTTGTCCATCGCTATCCTCCTTGTCCTTGTTCTCGATGTAGTGTCTTACGGATTTTGGGACTTTCTTTTTGTAGAGCTTATCAATGTGATTGTTGATGACAGCAGAGAGTTCAGCTGCCAGATCAAGAGTATCACCGTCCTCTTTTATGTAGAAGTTTATGAGTGATATCTTTTCTTCATCGACATTCAGCTCCAGCTTATCAAGTATACTTCCTGTTTTCTTTGCCATTATAATGCACACTCCTTATAAGAAAATATTAGCTATCGAATGTTAGCCTTTTCCAAAACAAATTACCGTATTTGCGCTCAATAGCAGTTACCATTTGCCACCAGATATAATCACATACATTATCAAATTCCTCAGCGAATAAATCATTATTCTCAAAGTCTGATAATTCAAACTTTTGGGCTATTGGCACAACATAGCTTTTAATGTATTTTTTTTGTATTTCATTAATATTATCTTCTGACCATATATCATCAGTCGTAGAAAGATAATGCGTAAACGAAACATACTCTAAACCATGAATTTGAGCAGTTTTTATTAGAAACTCCTCTTTTTTTATATCGAGTTTTTTAGTTGTACTTACTGTAAATTCAGCTTTATCATCTGTTTCATTTGCTGTTATTGTATTATCGTCTTTGTTTACCGTAAAGTAAAAATGATACTTGCCTTTTTTAAACTTTGATATAGCTGAATTATTGCGAATATTCTCTTTTATCCACTCGAAACCATAGTGAATATCAAAAAAATCATTTGTTGTTATTTGATTCATTTCTATCCTCCTGGCATTTGCTTTATCATCTTTGCCGAGATGAGGTGATAATCGGAGCACGTTCTTCCCAATCAGGGCAAAACGATTCAAAATCTTCGTGAGTTTCGCTTCCATCTGATTTTGTTATGCAAACATCTATATAATTATAGGTTCTTTTACTTAACTCGGTTGAGTATTTTTCAAGTACGTCTTCATAATCCTTTGAAAGGATTGATGGATCGATTATCGTATCTTCGATAGGGAAGTCAAGTTCTGATTCAAAACCATACCGTATTACTAACTCGTTATCGTAATCGAATAAGTAAAATGAATCATCTTCTGTATATTCAGAATAATTGTCCTTACGTTCATGACCATTTTCATCAATGCCTCCGACATAGTAGGTGCTTGTTGCATGGAAGGATATCTTAGTAGTATTCTCGGGAAGATCATGGTCTTTCAGAAAATTATCCCATACTTCTTTAACGTATGAAGGAGTTGACCCTCGTTCACGCCAATCAGGGCAAAAATCTTTGAATTCAGTAAAAGGTGTCAGTCTATTTGGAATTTCCAGCAATACACCTGTGACTTCTTTTCCGTGTGTTTCTATTAGCTTTCCGGAATACTTGTCAAGTGTTTTTTCATAAACTGATCTCAATTCATCAACTGATGTCAATGTTTCGGTGCCGTTATCGTTGTTGTTGTATAATATCGTGTATTCGTCTTTTATGACTTCCTTTATCTCAAAAATATCTGAATTTGTACTGTTGCGTATCTTTATAGCTCTGATATTAAGATCGAGTCTGTTCTCAGCAAGGAAACCTTTCCAAATAAGCTGACTTTTGGATTTCACTTTTGACATAAGCCTGTCTGCCGTTTCAGTGATAGTATCGGGTATGTCTGCCAGATTTTCAGTATCTTTATCAAGCCAATCTTCATAGATCTCATCGAGAGTATTATTGCTCAATTTTAAAGCGATTTTTTGTTCAGAAGTTAGCGCAACGGTTTCATCACATATCAGATCTCTGATGTTCTGTTTGATAACTATTTCATACGCATTTTCATATACTTCTTTTGGCTGAAGCTGTTCCTGTGATTTACGAAATTCACAGTATTCACTAAGTATTTTATTTCTTAGACTTATATGTAAATTCATAGCCATGAAATTAATACCCCCTTTCAGCTCCTCGATCAAGCAGCATCCTCAGATCGACCTCATAGGTATTGGTTTCTAGTGGGTCGCATTTGCTGAGGAAACTCTCAATGTCATACTCGATATATGCGCGAACATCATCGGTCAGCATATCATCGGCATCACCACCGAGATCACCGTACCTGTATAAACCGACTTCTATATCTGCATAATCTGCATCATCGCAGTCACAGCTATCAAAATAATCGACCAAAGCCGATGAGGAATACAGATCATCATCACTGATGTATTCATCGGTGACAAATCTGCCGTAATCTGTTTCGACAACAGTTAACATCAGATTGCATTGTCCGCTTTTAACATCTTCAAGACTATACATGGTCTATCTCCTTTCTACATAATCCTTATGAATGAGCATGAATAATCTCACTGTAAGGCAAACAGTGATGATAAACACAATACAAGAAAAAACGGTTAATAGTATCTTCAACGGAGTGCTTGACATGACTTCCGGGAAATTCATGATCTTGTCAACCATCATAGCATAGGTTATTATAAATACTCCGCAAATTGTGATTATCATGTACTCAAAGCGGTTATTCTTTTTTTGGTTCATTTCCATCATTCCTTTCTTGTGTCTTTTCATTATTAGTTTTTGACTTTGGAAATCTTCTTTGTATGTTGATAAAACTCATGATAAAAAAGAAATAAATAAAACCAGCAATACCAATAGCAATAAAATCTATTGAGAAAATATCTAATAGATCTTTCATTAAATCAACCCCCGTTTTGCGCTCCATCCTATCTGCTGTTCGTTATTCATTTTTAGTTACTCCCTTGTATAAAGCTTTCAGTTCACCTGTATTTTCATCAAACACCTGAATCTTACACTCGCCGGTTTCGTTATTTAGTTCTATTCTTATGTTTGAATATAACCCGTATGTAGCTGAATTAAAATCAAAATCCTTAATATTATACTCTGCTATACATTTTCTTACTGTCTCTTCATATGGTGATGTGATTACCATTATGGAGGAAGTGATTAGCTTCTGATTGTATCTTACAGATTTTTTTTTACTGGGTCCTCTAAATCCTACAATAATATTTTCTTTCATTTTCATCTTACCTTTCATTTGTATCATTATTTACAAAAAAAAACAGCCATTATTAATTGGCTGCTTTACGTGTATTATAAACTGTATTTAAATAAACTACTTTATCAGATTTGCTTATATGGATTCTTGATATTTTTTCTTGAACTCTTCTTCATTAAATAAAAGTAGGGGAGCAAGTTCAGCAAGATAATCAATTATGATATACTCTTTTTCAAACTTACCATTATAACCATTTAGTTTTTGAAATTCATTGTATTTTTCATACTTGTTATATTTCATTGTTTTACCTATATTTTTACACTGTATTTTCCAACCATATAACCTACAGATTAAAGGTCGTACAGGATAAATGTCACAATGACCTTTGGAATTTAAAAAAGGGCAGCGAATTTTATGGTTTTCTAAGGTGTCATGTAAAGAAATATATAGGTCTTTATCAAATGATAAATAAGAACTTGAATAATCATCATACGATGGACAAGCATTTTTCAGTTTATTCAACATTGCTTGAGAATACTGTATTTTTGCTAAAATATAGTCTTCACCCATGTATTCTTTCAGGTAAAAGAGAATTGTGTAGAATTCTGGAGGTGATATAAAAAAAAGATCATTGCAGCATTGGCAACAATTAGATAAACATTTAGGTTTTAACCTTAATCTTAAATCTTTATTTATATTTAGATATAATTGTACAACAGATCCGATACAGCTTGTCTTTGAAATCAGAGCTTGTATCTGTTTTAATTGTTTTTTTTCGATATTCATCAAGTTTATCCTTTGTTTTTAATATTATCTCTGCTTTTGGATCGAGTGTTTTTTTGTTGATATACTTACTTTTATCATATAAGTTCTTCATCATTTACCTCTCTATTATAGACTAAATGCTCTCTTATGTCAAGAATAAAATGTGTCTATAGACACACTTTTTATTCAATGATCTTATTGTACACATATAGGGTAGCATAGCAGTCTGCAAGACTGTTGTGTGCTTCACCTGGTCGGCTGCTCCAATCATAATCATAGTAATCGGCAGCTTTAATAAGGTTTTGCCATTTATAATCGTCGTATTGTTCGCTCCATTCACCGTAGATCGGCGCGAACATCGTCATTACATCAACGACCTCTTTATTCATCCATGAAATTCCACCGGAGAAATAAAGGAAGTTTTCATCAAACCCGGTATTAAAGCCTATGATTTTTTTGGCAGCTTTTATGATAGCATTTATCTTTGGCATTTCATCATAGATGGTCGGTGCCTCCGCTACCATTCGCGGAGTAATGTTATTTACACATTCCGCTTCTTTCCATGAAGTATGGTATAAGGGGCGAAGATAGCTGTTGTAAAGAACATTTCCTGCATCATCGATGATAGATACTTGCAGCAATTCATCGTCTAATTCACTGAGTCCTGTTGTTTCAGTATCTATTATAATAGTATCCGCTGATTTTTCGGGTGATATGTCAACGTTTCGCATAAGTCTAATTGCAGTCCTTTCAAGTTCGCATAAGGATAATTCAAGTAGATTATTCTCTTTTCTAAGCTCTTTGTTTTCTGCAATTAGTTCAGCGTTTCTGTGCTTCCTTTTTTCTTTTTCTCTTTGATTTCGGTTTTCTCGTTCAAAGCGGAAAAAGTTAGAAAGCTGATCGGGTGTAGCCTTGGATACTTCATCGGGTCCGTAATAGATGTATTTATTCTGACAAAATTGATTTGCCCATAACTCTATTCCTTCTGCCCCATCTATTGGTAAAAAGCCTTGTTTTGCCCACTGCCTTGCGGTTTTGTGGTCGGGATAATCGTGATTATGTACTTTCATCTTATAATCTCCTTGTTAAATTTACAGCACAAGCTCAGATTATTTCACTCTTACTTTCAAACCCTCTAAAGCCGTACCGCTGTATGGCGTGCCGACGAGATACCATTCGTTTTTCCAACGCATTTCCATGCGTGTCGGTATCCACTGCTCTGTATCTCTGTCCCACACCTCTAATGTATCGCCACAGCGAAAGCCATCTAACTCCCATAAATCGCAGACAAGAATGCCGTATCTGCTATTGTCGCTATTATATCCAAGCTTTCCCATTTTCATATATTGTACCTCATGAAATCACACCTCATCAAAAGACATCTGACCTTCCAGCTGCTTTTCTTCCTCTATGTGGTTATCCTCGGTTTTTATATACAGCCGGTAAGCCTTTTTATCACGGCAGAGATAGATTCGACTTTTGTATTTTATTTTGTAGCAGGCAGCTATCTGAATTGCCGCCTGCTCCAGTTCTTCTTTGGTTCCGATTATTCGTATTTCCATTCCCAGCACCACTTGATAAACTGTGTCTATAGACACACTTTATCAGTCCCTTATTATAATAGTATATATAATAGCTACACCAACACCAATGAGAAACATAACAATATTCATTAAGATGTTAGTCCAAATGTTCTTATGAATAATATCAGGTGCTTTTTCTAAATTGTCTTGTTCAGGCTGTTCGTCAAGGACTTCTGTCTGTTCTATGTGATCGGTCTCATTCCTATCTATATTTGTAAATCCTATCACTCCGGAACAGCCGCCGCTGAAAAACATACATTCATCGTCTGTTTCGTTTTTTACTTTATCTATATTTTCAATAAATACTGATATAGGAAATTCACAAGACCGTCCAAATACTTGTCCATTGTCATCGACGATCACTCTGCCATAGTAACAATTTCTGCACAGTTCAATGTTTTTCAAGATTTTGCTTCTCCTTTCCAATATTATCACAGAGAAAAGAAAGGATTTTTTCTGACGAAGTAAAGCTTGCAAGGTTTGCAAAAATATAGTCAGCCAGCTGTTCTTTGCTCATTTTCTTCATAGCATTGTAGTTGTTGGCAGGTTCCTTTTCTTTATCGTCACTGTTCAGACACTCGTCAATATCTTCTACCGTTGCATTTGCATTAGTGATAAACAGATCTATGACCTTGTCACATTTCGCCTTGTTAAGCTTTTTGTCCTCATTATAAACATAGTCAGCAAGCGTATCCTGTTGGTCAGGGGTAAGTGTTCTCAGCTGTTTTATGCTGTTGGTTGAGATAAGTCCTGCATCGACCAGTTCCTGCATCGGTGTTGTAAGTGTGTCCATAGCAATTATGCGATACATCTGTTCACGGCTGATGCCGAACATCTTAGCAAGCTGATCGGCGGTTATCTTCTCTTCTTTTCCTGCGGCACGATACCGCAGGAAAATCTTACAAAGCTTAGAGGGCGGGGGAGCCGCATGATGGATGTTGCTTTCGCACACTATCATGTAGGCTTTAAGGTCGGATACATCGACCACAGTTGCAAGTGCATACATTGCAGTTATCGACTTCAGAGCGAGGTATCTATGATGACCGCTGAGTATCTGATACCTACCATTCTTTTTACGAACGATGATAGGTTCCAGCTGCCCATTCTCTTTTATACTTTCGCTCAGGGCTTCAACTTTTTCATCGTCTATGTCAAAAGGCTGATTTCCATCCTCGTCTGTGTACATATCAAGCTTGTGCATAGCTATCTCGGTTATCTCGTTCAGAACTTCCTCAGCTGAGATAAGGCTTTCTTTTATACTTCCTTTTTCCTTTCTCTCGGAGAATGTTTCACTTACTTTATCAAATTTCATGCCTTACACCCCCTCGATACGACTTACAAGCTCATCAGTGAGAGCCTTGTATTCACGTGATACGCGGTTGTCCTTAGCGTTTGACAGAACAACTGCCTTTTCAGTGAGTGCAGAGTTGGCGGCAACAGCCATACGTTCTATCTCGCTTTCAAAAACAATGTCAGAGTAATTACCGCGGAGCATTTCGACCGTTGTTTTGCTGTTGTTGCTCCTGTCAACCATTGTTGGCACAATTCCGATGATTTCTATGTTTTCATTCAGTTCTGCTTGAATCTCATTTATCTGTAATAGGAGATTAGGCAGCGGGGGATAGCTCAGAGGGTGAGCCTGACAGGGGATAAGCACATAACGGCTTGCCGTAAGTGCGTTATCCAATATAACATTAAGGGACGGTGGGCAGTCAAGCAGGATGTAGTCGTATCTGCTAAGAAGTTCACTGTTCTGATTTATCAATCTGCGAAAAACTGTTTCTTTGCTTCTGACTGATACAAGGTCTATGGCGATACGCTGCATTGTGTTCAGTTCTGCCGGGATTATGTCAACTCTGTTGACCTCGTTTGTGACAATGTAATCTGCAAGGTCAATAGTTTCGCGGTTAACTGTTTTGTAGAGCGCTTTACCTATATTGTTCTCTGCATTGTAGATCCCGAGGAAATTTGAAAGGGATTCCTGAGTGTCCAAGTCAATTAGCAGGACCTTTTTGCCCGTAAGAGCAAGTGCTGCACCTACATTGATTGTAGTAGTGGTTTTGCCCACGCCGCCTTTCTGATTTGCTACTGCAATTATTTTTGTGTTTTTCATGGTTTTTTCCTTTCACCGCTGTTGCGGATTTTAATCTTAGTGTTTTTCAATCTATTGACAGCGGGAAGGGCAGTGAGAAAAACACTAAGCACTGCCCGCAGGGAGCGACCCTGCCGCTGCCATAAAAAATAGCGCCTGACTTCTGTCAAACGCTATCTTTTATCGTTGTTATAAATGTGTCTTTAGCCACACTAAATGTGATGTTGACTAATTAAATTTAGTATGGTATAATGTATTGATTTCATGGAGAAGTTGTTAGGTACTAATAAATCAGGTGTTTATAACTCATTACAAGTTATTTAAGTCTCCAAAACCGCGTGTCCCGAGTTCGATCCTTGGTGCCCCTGCTATCCTCGTGAGAAAATAACTTTTCTCACGAGGAATTTTAATATAACATAATGAGTAGAGAAAATAATATTCACAATTCAAAAATAACAATAAAATTAAACAACCATACACTTGATAACATTTAGTTTATAATACAAAAATTATCAGACGCTTTAGATAAATATAGTAAACAACACATGATGAAAAAAATTTTTCTTTAAGTATTATTCTTCCTAAAATGGAAGATAGAAGAAGGTGAATATTATGAACTATAATGAAATCTGTTGGCAAACAGGAAATTATAGTGATTTATGTGAATGCGAATTTTGTGAACATAAGCATGAATGTAGTGGGTATGAAGAAGACGAATAGATAACAAATAATCCCTTTGCCAATTAGGTAAAGGGATTACTTATTTTACTTTATTAACTTATGACGTCAGTAATTAAATCATTAATATCGTGTTTTAAAAAGCATATTTGCCATGCTGTTTGAAATACTCATTATTCATCTTTTCAAAGTCTTTTGTCCTCTTTCTAAAACTATGTCTTGATACCGTAGTTAACATGTTAGGGTTGCTGCCGCTGGGGTTAATTCTCTCCATTTCATTATATGCTTCCATCATAGCTGTGTATACTTTTGTATAGCGCTCATTCTTAGAAAAATCATTAACAAATAGTACCCAAAAAGTCATCATATACTTCATCTCCTAAAAACAATTGTTATTTGTCTTTAATTATATATATTATAGCATATTATATCAGAAAAATCAATAGTATTTGTTTGAAATATGCATAATAGACAACTTTTGCTTACTTGAATAAATCAAGAAAAGAAAGCTACGTTATATTTGAATTAAATATTTAAAATATAAAGGGACATGATATTTTCTTGTATCATGCCTTTTGAATATATTGGGCGAATTTTGGGTATTTCCAACAAAAAACGATTTACGCTTTTGTTTAGGGTTAAATTGTTTTTTTTGTTGCAAAATTATTCATAATGTGTTATGATTAATATGGAATTATATGAATGTTGAAAGGGGGAGACATCTTTGAATTATAAAGGTATTAAAAAGCTGACTTTCGGTGTGAATATAGCTTTAATTTTCATAGTTTTCTTTCTTATGATATTTTTTAAAAAGCTTGATGCTGATTTTCTTGTTTATTTCAGTATACCGACGCTGTTTTTATATATTTTTAATTTTATTCTCATCTACAAAAATAAACTTGATACCTATTTATGGATAGTTTATGCGTGGATAACCTTGTATATGGGGGTAACCACCGTCTGCCTCGGTGATAGTTACGGATTTCATCTGTACTGTTTTTCGATGATACCTGTTATTTATTCCTCAGAGTATCTGGCTTTCAAATTGGGCGGAAAAACTGTCAGACCTATGAATATCAGTATTTGTGTGGCTGCATTTTATTTCATTATAATGGGGTATGTTCGGATAAATGGTCCTATTTATGAAAGGGATAACAAATACTCACTTTTATTTTTGTTCACAAATTCATTGATAGTATTTTCTTTTTTGATTATCTACATAAATAAGCAGATACGTTCTATAATCAATTCGGAGATCAAGCTGACTCAAATGGCACACAAGGACAGACTGACAGATCTTTACAACAGACATTATATGATCGACCGACTTACAGAAGTCAACAGTATGAAAGAAACTGCTGTGCTGGCGATGGCGGATATCGACGATTTTAAGACAATAAATGATGTTTACGGTCACAATGCCGGTGACGAAGTGCTTAAAGTTATATCTAAGAAATTGAAGGATACCTGTGCAGGTTGTGATATAGCAAGGTGGGGCGGTGAGGAGTTCCTTATACTGTTCAACAATGATGATGAAGTTATGAAAATTATCGAAAAATTACGTTCTGATATTGCTTCATCTCCTGTTGAATTTGAAGGAAAGTCAATACCCATTACAATAACTGTCGGTGTGGCTCCTGCAAGAAAAGGCAGAACTTTGGATGAATGGATACAGGTAGTTGATAACAAGCTTTATTATGGCAAAAAAAGCGGTAAAAACAAAGTCATAGGGTAAATCTATGGGTATAAATTCTGAAAAAAGACGAAGTATATGCGTCGGAGATACTACGTATTTATGGTATGTTGTACTCGATGATGATAGTGACTACTATATATTGAATGTTATATCGCCCGATAAGCATTTGATATTGAGCTGTCCGCTGGGTACTGAAACACCCTACGTGATAAGCAAGGGGAGGAGATTCCGAAATGCCGGAAGTATAGGCTGGAACAGGTTTTTGCTGCCATTTGATGTGCCGCAGACAATAACACCCAAGTTTGTTAAGAGACTGATAGTATGGGTAGATGAGACCTGTGATGCTGTTTCGGCGGATGGTATTGATTTTCCTGTGTAACGGACTTGTATTAGCTAAATAAGTAATAAGGACAGCTGTATTTGTCGGCTGTCTTTTTTTGCGATACTGTCAAAATGAAAATATTGTGAAATGGGTGGAAAATCCTGATAGTTTGTGGTATAATATAATTTGGTATATTTTATGCCTGTTTAAGGGCAGTTCATAGAATGGAGAATGTAAATGGCGATAAAATACGATAGATCGGTCATCGGTGAGGGCATCACCCTTACACAGATAATTGATCCGAAGTACAAGACGAATATAGTCAGGGTGAGATTCGTTGTTCCGATTGATCCTGATTATACTGGTGCAAATTCGCTGCTGATGTCGCTTTTGGTGACTTCAAATTCTGAGGTTCCTTCAAGGAGCGAACTTTCCTCAAAGTTCATGGGGCTTTATGGTACTTCCATAGGTGCTCTTTCGGGGAATATCAGCGATCATCAGTCAATGGGCATATCCATGAATATGATCATGGATAAGTACACCATTGACGGTGAAAAAATATCGGAGGAGGCTGTAAGGCAGCTGCTGCTCTGTGTGCTGAGTCCTGATATCAAGGACGGTAAGTTCAATGAGAATTATTTCAGGCTGAGAAAACAGGAGCTTATTGACAATATAGCCGCATCGGTGAATGATAAGAGGTCTTATGCTTTCAGCAAGGCGAAGGAAATAATATACGCAGGCGAACCTGCTGCCAATACCGATCTTGGTACTATGGAGAGGGCTGAGAGCCTTACGCAGGAGGAGCTGATGTCGCAGTACAGATATCTTCTGGAGAGTGCTGAGATAGATCTTATGATATGCGGCGGCGGTGAGATAGACAGTGCTGTTGATATGCTCAGAGAAGCATTCTCAAAGCTGGAGCGAAAGAATGTCATCAAAGCTGAATTCAGAGCGTTTTCACCTCTTAAAAAGGAAGTTTGCGAAAAAGAGGAATACATGGATGTCAAGCAGTGCAAGATGTTCATGGCATACAAATCCGACTATGAGGATATTTATGTGTGCAAGCTGACTTCATGGCTGCTGGGCGGTTCGGCATTCTCAAAGCTTTTTGCCAATGTACGTGAAAAGCTTTCGCTTTGCTACAGCTGTGACAGCTACTACAGCGAGCTCAAGGGTGTTATGCTGATAGAGAGCGGTGTGGATGCTGTAAATATCAAAAAGGCGCAGGAGGCTATCCGTGAGCAGATAGTGGCTGTGCAGACAGGCGATTTTACTGCGGATGAACTGGAAAACACCAAGAGATTCGTAAAGAGCAATTTCATGGCGAACTATGATTCCGAGTGGGATATGGCTGCATGGTACAGGGCTCAGGAATCGCGCGGCACTGCCTATACCCCCGAGGAGGTATGCGATATCATCGACCGCATAACTGCGGAACAGGTGACGGAGTGTGCAAAGAGTTTCAAGGAGGATTCAGTGTTCGTGCTGAAAGCAAAGGAGGATACTGCCGATGAATAAGGAGATCATTAAGAGCGAAAGATTCGGGGAGCAGTATTCACTGATACATCATCCTTCGGGACTTGATATACTGGTTTGGAAAATGGATAATTATTCCACTACCGAGGCTGCATTCGCTACAAGGTACGGTTCGATAAATACCTGTTTTAAAACAGCGGAAACAGGGGATTATATAGAAGTTCCCGAGGGTATAGCCCATTATCTTGAACACAAGCTTTTTGAGAGCGAGGATATACCGGTATTCGATCTTTATGCGCAGACAGGTGCGAATGCAAATGCATTCACGTTTTTTGATGAAACCGCTTATACCTTCAGCACCTCGAAAAACTGGGAGAAGTCGCTGGAGATACTGCTGGATTATGTTCAGAAGCCCTATTTCACCAAGGAGAATGTTGAGAAGGAAAGGGGCATAATCGCGCAGGAGATAAAGATGTATGAGGATTCACCTTCCAATGCTTGCTTTTACAATATGCTGAAAGCCATATACAAGGAGCATCCTGTAAAGATAGACATCGCCGGAACGGTGGATTCCATAGCGCAGATAACTCCCGAACTGCTGTATGACTGCTATAACACTTTCTACAATCTTCATAATATGGTGCTTTCTATAGCCGGCAACGTAGATGAGGACAAGGTCATTGAGATATGCGACAGGATACTGAAGCCTGCAAAGGATCTTGAACTTGAATGCAGATTCCCCGAGGAGGGACGCGGTGTTGCGAAGAAGCGTGTGACTGCAAGCTTTCCTGTGGGGCTGCCTTTATTCGATATAGGGTTCAAATCGGCAGCCTGTGACGGCATGGATTTTGAGAGGAAGATATCCGTAGCACGTATGGCGATGAAAATGCTGATAGGTTCTTCATCACCGCTGTATCAGCAGCTTTTTGATGAAGGTCTGCTGAACTCTCAGTTCGGATACAGTGCGTTCTCATGCAGCGGAAGTTTCTTTGTGTGCATGATATCGGGTGAATCGAGAGATCCCGATGAGGTATACAGAAGGCTGCTGGCAGAGATAGAGCGAGTAAAGAAAGATGGCTTCAATGAAGATGACTTCAACATGGTAAGAAAATCCAGATACGGCTCGATAGTAAGAATGTTCGGTAATGTTGAAGGTCTTACGGATGCCATGACAGTAAGCTATTTCAACGGTACTACTGTATTCGATGAAGCTGAACTGCTGGCGGATATAACCGCTGAGGATTGCAGGGCAGCCCTCGATGAGCTGTTCGATGAGGAAAATTCTGCAATATCAATAATTGAGCCGATAAAGGAGTAATTTGAAATGAACATGAATGTTATGACTGCACTCTGCACTCTGGCAGAGGATACTGCTGCGGTCAGAGAAAAACTGAGCAAAAATCCTGATAAGGTGTATTTCCCGAATTTTGGAAATACAGATAATATTTTAAGAGAAGGCATATCCATAGACAGGGTAGCGTTTACTATACCCGGTCTGAATTTCACGGTATACTGGTACGGTCTGCTGATAGGCATAGGCATACTCCTTGCCATGATATACGGTTTCAGGAAGATGCGTCCCTGCGGTATTGACCCCGACAGGGCGACAGACGGTGTTATCGGCGGTGTTATCGGTGCACTTATCGGACTGAGACTTTATTATGTCATATTCAATACCGAGGGTATCACATTAAAAGATTTCTTCAATATCCGTGACGGCGGTCTGGGTATTTACGGCGGACTCATCGGTGCCATACTTGTAGGCGGAAGTATCATAAAGATCAAAAAGATAAGACTTTCAGCCATGCTGGACGTTACAGCTCCCTGTTTCCTGATAGGACAGTGCATAGGCAGGTGGGGAAATTTCTTCAATCAGGAATGCTTCGGCGTGAACACTGACAAGCCCTGGGGAATGCTTTCCTGGAGTACAGCGCGTTTCCTTTCGGATCATTATGACACTCTGACGGATACTGACGCATTCGCGCCCGTACATCCCTGCTTTTTGTATGAGAGCCTGTGGTGTCTTGCGGGATTCATAATACTGCATCTGTACTTCAAGCACCGCAAGTTTGACGGTGAGATATTCCTGATGTACACAGGCTGGTACGGTCTGGGCAGATTTTTCATCGAGGGTCTGAGAACAGACTCGCTGTATCTTGGACATATAAGGGTATCACAGCTGGTAGCAGGTACCTGCGTGGTAGCATCTATCGTACTGTGGATAGTTTTCCGCAGCATCACAAAGCGTTCGGGCAATTACAAGTTCTTCTATGAAACTGAGGTTTCAAAGGCTCAGCTGGCAGAATATGCAGGCTATGAGGATATGCAGAAGGAAAAGAAAGAGCTGAAAAAGAAGATAGCTGAGGCTAAGCACAAGGGCGAGAGCTTTGCAGAGCTGGAAAAGGAATATAACAAGAAGTTCGGCAAGGAAGCGATCAAGGCTCAGAAGGAAGCACTAAAAGCTGCTGTTGAAAAGGATAAGACTGAGGTGCCCGATGAGGGTTATAAGTCCATACTCGATGATGACGATGAGGACGAGAATAAGGACAGCGAAAAGGATAAGTAATATCTGATCAACTATGTTGACTTGCAATAAAAATAGTGATGATACAGAGGGGATATCCATAAAAATAAGGAGGTCATTAATATGGCAAACATAATCGACGGCAAGGCAGTATCGGCACAGGTAAAAGAAGGCATCAGACAGGAAGTCGAGGCACTGAAGGCCAAGGGCATCGAGATAGGTCTGGCAGTAGTTATAGTCGGTGACGACCCTGCTTCACAGGTGTACGTAAAGAACAAGGAAAAGGCTTGCGAGGCTGTAGGATTCAATTCATACAAGTATGCACTGCCTGCTGAAACTACCGAGGAAGAACTTCTGGCGCTGGTAGACAAGCTCAACAAGGATGACAAGGTGGACGGTATACTTGTACAGCTCCCTCTGCCAAAGCACCTTGATGATAAGATAATCATTAACAACATCCGCCCCGACAAGGACGTTGACGCTTTCCACCCTGTAAATGTGGGCAAGATAATGATAGGTGATTACAGCTTCCTGCCCTGCACACCTGCGGGCGTTATGGAGCTTATAAAGTCTACAGGCACAGAAGTTGCAGGCAAGGAGTGCGTAGTTATCGGCAGAAGCAATATCGTGGGCAAGCCCCAGGCTATGCTGCTGCTGCATGAGAACGGCACTGTTACTATCACACATTCAAAGACCAAGAACCTTAAAGAGGTATGCGCAAGGGCTGATATACTTGTCGCTGCTGTAGGCAGAGCTAAGATGGTCACTGCTGACTATATCAAGGAGGGTGCTGTAGTTATCGACGTTGGTATGAACCGCGATGAAAACGGCAAGCTGTGCGGTGACGTTGACTTTGAGGACTGCAAAGAAAAAGCAGGCTTCATAACTCCCGTACCCGGCGGCGTCGGCCCCATGACTATCGCTATGCTAATGAAAAATACTCTCACAGCAGGTAAGGAACATCACGGCGTGTGATACCACCTCTGCGGGTACCCATACAGAACGTTTGTGATCATTATTGAGGGAAACCCTTTTGAAAAAGGGTTTCCCTCAAACTCATTTCCGAAAACTTTTAACTCTATTTGGCAGGGGCAGCTATACTTTTATAGCATAGCAAAAGGCAGACATTCTCTGTTCTTTGAGAGAATGTCTGCCCCTGCCAAATAGAAATAGAAGTCTTTGGAAATGAGGTCAGCATCAGCCGAAAATATCATCATATGAGGTATGTTCATTTTTATCTATACCTGATATACTGAATTCAACGGTGATACTATTTTTAAAGCTGAGATTGCCGGTATCTATGGCTGCATCTTCGGCAGAGCCTGACAGGAGGTCAGCTATGCATATACGATAGCAGTTATCCTCTTCATCAAGGTTTCCGTAGCGTATCTTAGAGGGGTCAAATTCGATATAGTTCCCGTCAATGGCTATGCCTGTGACAGTCACATTCAATTCATCTCCCCTGAATTTGCCTTTGACGTGTTTATTGACATTTGCATCATTACCGCTTTTAAGGAAACCTTCAAGCTCACTTCCGTCAGCGGCAAGGGTGCCGTCGAGAAGACCTGTGATATCTACACAGAGCATAGTACAGCCTTTAGCGGGGAGCAGGCTGCCGTCAGAACCGTATAAAAGTGAAGGATTCGTTCCCGTATCGTCCTTGGCGGTTATGCTTTTTTTGGTTATGCTGACACTGTAGACACCGTCATTGGTGATATCAGCATCATCACCGAAGGATGGTGCGCTGTAATAGCCCTGACCGTTCCAGTTGCCCCAGTTCATACTGCCGTCAGCGAACATAAGGAAGGCATCATAGCCCTTGAAAGTTTCGTCAGCGATACGAGGGTCATCAGGAAAAGTTTTTTTGCCTTTTATGTAAGCTGCTGTGAGTGAAAGGTCTGATATATTTACCTTGCCGTCGTAGTTGACATCGGCATTCTGCAGGCTTTCGCCTTGAATCATTTTTTTAGTTTTTATATGTGCAGCGATCTTTGAAACATCAGTAATGGTCACAGCGCCGTCACCGTTCACATCGCCCTTTGCAGCAGATGCACCGTCTGCATAGGCAGAGATACTGCAGGCACATATAAGCGATACTGCGGTCATGATCAGTTTGTTCATGTATAATTTCCTCCCGGGTATCAAAAGATATTAATATATTATACACCTGACCGCAGATATTGTCAACCCCGTCATCAGCCTTTCAGCGCTGTGGAAAGATCAACTTCCTTATCCATAAGATCCTTGCCTTTGCCTGTGAAACGGTCAACATAGTACCATGCTACAGTGGCTGAATGATCGTCAAATATATCATATAGGTGTATAACTATATCTGTATTGGAATCTGACTGTGAAACATCGCAGAATTCGGGTTCATAGCCTGAATCACTGTGCTGCTTGCAGTATTCCCTTGCCATATCTTCAAGTTCTTTATTTGTGTAGAAGCTGAAATCGTCAAAGCTGATATTGTCTCTGTATACAAGTTCCTCGGTATGGCTGTCATTTTCAAAGGTCAGTAACGCACCGTCACCGCGGTCTTCTGCTTTTGCCCGGGTATATTCATCAGTGCCCCCTGCGTTGCCTGCAAAATAGAAAACAGCATAGCCGTCTTTCATTTCATAGGTGAACCCTTCTTTGAAGCCGTCTGCCTGATAGATCCTCATACCTGTGCCGTCTGTAGAGAATTCATAGTAGATATCGCCGCTGTTACAGAATGCCCACCATATACCGGGAGCAAATCCGACTTCTGTCCCGAAATGGTTCTCATCGGGACCTTTGCCGTCATCGTCAAGTCCGCCTGTGAACTGACCCGCCATGCCATCGTTTTTGCTCTCATCGGAAGTTTCCGCGATGCTATCTGTCACATCACTGCTGTCATCGGCGGAGGAACTTTCTTCCTGCGCTTCAGCCGGACTTTCTTCTGTTTCCTCAGAGGATACCTCGGCTGTGCTGCTGACTGCCGTATCAGAGGACTTTACGTTCTTAGAACTTTCATTACTGTCCGCAGGGCGCTCGGTCAACGAACCGCAGCCTGCAAGTATCAGTGCCGCTGCGGCAGCAAATAAATATGTGCGATTCATAAGAAAGATACTCATATAGAAGTTTTAAGCCATAGTATTTCTGATTTACAGTCAGAAGTACTATGGCGTTTTTATTGACAGTGCGGCAATGTTATGCTATAATTGTTACGAACATAAATCGGAATTTATCAAGGTGGATTACTATGAAAATCGAAAACAACATTCTAAAGCATTATCTTAAAAATGTATATTTTATAACTGGAACAGCTTATGCCGGAAAATCAACGATGGTAAAAATGCTTGCTGACCGATATGACATGATATTCTGCGGTGAAAACTATCACAGTCAAATATCTGATATTGTGGCGACACCAGAAGTACAGCCTGATATCTGTTACGTAAACAATCTTACTGATTGGAAAGACTTTGTAACCCGCTCTCCGGAAGAATATGAACGGTGGATATTTAGTGTCGGGAGAGAAGCTGCGGAGTTTGAAATAGCAGAACTTATTTCAATTTCAAGAGAGAAAACGGTTATAGTTGATACCAATATACCGTTAGATTTGCTCAAAGAAATATCAGATTATCATCATGTTGCAGTTATGCTTTCACCGCAGTCTATGAGTGTTGAGCGTTTCTTTGACAGAAGCGACCCTGACAAACTTTTTCTATTAAATGTTATTGATAGCTGCGATGATCCCGAAGCAGTAATGGAGAATTATAGGCGCGGACTTGCTCTTATCAACAGCAAAAACACTATGATGAATTTGCAAATAGTGGTTTTTTCACGGTTGTAAGAGAAGATAATGGGAAAGATACAAGGGAAGAAGTATGTGATGTTATAGCAAATCATTTTGGATTATGCTGATAAATTCTGATTTATCTTAGCAACCGTATAAAAAAGAATGCCCCTGAGCGCTTAAACGCTTGGGGGCAAAACTTCTATATGGGTATCCGTCTTACAATACATCTCCATTCTTTCTGTGAATAATTTAATACATGATAATTATAACTCAGATAACGTTTTTTGGCTATACCCGTAAGTATATCCACAGTGTAGAATTTCTTGTTTGATTTTTGTAAGTGTCGCACAAATTTGCCGAAAAATCGGGACTTTACGCGAGTGTAAAAAAATGGATACATTACTGCAGAACTGTGATATGAGGGCGTTTTCGGCATGGGTGAAATTAATATTTATTTTGCAAATTTTCTGTTGACAAATCAAAGAAAATCGTGTATTATTATATGATATTATAAGTAAATAAATATATTTGAATGACAATGTGGGAGGTAATGTTATGCTTGATACCAACGCAAACAGCAAGTTCGGAAAGGAAGGTCTGACCTTTGACGATGTTCTCCTTATCCCCGGAGAGAGTGATTGTACACCTGATATGGTGGATCTTCACACTCATCTTACCAAGGACATCGTTCTTAACACACCTATCATGACATCCGCTATGGATACAGTAACAGAATCGAAAATGGCTATCGCCATTGCGCGTGAAGGCGGTATAGGCATAATCCACAAGAATATGACTATCGCTCAGCAGGCAGAGGAAGTTGACAAGGTAAAGCGTTCTGAGAACGGAGTTATCGTTAATCCATTCTCCCTGACAGCTGACAGAACTGTTGAAGAAGCAGATGTTCTTATGGGCAAATACAAGATATCAGGTGTTCCGATAGTTGATGAGAACGGCAAGCTTGAGGGTATACTCACAAACCGCGACCTGAGATTCATCACTGATTTTTCAATAAAGATCGGCAAGGTAATGACAAGAGAGAATCTTGTTACTGCTCCTGTTGATACAGATCTCGACGGTGCAAAGAAGATACTCATGCAGCACAAGATCGAGAAGCTGCCGCTGGTAGATAACAACGGTATCCTCAAGGGTCTTATCACTATCAAGGATATCGAAAAGGCTGTACAGTACCCCAACTCTGCAAGAGATCAGAAGGGCAGACTGCTCTGCGGTGCTACTGTCGGCATGACACAGGATATACTTGAAAGAGCAGGCGCTCTTATCGACGCTCAGGTAGATATCCTCGCACTCGACTCCGCACATGGTCATTCAAAGAACGTAATAGATTGCCTGAAGAAGCTGAAGGCTAATTTCCCGAATATACCTGTTATTGCAGGAAACGTGGCTACTGCCGAGGCTGCAAGAGCCCTCTGTGAGGCAGGCGCTGATGCTATCAAGGTCGGCATAGGCCCCGGATCCATCTGCACAACAAGAGTAGTTGCAGGTATAGGTGTTCCTCAGATAACTGCTGTATACGATGCTGCTTGCGCAGCTGCTGAGTATGGTGTACCGATAATCGCTGACGGCGGTATCAAGTACTCCGGTGATATCGTAAAGGCACTGGCTGCAGGTGCAAGCGTTGTAATGCTTGGCTCACTGCTGGCAGGCTGCGATGAAGCTCCCGGCGAGACCGAGATCTATCAGGGCAGACAGTTCAAGGTATACAGAGGTATGGGCTCTATGGCTGCTATGGCTAAGGGTTCCAAGGACAGATACTTCCAGACCAACTCCAAGAAGCTGGTTCCCGAGGGTGTTGAGGGTCGTGTTGCTTACAAGGGTCCCGTATCCGATACGATCTTCCAGCTGGTTGGCGGTATCAGAGCAGGTATGGGCTATTGCGGCTGCCACACTGTTCCCGAACTCGGCGAGAAGGCTAAGTTCATACGCATAACAGGTGCAGGTCTGAAGGAGAGCCATCCTCACGATATCTACATCACCAAGGAAGCTCCCAACTATTCTGCTACTTCCGGTATGTAATTCAAACAATTATACAAGGCAGGGCGATCGTCCCTGCCTTATTTTTGTTACAATAGGCAATATCACCAAGAATTAGGCGTTTATTTTTCCTTGACAGATATCGAAAAATGGAGTAAAATATTATACATACGTTAACAACTTGTTAGTTGTTTGATAAGAGATGTCATAGTTGGAAAACAAGACGCTACGGTAAATATGGACAATGCGGATATGATAATTGAAACTAAAAGACTTATACTCAGAGAATATACCCACGATGACTTTGATGCGCTTTATGAGATACTCTCAGATGAGGAAACTATGGCGCACTATCCCAAGCCTTTTGACGAGGATAAGGTCAGGGGCTGGATAGAGTGGAATCTGAATAATTACAAAAAGTACGGTTTCGGTCTGTGGGCGCTGGTACTTAAAGAAACAGGCGAGATGATAGGGGACTGCGGTATTACCTTGCAGAATATCGACGGTGAAGAACTTCCCGAGATAGGCTACCATGTGCATAAAAAGTACTGGCAAAGAGGTCTTGGAAAGGAAGCTGCACAGGCTGTACGGGACTGGGCTTTTACAAATACCACATATGATACTCTTTATTCTTATATGAAATATACAAACATCCCGTCATATAAGACAGCCATAGCGAATGGAATGAAAAAGGTGAAGGAATATCCCGATGAGAAAAACGGAATATCATACGCATACTCCATAACGCGAGGCGAATGGGAAAACAAGACTTTGTAAATGACACTGATAATTTTCTTGAACTGAGATACAAACTTGATATTTACTTAGGAGGTAACTTATGCTGCCTTTTATACAGACCGCTTACCTGTTTGCCCTGGGCAGCATGATAGGCTGGGTGCTGGAATTTTTCTACCGAAAATTTTTCGACCCCGTTAATGTTGAGCGAAAATGGCTGAACCCGGGATTTCTGACGGGACCTTATCTCCCGCTTTACGGATTTGCACTGCTGCTTTTGTTCTGGCTGCGGCAGATAGAACGGTTTATACCTATAGACGATAACTATACAAGGAAGGCTGTGCTGTTCGTCATCATGGCAGCCTGTATAACCGTCCTGGAATACTTCACGGGACTGATATTCATTGTCAAGCTGAAGATAATGCTTTGGGATTATACGCAGTTCTGGGGCAATATAAAAGGCATAATCTGCCCGATGTACAGCTTTTTCTGGCTGCTGCTGAGTTTCGGTTACTGCTTTTTCCTTGATCCGCCCATAACCCATACTGTAGAGCTGTTGATCAAAAACCTGCAGTTTACATTCTTTGTGGGGCTGTATTACGGAGTGTTCTTTATTGACCTGGCTATATCTATCAACAATATAGTGAATATTGCAGAATTTGCAAGGGAACATAATATCATAGTAAAGATAGATGAACTACGTGCACAGATAGAATCCTTCCGTGAAAAGACGAGGGGCGGTGTTGCACATTTCTTCATACCCCTGAGATTTTCCGATACACTGCATAACAGCCTTGAAAGGTACAGGGAATTCCGCGAGAAACTAAGCGTTGGAAATATCCGTGAGAATATAAAAGGCAATATCGACAAGATAAAACGAAAATAAAACCAATACGAAAAAGCCCCTCGAGCATTATAAAATTCTCGGGGGGCTTTGATTGCTAGCTGAAAGATCTCCGGGCAGGGATCCGTAAGATCATCAATGCCATTAAATCAAAAAGCCATAGTACTTCCGAATGCATATCAGAAATACTATGGCTGAAATTCTCTGCAGTTAGGATTTACTTTATCAGCAGTGTTGTCAGTATATAAGCTGCAACGCGCATAACTATGGCAAAAAGCATGGCTGATGCGCCTGTGCCTGTCAGCAGCTGGTTTATCCAGAATACTTCGTCTGCTGAAACGGGGTGGAGTGCATCGCCTATGCGCTGACGTCTGGTCAGTACTCCGTTCCTTATCTCATCGCCGCCAAGCTGTATATCCAGCGCCCCTGCAGCAACTGACATGGTGCAGCCCGAATTTGGGCTTGGCAGACGGCGCTTATCGCGGAAGTATATCTCCTGAGCATTTTTCTTATCAAGCCTGAGAAAAGCTGCATCCCAGCGCATGAAAGCGGCTGCGAGCCTTGCAGGGATGAACATGACGATGTCATCCAGCTTTGCAGCGACCTTTCCGAAGTGGATATTCTCATTGTCCTTGAAGCCGACTGTATTATCCATAATATTTATCACGCGGCAGAAGACTGCTCCCGGTCCGCCGAAAAGACAAGCCCAGAATATAGGACCTACCAGCATATCCACTGCATTTTCTGAAGCTGTTTCAACTGCACATTTTGCGCAGGCAGCAGGATCCATGTGATCAACGTCACGGTCAGTTATCTGCCTGAGGTATCTGCGTGCACCACCGGCATTGTCAGCCCTTACTGCACGAAAAACACCCATAAGACCATGACGCATGGATCTTCCCGATATGGACATCCAGCAGAGCAGACCCTCAGCGATGATGCCGACTATCACATTGAGCTTATAGCATAGCAGCAGCAGAGCAATACTCGAACCCATACATATCAGCAGTGTCATAACAACCAGCATTATACCTGCCATATTCTGTGCATCAGGTGAATCGAGGTATGCATTTTTTAGTATATTTTCCAGTTTTTTCACCATGCGCCTGACAATCTCGGTAGGATAGAACCGGTTTTTCGGATCACCGATCATCATATCCAGTGCAAAGCCAAAAGCAAGCGCACACAATGAATTCATTATCATCATAGACTTATTTCTCCCCGTTGACCGCCGCATATCATGCGCGGCGAAAACTAAGTTTTGTCACACACAGTTATTATAACATATCTTTAAGCAAAAGTAAAGACACCGCGGCACAAAATTGCGTATATACCGCGAGAAAGCATTAAATGCTCGTGTGAATGTAAATAATTCACTTATAAAATTAGCTAAATCAAACAAAAAAATAGTTTGAAAACTTTTAAGAATGCCGAAAAGTATGTCGATAATGTAAACAAATCAAACCAGCCTTTTTAACCTAACGTGAATGTGTTATAATTAATATGTAGAGTTACGACCTTTTTACGAAATGAACGGAGGTGACAATGCTATGGTCACACTGAGAGGCAGATCTGTATACGGTGGCATTGCTAGAGGCATAATTAGCTTTTATCAGCGTGACTGTGTCAACGTTACTAAGATCAAGATAAATGATCCCGAAAAAGAATGGGACAGATATATGAACGCCAAGGATGGTGCGGTTGAAGAACTGAGGCTGCTGAGAGAAAGAACGGCTGAGGAGATAGGTGAAGCAGACGCTGATATCTTCTATATACACCAGCTGATACTCAATGACAGTCAGTACGAGCGCGGTGTAAGAGGGCTGATATTCGATGAGAAGCTGAATGCCGAATATGCAGTGGCAAAGACTTCGCAGACGCTGGCTGATCTGATGCGGCAGGGGGATTCGGAGTATATCAGGGAGCGTTCAGCGGATGTATATGATGCATCCGAGAGGCTCATAAGGCAGCTGCAGAACCTTTCGGCTAAAGAGTTCGTGCTGGACGATATATCCATAATATGTGCGGAGGATCTTCTGCCGAGTGAAACAGCAGTGCTGGATAAATCCAAGGTGGCAGCATTCTGTACCATGGGCGGTTCGACAAATTCGCATACGGCTATACTTGCAAGGACGATGAACATACCTGCACTGATAGGTCTGGGTGATGTGAGGCTGGAGGACTATGACGGTCGGTTTGCCATAGTTGACGGCTTTGACGGAGTTATATATATAGAACCCGATAAAGAAACTCAGATCAAGCTGGCAAGGCGTGAAGAGGAAGAAGAACGCAAGAAGGAGCTTCTTCAGCGGCTGAAGGGCAGGCGCAACGTTACTCGCGACGGCAGAGAGATAGAGGTATATGCCAATATAGGCGGTCTTGCCGATCTTGAATCTGCTATAGAAAACGATGCGGGCGGAGTTGGTCTGCTAAGATCGGAGTTTCTGTATCTGCAGAGGGACAGTTTCCCTGATGAGGAGGAGCTTTTCTATAACTACCGCAGAGTCGTAGAGGATATGAAAGGCAAGCGTGTAGTCATACGTACACTGGATATCGGTGCTGATAAGACGGCTGACTATTTCTGCCTTGACAAGGAGGAAAATCCCGCACTGGGAATGAGGGCTGTAAGGCTGTGTCTGCGAAGGCAGGACATATTCAAGACCCAGCTGAGGGCGTTGCTAAGGGCTTCGGCATACGGTAAGCTTTCGATACTGATACCTATGGTAATAGATGTTGATGAGGTGTACCGTGTAAAGGATATAATACACAAGGTCAAAGATGAGCTGATAAGCAAGCATATCGCATTCGGTGAAGATGTGGAGCTGGGTGTTATGATAGAAACTCCTGCGGCAGTTATGATAAGTGATCTGCTGGCGAGAGAGGTTGACTTTTTCAGCATAGGCACCAATGACCTTGAGCAGTACACACTTGCGATAGACAGGCAGAACCCCAACTATGAGAACGTGGTGCCGCCCAATCATCTGGCGGTACTCAGGATGATAAAGCTGGTGGTGGATAATGCTCACAGCAGGGGAGTAAAGGTGTGTCTGTGCGGTGAAATGGGTGCAGACCTTTCACTGACGGAGATACTGCTGGATATGCAGCTGGATTCCTTATCCGTTGCACCTCCGCAGATACTTCCTGTAAGGCGTATGATACGCAGTCTGAACCTTAGTGACAGGCGACAGGTACACAGCAATATTCAGCGTGTACTTCACTACTGATATATGATCGCTGATACGGGCGGACAGCATACTGTGTTGTCCGCTTTTCTATTTACAGGCATAAAAAAGGAGCTGTCAGTAAAACAGCTCCGAAGTATTATGATATCACTTGTTCTGTGACTTGAATATAATTCCGATGACCTTTGGACCTGCGTTTACTGCTATCTCAGAACCTATCTGGTAAGTATCGGCAGGGGGATAGCCCAGCTTTTTGGTCATAGCCTGTATCATCTCGTCACGGACTTCGGTATCGTTGCCGTATACGACGCAGTAAGGTGTCTTGGGTATCTGTTCGCCTGCGGTGAGTTCGATTATCTTGGGGATAAGTGCCTTGTCACCGCGTACCTTGGCTTCGGTGGTTATCTGATTATGCTGTATGCGGGATACAGGGCGGAGACCCATTATCTCACCCACGAATGCAGCTGCCGCGGGGATACGTCCTGATTTCTTGGCATATTGCAGAGAATACATTCCGAAGAATATAACGCAGTTATCCACCCAATCGCGGATAAAGGATTCTATCTCGCTTACAGATGCGCCTTTCTGCGCTTTCTTGGCAGCTTCTACCACTGCATAGCCGTAACCGCCTGTGTAGCCCTTGCCGTCGATATTGATGATATTGAACTTGCCCTTTGCTTCGGGTACTTCCTCATAAAACTGCTCAACTGCCATGACGGAATTGTTGTATGTGGCAGAACCCTTTGAGTTTATGCTGACATAGATAACATCGGTATAACCTGCATTGTAAAGCTCCTTGTAATTCTCTGCGAATTCAAAGGCAGTTATCTGCGATGTCAGTGGTATGCCGTCATACTCGTCCATCATTTTGTAGAACTTCTCGTTGTCGAAATCCACGCGGCTGGTGTAGCTTTTATCACCCATGCTCATCTTGAATGGTACTACGTGAATTTCGTACTTCTTCTCGTTCTCGATAGAGATGTCGCTGGCTGAATCTGTCATGATCTTTATTTTTGACATTTTAATTTACCTCCTTGGGGTATTCCATTTTACTTTCTATGTATCGCTTTAAATGCGAAAATAAACTGTTGTTTAATTCATCCCTTATCTCGCTGAGTTGATCACTGCATTTCCGCAGGTCTATACCTATATTATCCTGCGTGTATCTTACCGAACCGCCTGACAGATGAAAAATGATAGTTTCCTCTATCCGTGATTCGCCCCGTGAGTTGATATACTCTCTTGTAAGCTCAATGCTTTTTATATCGGAGTAGTATATCCTTCGCTTTCGGGGCGGGATAAGCTCTTTGAAAACCACACTGCTTTCATCAGCCTCAAAGCGGAACGGCGCATATAGCGAAAGCAGCAGACCAATACAGCTCAGCAGGAAAATACCCAGATATAAGCCGAATTCGCTGTATGGTATCTCAGCGATAACTGCGTACTCTGCAAGGAACAATGATCCTAACATCGGCAGTGTAAACAAATATATCGCCAAAGATGTGTGCCTGAATTTTCCTTTTATACCATTGCTTATCTGTACATCTTCCGGGCAAATAGACGATATGTACTCTTTCAAGCCTATCCGCTCGTCGATATAGTCTTTGAGTTCAGCCATACAGCCCCTGCCGCTGAAGTCTCTCAGCTTTGCACAGAATACATACCGTTTTGTATAGGTCTGTATAACAAGCTTTTCAAAAGGGAACACAAAGGTTATCGTCTTATCTACAGATGTTCTGTTCTCGCTGTAACTGATTTCCACAGACTGTATGTCGCAGTAGTCGATACGGGTCTTTTTGCCGAGTATGCTGAAAGTTACCGAAGTATCTCCCGCATCGTAATAACAGGGGATAGTCAGATCTATGGCGATGAAACATATGAGCGTCAGCAGCCACAGACCCATTGCAGCAACGCTGTCATATACGGCAGCCAGCACGAACCAGACCATTAATGGTATAAACAATATGACCGATACTACGGTCGTCCATCTGCCCCTGCCTTTGAATTCATATTTTCTTTTCATGATATCCTTTCGTTACCATCAGTCGCGAGTTTCGCACAGCCTGTCAGCAGCACAAGCAGCAGTATCACCGAAAATATGCCTGAGCCGTAGCTGCTGTTTTTGTATCTGTATTATTCTTTAATGTATTTATATTGTTTCGGCGTTGAAGATCGGGGTGCGATCCTCGATGTAGTGTTTCAGCCTTGTAAACTTGCTGTTCTCCGTCAGCTTTTGCAGATAGGACGGGTCTTTGAGTATCTCTTCAAAGTCAGTATCCAGCTTGCCTGCGAAAGTATAGTCCTTTCCGTCTGCACAGTGGAATGTTATGACTTCTGCATAATACCTGTTGATCCATTTTCCGCGGTCCTCGCGGTATTCTGCCTTTACTTCTATGCTTTTGATGTTTTCATAGGCTATAACTGTTTTTTTCAACAGATAGCGAAAAGTTACGGTGTGTTCATCTGCAGAAAAACTCGCCTTGCATGTATACAGTATGACAAGCACTATGGCAAAGACCAGAATAAAGAACAGCGTGCCGATCATAGTGTCATCGGTCAGCGCAACGATCATCAATGGAACGCCAAAGATGACCATTGTCACCAAACAGCCCATTACCGGACCATCTTCCTTGCTTGCAAAAACGTAATTGTAATCTTCTTTCATGCCATGTTCTCCTCAATAAATGCTTTCAGCCTTGTAAACTGACTGTTCGTGAGTTCAGGCTCGTTTTCGCTGCTGTGTTTCAGTGCGAAGATATGTTCGCCGTCATCACAGTGGAAAATGATCCTTTCGGCATAATGCCTGTACTCTTTCCCTCTGAACCACATCTTGCGCAGTTCGGTATCTATATCTATACTTTTTATGGAAGAATACTCGATGGTCTGTTTTTTGAAAAGCCTTGTAAATGTCACGGAACTTTCACCCGCTTCAAAAAAGCAGTACCCGAAAGGGTAGCCTTTGTAGAAAACGAACAGTACCAGAAAAAGAGCGCCCGCTATATACAGCAGTATATTGTTGTCATCAGGCGTGCGCAACATATGCGCTGCCCCGAAAAATGCCACTGCCATAAACGCAAGACAGCCGTAGCCGTTATAGTCGCCGCTGATATTATCATAGTTGTATTTTTCTTTCATTTCATTTGTTCCTCGATATAACGCTTTAATTGCGAGAATTTGCTGTCCTCAAACTGTTTTGTCAAGAGTGCTGGGTTTTGGGCTGATCTGTCATAGTCGATATACATTTTAGCGGAAAAAACGTAGTTTATATCTTTTGTGGATATGGTCAGTGTCTCAACGTAGCGTTTTTCACCCGATTTTATGATGCGGTCATAATAGCTGTGTTCGAGTTTCAGCTTTTCTATATCAGCATATCTGATGGTCGTTTTTCTGCCGAGGCAAGAGAATTTGACCTGTTTATCATCGGCGTCAAAGCTTGAAGGCGGATTCGCCAAGATTATCATTCCGATCAGTATCAGATTAAATATTATAAATGCCAACAGTACACCGTCCAGATTATTTATGGCTACGGCGATCAGGCATGGTATGATGATCATTGAAAACGTACATACTAAGAATATAATTATTCTTTTGTTATTGTTATAAAAATATGCATAGTTTTCTTTCATGCCATTTTCTTCACGATATCCGCTTTCAGCCAGCATGATAGGAGTGTGTTCTTCAATGTAGGTTTTCAGCTGAGAAAACTCACTTTTTTCAAACTGTTCCGTAAGAAGTGTGGGGTCTTTGGCTATCTCGTCCTGATCCAGTTCGAGTTTTCGGAAATATACATATTCCTTTTTATTGATATCGGTTATTTTCAGTATCTCATAATACCCGTCATGTTCGCCGCGCAGTTCTGCCTTTTTGAACTCGTGGTCTATACTAATGCTTTCAATATCGGGATATCTTATAACGGTTTTCCTGAAAAGAACCTTGACTGTCAATGTGTTTTCCTCTGCAACCATTTCTACGGGCAAATAGCAGAACAGAAAATAGCAGGAAATCCATATAATACCAAACCATACAGGGCTAAGTGTTATTATTATCGAAAACATTGAGTCATCATCCAGAAAATCATATATGCTTGAAATAATTCCGATAATGCCAAACGATATGCAAAGTCCTAATAGATTGATGATCGGAAGAAAGTTGCTCCTGTAATTATAGTTGATCTTCATTTTGTTATCCTCCATCATGGTGTTTATATCTTATCTGTCACCATGAATATTTTGTAAGTTTTTCATTAGCCTTTTCTATTATTTCATTTGTTCTTCGATGTAGACCTTCAGCCGTGAAAAAGGGCTGACAGACCAGTCGTTATGGTACATAGACATTTCTGAACCCGGCGAGCTGCGTTCTCGTTCCGGGACCAGTACGCCCGCAAATTTATGATCGCCGTCCTCGCAGTGGAAGGTGATCCACTCGACAAGCTTTGCATATCTTTTACGTTTTTGCCTGCGCGTTACTGTTGATCTGCAAATATCGATGCTTTTTATCGAAGAATACTCTATCCTCTTTTTTGAGAACTTGCCGAATGTGACAGCTTTGTCGTCAGCGGTAAAGGATCCTTGAAGATTTAAATATATTATCCAGCAGCTAAATAACACGAGCGATATGGCGAGCAGCATGAAGAATACCTTTGTTTCAATAGCTTCACGTTTGATTAATGCTATGATAAACAATGCTAACGAAACGAACAATAGTGCATCCATCGGCTCAAGGTCTTTGAGCGATTCATAACTGTACTTTTCTTTCATTTTGTTATCCTCCATCATGGTGTTTATATCTTATCTGTCACCATGTATATTTTGCAAGTTTATTCCTAGCCTTTTCTCAAATTTCATTTGTTCCTCGATATACGCTTTCAGCTTTGAGAACTTGCTGTTCTCAAACTGTTCCTTCATATATTCGGGGTTCTTGGCTACCTTGTTTTGATCAAGTTCGATTTTTTTGTGATATACATATTCTTTTTTATTTATATCGGTTATCGTCAGTATTTCATTGTAATAGTCGTCTGCGCCGCGTATTTCTGCCTTTCTGAACTCGTGATCTAGACTTATACTTTCAATATCGGAATAGCTTATAATGGTTTCCCGAAAAGGCACTGTGACTTTTAGTTTGTATTCATCTGCAACCATCTCTATAGGCAAATTGCTGAACAGTGCAATGCAGGAAAGCCATATAATAATAGGCATAAGGAAGATCATTAAAACTAATGTTTTATCTTCTGGCATGGGTATCGCGGATGAAGGCATGGGTATTGCGGATGAAGGAACGTGTGTCGCGATTAATTTAATTATACCAGGATGTAATACAACTAGCACTCCTAGTATCCTGATAACCGAAAGAAACTTGCTTTGGTATTTATATTTGATTTTCATTTTGTTATCCTCCATCATGGTGTATATATCTTATCTGTCACCATGTATATTTTGTAAGCTTGCCTTCTCTGCCGAGGTCGGGGTAATCCCACTGGCGGAGTACCTCGTAGGTGGCTATTGCCACGGAGTTGGACAGGTTAAGGCTTCTCAGTGTGTTGCGCATCGGTATGCGAACGCATTCGTCGGGATGAGCGTAAAGAAGTTCTTCGGGGAGACCTGCATCCTCTCTGCCGAATATTATGTATACGGGTCTGTCTTCGGGGTATACAGCTTCGGAGTGTACCTGCCTGCCCTTTGTAGTGAAGAAAAAGTACGCGCCGTCGTTCTTTGCGAAGAAATCTTCTATATTATTATAATAGTATATATCCAGTTTATCCCAGTAATCAAGACCTGCGCGTTTAAGCTTTTTGTCGTCTATCTCAAAGCCGAAAGGTCTTACCATGTGCAGTGCTGCGCCAGTTACGGCACAGGTACGGGAGATATTGCCTGTGTTCTGGGGGATACGGGGTTCTACGAGGACTATGTTCAGTCGGTGAGTGCGGTCCTGCGGACTTTGCTGTTCTTTTTGGGTAAGCTGCTGTTCTTTATCACACAGGCTTTCCCGCCCCCCCGCCCGCAGGGAGTCCGATCTTGAACTGTCAAAAATATCCATATTACTCATAGCACAGAATACCCGTCAAGCTGCTGATAGCTTGTGAGCCAGGGCAGCTGGCTTTCAAGCATAAGACCCTCTGTCCAGGGCTGCTGGTAGCTGTATGTCACCTTGACATTCAGCTCGGCAAATGCCGTAGCCCTGTTCATGGCGATCGGCAGGCTGTCGCCTTTAAGGAGCGAGCCTATGAGTACGCTTGCGAATATATCACCTGTGCCCGAATAGTGCGCACCGCTGACGTAATCGTTGCGTATCTTCCAGAAACTGTTGGTCTCCCTGTCGTAGCCGATAGTGTGCATACCGCCGCCTGCAAGATTCACGCTGGTGATCACCACAGTGCGCGCACCCTGCCCCGAGAGCCTTACCAGCCACGATTTTGCATCGCTGCTGCCAAGGGGCATGGAGGGGTATTCCTCACCGAGAAGTATAGCCGCTTCGGTGATGTTGGGGGTGATTATGTCAGCTACTTCCACAAGCTCGCCCATTCGCTTGCAAAGTTCGCCTGTGTAGGTGGCGTAGCTTTTGCCGTCATCGCCCATGACGGGATCGACGACTTTAAGTGCATCTGGGTAAGCGGAGAAGAATTCCAGACAGTGATCTATCTGTTCGGCAGAAGCCAGAAAACCGCTGTATATGCAGTCAAAATGCGTATTCATGCGTTTGTAGTGTTCCAGGGCGGGGTGAATGAAATCCGTGAGATCGCGGATAACGAATTCACTGTAACCCGTGTGTGCGGAAAGCACCGCTGTCGGCACAGGACAAACCTGCACACCCATTGCGGAAAGCGTGGGTATTATAACTGTCAGCGAACATCTTCCAAGACCTGACAGATCCTGTATTGCGGCAACTCTTTTGCAGCCATTCATTTTACTGATCCCTCTTTATAATAATATTATTCAAATAATTATATCACGGTTTCAGCGATTTTGCAAGGGGGGACAAAAAGTTAATAAATGCTGTGCAGCGGGATGAAAACGCACAGTGGACGGGTGCCGTGATACTGCTCATTTTGTGAGATATAATGTTCTGCTGCGCAATTATAGATATCAGTTAAGAACTATTTAGCATAATATGACTAGACATTTACCGGAAAATGATGTATAATGTTAAATATTATTACATATTAATCATCTGCAAAAAGCAGGTGCGTATAGAGT
Source organism: Ruminococcus albus 7 = DSM 20455 (assembly GCF_000179635.2). NCBI lineage: Bacteria > Bacillati > Bacillota > Clostridia > Eubacteriales > Oscillospiraceae > Hominimerdicola > Hominimerdicola alba. Next base: position 3,583,701 of record NC_014833.1, on the reverse strand, counting down.
ATAAAAGGAAAGAGAGTGGTTTTATGAAAATGAAAAGAGTTGCGACGGGTCTTTGTGCGCTGATGATGGTGTTCGGCGGTGCAGTTGTTCCTGTGGTACCCATAGGTACGGATACTGTGGTCAATGCAAGTGCAGATTCGGTATACGGTTCATTCAATTATATCGTATTCGGAGATAATACAGTTGAGATAACAGGTTATAACGGCAGTGCAGCAAATGTTTCGGTGCCTTCCTCAATAAACGGCAAGACGGTAGTCAGCATAGGCAAATACGCGTTTGACAACAATCATTCCGTAAAAAGCGTAACTCTGCCGAGCACTATCAAGAGTATAGGTATATGCGCATTCTTCTATTGTGCAAATCTGCAGAGCATAAATCTGCCGAGTGGTCTGAAGGAGATAAAGGAAGAGGCTTTCATGAACTGTATATCCCTGCGCTCGGTGGCTATGCCCAACACTGTGACCAAGCTGGAGAGCAGTGCTTTCTGCGGCTGTGAATCCCTGAGCTCGCTGACCATAAGCAGTGGTCTGAAGGCGATACCTGATTATGCGTTTGAGGAGTGCGGAGCGCTGAGAAATGTGACCGTACCAAGCGGCGTTACAAAGCTGGGCATACATGCATTCGGAAAGTGCAAGGGCCTTGAAAGCATATCACTGCCAAGTACACTTACTTTTATTGGCGCCAACGCTTTCTATCTTTGCTCACGTCTGAAAAGCATATCCCTGCCTGATAATATCACTTCGATAGAAGCCAATACTTTCATTGATTGTGTTGGTCTTGCAAGCGTAAAGTTCCCGTCAAAGCTCAAAGAGATAAGCATTGACGCTTTCAACGGATGCATAAGCCTCAGAAATGTACAGCTGCCAAGCAGTCTGACTACTATATGGTATGATGCTTTTTACGGCTGCACCGCTATGGGTACTGTAACTATCCCGAAAAGTGTTACAAAGATCAGCCCCGATGCACTGGGCTTTTACGATAACGGCAAGATAAAGGGCTTCAAAATGAGGGTGTATAAGGGCAGCGCTGCTGAACAGTATGCAAAGGAAAACGGTCTGGCTTATGAAGTGATATCCACTGCAAGCAAAAGCAAAGGCGATATCAACGGCGACGGCTCGGTCAATGTGTCAGATATTTCCAAGGTAGCTGCACACATAAAGGGTAAAAAGACCCTGGGTACTTCAAATAAAGCAGACCTTAACGGTGACGGCAGGGTAAATGTATCGGATATATCTTTGCTGTCAGCATACGTCAAAGGCAAGAAAAAGTTCTGATACATAGTTTCGTATATCAAAAACAAGCCGCTTGTAATAGCTGTGCTCATATAGAACGTTTGTGAAAATTATTGAGGGAAACCTTTATTCAGAAAGGTTTCCTCCGGTAGTTATCATAAATGATCTTTACGGACACTGCTATTATGGCGGCTCGTTTTTTTTATATGAAAATATATGAAATTTTAACTAAATTAACGCAATTATTTTGTGCATATCAGCGTTTTAAATTCTGTTGTGATTTTACACAAAGATAACTGAAAAATAATTATGAATTGAACAAGTGAAAACGATAACCCAAGTCAAAAATTGCGCGAGAATGTTGCAGAATGCACAATTTTTGAGGAATTTGGTTGTGCAGTACAGCGAAAGCGAATTTATAGCGAAAATTTAAGCCAGCGTAAACGTTTTCTAGCGCTTGACAAATTGTCGGTTAATTGTTATAATGAATGATAGCAAAGTATGCTATTTTGGATAATTTAGATAAAAGATGTAGCATACTGCACTCCGTTTAGCTAATATTTTTGAACAAGTTGTACAGTGAACACTGTATGTTGTATTCACGAAAAACAAGATGTAACAAGATGTGAAAAATGCACAAATCTGATGATGAAAAAATCAGGCAGATTAACGCGGAGGGAGTGAGCCCCATGGACGTTATACTGAAGACGGAGGAGCTTTACCGCGACTTCAAAATTGGCGACGGCAGTATAGTTTCTGCTTTGAAGAATGTGAATATCGAGATAGAAAAAGGCAAACTGACCATACTCAGGGGACGTTCCGGAAGCGGCAAAACAACGCTGATAAATATTCTCGGGGCGCTTGACCGACCTACGGGTGGCAGGGTGATGTTTGACGGAAAGGATATCACAAAGCTGTCCGAGGGTGCCAGGGATGACCTGCGAAGGTACGATATGGCATTTGTATTTCAGTCGGTGGCGCTTATGTCGGGGATGACGGCTTATGAAAATGTAAGCTTCGGGCTGAGGCTTGCGAAGTACCCGTACTTTAAGCGTGACGCGCGTACAAAGGAATGTCTTGCGGCGGTCGGTCTTGAAAAGAGGATGGGTCACAGACCCAGTGAGATGTCGGGCGGCGAACAGCAGAGAGTAGCGATAGCAAGGGCTATAGCCCATGAACCGCGGCTGATATTCGCTGATGAGCCTACTGCGGAGCTGGATACCAATACCGCTCTGCACATCGTCAAGCTTTTCAAGGAGCTTGTTGCCAAGCAGAACATGACTATAATAATGACCACCCATGATCCAAGCATGATGGACGTGGCAGATAAGGTGTACACATTGGAGGACGGTGAGATAGTTGAGTGATGATACTATTAAAAAGTCAGCTGATGATGAGTACATGATAAGATGCGAGAACCTTGTAAAGATATATAAGACATCCGATGTTGAAGCGGTGGCGCTGCAGGGGCTTGACCTTGATGTGAAGAAAGGTGAGCTCATGGCTATCGTCGGGAATTCGGGCAGCGGAAAATCAACGCTGCTGAATATGCTCGGCGGAATTGACAGACCTTCCGCGGGAAGTCTTACAGTCAACGGCAAGGATCTGCTGAAATTTACAGACAAGGACTACATGGAGTACAAGCGGGATACCGTAGGCTTCGTGTGGCAGAACAATGCGAGGAACCTGGTGCCTTACCTTACTGCAGTGCAGAATGTGGAACTTCCCATGCTGCTGAAGGGCAAGAAGGGCAGACGCGCGAGAGCGCTGGAGCTTCTTAAAAAGGTAGGACTGGAAAAGCGCATAAACAGCAGGCTCGATCAGATGTCGGGCGGTGAACAGCAAAGGGTGGCTATAGCAATAGCTATGGCGAATGACCCGAAGCTTCTGCTGGCAGATGAGCCTACGGGTTCAGTGGATACAAAGACCTCTGCGATGATACTGGATATATTCAAGGAGCTCAACAGGAGCGAGGGCGTTACAGTGGTGATAGTCACCCATGACCTGAAGCTTGCGGAACATATCGACAGGGTAGTGGCGATAAGGGACGGCAGGACGAGCTCGGAGATAATCCGTAAGAAGTCGTACTCGGAGGACCTCAGCGAAATGGGTGAGGTAATTACCGGTGATGAAGCTACACATGAGGAGCTGGCTGTGCTGGACAGATCAGGCAGATTACAGCTTCCGAAGGACTATATGCAGTCGCTGGGGATAAAGGGCGGCGGCAAGGTCAGGGTGGAGCTTGACGAAGAACGGGGCGGCATAATGCTTTTCCCCGCAGAGGACAGTTAGTAGTTTATTCGGTCTGCAGGACAGACCCGGATAGATGGGATCTCTTGACAGTTTTAAAGACTATGCGTCGGTACGGCGGGCGGATGTCCTGCCGGAAAAGCAGTGAGGATCTCAGGTTTTTTTCACAGCATATTTTTAGAAAGGGTGGATCTAATAGTGAAAAACACAATGTTTAGGCGTGTTGTTTGCTCTGCTTTGGCGCTCACACTGAGTGTCAGCTGCTTTGTTCCGACGGCTTTTGCAGAAACAGACGACTCTCCGGGCGGTGCCGATGAAAGCTCGGAAGCTATAACAGGTACAGATAGTATCCGACAGAATTCGTACAGCAAGTATCTGAAAAAATATGAGGATACAGCAAGACCCGATATCGACGAGATCGTTATAAAGGGTTCTGATTATTTGCCTGATTCGGTAAGTGCCGATCTTGAGAAAGGCGCAGACACCAGCTTTGAAGGTGTTGACGATGTATTTATATGGTCGAATCAGCAGGGTTCTGTTTCTTATGAGGTGGATATACCTCAGGACGGCAGATACAACTTTATGATGTCGTACTACGCTCTGCCGGGCACGACAAATGATATCGAGTTCTCGATGCTTATCGACGGCGAGAGCCCCTATGGTACGGCTCAGCGTATAACTCTTGACAAGGTGTGGATAAATGACGGCGATATCGGTGAGGATGCCAAGGGCAACGATATGCGTCCCGGTCAGATAGAATATCCCACCTGGCAGATGGATAAGCCGCTGGCTGATATAGATGGTCTGTACAACGAGCCTCTGCAGTTCTATATGGATGCAGGAAAGCACGTTATCACCATCGAATCCGACAAGGCACAGTTCGTTATAGGTGATATAAAGGTATACAATTATAAACAGCCCAAGGAGTATGACGCTCCCTCGGCTTCCGAAATTAGCAAGAACAGCGGTCAGCGTATAGTGCTGGAAGGTGAAACTGCAAATTACAAGTCTTCCAGAACACTGTACCCCACATCTGACAAGACATCTTATACTACCTCAAGTTCCAAGGAATACAGCCCCACCAAGACCAGGTACAATACTATCGGCGGCGCCGGAAACTGGAACCAGTCAACACAGGCTGTTACATGGGAATTCAATGTAGCACAGGCAGGTTACTATAAGATAGGTATATTCAGCAGACAGGACCAGATGAGAGGTATGTACTCCAACAGAAGGCTGTACATAAACGGCGTTGTTCCCAATAAGGAGTCTGAGCAGATCAAGTTCTTCTATGACACTGACTGGAACGTCGTTTCACCTGTCAATAAGGCAGGCAATCCTATGTACTTCTTCTTTGAGGCAGGCTCCAACACCCTCACACTGGAAGCAGTTCCCGGTGAGATAGGTGAGATAATGGGTGAGCTGGATGATGTTGTTTTCGATATCAACAGCTATTACCGCCAGATAAGACAGATAACAGGTCCTTCTCCCGATGAGTACAACAACTACATGATAGATGTGGCTATACCCGATATCATCGGTGATTTCGAGTATAACGCAAAGCTCCTCAGACAGGAAAAGGAAAAGATCGAGCAGCTTTCGGGTTCGGGCGGAACAGAAGCCGAAACGCTTGAAAAAATGGCGATAGTACTTGACAAATGTGTGAAGAAGCCTGATATAATCCCCGAGATGATGGGACAGATCAAGGATAACGTAACTGCGGTATCGACCTTTATCAATACTTACAGAATGCAGCCCCTTGAAGTTGATAAGCTGGAGCTTTGCTCGGAAAATGTGGAGTTCTCCGACTGTGAGCAGACATTCTTAGGAACAGTAGGTCACGGTTTCCAGTCCTTTATAGGTTCATTCTTTGAGGACTACAACTCGCTTTCAAACGAAGAAGATGCCAATGCACAGGAGTGCTGGGTAACACTCGGCCGTGATAATGCGGTCGTTATCAAGGAACTTATCGACAGTGACTACAACGCAAAGTCCGATACAAAGATAAACCTCAAGCTGGTACAGGGCGGTATCACTGAGGCTACATTCTCAGGCAAGGGCCCTGATATGGCACTCTTCCTGGGCGGTGACTACCCCATTCAGCTGGCAGTAAGAGATACACTGGTAGATCTTACACAGTTCAGCGACTATGAGGAAGTGACCAAGAGGTTCGCTCCTGATATCATGACACTGTACACATACGACGGCGGCGTTTACGGTCTGCCATGTACACAGAATTTCCCGATGCTGTTCTACAGATCGGATATACTGGAACAGTACGATATCGATCCCGAAACAGATCTGGCTACATGGGACAACATAATCAACTGTCTGCCCACTCTCCAGAGAAACTACCTTGAAGTAGGTCTGAGACTTCCCGCTACTGCAACTGCGGGCGTTACAATGGTATCTGCCGTTACAGAGAACGGAAGCACCTTCGCTATGATGCTGCTCCAGCAGGGTCTTAACTACTACAACGAGGATCAGACGAAGACGACTTTCGATCAGCAGCCTGCTATCGAAGCCTTCGATACATGGACAAAGTTCTATACCACATACAGCTTCCAGCAGCAGTATGATGCGTTCACAAGATTCAGACAGGGCGATATGCCTGTACTGGTAAATGACTACTCGTTCTACAATCAGCTGACAGCTGCGGCTCCCGAGATCAAGGGCTGCTGGAGCTTCAGAGCTGTACCCGGTACAAAGGACGCAAACGGCAATATCAACCATACTGCAAACTCCGAGAGCACAGGCTGTGTAATATTCAACAAGGCTCCCGATAAGGACGGCGCATGGGATTTCATCAAGTGGTTCACAAGCACCGAAACACAGACCAAGTACGGCAACAACATCGAATCCGTACTCGGACCTATGGGACGTTATTCCACTGCTAACCAGGAAGCACTGAGAGGTCTTTCATGGACTACCAAGGAAGCAGATCTTCTGCTCGATCAGATGAACACTCAGGTGGAGATACCCATTATCCCTGCTTCCTACGGCGTTACAAGAAACGTAATGAACGCTTTCAGAAAAGTTGTCAACGAAAATGATAATGCAAGAGATACCCTGTTCTGGTACAACAAGGATATCAACGACGAGATCGCACGTAAGCGTGCAGACCTCGGATTAGAATAAGGAAAGGAGAGTGTTGTGTTATGGCTAAGAGAAAAGAAGGCCCTATGAACAAACAGGGCAGAGGGGCTTATACCTGGCACATGGTTAAAGCCAATAAAGGCTGCTACCTGATGCTCGTTCCTTTCATGATATTCTTCATAACATTTACGGTGGTGCCTGTTTTAATGTCACTGCCTATGGGTTTTACCAACTTCAACATGATACAGATGCCCAAATGGGTGGGTCTGTCAAATTTCTACACACTGTTCGTCAATGACGCTGTGTTCCTTATCGCGGTGAGAAATACCCTTATATTCGCGATATTCACAGGACCTTTCTCCTACGTTCTCAGCTTCCTTATAGCGTGGCTGATAAACGAGATGAACCCGTTCCTGAAAACATTCTTTACATTCGTATTCTACGCACCTTCCATGACTACATCGGTATATGTAACCTGGCAGCTGATCCTTTCGGGTGACTCCTACGGTTACCTGAACGCAGTGCTGATGGATCTGGGCATACTCAAATCCCCTGCACAGTGGATAACTGATACCAAGTACATACTCACGGTAGTTATCATCGTGCAATTGTGGATGTCCATGGGCGCAGGCTTCCTTGCGATACGTGCAGGCTTCCAGAACATAGACAAGTCTATGTACGAGGCAGGTGCTATCGAGGGCATCAAGAACAGATGGCAGGAACTTTTCAAGATCACTATCCCTTCCATGGGACCCCAGCTGCTGTTCGCTGCAGTTATGCAGATATCCACTTCGTTCACAGTTGGTATGGTAGGTCAGAACCTCGTTGGTCTGCCTTCCACCGACTACGCTGCACATACCATAATGAACCACGCTACAGACTACGGCTGGGTACGTTATGAGATGGGCTATTCGTCAGCGATATGTTTCGTACTCTTCGCTGCGATGCTTCTTGCCAACAAGGGTGTCAACTGGATACTCGGCAAGTATCTTGACTAAAAGGGGGGAATATTTCAAATGGCTGGAAGAAAGAAAAAGAAGCAGTCTATCGAGAAGCTCAAGGTCTCTGATAAGAAAAAGCCTATCAACGGCTCAAGGGCGGGCGATGTCTGCATATTCATATTTTTGGTGCTTCTGGGTGCATTCATGGTATTCCCGCTGTACTACTCGGTGATACAGTCGTTAAAGCCTGTTGAGGAACTGTTCGTGTTCCCGCCGAAGCTTTACGTTATCAATCCCACGGGAAGGAACTTCTCGGATATGTTCAGAGTTGCGGCTAACTCATGGCAGGTGCCGCTTTCCAGATATATCTTCAACAGCTTCTTCATAACCATCGTTATCTGCGGTGCGAACCTGTTTGTTTGCTGCTGTGCGGCATTCGTGCTTTCAAAGTGCCGTTTCCCCGGTTATAAGTTCATCAACCAGGTGATAGTACTTGCACTGCTGTTCGCTTCAAACGCTACATGGATAATGCAGTTCATGGTAATGGCTAAGCTGAGGATGATAGATACCTACTGGGCACTGATACTCCCAAGTATCTCCACATCTATCGGTCTGTACCTGATGAGACAGTCAATGTCCACGATACATGACGCTATGGTAGAGGCTGCAAAGGTGGACGGCGCAAGTCTGTTCAGGATATGCTGGCAGATCGTTGTTCCCAACTCCAAGCCCGCACTGATGACCCTGATAATCTTCGCATTCCAGGGTGCATGGAATATGCAGGGCGGCGCTCTGATATATTCGGAAGAACTCAAAACACTACCTACTGTTGTACAGCAGATATCGGCTGCAGGTCTTGCACGTCAGGGCGTAACCTTCGCTTCGAGTGTTGTACTTCTCATCCCACCGCTGCTGGTATTCCTGGTTGCCCAGGGCAACGTTATGGAGACCATGGCGAATTCCGGTATGAAGGATTAATACGTATCCGACATGAGAACTAGAAAAGGAAAAAGGTGATAAGTAGTGTTGAGAATAAAAAAATCTTTTAAAAAGATTCTCTGCGCAGGAATGGCTGCCGTCGCTGCAATGTCGATGACGCTGAATGCTTACGCAGGAGAACCCTACAAGTCCTATATATACGATGCCTGGGGCGACCCGATACCTTCGCAGAACGCTTACCGTATCGACAAGACCGTTACAGGATATGATATGGGACTCAGCAGACTTGCGGATCCCTCCGATCCGCTGTACATCGGTGAAAAGGCATCCGCAAGACTTGCAAATTCAAAGGATCTTTTCTTTGAACCTGAACTCAAACAGTTCTGGATCGCGGATACCGATAATAACCGTATCCTCAGACTGGACGATGAGCTGAAGCTGATAGGCGCTTATACAGGCGCTTCAGACGGCAAGAACTTTGCAGCACCTTCGGGTGTTTATGTAAAGCGCAGCGTACTGGACGGCAAGCTTTACATATACATTGCAGACTATGAAAATTCCAGAGTGGTCAAGGCTTCGGTGGAATCCAATACAGAACTTGAACTCGTTATGGAATACACAAGACCCGAGACCGATCTTTATACCGTTGAGACTTTCAACCCCTCAAAGGTGGTTGCTGATAAGGCAGAGAACGTGTACGCAGTTTGTACCTCTGTAAACCAGGGTGCGGTGCAGTTCACAAAGACCGGCAAGTTCCAGGGATACTTCGGTGCAAACCGAGTTGAGGTAACGGCTGCCGTTATCGCACAGAAGCTCTGGAGAAAGTTCGCATCAAACGAGCAGATCTCGGGTATGCAGAGAAACGTACCTGTTGAGTATGCAAACTTCGATATAGACGACGGCGGTTTCATATATACCGTTACCGAGGCGGCTAACGCTACCACGGACGCAGTAAAGAAGCTGAACCCCGCAGGCTACAATATCTGGAACAACTCCACAGGTGATACCTACATATTCGGTGATATGGCATCTGAGTACGATGCTGCACAGAACCAGACATACTCGACCAGACTTACGGATATATGTATATCCGATAACGGTCTGATAAACGTGCTGGATTTCTCCACCGGACGTGTTTTCCAGTATGACAGAAATGCTGATCTGCTTTGTATCTTCGGTACAAAGAACTCCACCAACGACCAGCGCGGAAGTTTTTCAAACCCAAATGCGCTGGAGGCTTATAACGGAAATATCTACGTGCTTGACGGTTCAAAGAACGATGTTACCGTATATTCGGAAACTACCTTCGGTACGCTGATGCATGAGGCTGTCGAGCTTTACGATCAGGGCAGATATTCAGAGGCTAAGCCTGTATGGGAGAACGTCATCGCAAGAGACGGCGGTTATCCTATGGCTTACATGGGTCTCGGCAAGGCTGCACTGAATGAGGGCGAATACCAGAAGGCTCTGGATTACTTTGAAACAGCTTATGCTCAGAGATCCTATGACAGAGCGTTCAAGTATGCAAGAAACGAGTTCATCGAGAAGCACTTCACTGCTATGGTAACGATACTGGCAGTGCTGGTGGTATGGATGATAGTAGTATCCAAGCTTCACAAGAAAAACATCTATGTCATCAAAGGCAGATTCAAAAAGAAGTCAAAGAGGGAGGGAAGATAAACTATGTATGAATTTACACCTATAGGTTGGCTGAAGCATTGTATCTTCCACCCTGTTGAGGGTTTTGAAGATCTGAGATGGAAAAAGCAGGGTTCGGTGAAGATCTCAATGATCATCGTATTCATGCTGTTCGTGGCAATGGTCGCTTCAAGACAGCTGACCGGCTTTCAGTTCAACGGTAACTATGTAAAAGTATTCAATGTAGTCCCCCTGATAGTTCAGTCGGTGGTATACTACATAACCTGGTGCATCGGCAACTGGTCGATATGCACACTGCTGGAAGGCGAGGGCACATTCAGGAGGATATGCATATACTCCGCTTATTCTCTGGTACCATTCATCGGTTGCACACTTATAAGCGTGGTCCTCTCCAACTTCCTGGTACAGGAGGAAGCGATCTGGCTGAACGCCCTCTACTATCTGGGCTATGGCTGGTCGTTAGTTCTTATGATACAGGCAATGAGAGCCTGCCATCAGTATTCATTCGGCAAAACGCTCATATCAATGATCCTGACACTGATAGCTATGCTGCTGATACTGTTCCTGGCGATACTTCTGCTCTCACTGTTCCAGCAGGTTTACGTATTCTTCTATCAGATCTATACAGAGATCGCGTATAGGATCCGAGGCTAAATATAGAAACGGTGGTGTTAAAATGCATAACAAAAGTTATAAAAAAGCAATTGTCTTTGGATTGTGCCTTACTATGCTGATGCCTCTGGGTTCTATGGCTGTTACTTCGGCAGATGCCGAAGAGGATACTGCCGCGGTCGAAGATGCTGCAGTTGGCGCTGAAGAAACAGCTTCCGGCGATGAGGAAACTACGGGCAGCGAGGACGAGCTTCCCGAAAAGATTAGTGATGAGCAGGCTGCTGATATGGCAGAAAAGCTCAGCGAGAACGATAACTTCATTCTCTACGGTGACGAAAAGAATGAAAGACTCGGTCTTTACGTAAAGGAGAGCGGTACTTACTGGTGGACATCTCCTATCAACGTATTCTCCGAGGATCAGGTGGTCGATCCTGAAAAGGGCGTAATGATGAAGTCAAGTCTGAGAAAGCAGATAGCTTCAAGCTGCGCTATCAAGGTCGGTGACCTCAGACAGGAAAAAAGATCTGAGTCAGCTTCACCTGTATATTCCAACAAGGCAAAAACAAAGTGGAAGACCAACGATAAGGGTGCGGTCATCGAGTATAAGTACAACTCCGAAGGCGTTACGCTGAAGGTACATTACGAACTCTGTGATGACAGTCTGTACGTTTATGTCAATACTTCCGAGATAGAGGAGAAGAACACTTCTACCGTAGACGGAAAGATACTCACAAAACTCCAGCTCTGCCCCTACTTTGCAGCTGCACCTGCTGTGGATCATGATGGCAACCCTACAGAAGGCTATATGATCATACCCGACGGCAGCGGTGCTGTAATTAATTACAATAACGGCAAGGGAAATTATCCCGATTACGTTCAGCAGGTATATGGCAGAGATTATACCATGGTACCCTTACAGGCACCCAGAGTTACCGAGCAGGCTTATCTGCCGGTGATATCCACGGTAAGCGGCAGCAACGGCATAGTTGCAGTGGCTACTGACGGTGATTCCAATGTATATGCAAGGGCTCAGGTCAGCGGTCAGAACAAGCAGGTATACAACAGCTGCTATTTCGAGTTTGAAACACGTTCCTCCGATGCATTCTTCATGAGCGGCGTTGCCAACAAGCTGAATGTATTTGAGAAGGGCGATATCAAGACCGAGCGCTTCGGTATACACTATTATCCCGTAACAGGTAAGGACGGCGGTGAAGTAAACTATGCTGACTGCGCTGAGGTTTACAGAAACTACCTTATCAACGAGAAGGGTCTGAAGCAGCAGCAGGGTATGACCAATAAGCTGTATATGGATCTTTACGGCGGCGTGCTGAAGAGGACTTCAATACTGGGTCTGCCCTTCAATCTCAAAACCGAGATAACAGGCTTTGAGCAGGCAGGCGAGATAGTTGACGATCTCAAGGGCAAAGGCGTAAACAACTTCGCGGTAAACTACAATGACTGGACAAATGCAGCTATAAAGGATAAGATATCCACTAAGGCAAATCCTTCGGGCACACTTGGCGGAAACAAAAAGTTCACCGAGTTCCTCAACACCGATGGCGTTCAGGTATATCCTTCGATGAACAACTTCACAATGGACAGTTCATCTGCAGGTTACTGGACACTGACCAGCACAGCAATAAGAATATCCAACGCTTATTCAAGACAGTCATCCTACAGCCTGTCGTTCGGTGTAGCAAAGAAGGGCGTAGCACCTGCACTGCTTTCACCCAGCAAGTATTCAAAGACCTTTGAGGAAATGGTAAAGAGCTATCAGAAGAAGGGTATAGATAAAGCCGGATTTGGTTATATGTCCTCCAGACTGGTAGGCGATTATCCCAGAAAAGATCCCTATTCCAGAAACAGGACTATGAACCTGCTGGTAGATGAATACAAGAACGCAAGCAGTAAGATAGGCTCGCTAATGGCGGATGAGGCTAATGCTTATGTACTGCCGTATGTGAATACTGTATCCAACATACCTGTATCATCCAGCGGATACGTTATCACAGACTACGATATACCATTCTATCAGATGGTCATCCACGGCTATGTGCCTTACGCTTCAAGTCCTATAAACAAGAGTTCCAACACAGATGAAACATTCCTGCTGGCACTGGCTTCCGGTTCTCAGATCCATTACGACTTCACCTATGCTGACAGCGACGTGCTTCAGGATACCGAGTACAATGACCTGTACTATACCAACTACAGGGGCTGGACAGATGTTGCGGCAAATCAGTACAAGGCAGCAAAGAATCTGATCAGCGGTGTTGAGGATTATACCATAAGCAAGTATGAGATCAGCGAGGACGGAAATGTTCTCACAACGACATACTCCAAGGATGGTCAGAACGATGTTGTGGTAAAGATCGACAAGAAGAACGCTACCGCATCTGTTGACGGAAACAACGTCAGCATTGAAAAATGTATCGAAGGAGGTTTGAAATAATGAGCAAAAAGAATAATAAAGCAGTTCAGACTTCCGAGAGCGGTAATTCCGCAAATCAGAAAAAACACGTACTTTCGTATGAAAAGAGGAAGGGTCTTTACGGCTACGGCTTTATAGGACTCTGGGCGCTGGGTACGATATACTTCTTCATAGCACCCCTGATAATGTCGCTGGTTTATTCATTCAATGATACCCAGCCGGTTACCGGCGGTATGGATATGAAGTATATCGGCTGGAAAAACTACGTCAACGCTTTCCGTAAGGATCAGGAGTATACTCTGGCGCTGGTAGATATGCTTAAAAACACCGCGCTGAGAACTCCTCTGATAATCATTTTCTCGATATTCATAGCACTGGTACTCAACCAGAAGTTCAGGGGAAGGACATTTGCAAGAGCAGTATTCTTCCTGCCTGTTATAATCGCTACGGGTCCTGTTATGGATATCATCAACGGTAACATGAACACAGGCGGCTATTCCGGTGGTTCCGAGCAGTTCAGCACAATGTTCGAGGCTAATCTTGTTGATCAGCTCCTGAACTTCCTGGGTATCTATAATATCAGCGATAAGCTGTCAAATATAATCAATTCGCTGACAACAGATATCTTCAATCTGGTATGGAACTCGGGTATACAGATACTGCTGATACTGGCTGCACTCCAGGGCATCTCACCTGCTTCCAAGGAAGCAGCACAGATGGAGGGTGCTACTTCATGGGAATTCTTCTGGAAGATAACACTGCCTACCATAAGCCCCATGATACTCGCAAGCGTCGTTTATACAGTAGTTGACTCGTTCGTTGACCCCGGCAACAAGGTAATGACCATAGTTCTCAACAAGTCTACCAACTGGCAGCACGGCTATTCCGCTGCTATGGCATGGGCATACTTTGCTATAGTAGGAGGCTGTCTTGCTATAATAGTTGCGATACTGAACAAGGTCATCTACTATGAAGTAGAATAAAGGGGGGATAGAAGTGGCAACTATAAAAGAAGAAAAGCAGTTTGAAAAAGAACGTAGAGCTGCAAAAAAGGCTCGTGAGAGAAGAATGAAGGCGGATGGTCTTGAAAAATACCTTACTCCCGACCAGATAAAGTACAACAGAAGACAGAAGGCTATCAATTCCGTATGGCCTGTATTCAGATTCCTGATACTGTTCGGTCTGTGTTTTGTCATACTCTATCCGCTGATATTCATGCTTTCAACAGCGTTCAGACCTAACGAGCAGATGAACGATCCCTCTATTATATGGATCCCCAAGAACTTCACCATGCAGAACATAAAGGAATCATGGAAGGTAATGAAGTTTGAAAAGACACTTGTCAATACTATCATCCTTAATCTGGTGGCATCCGTACTGCAGGTGATCACCTGCTCGCTGACAGGCTACGGTTTCGCAAGATTCAAGTTCAAGGGCAAGAAGATACTGTTCGGTCTGGTGGTAATGATGATAATCGTACCTCCTCAGATTACTACGATACCGCTGTATATGCAGTATGCATATCCCCCGAAGATAATTGCCCGGATACTTACTCTCGGCAAAGCGACCAAACTTATAGACAGCCCCTGGACAATGTATCTGCCTGCACTTTTTGCAAACGGCATAAGAGCCGGTCTGTTCATCTTCATATTCCGTCAGTTCTTCAGAGGACTTCCCAAGGAACTTGAAGATGCGGCATATCTGGACGGCTGTTCACCCCTTTACACTTATGTAAAGATCATGATACCAAATGCAAAACAGTCCTTCCTGACAGTTTTCCTGTTCTCCATCGTGTGGTACTGGAACGACTACTATGTATCAAGTTCATTCTTCACCAACAACGATACTGTTGCACTGATGCTGAAGAACCTGAATAATACCCTTATAAAGGAACTGTTCAACAATCAATCGGTATCTGTACGTCAGATAATCGTATGGCTGGAAGCAGGCTGTCTGCTGTCCATAACTCCTATACTGGTAATGTATGTATTCCTGCAGAGGTACTTCGTAGAAGGTATCGAGAAATCGGGTCTTGCAAACTGATACCTGTTTATATGGATATGAAAATATCCCTCGAAGTACGTGCTTCGGGGGATATTTTGCAACATGGTTATTCCGCTGACACATCACAAAAAAGCGGTTTTACAGAATTTAGGTGCTTGGCGTATATCTTTCCCCACCGCAGGCGGAGGAAAGATATACAACGCTCAAGTTTACCACATTTCAGCTGGTGTACTAAAGTGATAGTCAGATTTTGCAATTCATATCATTCGTATGCTAGAAATTCCTCGGGAATGTAGTTTATATAGTTCTGAAGAACATCCCTGTTTACACCTGCCTGCTGATACATCATGTGGCGTGAAAGCATATCATCGGTGTAATCGCCATAGGGGTATACCGCACAGTTGTACCACATGGAATCCCAGCTTGTGCCTTCGTAGCGGGATATCACGGGGATAGCCTTTACATTCTCAAAGGTTATCTTTCCGCCGTTGTCGTAGTCCTTTACAACGTCAAGTTTCCCGAATATGCCGATTATCGACCTTCCGTACTGACCGTCGGGGTTATTGCCGTCGAACATGGTGGAGAAGAAATTTCCCAGACCGTAGTAGCAGAAAGCCTGACCGCCGTCCGGCTTGTCGAGATATCCGCAGGTGGAAAGGGCGTGTGCCTGAGTACCTATTATCAGGTCAGCACCCCATTCAACAAGCTTTGGAGTAAGTTCCAGCTGCATATCGTTCAGGTCATTAAGCACCTCTGTACCGTAGTGACAGGATACCACCACAACATCAGCCATTTTGTCGGCTTCCTCTATCTGGCGTCTGACAGTTTCCTCATCGGTCAGGTATACTACCTTTCCTGCATCGCCGTCACCGAGAAATATGCCGTTGGTGTGTTCCATGTACCCAAGGAATGCGAACGTAACACCGTTTACTTCCATAGTCCTTATGTTCTCGGAATCTGCTTCATCACGGTAAGCACCGTAATGCACGACTCCCTTTTTGTCCCAGTAGTCCAGAGAGGAGATAAGCCCGTCTGAGAACTTATCAAGCACATGGTTGTTGGACATGGAGATCACATTGAACCCAAGATCCACCACAGCATCACCTACCTCGGTAGGGCTGGAGAACATGGGGAATGTGGATGGCTCAAAAGCATCGTTTACCAGGGTCTCCTGGTTGAGTATGGATATATCCGTACCCTCTATAAGCTTTTTGCAGGGTGCGTAGCACTTTGAAAAATCGTAGCTTCCGTCATCCTGCAGGGCTTCGGCGTAGATGTTGTCATGGATAAGGTTGTCGCCTGCACAGGCGAGATGTACAACTGCTTTGCCGGACTTGTTTTCATCGTTCTTCTTTTTGCCAGCATAGGTCGTATCTGCTGAGGATACATCTTCTGAGGAAGGCACATCCTCCACTACGATCTTAGGAGAAGAGGTACTGCTGTTTTCATCTGTGGGCTTATTGTCCGTAACTGCAGACTTTCCACAGGAAGCTGTCAGCAAAGTGACGGCAAGAATTATGGGGACCGCTCTGATTTTCATTTTCTGATGCTCCTTTATATATTATTTTAATATCGGAAATATTATATCATTAAAAAAACGGTTTGTCATCTGTTATTCAGATATTTGTCAAAACAGCACAAGTACTGACGAGCGGTTTCATAATGTTTTTGTACAGTGATAATGTGGTGCAGATGGGAAATAATAAGTATGCCGAGAAAACAAAAAGTCGTTAAAAGAAGGACAAAGTCGGAATAGTGTGGTATTATTCCGAGCTGCAAAACAGCGGTCACATGACTTGCAGAACATTCAGAAAAAGTTCATAAATATAAGATAAAATGTGATTGACAAAAAAATAACAAACTGATATAATAAATATATCAAAAGGTGGATAAGGGTTGTGACCGCCCGTAAAAATCTGTTTTTGTGTAAGAGATCAACCTATATAAAATAGTTTGGAGGATAATATCATGGCTAAAACTACTGCTAAAAAGAACGAACCGATCTTCGTGGACAGCGTAGAAGCACTTTCTGCCAAGATAAAGGAGGTAAGAGCTGCGCAGGCTGAGTTTGCGACCTATACTCAGGAACAGGTCGATAAGATATTCAAGGCTGCTGCACTTGCTGCCAATAAGGCACGTCTGCCCCTTGCAAAAATGGCTGTTGAGGAAACAGGCATGGGTATTGTTGAGGACAAAGTCATCAAGAACAACTATGCTGCAGAGCATATCTATAATGCTTACAAGAATGTTCAGACCTGTGGTGTATTTGAAACTAACGAGGCTTACGGCACAACAAAGATCTATGAGCCTATCGGTCTGATAGCGGCTGTAATCCCTACTACAAACCCTACTTCTACAGCTATATTCAAGACACTTATCTCGCTGAAGACCAGGAACGGTATAATCATCAGCCCTCACCCCCGTGCAAAGAACTGCACCATCGCGGCT
Organism: Ruminococcus albus 7 = DSM 20455; assembly: GCF_000179635.2. NCBI lineage: Bacteria > Bacillati > Bacillota > Clostridia > Eubacteriales > Oscillospiraceae > Hominimerdicola > Hominimerdicola alba. The sequence goes on along the minus strand of NC_014833.1, from coordinate 3,566,089 downwards.
GCAAAGATAGTGCTTGATGCTGCTGTTGCTGCAGGCGCACCTGAAAATATCATCGGTTGGATAGATGTTCCCTCACTGGATATGACCAACCAGATAATGAGAGATTCCGACCTGATACTTGCAACAGGCGGCCCCGGAATGGTAAAGAGTGCTTATTCTTCAGGCACACCTGCACTGGGTGTCGGCGCGGGCAACGCATCTGCTATAATAGATGCTTCTGCTGATATCAAGGTAGCAGTAAGCTCCATTATACATTCCAAGACCTTCGATAACGGTATGATATGCGCTACCGAGCAGACACTTATCGTTGACAAGAAGATATACAAGGAAGTCAAGGCTGAGCTGAAAGCTCGCGGCTGTTATTTCCTTAACGATGAAGAGGCTGACAAGGTCAGACACACCATGATAATCAACGGCAGCCTTAATGCCAAGATCGTTGGTCAGAGACCTGTTACTATCGCTAAGCTCTGCGGTTTTGAAGTTCCCGAGGATGTTAAGGTGCTGATAGGCGAGGCTACAAGCACCGATCGTGAAGAGGCTTTCGGCCATGAAAAGCTGACTACCGTTCTCGGTATGTACAAGGCTGATAATTTCGATGATGCACTGGATAAGGCAGAAACTCTGCTGGAGAATAACGGCGGACTCGGCCATACCTCGGTACTGTGGATAGATAATGTCAACGAGCGCGAGAAGCTTCTGAAATTTGCAGAAAGACTCAAGACCAGCCGTCTTATCGTGAATACACCGTCTTCACTGGGCGGTATAGGTGACCTCTACAACTTCAATTTTGCACCTTCCCTGACACTGGGCTGCGGCTCATGGGGCGGAAACTCCGTCAGTGAGAACGTTGGTGTTAAGCACCTGCTGAATGTAAAGACAGTTGTTGAGAGGAGAGAGAATATGCTGTGGTTCAGAGCACCCGAAAAGGTATACTTCAAGAAAGGCTGTCTGCCTGTTGCCCTTGATGAGCTGAAAAACGTAATGGGCAAGAAGAAGGCATTCATCGTAACAGACCAGTTCCTGTACAAGAACGGCTATACCAAGCCTATAACCGACAAGCTGGATCAGATGGGTATCGCTCACAATGTATTCTTCGATGTTGCTCCCGATCCTTCTCTGGGCTGCGCACTTGAAGGCGTAAAGGCTATACGTGCATTCGAGCCTGACACCATTATCGCTATCGGCGGCGGTTCCGCTATGGACGCTGCAAAGATCATGTGGGTAATGTATGAGCACCCCGAGGCTGACTTCATGGATATGGCTATGCGTTTCATAGATATCCGCAAGAGAGTATACACCTTCCCGAAGATGGGCGAAAAGGCTTACTTCATTTGCATACCTACTTCTTCCGGTACAGGTTCCGAGGTCACACCTTTCGCAGTTATCACCGATGAAAAGACAGGTCACAAGTATCCTCTGGCAGACTATGCTCTGCTGCCTAACATGGCTATCGTTGATACCGACCTGATGATGAGCGCACCTAAGGGTCTGACAGCTGCTTCCGGTCTGGACTGCATGGTACATGACCTTGAAGCTCTGGCATCCGTAATGGCTACCGATTTCACCGACGGCATCGCGCTGCAGTCACTGAAAATAACATTTGAGAATCTGCCCGAGTGCGTAGACAACGGACAGACTGCATACAAGGCAAGAGAGAAGATGGCACACGCTGCTACCATGGCAGGTATGGCATTTGCGAACGCATTCCTTGGCATAGGTCACTCCCTCGCGCATAAGCTTGGTGCATACCACCACCTGCCTCACGGTATATGCTGCGCACTGGTAATAACCAATGTCATGAAGTTCAATGCTAACCCTGTTCCCACCAAGATGGGCACATTCTCTCAGTATGAGTATCCCAAGACTCTTGAAAAGTACGCTGATGTTGCACGTTCGCTGGGTCTGTTCGGCAAGGACGACAAGGCTTGCTTCAAGATGCTCTGCGATAAGGTAGAAGAACTGAAAGAGCGCGTAGGCTGCAAGAAGACCATAGCCGAGTACGGCATATCCGAGGAAGACTTCCTTGCTACTCTCGATAAGATGGCAGAGGACGCTTTCGACGATCAGTGCACAGGCGCTAACCCCAGATATCCTCTCATCGAAGAGCTGAAGGAGATCTACAAGGCTTGCTACTACGGCACCGAGTACAAGGGTTAATAAAACGATCCCAAGCCCGGCATCATAAGGCGGGTATCTGTACAGAACATTTGTGATCGTTATTGAGGGGAAAACCTTTTGAAAAAGGGCTATTCCTAAGTGTCAGCTTCGCTGATGCTGAACTCCTTTCTGAAAACTTTTAACTCTATTTGGCATGGGCAGACATTCTCTCAAAGAACAGAGAATGTCTGCTTTTTGCTGTGCCCTGCCAAATAGAAGTCTTTGGAAAGGTTTCCTCCGGTGGTTATCATAAATACTCTGTATAATTATCTGCATTATGATTAGGGGGATGATTTGACAGCGGGGCAAAAACATGGTATTATATTTCTATAATATCCTGAAAGGAAGATCCCATGCAGTATAATGACTTTTCTTTTGAATCCCTCGGTGACGGTATAGAGATATGTATATCAGATGAGCATCGCTTTGGTACTGATGCTTTTTTGCTGGCTGATTTTGCCGGTGCAAGACACAAGGATATCTGTGCAGACTTCTGTACGGGCAGCGGCATAATAGCACTGCTGCTGCATAAAAATTACCGTCCGAAGCTGACATATGCCCTTGAGATACAGGAAAAGGCTCATGAGCAGCTGAAAGTATCCCTAGAAAGATCAAAGATAGATGATATAGTACCCGTACTCGGTGACCTTAAAAACTGGCGTGCGCCAAAGCCAATAGACCTGATCACCTGCAATCCTCCATATAAGATCAACAACACGGGTGAAAAAAATGACAGCGAAGCTGTATCCATCGCGCGGCATGAGATGCTGTGTACCGTTGAGGATGTTTGCAGGGCTGCCAAAATGAATCTTAGATACGGCGGCAGGATCTGTATATGCAACCGCCCTGAAAGGCTATGCGATATAATGACAGCCATGCGATCGAATGGCATCGAACCCAAACGTATGCGGACGGTACATAAAAATCCCGATTGTGCGCCCTGGCTTATCCTCGTAGAGGGTCGTATGGGCGGCAATAACTTTATACAGATAGAAAAGCCACTGTATGTACGCTCCAAGGACGGAGGACTTTCTGAGGAGATGAACAGGATATATCACCTTGACGGCTGAACATGACAACAAAGCCCCCGGATGTTTAAGAAAGATACTCATATAGAAGTTTTGCCCCGAAGCACTTCATTGTATTTTATACAACTGCTAAGATAAATTAGAATTTGTGCGTGCCCGCACAGAACAGGATTCTCCCAATATTAAATTCTGAATATCATTCATCAGGAATCTCTATACTGTAATCTTCTTCGTTATAGCTATCAAGGTACAATCTGATCTCATTCTCAGATAGCCACTCTACGTTCCAGTATACCGTTTCAGAAAAGCCTGAGCCGTCATATTTAAAAATACATTCATCGTTGTAAAACACATCCGGACGGCTAACATAATCGACTTTAACTGTAACCGTTTTCTCTCCCGATGGAGATTCGCTTTTATATTCTTTCTCGTATTTTACATCGTTACAACCTACAAGATAAGTCATCATTGCTGCGGTAAAAACGATTATGAAATACTTGACAAGTCTGTTAGAAAATAGCATATAAATCCTTCTTTCTGATCTTATCATATCTATGAGAAAAAACGATATATTCCGATGTTAGTTACCATTATAGCACGTCATCTATGCACTGTCAATAGAAACGCCATAGTACTTCTGACTTTGCATCAGAAATACTATGGCATAAAACTTCTATATCAGCGCCGCCCTTATAACGTCCGGGGGCTGAATTATTTATAGTTATTCTTCTTCGTCGCTATCATGGGTCTTGAAGTACTCCTCAGCGGTAAGCTTCAGCAGATGTTCAGCGGGAGCCTGCATTCTAACGAACTCCTGCTCGGCAGCTATCTCATTGAAGCCTATTTTCAGGCGGATAGCCTGTTTCAGGTTGATTATATCAACTTCATCATGCACACCGCCCGATTCGCCGTCCAGCGCCCATGCGAGGGGCTGCTTGCTCTTTATTTTCAGATGAGATGTCTTGAATGTCACAAAGTTCGGACCTGTAAGCTTGTTTATGGCAGCCTCTGCAAGGATGCTGCTCAGCTCCAGTGCGTTGCTGGGGTTCTTAATAAGGCACACCTCAAACAGACCGTCATCGTAGCAAACACCGTCCTGTATGAAATTTTTCATACCTGCGATACTTTGTGAATTGGAAATAAGTCCCAGTGCAAAGCTGCCCTCTATCACTTCGCCGTCATGCTCTATGACAAGGTCATAACCCCTTATCGAGTTGACACGCCTGAGGGCTTCTGCGATATAAGCCACATGACCGAAACGGTTCTTGTACTCCTGTGGGGTCTCGTAGGATACTGCAGTGAATGCACCGAAGGCTGCCACGTATACAAAATGGGTATCTTCGTTGAACTGACCTATATCGTAATCGAAATACACACCCTTAGCGATAGCGTTAGCGCAGTCAACAGGCTTGTTTGGCAGACCCAGCGACATACCCACATCGTTTGTTGAGCCCGTAGGGATATATCCCAGCGGCACCTTTTTATCCAGTGAGAGCAGAGCGCTGACCGCTTCTGAGAGCGTACCGTCACCTCCGCTTGCCAGCACCAGGTCATAGCTGCTGCCGTCCTCCCTGATCTTTCGTCCGCCGTCACCCGGACACTGAGTAGGGTATACGGTCACATCATAGCCCTCTTTGGTAAAAATATCCACGATGCTGAAAAGTTCATTTTTTATCTGTCCCTTACCCGCCAGCGGGTTGAATACGAATAGCAGTTTTTTCATTTGTTCCTCCAAAAAATATATTTCTGTTAAGTGTTCCGGTATGTGAATATTTCTTTATGATTATCCCGATGACACACCACATTAATTAGTATTATATCGGTACTTGAAACACTTGGCGGTTATCCTTCCCCGCCGCAGGCGGGGGAGGATAACATCAACACGATGATTCATTGTTATATAGCACTTTGTAATGGGGTGCTATATGGATAACCATGTATTTCTTTTTATACCGGATGCATATTTCTTATATATTTTAATTTTATCACGCTGAAATATCCTTGTCAATAGCCTTTGAGATAAAAATGTGCTTTTCTCATTCATTATATACCCGGCAGATAAAAATAATGGGTCATGGTGAGGAACACTGCAAATAAAAACAGCGGATGCAGCCTTCTGCACCCGCCGTTTTGAGGAGGTATTGTTATGCCTTCTTATCGTTGAGATATTTTATCGCTGCGGTGGCTGCGGTAGCACCGTCTGCAGCAGCTGTTACAAGCTGGCGTACTTCCTTTACGCGGTTATCGCCTGCAACGAATATGCCGGGTGTCCTTGTAAGGCAGTTTTCGCCTGCGGCTGCATAGCCTTTTTCGTCAAGGTCAATGACAGATGCGAAATTCTGATTTTCGGGAACTCTGCCCACTGCCACGAAAAGTCCGCTGACGTTTATATCGCGCACACTGCCGTCGCGTGAAGTAACTTCGATGCTTTCAAGTGCGTTTTCGCCTTTCAGCTCGGTTATATCACTGTTCAGTATTATCTCGGCATTACTGCGCTCTTTCAGTCTATCAAACTCAGCCTCTGCTCCGCGGAAGCTGCCCAGCTTATGCACAAGGTAGACTTTCTCCGCGATATCTGTCAGATACAGCGCATCTTCAAGTGCTATCCTTGAGCCGCCTGCAACGGCAACTGTCTTGCCGCGGAAGAATGCGCCGTCACATACTGCGCAGTAGCTTACGCCTTTGCCTATAAGCTCGTCCTCGCGGGCTACGCCAAGCTTGCGCTTGTCCGAACCTGTTGCGATGATGACAGCACCTGCCTGATAGCTGGCTGAGGGAGTGTTCACCTGCTTGTAGCTGCCCTTATCCTCTATACCCACAGCCTTTTCAAATACGAATTCAGCGCCCAGTGCGGTAGCCTGTTCATAAAGCTTCATAGCGAAGTCGAAGCCTGAGATATTCGGGGCAGCAGGATAATTATCTATTTTGTGTGCGTTGATGATCTGTCCGCCGAATGCGGCTGCCTCAAGCAGCATCACGGTTTTGTTGGCGCGTCTTGCGTATATGGCAGCTGTCATACCTGCAGGACCTGCGCCTATTATTATGATATCATGAGCCATAATATCACCTCAGCATATCTTCGATAGCTTCCTTTCCGCGAAAGCCGATACTGCGCTTCTTTTCTGCACCGTCCTTGAATGCTATTATGCAGGGTATAGAGGATATACCGAACTGTGCAGCGAGCTCGCCTTCGTCGTCAACGTTGACGCTGACTACCTTGATATCATCTCTTGAAGCTGCGATCTCCTCCAGCAGGGGTGCGAGCATTCTGCAGGGACCGCACCAGTCTGCGTTAAAATCAACAAGAACGGGCTTGTCGGACTTCAGTACCACGTTTTCAAAATCTGCTGTTGTTACCTTTATTACTGCCATAACAGTCACTCCTTTTCTGTATCTTCGATATTTTTCAGTATCTTCATTATTAGTCCGCAGAAGGTAGCGCCTTCCTCGGGGGTCAGCCCTATGCAGCATTTCATCTGCTCGGGTACGGACAGTGCTTCATCTTTAAGAGCATCGCCCGTTTCTGTCAGTACGATGTTCAGGCTGCGCTCATCTGTCTCGCTGCGGGTACGTCTGATATAGCCCTTGCTTTCAAGCTTTTTCAGCAGGGGGGTCAGTGTGCTCGGATCGAGCATGAGTGCTGAACTCATCTGATTTACAGTGCAGCCGTCCTGTTCCCACAGGTACATCATGACAACGTATTGCGTATAAGTCAGCTCAAGTTTTTCCAGTATAGGTGTATACCTTCGTGTTACCTCCTTGGCACAGAGGTAAAGTGGATAGCAGAGCTGGTTCCTCAGCCGTATAGGATCGTATTTATCGCTCATATATATTTCTTGATCTCCTCTTCAAGGTCTTCGGGCTTTGTGGTAGGTGAATATCTGCCTACTACATTTCCCTGACGGTCAACTAAGAATTTAGTGAAATTCCACTTGATGTCGCCTTTATTTTTGCAGGTGGTGCTGAGTTTTTCAACGCCCTTCATTATGGTCTTGTTTTTCAGACCGTTCACGCTGTCCTCAGCCATCTCGGATTTCAGGAAAGTGTACAGCGAAAGTTCATTTTCACCGTTTACCTCTGACTTTGCAAATCTGGGGAACTTTGTGTCATACTTCATGGTGCAGAACTCGTGTATCTCATTGTCATCGCCGGGTGCCTGATGACCGAACTGGTCGCAGGGGATATCAAGTATCTCCAGACCCTTGTCACGGTAGTTCTCATACAGATCCTCCAGACCTTTATACTGCGGAGTAAAGCCGCAGCCGGTGGCTGTATTTACTATCAGCAAGACCTTGCCTTTCAGTTCCTCAAGACTATACTCGCTTCCATCTCTCATTTTCAGTTTGTTTTCATAGATCGACATAGTGCTTTCCTCCTTGGATATTATTTATTCAGGTTTTTGATTTTAGTTTGTATACCAATGTTTTGTGTACAAACTAAATATAGCACACTATCTACCAAAAGTCAATAGGGTTCATAAAATGTTTACAATTTTATTTTTCCCCGATATTTCATTAAAATACATACAGATACAAAAAAGCCGTTCCACGTTAACGGAACGGCTTTTGCCAATAAAAAACAAATAATAAAATTGAAGGTCTTAGCTGATGACACCGTGCTTGACTCTGTCCTCGACTTCACTGCGCTTAGCATCATTGAAGCGGTCAAGTGTGCCTACAAGGTATCCTGTTATTCTCCTTATCCTCTGGAAAGGAACAGCGGAGAAATGATAATCTACCTCAGCGTAATCACCGTCAAGTGAGATGTCTATCGAGTCGATAGCCTTACCGGGATAGAGGTCATGCGCTCTGGAGATATATGCCTGCTTTTCTTCTTCGGTAAGCTCGCCGTTCTTAACATTTACGTTTATCATGTTTCTTTCCTCTTTTCTTCATTATATTGTAGTACGTTTATTATCATATCACAAGATATTGTATTTGTCAAGTCTTTTACCACGGAAATTTGCACAATAACACGGTGTCTTTTTTGGCATAGTTTACGAATGCATATTCATATTTTTGTATGAACTGCTATGCGTTCTGCTGCGATACAGCGCTTTTCAGGGTTCTGCGGGCACATTGTTAAAAAATCCACGATTTGAAGATAGGCATATAGCGAAACACAATATATTGTGTTTCGCTATATATTGTACGCGGCACAGCACAAAAAAAGCAGTCCACGCGGGACTGCTTATCGTATCAGTCGATATCAATGAATTTCTGTCCGTCGCTGCGGCCATCCATTTTATAGGATCCTTCATCGGGCTTGTTTCTGCCTGTCAGCAGGCTTCCGCCTATATTAGTCAGACCCGATACCAGCAGGCATATACCCAGCAGCCTGAAAGTAACATCGGCAAGCAGCAGGGGATTGATCACCAGCAGTATGCCTGTCAGTGCAGTAAGTACAGCTGTCAGCATAGCCTTTGTCCAGCGGGGACTGTTATTATGCTTCAGCTGCATAGCGCCTTGTATATTTGTGATACCGCTTATCAGCATATATGCACCGAATACGAAGGCTATGACCTTCGGGATAAAATCCGGTCTTACCATTATGAATACGCCTGATATCACCAGTATAACACCGCTAACAAGCCCACTAGCGTTCTCGGGATCGGTATTTGCGCGTATAAAGTAATTTATCAGCGATGCAGCTCCCATAGCGGCGATCAAACCGCCTACTACAAGTCCTACCACTCTAGTGAATATGTTCGGATCAATGATCAGTGCGATACCCATTACTATACAGAATATGGAAAGCACTGCAAAACCGCTGAATGCTTTTTTTAGTTTGTTCAATGTCGTTCCTCCGTGTTGTTCTCGTTTTCCTTTTTAAGTTTTACCGCCTTTATCACCTTCATACGCGAGAATTCTTCTCTGTCTTTTTCTTCCAGAGAATCCGCGATGAACTTTACAGTATCGGTATAGCGCGGTATTATGATATTCTGCAGAGCATTTGCTCTGCGCTGAGTTTTCTTTATTGCCACAGAAAGTCTGTATATGCTGTTCTCAACTTCTGCCAGTGTCACAGTAAGTTTCTTGACTTTTTCAAATGCGATGAACGCTCTGTCAAGCTGTGAATCTGTACGTGAGAACCCATAGCAGACCTCGCGGGGCGTTTCGTGGAAAATGACCTTAGGCAGTTCCACACCCATAACAGTCTTGGAGGAAAGTTCAATACCATCCTCTACGGGCATACACTCCGCATAGGGGGTTATAACACCCATTGACATATTAGCCAGTTTCAGCATCTCATAGGCTTCCTTATAGGTATCTTCTATGGAGCTTCTGAGTTCCTTGGCTTTTTCGACCAGCGTCATTATCTCACGTATAAGGATATTGCGCTTTCTGTCGAGAAGTTCATAGCCCAGTGCCGCAAGCTGGAGATTTTTCTTAGTTGCTATGAGGTTACCCTTCGTGGGGAACACCTGCTGTACAGCCAAAGCTTTTTCACTCCTTTCGGAAATAAGAAACGAGATACTCGCTTACTTTATGATAACTCAGTATTTAACTATAAGTACGATATTCAGCAATACGGCCAGTATACCGACCACAGTGACAATAGTACCTACTTTGCGATACTTGCTTATATCAGCTTCACTGCCCTCACTGCCCTTTTTAAGGTATTTTTCGGGCTTAATAAGCATACCGACTCCTAAAATGACTGCTGCGACAGCAAAAGCCATTTTTATGATCTCATATGATGACATACAGATCCTCCTTCAAGGTTACTGGGTAAACGCATTCTCAGGGTCATAGAACTTGTTCAGGTGTTCATCATCAACTCTGTCAAGTTCTGTTCTCGGCAGTGACGAAAGCAGTTTCCAGCCGAGGTCAAGAGTCTCTTCTATTGAACGGTTCGTTTCAAATCCCTGGTCTATAAAATGTGCTTCAAACAGTTCACCGAATCTGAGGTATGCCTTATCGGTGGCAGTAAGTTCTTCCTCACCGATAACGGAAGCCAGCTAACGCGCATCCTGTACCTTAGCATAAGCCGCAAACAGCTGGTTAGCGCACATTTGGTGGTCTTCACGGGTATAGCCCTCGCCTATGCCGTCTTTCATAAGTCTTGAAAGGCTGGGCAGTATGGCAACGCCCGGATATACGCCTGTAGCATCAAGGTTTCTGTCCAGTACTATCTGACCCTCGGTTATATATCCCGTAAGGTCGGGGACAGGGTGGGTGATATCGTCATTAGGCATGGTGAGTATGGGTATCTGTGTAACAGAACCGTTTGCACCCTTTACGATGCCTGCCCTTTCATAGATAGAAGCAAGGTCGGAATAAAGGTATCCCGGATAGCCCTTTCTTCCCGGTATCTCACCCTTTGAGGATGAGAACTCACGGAGTGCTTCCGCGTATGAAGTCATATCTGTCAGTATGACGAGGATATGCATATTCTTCTTGAATGCCAGATACTCAGCGCAGGTAAGTGCGCATCTGGGAGTAAGTATACGCTCGATGATAGGGTCGTTTGAAAGGTTCAGGAACATGGCAACTCTCTGCAGAACGCCTGTTTCCTCGAAGCTTCTGCGGAAATAGTCAGCAACGTCATTGGTAACGCCCATAGCACCGAATACTACCGCGAAATCCTGACCTGCTTCATCAGCTATCTTAGCCTGACGTACTATCTGTACAGCCAGTTTGTTGTGTGAAAGTCCCGAGCCTGAGAATATAGGCAGCTTCTGACCTCTTATCAGGGTCATAAGTGCGTCTATAGACGATATACCTGTATTTATATAGTTCCTGGGGTATACACGGGATACGGGGTTAAGCGGTTCGCCGTTGATATCGCGGCTCTCCTCTGCAACTATATCGCCAAGACCGTCAATAGGCTTGCCTGCACCGTTGAAGATACGTCCCAGCATCTCGTCCGAAAGGGGGAGTTCCATGGGTCTGCCCTCAAAGCTTGTGGTGGTATTTTTCAGTGAGAGCCCTTTGGTGCCCTCGAATACCTGCAGTACTGCCTTATCCTCGTATACCTCAACAACACGCGCCAGACGGTGGGTGCCGTTGTCCAGCTCGATATCGGCTATCTCGTCATAGCTTACGTTCTTACATTTGTCAAGAACTACCAGAGGTCCGTTTATCTCGCTGAGACCGATATATTTAATATTCAACTCAGACCACCTCCGCGTTCTTGTACCATTCGTTCATATCCCTCTCGTAGTCATCGAACATACCAAGCTTGTCATTGGGGATATCGTACTTTATCTTTATGAGCTTGTCAGCCCAGCCGTTTGACATTATCCTGTCGATAGCAACGCCCTTTGCCAGTGCCTCCTTTGAAAGATCAAAGAAGCGCAGTATAGCCTTCATCATGCGGTACTGCTTTTCAAGGGGTACATAGGTATCGTCCTTGTGGTAAGCGTTCTGCTGGAGGAATCCTACTCTGACTACTCTTGCTGCTTCTATCAGCAGCTTCTGATCGTCGGGGAGTACATCCGTACCCATCAGCTTTACTATCTCCATCAGGCTGTTTTCCTCAACAAGGATATTTGATATCTGCTGTCTTACCTCCATGAAATCCGGGGCGACGTTGTTTTTGTAGTAAGCGGAGAGATCGTCGATATACTCCGAATAGCTGGTGTTCCAGTTTATGGCAGGATAATGTCTTGCATAGGCAAGTGCCTTATCCAGTGCCCAGAAACATCTTACGAAACGCTTGGTGTTCTGTGTTACAGGCTCGGAGAAATCCGAACCCTGGGGAGATACCGCACCGATTATGGTAACAGAGCCCTCAGAACCGCCAAGGGTCTTTACATAGCCTGCTCTCTCATAGAATTCCGATATACGGGAGGGCAGATAAGCAGGGAAGCCTTCCTCAGCGGGCATTTCTTCCAGACGACCCGATATCTCACGCAGTGCCTCAGCCCAACGTGAAGTCGAATCCGCCATTATTGCTATATGATAGCCCATATCCCTGTAATACTCTGCCAGAGTGATACCTGTGTATATGGAAGCCTCTCTTGCCGCAACAGGCATATTCGAGGTGTTTGCTATCATGGTAGTTCTGTCTGTCAGGGGACGCTGTGTCTTTGGGTCTATCAGTTCGCTGAATTCCTCAAGTACCTGAGTCATCTCGTTGCCGCGCTCGCCGCAGCCAACGTATACGATTATATCCGCATCGCACCATTTTGCTATCTGGTGCTGGTTCATGGTCTTGCCTGTACCGAATCCTCCCGGGATAGCGGCAGTGCCGCCCTTAGCCACGGGTACTACCGTATCTATTATACGCTGACCTGTTATCAGCGGTCTTGACATAGGCATTCTTTCAGCGCAGGGACGTGGAGTCCTTATAGGCCATTTCTGGCAGAGGGTAAGTTCTTCTTCTCTGCCGTATTCATCATGCAGCCTTACTACCACATCGTTAACGTTATACTTGCCCGTAACAGCCGTCCATACGACCTTTCCGCCCTTTGAAAAAGGCGAGAGCATACACTTGTGTGTTATAAGCGCTGTTTCGGGGCAGGTGGCATATATCTCGCCGGGACGAAGTATATCGCCTCTCTTAACCGTCACCGTAACATCGAACTTGCGCTTGGGGTCAAGCGCAGGAACGTTCGCACCCTCGGATATGAACGCACCGCTTATTTCTTCCAGCTTTTTCAGCGGTCTTTCGATACCGTCGAACATATTGTCAAGTATACCTGGGCCCAGTGTTGCAGCCATAGGCGCACCGGTGCCGTAAACAGGCTCTCCCGGTTTAAGACCCGTAGTAGTTTCGTATACCTGCAGGGTAGTTTCCTTTGCGCTGACACGAATGACCTCACCGATCAGACGCTTTTCGCCCACGAATACCATTTCCTGCATGGCAAAGCTCTTGGTATCGCGGACCGTAACGACAGGTCCGTTGACCGAATATATCTTATCCATTGTTTCCGTACTCATTTTATTCACGCCCTTTATGTGGACTCTGCCAATAGTTTACATATCAAAAACAAGCCCTGCTTTTCCTGCAAAGCCGCTCTTCTGTCTGTCAAATTCATTATCGAAAGTGCAGTCAAGAGCAAGATTGTCCTCGGGGAATACCACCATGATGCCCCCAAGCAGTATGTTCCCGCTCTCGCATACAGTGAACCTGCCGCCGCAGGTAAGCTTGGCAGCGTATTTCATATCAGCTGCCGCTACGCGCACTTCGCCCCTTTTGCCGGGATAAGCAGCTGCGCACTCCTCTGCCCGTTTTACAAGCAGTCTTTCATAAGCGGCGCTCTCCCTGAAAGCTTCCAGCTTTTCGCGCACGTTGGAGAACACCTTGTCGACGACCTCCTGTCTTGCGTTCAGCAGCTTTCTGCGCAGTTCCAGCCGTCCTGCTGACTCGGTGCGCTGTGAAGTTTCTTTATATTCCTTTTCAGCTTTAGCTCTGCTCTCGCTGACGAATTTTCTGGCCTCAGCCTCAGCCTGCGCCAGTATACCGCTGCAATGCTGCTCGGTCTCCTTTATTATCTCGTCAGCCTTTGCGGCAGCTTCATTGAATACTGCCTGCTTGAATTTTTCCAGCTTTTGTGTCTGATCTGTCATTGTATCCTCCGATCGATCTACAGCTTGATGCCAACAGCCTCAGCCAGATACTTTGATATAGTATCGGAGATGTTTGCCGTGGCGTGTCTGTCAGGTATCTCGACTATAAGCGGTTCAGCGCGTGTGAGCTTGTAGTTCATGACCTTTTCGGGGCACTGCTTCAGTGCTATCTCGGTCATAAGTATTATGCCCACGTCCTTCATCGCCATAGCTTCGTCCAGCGCCGCGGAGACCTCCTGCGTACCATGTACGACTTTTCCCTCTATGCCCGCCAGACGCATACCCATAAGGGTATCTATGTTATCGCTGAGCAAATAGAACTTCATGATCTTAGCCGCCGATGTTAGAGATTATCAGTATGGATATCAGCAGACCGTACAGCGCGATACCTTCACCCAGTACGACGAAGATCAGAGCCTTAACGAAGTTCTTGGGATCCTCGGAAGTAGCACCGATAGCGGCAGGTGCGCCCGAACCAACGGCGATACCAGATCCTATACATGAAAGACCAACGGAAAGACCTGCAGCCAGATAACCGAGACCTGCACCTGTTGTGAGTGCTTCCTTGACGGTAGAGCCTTCAGATGCCGCAAATGCTACCAGATCGGTGAAAGGCACTATCATACCCACCAGCATGATGCCTGCAAATGTGCAGAGATTACCGATGAAAGCTGCTTTTGCAGACTTTTCGCCTGTCTTTATCTTCTTAGCCATAAGTATAAAAGGTACTGTCAGCAGTACTACAGCTGCCAGGGGCAGCAACATGATTTTAAGCATAACCAAAACCTCCAAAATTATCTGTTATATATTTACTTCGGTATCGAAGCTTACACTCATAGGTACGAACTCCTTGCCATCGCTCTCGTAGAATCTTGAGAACACTTCGTAGAATTCCAGACGGATTATCTGTATCGCTACTATCATGCCCTCCATAGCCATTACGAACAGGTTGCCTATAACCAGTGTCACAGGCTTCATGGCAAAGGAATTTGCCATATTCATCAGTGTCATTACGACCATCATCATGCCTGCGTGAGAAAGCACGAAACCGCCAACTCTCAGGAAGGACATGGTGTTTGAAACGTAACTCAGCAGGAATTCAAACATCTCGAAGAAATTCTCCACGATGAATCCGCCTATGGTCATATCCTCCTCGTCTTCTGAAAGCTTCCACTTCTTGTACTTCACAGCTATCGAGAAGGGTACGCGGCAGAATATGCATATCAGCGGTATCGCTATCAGGAATATCTTGAAAGGAAGTGACATGACTTCTATCTTCAGCATTATGGTGCATATAACACCTGTGCATACCGATGCGTAGAAGACAAGACCTGCGATGCCGTTGCATCCGAATATCGCTTTTTCGTAATTCTTTTCCTTGAATCCGATATATATGTTTATCAGCATTGATACCAGTATCAGGAATATACCTATGCCTACTGCGGTCAGCAGTATGAAAGTTGACTGCTTGAATATCTTCAGTGGCAGGAAGTCGATCCCGAAGCTTTCGTATATCGGGTCGAGAAGTTCTTCAAATCCGAATACCGAGCCGTACAGCGTACCGAATATCATACTTGAAAGACCGCATCTTGCAACGATGCCGCCCGCCTGCTTGCTCTTTCTGCCAAGTATCAGTCCGCCGAGAAACAGCAGTAGACCTTGTCCCAGGTCACCGAACATTATACCGAACAGCAGTGTATAGGTTATCGCCACGAAGGCTGTGGGGTTGAATCCGTTATACTTTGGCAGACCGTACATCTCCACCAGCATGGCGAATGGTCTTGTGAACCAGCTGTTTTTCAGCACCGTCGGGGGAGTTACGTATGCGTCCGCATCGGGCGGCAGAAGTACTACCTCGACCTCATCCATATCCCCGAACTTCTCAGAGAACTTATCAGCCTGCTTTTTTGGTACAAAGCCCTTTATATAGAACTTCTCCTTTACCGCACCGACTTTTCTTCTCAGCTCGAAGATGTCATACCGCTTTTTAAGTGCTGTGTATGCTTCCAGTATAGTAGCATCATGCTTTTTCGCAAGGGCTGCCAGTTCCTTGTCGAGAGCCTCTGTTTTGGCTTTCTTTTCCTTTATCTGGCTGTCCAGCTTTTTAAGAGCCTCATCGGTGTTGCCCGTCACGTAGTCGGGCAGACGTATCCTTTCAAAGAACATGGAGCGGAATATACTGTCCACCAGTTCCTTGTCGCTCTCTGCACAGAAATACATTCCCCAGCAGAAATCCTTTGTCGTTTCAAAGGGGACAAAGAAGAAAGTCTGGTCATAGTACTGCAGCTTTGCCAAATTATCCGCAGGCATACGTCCTATGCGGCAGGCAGTGTGCTTACAGGCGAATATCTTGCTGAAATCGCTGTTCATGCCCCGCAGGTGATCTACCTGCAGCACTGCAGCCTCCAGATCGGATACCTCTTTTGCGAGAGCCTGTCTTTCGCTGTTCTTTTCGTTTATCTCGCTGTCGATATTTTCGGAAAGCTCATTGAACTGTTCCGCTGTCCACCCGTTGAATCTCGTCCCCTGAGTTTCTTTAAGCTCAATGCCCATCTCTGTGGCAAGGGATGCAAATTCTTTGAGCGGCACTCCGAAGGGGTTCTTCTCATTCAGCAGCTTTACCGTGGAATTTGCTTCGTTCCTGAAAGCAGGCTCGATATGGAAGCACCCGCTGTCGCAGCAGCGTATAAGGGTCTCATCCAGATCCTCAAATCTGCCTATGATATTGACAAGCGCCATTTTTTCAATTGCCATATTAAGGTGTTCGCACTCCTTTCATCGTGAAGATATCAAAGCGTTATCAGCTGCGATTCAATGGTAGCAGCCTCAACGCCGTACCTGATGCCCTCTATGATATGCACCAGGTTGGAAGCTTCAATGTCGCAAAGGATTATGAAAGCATACAGCGCAACGGGTGCATGGGTGCTGCCCGTAAGGTAATGCCTCAGCCTTCGTATCTTCACGCTGTTTATCTCTACCTCGATATTGTCGGTATCGGGTGAATTTTTTCCGTAGATGGTATGATTTACCATATCCATCATGGTCTCGGGATCGGCTGCATCATACAGCCTTTCCATATTCTTTTTGCCTATGCCGTAAAAATTCAGCGACCTTCGCTTTATCTCCTCGGGGGAATACCCGAAGTAGGATTTCATACGGTAGGCATTTATGATATTGCGGCAGTCTATCTCACGCAGTATCATAGTTTTCAGCTCTTCTGAAACTACTCCCGCGAACTCCTTGTCCGCCTGTTCAAGAAGCTCCGCATAATAATCAGACCTCAGCCTCAGCTCACACTCGGTATAATCGGCTTTGCCGTCATCACGCACAGGTATTTTCTTCAATACCCTGGCATAACGTGTGCCCTTCAGCCCTGCGACAAGATCATCGTAGGTCTGCGAAAGACTGAGTTCCATAACGGGTATCGTAAGATGCTTTATAAGATATCCCGGCAGATCCGGCAGGAAAGTCCTGTCCAGCGATGAGTTTATCCGGTTGATTATCGAAAGTATGCAGTCTATCTCACTGCGCCTTATAAGAAACCCGAAGAAGGGTTCTTTGTCAAGCCCTTGGAATTTGCACAGCCTTATATATGTGCGGAAGTTCTCTCTGTATATCAGTTCTTCCAGAAATCCGCGGTGTACTGTGTTGGGGTCTACCTCCGCAAAGGCTTCCCTGAACCTCACTGACCGCGATAAGTATTCCGCCGCCTCGGGGACAGTTCTCAGTGCCGCCAGTTCACGGTAATCATCTATCGTGAAAAGCTGGGCATATTTAGCCCTTATCTTGGCTGTGGTGGCATTTGAGCTGTAGTTTTCCAACATATCGGGCACCCCCTTTCAGCCGCATGGGTATTAGCCCGTTATCGCAGCGATTATCTCCGTTTCCCATTCTTCGTGACACCTCTCGTAAGCCTCTACAAGGGCATCGAGCTGTTCTTTTTCGCTTTCTTTCAGAACCTTTGCCGTTTCCTCACTGGTATCCTCACCAAAAAGGAAGTCACGGTACAGACCGGCTTCGGATTCAGCGTTATCATGTATCCTCTTGACAGCTTTCTCGCAGTCAGCCAGCATACGGCTGCGTTCCTGCTTGGCCTGTTCAAGCTTTTCTTCGGCAAGTCTGTCGGTTTCCAGTATCTCACTGATTATATCCAAACTGCTCACTCCTTTCGGCAGTTACTCACAACAAAATGTAATTTTATTTTACATCTTTTTAGGATAAAATTCAAGACGGTGCTATTTTTTTCCGCAAAATTAACAATAGTAAGGTAACCCTGTTAACAATTTCGTTGATAATAACTATACCTGCCGCGTATAGAGCCCTTCCGGCGCACTTATCGAGCCTGTCTGTGTATTGAGGGCGTGGTATGTTCAAAAAAAGTTCTCTTGACAAATCAGTGAAAACGTGATATAGTTGTATGTGTTGCGAATACACTTGTTTGTCGGAGGTGAACTTTTCGTGGCTGATAACGACTCCGGTCTGGTGATAGTCAGTGCGGATGTACTGCCTGATATCGTGCTGAAGGTGCTTGCTGCCAAGCGTATGCGGGCGAGGGGCGAGGTATCTACCTCTACCGAAGCTTGCAGAGCGGTCGGTATATCCAGGAGTGCTTACTATAAATATAAGGACTCCGTTTTTAATTATGAGGAACGTCTTACGAATAATATCGTTTCCGTTTACTGCACCCTGCGTGATGAAAAGGGCGTACTGTCCTCAATAATATCAAAGCTTTATGAGCTGGGGACAAATATACTGACAATAAACCAGAACATCCCCGTGGATTCAGTGGCTACGGTAACGTTCTCCGTCAGGTTCGACAGAGATACACTCAACACCCAGAAACTCACTGAGGAGCTTTCAAAGGTGTCGGGCGTGGTTGAAGCGAAGATAATCTCGGGCGAGTGATTTCGGTCTGCGCAGGCAGAAAAAATATTAATTGGGAAGAGGATAATTAAATTATGAGTAAAAATGTTGCTGTCATCGGATACGGTGTAGTCGGCTCGGGTACAGTAGAGCTGTTTATGAAGAACAGGGAATCTATAAGCAATAAGATAGGCAGAGATTGTGATATCAAGTACATCCTTGATCTCAGGGATTTTCCTGAGTCACCTTTTGCTGACAGGATTATACACGATTTTGATACTATACTCAACGATGATGAGATAGAGGTAGTTGCCGAGGTAGTAGGCGGTACAACATTCGCTTATGAATACACCAAGAAGCTGCTTGCCAAGGGCAAGAGCGTTGTCACATCCAACAAGGCGCTTGTTGCGGCTTACGGTGCTGAGCTTTTGCAGCTTGCACAGGATAACGGCTGTTCCTATCTGTTTGAAGCCAGCGTTGGCGGCGGTATACCGATAATCAGACCTCTGTACAAGTGTCTTGCAGGTAACGAGATACAGCAGATCTCGGGTATACTCAACGGTACTACCAACTTTATACTCACTAAGATGATAAAGGATCAGATGAGCTTTGAGGATGCACTGAAGCTGGCTCAGCAGCTGGGCTATGCCGAGGCTGATCCTACTGCCGATGTTGAGGGCGAGGATGCGTGCCGCAAGATCTGTATCCTCGGTTCACTGGTATACGGCAAGCATATATATCCCGAAATGGTACATAAGTCAGGTATCACACGCATCACTCTTGATGATGTTGAGTACGCTGACAATGCAGGCTACGTGATCAAGCTGATAGCATCTGTAAAGAGACTTGAGGACGGCAGCCTCAGCGCTATCGTATGCCCCAGACTTGTTCCCAAGAGCAATATGCTGGCAAGTGTTGATGATGTATACAACGCAGTAAGCGTTACAGGTGACGGTGTGGGCGATGTACTGTTTTACGGTCAGGGCGCAGGCAAGCTGCCTACCGCTTCTGCTGTTGTCGGTGATATCATCGACTGCCTCAGACATAACGGCAGATCACTGGGCATCCACTGGAATGAATCCAAGAAGGACGAAAAGTTCGTTGTACGCTACAAGGATACAAACTGCTCCATGTACGTTCGCCTCAAGGGCAAGGATGTACAGACTCTCAAGCCTTCTATCTCCGAGATGTTCGGCAAGCTGATGTATATCGAGCGTGCTAACCGTCCCGATGATGAGCTGGCTTTCATCACACCCAATATGGTAGAGAGCGACATAGATGCTAATCTTACTATACTTTCTCACTCTGCTGAGATCGCAAGCAAGATCAGAATGTTCTGATAATAAAATAATATGTTCCTGCCCCTGCTGATGCGGGGGCAGTTTTTTGTGACTGAACCAGAACAAATGTTCCACGTGGAACATTTAAGGATACGTATCAGTATATCATATAATTATATAATTCTGTTATCGTTTACATTGTGTGATAGCTGTATTATCGGTAAATAATATGAATATTAAGAATATGGTTGTGCATTGTGCTGAAAAAATAAGTTTAATTTTGTCCTGTTGCATATAGCCAAAGCAAGCAGAAAATGGTATAATGAGGTAGTATGTATATAAAAGACAGTTTTTTCGGAGGGACAAATGATGAAAGGTCTTGCAGATATAAAAAAGTTCATCTGCCGCACATTACCGACAATGGTATGCGCCGCGGCAGTTATGATGACATCGGGCTGCTACCTGCTGCCTGATGAGGAGGAAGCTGCTGTACCGCCTGCGGTAAAAGCAAGCGAGGTCAGCTATACCACCGTAACAGCGAAACGCAAGGATATAGAGAAAAAGCTGGTCAGCACAGGTACTGTTACCGCGGAAAGACAGTATGACCTCAGCTATGAAAAGCAGAGCGGAGTCATACTTGATTTCAATGTGCGTGCAGGCGATAAGGTGAAAAAAGGCGATGCCATCTGTGAGATAGATACGTCTGATCTTGACGATCAGATAGCCGAAAAGGAGCTTTATCTGCAAAAGGCAAAGCTGAACGTGGATATGATATGGGAAAGCGGCGGTACTCAGGCTCAGATAGATTCAGCTTACGTTGACGTACAGCTGATAGAGCGTGAGCTGAACAAGCTCCGTGAGAGAAAAGATGGCTCGGTACTGCGTTCTCCCATTGACGGAGTAGTGTCACAGCTTGCAGATGTCCGTGAAGGCGATAATGTAAGCTCGGGACAGACAGTTGCTACAGTGATAGATACGACCGCGCTGTATATAGCTGTAAAGCCTGATGATATGTCAAAGTTCAGCGTTGATACAAAGGTGCAGATACGCATAAACGAGAACTACTATGACGGCGTGGTATTCATGGATCCTGCGGCGCTGGCAGTTTATCAGGAGGAAGTAAAAGCATCCCACGACAAGGAGGATAAAACAGGCATCGCCTATGAGGCTGATACCATCTATGTCCGTTTTGAGGGGGATATACCCGCAGATGCACTGGGTCAGCTGGCAGATGTGATACTCGTGCTGGATAAAGCAGAGAATGTTATAGTCATATCAAATAATCTTATCAAAAAGGTGGACGGCGAAAAAGTCGTATACGTGCTGAAAAACGGTGAAAAGACAGCTGTTCCCATAGAAACAGGTCTGACCACAGGTTCGCAGTCCGAGATAGTATCGGGCATAAACGAGGGCGACGAGCTCGTTCTGAAATAAAAAGCAAGGAGCTGCACTCAATGTTTACACTTCTGCTTCGCAAGATGCGAAATACCAAATGGATGGTGTTCTGCCTGCTGACAGGTTTTATCATGGCATCGGCTATGATGAGCACCATACCTATATATATGAATGCCTCGCTGCAGCGTATGCTGGTAAAGGATATGGAGGCTTTTCAGGAAGAATACATGATATACCCCGGGTCTTACAATACCTCGCACAGCTTTAAAAGCAAGCTGAGTACCGATGAGCAGGTACGGACTATGGAGGAATATACCGCGCTGGCTGAGAAGCAGTTCGGGGAGCTTGACCTGCCTGTGGCAGGCAGCAAAAAGGTGGTGCTGGATAACGACCTGTACTGCAAGTCTATATCCGTAGAGGCAGGAGAGACCCCTGCAAGGCTGACCCTTGGGGGTATGTCGGATATATGTGAGCACTCCGCTGCTTCATCGGGCAGAATGATGACAAAGGGTGTGCGTGATGACGGTGTATTCGAGTGCATGGCTACTGAAAAGTCCCTGAAGACCAACGGACTTGCGCTTGATACCGTTTATGAGATAGCGAATCTGTTTGACAATGAAAAGTCGGTAAAGATAGAGATAGTAGGTCTTATCGACGTTGCCGATGAGAATGACCCTTTCTGGGCTGAGGGTATAGACGAAGCTTATACTGCTGCAGTATTTACTGACTATGATACCATGATGAACGAGATGCTGCCTACAAAAGCAGTCAACATATCTAAGGCGAGTTATAATTTCTTCATCGACTATACCAAACTGGATATCCCTGAGCTGAAAGCTATCAACAGCAGCTACAACTCACAGAAAGAGGTATTCAAGAAAAACGATACCGGATTTATCATACCTGCAAAGGATATACTTACCGATTATGCAAAGCGTTCCTCACAGCTGACACTGCTGCTGTGGCTGCTGCAGATACCTGTTATACTGATGATAATATTCTACCTGTTCATGGTATCAAAGCTGAATATAGAGCAGGAAAAGAACGAGATAGCGGTATTCAAGAGCCGTGGTGCAGGCAACAGACAGATACTGGGTATATACGCGCTGGAATCTCTGGTGCTGGGCATACTGACCGCCATAGCAGGACCTTTTGCAGGGCTTGGGCTTTGCAGGATACTTGGTGCATCAAACGGCTTCCTTGAATTTGTTAACCGACGTGCCATGCCTGTAAGGCTGACAGCAGAGGCATTCTTATATGCGGCTGCGGCGGTGCTGGTGTTCTTTATAACTACTCTGGTGCCTATAGTGCCTGCTTTACGCACTACCATAGTTGAGCACAAGCAGTCAAAGGCGAAAAAGAAAAAGCTGGCTCTATGGGAAAAGGTGGGGCTGGATGTAATACTTGCAGGCGGCTCATTTGCGTGGCTGTACTACTACAAGCGAACGCAGGCGAAACTGCTTGACCTTGGTATAACCGATACGACAGCCACAGTTAATCCCATGATGTTCGTTGCATCAACGGCATTCATACTCGGTCTGGGACTTTTCCTGATAAGGATATATCCTATGCTCATCAGGCTGATAAGCAGTGCAGGAAAGCGCTTCTGGTCGCCTGCGCAGTATGTGTCGCTGAACAACATAGGCAGGTCGGCAACGGGCAGAGAGAGGTTCCTCATGCTGTTCCTTGTGCTGACAGTTTCCCTGGGCGTGTTCTTTGCGAACACAGCGAGGGCACTCAACCGCAACGCTGAGGAAACCGTGGAGTATGCGAACGGTGCGGATATAGTACTGGCAGAGGAATGGTATTCAAGCAAGACCGAGGCTGCACAGAAGCGATCCGGACCTTCAGCGAATATGGGCGGAGGTATGCAGCAGGCGGCTGAGGAGGACACAGACACCGCGACGGTAGTGACCTATACTGAACCTGTGTTTGAAAGATTTGAAAAGCTGGAAGGAGTACAGCACGCTGCAAAGGTATTCAGACGTGACGGTGTGACTGTAAAAAGCAGCAAGATGACGGTGGTAAAGCGTTCGGCTGAAAAAAAGACCGAGAAGAAAAGGGAGGACTTCCTCAATCAGGATATGAACGCAGGTTCCTCGAATACTGACAGGAACGTACAGCTTATGGCGGTACAGCCTGCAGGCTTTTCAGAGGTCATAAACTTTGAGCAAAGACTTCTGCCGACACATATAAACAACTATCTTGAAGCGCTGGCGGAGTATGCGCCCGGTGTGATACTTTCCTCAGCGTTCAAGGACTACGGACTTGAACTGGGCGATACGGTGGAATGCGAATGGGGTGCCAACGAACCCTTCGATGCCACGGTGCTGGCATTTGTTGACTACTGGCCGGGTCTTGATCCTTATGCGGAGGCAGGCGACGGCAGCTATATGGACTTTGCTGTGATGAACTTTGACTATGTTAACGTACAGACCAACATGGAGCCGTATCAGGTATGGATAGATCTTGCGGATGATGCTTCGGTGCAGGGATTTTACGATTCTGTTGAGAAAGCGAAAATAGAGGTCACAGGCATGACATCTGCAAAGCAGGAGATCATCGCAAAGAAGAACGATCCCATGCTGCAGGGCATGAACGGTGCGCTGACACTTGGATTCATTACCATAATGATAATGTGTATCATCGGTTTCCTGATCTACTGGATACTTTCAATAAAGAGCAGGACTCTGCAGTTCGGCATACTGCGTGCCATGGGCATGAAGTACCGCGAGATAATCTCAATGATAGTATACGAGCAGATACTTGTATCAGGTGTGGCGATATTTGCAGCCATATTCATAGGCGGCATAACCAGCGAACTTTTCGTGCCGCTTTTCCAGAGCGTTCTCGATGTAAGCAGTCGTGTGCCCGAGTTTGCGGTGATACCTGTTCGTGAGGACTATCTCAGGCTGTATACCGTAATAGCGGTGATGCTGCTTGCAGGATTTCTGGTTCTGGGCAGGCTTATCGGCAGG
Organism: Ruminococcus albus 7 = DSM 20455; assembly: GCF_000179635.2. Taxonomy (NCBI): domain Bacteria; kingdom Bacillati; phylum Bacillota; class Clostridia; order Eubacteriales; family Oscillospiraceae; genus Hominimerdicola; species Hominimerdicola alba. The sequence continues at coordinate 3,541,871 of NC_014833.1, read as the reverse complement.
ATAAATATATCCAAGGCGCTCAAACTGGGTGAAGACTGATCATATCATAAGGATAGTTCAAAGGGCTGATGTTGGTGCATCAGCCCTTTAATACGCAACGTACACAGCTGACAAGTGTATGCTTCCCGGTGCCCTCTGTTAGCTGAAAAGAAAAAAGCATCCCTCGTGCGGGTACACAGTACGCAACGTACACAGCAAAGGGCGCTCCTTTGGTGACACGGTATCGGACGAATGCGGCTATATGCGTTCGCATCCCTCGTGCGGGTACACAGTACGCAACATACATAGCAAAGGGCGCTCCTTTAGTGACACGGTATCGGACGAATGCGGTGATATGCGTTCGCATCCCTCGCATGGGTCTGCAACACGCTGCATACGGTATATATGCCTGTGATACGTCGGGTCTTTACTTTTTGGGGAGTATATGTTATAATATTTATATATATGTCTTCGCGACAGAACGGCGGTGTGCTTATGGAAAACAAAAGGATATGGTTCAGAAGACCTGCGGAGGACTGGAACGTTGCGCTGCCTGTTGGCAACGGCAGGATAGGCGGTATGTGTTTCGGTCAGGCCCTCAATGAAAAAATACAGCTGAACGAAGATTCCGTATGGTCGGGAGGTCCGCGTAAGCGCAACAATGCTTCTGCCAGAGCTAACCTTGAAAAGGTAAGGCAGCTTCTGCGTGAGGAAAAAATAGCTGAGGCAGAAAAGATCGTAATGGAAGCCTTCTGCGGCACACCCGTTAATGAGAGGCATTATATGCCTTTGGGTGATCTTTCGATACAGCATCACAAGGAAGATACCTTTGAGTACACCGAGCGTTCTCTTGACCTTGAAAACGCTGTCTGTGAAACAAGGTATTCCATAAACGGAGTAAACTATACAAGGCGCGTGATATGTTCGGAACCTGCACAGGTAATGGCGGTATGTATTGATGCTGACAAGCCTGCATCCGTATCTGTCAAGGTGAGCATAGACGGGCGCGATGATTACTTTGATGACAACAGCCCTGTGAACGACACGGATATACTATACTACGGCGGCTGCGGCTCTGAGGATGGTATATGCTTTGCGGCATATATAAGGGTACTCGGCTATGGCGGCACTGTCGGCAGGTGGGGCAGCAGCATAGTCACAGACTGCTGCGACCGTGTAATGATAATACTCGGTGCACAGACTGATTTCCGTGTTACCGATTATAAAAAGGGTGCTGAACTTGATGTTATAACTGCTGCCGGAAAGACTTTTGAGGAATTGCTGGCAGAACATACAGAGGACTACCGCAGTTATTTTGACAGGGCGGAGATAGTCTTTGAAGACGGCGGCAGCTACAGTCTGCCTACCGATGAGCGATTGAAGCTGGTGAAAGATGGCGGTGTCGATAACGGGCTTGTTAGCCTGTATTTCGATTTCGGAAGATACCTGATGATAGCAGGCAGCAGGGAGGGTACTCTGCCCCTGAATCTTCAGGGTATATGGAACAAGGATATGTGGCCTGCATGGGGCTGCAGGTTCACGGTGAATATCAATACCGAGATGAACTACTGGTGTGCCGAGCCATGCGGACTTGGCGACCTGCATATCCCGCTTTTCGATCATATCGAACGTATGCGGCCGCATGGCAGGGATACCGCCCGCGAGATGTACGGTTGCAGCGGCTTTGTCTGCCACCACAACACGGATATATGGGGTGATACTGCACCGCAGGATCTGTGGATACCGGGTACCCAGTGGGTGACAGGTGCGGCATGGCTTTGCACTCATATATGGGAGCACTGGCTGTTTACTCAGGACAAGGAATTCCTTGCACAGAAATATGATACCATGAAAGAAGCCGCAAAATTCTTCGTGGATTTCCTTATAGATGACGGCAGCGGCAGACTTGTCACCGCCCCATCGGTATCACCTGAGAATACCTATATCACCGAAAGCGGAGCCAGGGGCTCGGTATGCATAGGTCCTTCCATGGACAGTCAGATAATATATCAGCTGTTCACAGCGGTGATAGAGGCAGGTAAGATACTTGGTATCGACAAGTCTTTTGGTGAGAAACTCAGTGCTATGCGAGAAAGGCTTCCGAAGCCTGAGATAGGCAAGTACGGTCAGATAAAGGAATGGGCTGTGGACTACGATGAGGCTGAGCCGGGGCACAGGCACATCAGCCAGCTTTATGCCCTTTATCCTGCGGATATGATATCCATAAGGCATACCCCCGAGCTTGCAAAGGCGGCAAGGGCGACTATCGACCGAAGGCTTGCCCATGGCGGAGGACATACAGGCTGGTCAAGGGCGTGGATAATAAATCACTGGGCACGTTTGCACGACGGTGAAAAGGTCAAGGAGAACATCGCGGCGCTGTTTGCGAATTCAACTTCTGACAATCTGTTCGATATGCACCCGCCTTTCCAGATAGACGGTAATTTCGGCGCGGCAGCAGGTATTGCGGAAGCTCTGCTTCAAAGTCAGAACGGCGAGATACAGCTTCTGCCGGCGGTAAGCCCTGACTGGAAGAACGGCAGTTTCAGGGGACTTCGTGCAAGAGGCGGATATGAGATAGATTGTAAGTGGGCTGACAGCAGGCCTGTGAAGTGCGTGATAAAGTCCCCGAAAGGCGGAAGATGCAGGCTTGTGATACCTTCAGGGTGTGAGATAAAGAGTTCAACGGTAGGGTATGAAGTCATCGGTGACTGCATTGAATTTGATACAGGCGCAGTCGGCTTTGCAGAGATAGCTTTCGCATAAATACACCGTGGAGATGACATTATGGAAGAAAAACTGAGGAAGCGATACGGTATCAGTATGCTGGTGACCAATCTGATATCACTGATAATGCTGATGTGCAGCCGGTATTCGGTAGATATTCCTGACACTGTTAGAGCGGTGCTGATAACAGCAGGTGTTTTCGGGGCAGTGATTATGATATATACGTATGTTAAGATGTTGAAGTTTAGAAAAGATCAGAAAGACTTGCGCGATGATACTTCGCAGACAGGTCGTGTGTAAAATCCGGTGGACGGCATCGCAGTGCGTTCACAGCAAGAGAGGAAAGAAAACAGTAAAATGAAGATGAGGTTATTGGCTGCTGTTACAGCGGCGGTGCTTGCAGCTATGTGCTTTGGATCCTGCGGCAAGGAGATACATGATAATAAGGATATTTCCGCGAAACAGGAGCTGCTGACGGCAGATGAGGACACAACTGAAGAAGAAACTACCGAGGATGAGATTGTTACACCTGTGCCCGAGGAGGAAGTGCAGGAGGAGGTCAAAAGCTTCAAGGAAGTAAAGGTCAAGGCGGCTGAACTTAAATACAAGAAGTTCGATAAGACCTATCAGGCTGAAAAAGGCAAGCTTGGCGGTACTGCTGCGGAAGCCTCAAAGCGCAAAGGATATGAGGGCAGCGGCTATGTTTCGGGCATATCTCAGGAAAGCGACTGGGAGCTGGAGTTTGAAGTTCCTGCCAGCCAGTTCTATAATATAGTGCTGACAGTGGGTTCGGATGAAGCGGCAGCAGGAGGATTCAGCCTTAACGGCAGCAAGTACAGCGAGTTCACTGTTATAAACGAGGACAACGAGGGCCGTTTCGAGAATATATCCTTTAATAATGTGAAGCTGAAAAAGGGTAAGAACAAGATAGCTTTCATACCTGATACGGGTATAGTGGATATAGACATGGTAAAGGTAACAGCCAGCGATGAGATAAGCAAGTTAAGGCTCAAAGCCACGGGTGCTGTGCTTTCTGACAAGAATGCCGAGTACAATGCCAAGGCGCTGTACAGGCTGCTGTGCAATAACTACGGCATAAGGGTGCTGCTGGCACAGAACGATACAGCAGGCACGAATTACGAAAGCGAACTGATACATACCGTTACGGGCAAATATCCTGCCATACGTCTTGGCGATATGATCTACGCTACGGGTAAGGAACACGCTGACCAGTGCGCTGCTGAAACGGCAGAAGCGCTTACATGGCACAAGGACGGCGGTATCGTAGGGTATATGTGGAGCTGGACTTCACCGGGCAAGCCTGATGACGGCGAGAGCATATATGCCGAGAATGCGGATATTGATATCACAAAGGCGGTCACGGGGGAGGATATAGCACTCCTTGACCCTGACACACTTGCAGCGATGGCTAAGGACGGTACGATATCAAAGGAATGTCTGAAGCTCATAGGCGATATAGACAAGGTATCAGCACAGCTGATAAAGCTTCGTGATGAAGGTGTGCCTGTTCTGTGGCGGCCGCTGCAGGAGGCTTCAAACGGTCTTTACTGGTGGGGCAGGGATGCAGATTCCTATATATGGCTTTGGCAGACAATGTATGACCGTATGACGAGCTATCACGGACTGCACAATCTGGTATGGGTATGGTCGGCACAGAACATTAACTGGTTCGTGGGTGCAGAATACTGTGACGTGCTCTCAGCGGACGTTTACGGCGGCGGAAAGAGCGGTCAGGTGAATGCACTGCTTTATCTTGACAGTATCGCAGGCGGTAAGCCCATAGCCATGAGCGAGTGCGACAGTATGCCGCTTATACAGAATATAGCCGATGAACGTGCTATGTGGTCATACATAGGTCAGTGGGGCGGCAGCTGTATAGTCGGTGAGGACGGTGGACTTTCGGAAAAATTCAACAGCGAGAAAGATCTTATAACCATGTATAATAATGAATTGACCATCACTCGCGATAAACTTCCAGACCTTATGACTATGGCAACAGAGATAAAGAAGGAAGAGGAAAAAGCTTCCAAGGAAAATACCAAGAAGGCTAAGGCAAAAGATAAGTCCGAGGACTAACGCAACGGCAACCCGGTGGAAAATGCCAAAGAGGCAAAGCGCGTGGTCAAGCCTCGCGCTGGCAGTCTTGCGGAAGTTTTAGGGACCAAGGCACAAAGCCAAAATGCACAGCAAACTAATGACTAAACCAAATATACGACTATCCCAACAATTTTATCATACAAATACAACACCCCGAAGCGATCATCAAATCACTTCGGGGCTTAGTTTTTATAGCGTGCCTATTTATCACGATGAAACTCAGACAAAACAAAAAAGCCCGCATATGCGGACTTTTAGTATTCTCAGAGATTATTCCTCTGTCTTAGCTTCGATGAACTTTACGATGTCGCCAACAGTTTTGATGTTCTCAACCTCTTCATCGGGAATTTCAAGATCAAAGCTCTCTTCGATGTTCATGACCAGGTCAACAACGTCCAGAGAGTCAGCACCCAGATCTTCAGTGATGGAAGCATCTGTAGTTACCTTATCCTCGTCAACGTCGAGCTGTTCAACAATGATCTCACGAATCTTGTCAAATACCATATTACTTTCCCTCCATTTCTATACATTGCTGGTATTTTCAGTGCAGCTTTCACAGCACTTGTTATCAGAATGCGGTGACTCTTCAAAGTCGCCCACAACTCTAAACTTATTATAACGACTATTTATCATTTCGTCAAGCCCTTTTTGAAATTTTCTTTGTAAATTTTGCAGACTTTCCGAAATAAATGCTGAAATATTTTCAGCGGTCAGTGTCGGGTCGTTGTGTGCACCGCCGTCAGCCTCGGGGATAATGTGGTCGCAGACCTTTAATCTTACGAGGTCTTCTGCGGTTATCTTCATGATATCGCAGGCTTCGCGCTCGCGTGAAGCATCTTTCCAGAGGATGCTTGCGAATCCCTTGGGGGATATTACGGAGTACAGAGCGTTCTCAAGCATGGCAAGCTCGTCGCATACCGCCAGTGCCAGCGCACCGCCCGAACCGCCTTCACCGAGTATGATAGATATCACAGGTGTTTTAAGTGTCATGAACTCCATGATATTGCGGGCTATCGCCTCGCCCTGACCGCGTTTTTCAGCCTCGACACCGGGGTAAGCACCCGGGGTGTCAACAAGGCATATAACAGGTCTGTGGAATTTTTCAGCCTGACGTGCCAGCCTTAATGCCTTGCGGTAGCCTTCTGGGTGGGGCATACCGAAGTTGCATTCCTGGTTTTCCTCCAGGTCGCGTCCCTTGACCTCGGCTATGACCGTTACGGGAGTGCCCTCAAAGGAAGCCACGCCGCCTATTATGGCTCTGTCATCGCCGCACAGCCTGTCACCATGCATCTCAAAGAACTCGTCAAATATCATGGGTATATAATCCAGAGCGGTAGGTCTGCCCTTATGCCTTATTATATCCAGCCTGCGGCTTGCTGAAAGCTGTTCACTCATTTTCAGCGACCTCCTTTACCTCGGGACTTTTGTGGAGCTTGATGAGGTGTGCAAGCACTCTCCTCATCTTGTTGCGCTCGACTATCATATCAACAAATCCGTTTTCAAGCATGAATTCAGCCGACTGGAAATCATCGGGGAGCTTCTGCTTGATAGTGCCCTCAATGACACGTCTGCCTGCAAAGCCGATAAGCACCTTGGGCTCGGCTATGATTATATCGCCCAGGGATGCGAAGCTTGCGGTAACGCCGCCTGTTGTGGGGTCAGTCATTACTGATATATAAAGTCCGCCTGCCTCGTTGTGCCTTGCAACAGCGCCGGAGGTCTTAGCCATCTGCATAAGGGATACTATACCCTCCTGCATTCTGGCACCGCCTGAAGCTGTAAAGGCGATAACAGGGAGTTTATGGGCGGTAGCGTACTCTATGGCACGGGTTATCCTCTCGCCTACTACACTTCCCATTGAAGCCATCATATAGTTTGAATCCATAACTATTATAACGATATCCAGTCCGCGTATCTTTGCCCTGCCTGTGAGTACAGCATCGGTGAGCCCTGTCTTTTCGCGGAGCTCCTTCTGTTTGTTGTCATATCCGGGGAAGTTTATGGGGTTCTTGGATATCATTTTTCTGTCGAACTCACGGAAGCTTCCGTCATCGACGGTTATCTTCAGTCTTTCCTTAGCTGAAAGACGTGAGTGATAATTACAGTTGGGGCATACCTTGCCGTTCTGGTTGAATTCCTCGATGAAGGTAACGTTCCTGCATCGGGGGCATTTGAAAAGCAGTCCTGTGGGGATATCCGTCTTTTTCCTTGACGAGTTCTCGTCATTCTTGTCATTTCCGAGACGTTCCCTTACAACAGAGAAAAAGTCCTCAAACTGCATCAGTCTTCACCTCTCTCATCAGCTAAGATGTCAGTGCGGTTAAGAAAACCGTTATCGTAATCGCCCGCGATAAATTCGGGGCGGCGTATAAGCTTCAGCTGGAAATCAACATTGGTTGCAACACCGTCAACTATGAACTCGGCAAGTGCCCAGTTCATCTTGGCGATAGCTTCCTCTCTGTTCTTGCCATGCACTATCAGCTTGCCTATCATGGAATCATAATAGGGCGGTATCTCGTATCCGGAATATGCCGCTGTATCCACTCGCACACCGAATCCGCCGGGGATGAACATTGAGTTTATCTTACCGGGAGACGGTCTGAAATCCTTTGAGGGATCTTCGGCATTTATACGGCACTCGATAGCGTGACCTGTCAGCTTTACGTCCTCCTGCTTTATGGTGAGTCTTTCACCCGAAGCTATGAGCAGCTGCTGCTTAACAAGGTCAATGCCTGTTACAGCCTCGGTTATGGGGTGTTCTACCTGTATACGGGTATTCATTTCCATAAAATAGAAATCACCGTTCTTATCTACAAGGAATTCTATAGTACCTGCATTTCTGTAACCGCATACTCTTGCCGCGGTAACAGCTGCCTTGCCCATTCTTTCACGGAGTTCCTGAGTCATGAATGGGGCAGGGGAGGGAGCTTCTTCAAGCACCTTCTGGTTTCTTCTCTGCATAGAGCAGTCTCTCTCTCCGAGATATATAACATCACCGTAATCGTCAGCCAGTATCTGTATTTCGATATGCTTTGGATTCTCGATAAATTTCTCTATGTATACCTCATCGTTGCCGAAGCACGCAAGAGCTTCCTGCTTTGCAGCCTTCATTTGTGACTCCAGCTCGTCTTCACTGCGCACTATGCGTATGCCGCGTCCGCCGCCGCCTGCTGAAGCCTTTACAAGTACAGGATATCCCAGGTCGCGTGAAAGGGTCTTTGCGGCGTGTATATTGGATATAGCGCCGTCACTGCCCATTATTACGGGTACGCCGTTTTCCTTCATGGTCTCCTTTGCCTGAGCCTTGTCGCCCAGCATCTCAATGGATGTGGCGCGTGGACCTATGAATACTATGCCGCACTTCTCGCACATTCTGGCAAATGCGGGGTTCTCTGACAGAAATCCGAAGCCGGGGTGTATAGCCTCAGCGCCTGTTATCTCACAGGCAGATATTATCGCGCGTACATTAAGGTAGCTGTCCTTGCTCTGTGCGCCGCCTATACATATAGCCTCGTCTGCGATCATAGCGTGGAGAGCGTTCTTATCCGCAGTAGAATAGACAGCAACAGTCTTTATGCCCAGCTCACGGGCAGCGCGGATAACGCGCACCGCTATCTCGCCGCGGTTGGCTATAAGGATCTTCTTAAACATATTTATGCTCCTTCAAAGACTATTTTATCGCAAAGGTTATCTCGCATGAAACAGCCTTCTTGCCGCCAACGGTAGCCAGTGCTTTGCCCACACCGATAGGACCCTTGACCTTGATTATCTCAACCTCTATCTCCAGCGTATCGCCCGGTACTACCTGCTGACGGAACTTGCAGTCATTGATGCCGCCGAAGAATCCTATCTTGCCCTTATTCTCGGGGAGAGCAAGCAGTGCCACCGCACCTGCCTGTGCGCACATCTCAACCATAAGCACACCGGGTGTTACGGGGTACTGGGGGAAATGTCCCTTGAACCAGAAATCATCTTCCTTTATATACTTTGTAGCTTTTACCCTCTTGCCGACTTCCAGCTCATTTATCTCATCAATGAGCAGAAAAGGGTCGCGGTGAGGGATAACTTCCATTATCTGTTCTTTGTTCATAAGAACTGCCATTATCTATTCCTCCGTTTTATTAAGTGTTTATATTATGTTTTTTTGTCACCGTCGAAGAGAGAGTTCACATTGTTGACCTGTATATCCTGTTCGGCGGGATGTGGTATGTTCTCCTGCATTTTCCTGCGCTTGTCTGAATCCCAAAGCGCTTCAACTTCTTTCTGATATCTCAGCATTGCCTTATCTCTGACCTTGTCAGCGTCATAAGCTATATGAGCTTCTTCTGCGCTTTTGCCGTCAAAGATAGCATCAAGGTCAGTGAGATGCATTTTTTCTAATGTATAGTAGTCAGGCAACAGATCTTGATTCAAGTTATCGGATGTATCTTCGGCTTTGTTCTGTATCTCAGCTTCATTTTGTTCTGCGATCTTTTTACGGGTGCTGCTGTTGAAACAGGTCAGAGATATGTCGTATATAATGATCGCCGGACTGATCAGGAATAATACGTTCATCGTATTCGACATATCGTCCGATAGCAACAATTTTCCCCCTGTAAAAGGCAGAAAAATAAGGTCTATGAAAAAAAGAAAAGCAAACACAGTCATAAAAGTATTAAAAAAGACTGCCAAATTCAGCAGAAATAAGATAAATGAGATAAATGAAAATATCCGAGCTCTTTTTAAATCTTTTTTATTTCCCAAATCCACCCGCATATCATATGCCAGTTTAGTTTCTGCATTTGACACCAACTTTGCTGCCACAATCGGGGTTATTAAAGTCAGAATTATACTTGGTATAATTCTGATAATAATGAAACATGAAACCAAAGCAATAAGATTATATACCGTGCACAAGAATTTATATTTAATTGTATTTGAGTTCAATAAACTAAAAGTTTTCATTTTTTTACCCTGAAAGATCTACCAATAAAGTGGATCATTTCCTTTCAACTTAATGCAAGGAAACTTACTCCAGTATCATAACGGTCTGTCCGAACTCAACAGCATCGCCGTTCTGTACGCAGATCTCTTTTACAACACCGTCGAATTCGCTGGGCACTTCGCTCATTACCTTCATGGATTCGATGATGAATATAACATCGCCCTTCTTTACCCTGTCGCCTACCTTTACAAAAGGCTTGCTGTCGGGTGAGGGTGCGGCATAGAATGTACCTACTATCGGTGCGGTCACCTGTATGCCCGATACAGCAGGTGCAGGGATATCACTGCCTGCAGGTGCAGGTATACCACCCATAGGTGCGCCCATTGGGGGCATCACAGGTATGGGGGCAGGTGCAGGAACGCACCTCTTGCCCTTTAGAGTGATGGTCTTATCGCCGTCAGTGATCGTCAGCTCTGAAAGTTCTTTGGAATTTATTATATCAGCAAGTTTCTCAATTGTTTCAAGGTCAAACTGACCGTATATCTTTTCACTCATCAGTGGATTCTCCTCCTGTGATCAATCACATTTCTTAATACAAATAGTAGCATTGTGTCCGCCGAAGCCCAGCGAGTTTGAAAGGGCTGCTTTCACAGTCATCTCGCGGTTGCCCTCGGTAACATAATCGAGGTCGCACTCGGGGTCGGGGGTGGTATAACCTACTGTTCTGTGAACGAAGTCGTTCTTTACAGACAGTGCGGTGATGATAGCTTCAACGCCGCCTGCAGCACCCAGCAGGTGTCCTATCATGGACTTTGTGGAATTAATAACAGTCTTTCTTGCAGCTTCTTCACCGAGAGCCAGCTTAACAGCCTTGGTCTCGTACTTGTCGTTAAGACCTGTGGAAGTACCGTGAGCGTTGATATATGTAACGTCCTCGGGTGCAAGTCCTGCCTCGGTATAAGCCATCTTCATAGCGTGTGCTGCAGCATCGCCTTCGGGGGAGGGGCTTGTCATGTGGAAAGCATCTCCGGATGCGCCGTAGCCTGCTATCTCAGCGATGATATTGGCGCCTCTTGCCTTAGCGTGCTCATACTCTTCCAGCACCAGCATACCTGCGCCCTCACCGAGAACGAAGCCCTGTCTGTGGGCATCAAAAGGAGTTGAAGCCTTATCAAGCTCGGTAGCCTGAGAAAGTGCCTTCATGTTGTTGAAGCCGCTCAGTGAGAATCTGGAGATACAAGCCTCTGAACCGCCGCATATGCAGGCATCCAGATAGCCGTCCTTTATCTTTCTGAAAGCTTCACCGATAGCGTGTGTAGCAGATGCACAGGCTGTTGTGGTACAGTAGTTGTCGCCCTTGAAGCCTGTCTTCATAGCAACAGTACCTGCTGCCATATTGCCTATCATCATGGGGATAAAGAATACCGATACCTTGTCGGGCTTCTCGTTGAACTTTGTTACCTCAGCCTCTGTGAGGTTAAGTCCGCCGATACCTACACCGATTATAACACCTACACGGTAAGGGTCGATATCCTTCAGGTCGCTGCCTGCATTCTCAAGCGCCTGCTTGGCAGAATACAGTGCGAACTGTGTGAATCTGTCCATTCTGCGGGCTTCCTTCTTGTCGATATAAGCCGAAGGGTCAAAATCCTTTACAGCGCCTACTATCTTGACGGGAAAATCGCTGGCATCGAACTGGTCTACATAGCTGAGACCTATCTTATTAGCCTTTATATTCTCCCAGAACTCATCTACATTCTTGCCGAGAGGGTTAACAGTACCCATACCCGTTATAACTACTCTTCTGCTCAATTCAAACACTCCTTGCTTTATATCCTGTTACATCATTATGCCGCCGCTTATTTCGATGACCTGACCCGTAACATAGGCCGCATCCTTGGAAGCTAAGAAAGATACCACGCCTGCGATATCCTCTACTTCACCGAAACGCTTCATAGCTATCTGTCCGAGCATAGCGTTCTTCTGGTCATCGGTCAGTTTGTCTGTCATAGGTGTCTTTATGAATCCGGGTGCTACCGCGTTGCAGGTTACGCCGCGTGAGCCCAGCTCCTTGGCAACAGTCTTGGTCATGCCGATGATAGCTGCCTTTGTTGCCGAATAGTTTATCTGTCCGGGGTTGCCGTAAACGCCTGCCACAGAAGCCAGATTGATTATCCTGCCCGACTTCTGTCTCATCATAACGTTGCCCACGAACTTGGACATATTGAATACGCTCTTCTGGTTAACAGCAACTACCAGGTCGTACTGTTCCTCGCTCATTCTCGCCATAAGACCGTCCCTTGTGATGCCTGCGTTGTTTACCAGTACATCTATAGTGCCGAACTCAGCCTTGATAGCCTTTACAGTTTCCTCAGCCTGAGCGTAGTTGGATACATCGCATATGAACTTCTGTACCTTAACGCCCTCAGCCGCTATCTTTTCCATTATGTCGTTATCCTCAAACATAGCCTCGCTGATATCATTGAGAGCTATATCAAATCCGTCCTTGGCAAGTCTCAGTGCGATAGCCGCACCGATACCTCTTGCCGAACCTGTAATAAATGCAGTTGCCATTTTAATATCCTCCGTTTATATTTATATAGTTCCGTTATCGTTGAATTTTGAAACGTCAAGCTCCGGAAAGACTTTACCGCAAATCTCGCAGTAGCCTGCTATTATAGGCAGAGTTTCACGACAGTCTACCTCGCAGAACACTTCGCTTTTTTCAGTTTCTCCATACTTTTCGAGTATTGGAAGACCGCCTGCAAACGCTTTTATTTTATAAAGCTCATCCTGATCCAACGGATTCTCGTAAAAATCATCCGCATCGGAGTCATCCTCTTCGGGAGCTGAAATATAGCCCTCTGTTTCATCGGGACGCCATTCCCAGAGATATCTGCCTTCTATATGGTAGTAAGAATTGCTAATATCGTAATACCCGTTGCCTATACGATGATAAGTTCTTCCGAAAAGATCATCATTGCTGATGGGGAAATCCATTCGTCCCGTTATCAGCTCACCGCCGCATATGGGGCAAAATCTAAAACTCAGCTGCCTTTCTTCAGACATATGCTCTTTCCTCGCTATGTGTTTTATGAATTGAATATCCTCTCAGCCTGAGCAAACATTTCTTCGATTATATCCTTTGCAGGCTTTACTTCGTTTACCATGCCTGCGATAGCGCCGCAGAGGAATGAACCCTCATCGAGGTTGCCGTCCTGAACAGCCTTTCTCAGTGCGCCGAGGGTTATCTTCTCGAACTCGTCGGGGTCGATACCGCCCTCCATCTCACGCTTAGCCAGCTGTTTCAAGAACTTTGTCTTTACGTTTCTGCAAGGATGACCTGTTGTACGTCCTGTAACTACGCTGTCGGTGTCCTTAGCCTTTACGACCAGATCCTTGTAGGTGGGGTGTATCTGACACTCCTCAGCCGCAAGGAAACGTGTACCTACCTGTACGCCCTCAGCACCCAGCATGAAGCTTGCGCAGATACCTCTGCCGTCAGCTATGCCGCCTGCGGCGATAACAGGTATCTCAACTGCATCGACTACCTGAGGTACAAGGCACATGGTTGTGTTCTCACCGATATGTCCGCCGGATTCGGTACCCTCAGCGATAACTGCGTCAGCACCGCTTCTTTCCATTCTCTTTGCCAGTGCAACAGAGGGAACTACGGGTATTACCTTTATACCTGCATTTTTCCAGCCCTCCATGAACTTTCCGGGATTGCCCGCACCTGTTGTTACGAAAGGTACGCCCTCTTCGATGACCAGTTTTGCAAGGTCTTCCGCATTGGGGCTCATCAGCATGATGTTCACGCCGAAAGGCTTGTCGCCAACAGCCTCTTTTGTAAGCCTTATCTGCTCACGAAGATAGTCTATAGGTGCAGAACCGCCTGCGATTATACCTGCGCCGCCTGCATTTGTTACGGCACTTGCAAGGGTATGTTCAGCTATCCATGCCATGCCGCCTTGAAGTATGGGGTACTTTACACCGAGAAGCTCGGTTATCCTTGTTTTTGTGGTAGTCATTCTACTTACCTCACTTTATAATATATTGTAATGTTTTTATGTTTATTGTAAATGTCATATACCGTTACTTAAAGCAGATCTTTTACGATCTCCGGCAGCTTTCTTATGTCATCGAGCACAGCCGCACAGCTGTCTGCCTTGCCGAAGCCGTAAGCCGCGTGTATAAAGGGGACTCCTGCTTCCTTTGCGGCATTGGCATCGCCCTGAGTATCGCCCACGTATACACATTCTTCAATGCCCTGTCTTTCCATAACAAGGCGGATATTCCTGCCCTTTGAAAGACCTGTATTGCCCTCGCATTCGATATCCGAAAAGCATTCGGCAAAACCTATCTGCGAAAGGTATACCTCTATATATCCCGACTGACAGTTGCTGACTATGCCCAGTGTGTATTCCTTTGCAAGCGATCGTATGATATCGCATTCATCGGGATAAAGGGTCGGCAGACCCTTTTTAAGACTGTTCAGATAGTCAAGCTCGTCATCCGAACACATTTTCAGTATACTTATCCTCTCGGATTCATCCATATCGGGGAATATGAGAGCCGCTATTTCGGGAAGTGTCTTTCCCATGCACTGCGATCGCATGAACTCGGATGTTATCTGTTCCTCTCTGCCTGTTTTTTCGCGTATGCACTTGTTCCATGCCCTGACTACCTGTTCTGATGAATCCCAGAGGGTGCCGTCAAGGTCGAACAGTATTGCTTTTTTCATCTGGTGTTTCTCCTGTTTTTTTATCCGAATAATGGTTCTCTATCGCCATCATGTATCTATCGTATGCGTGAGCGCCGTTCTTCACAGCTTCAAGCTCTTTAATGCAAAGGGCTGAGCTTTCATCGACGAACCGCCTTACGACATCCATATCAAAATGCATCGTGTTGCCCTCGTAGTGTGAGTCGATATCGCTGTAGATATCCTTTATGAGCACTTCGGGCTCAAATCCGAATCTTTTGAAAAGTGCAGTATCCCTCAGCCGGTCCGGAACACTAATGTCTTTTTCCATATGATAGAAGTCAGCTATATGTCGATTCAGTATATTGTAATCACGATATAATTCCTGAAACAGGCTTTTTTCGCCGCGGCGTTTGATAAGTCCGAGGTCGATATAGAATATCTGCCTGAAAACATTATCGGATATGAGGTGGAAATAATAGCCGAGATATATGGCATCTGACTTTATCTCTTTTTCATACTCATTATAGAACTGCAAGCTGTCGAACCACTTATATCTGCCGTCATCGAACAGGGTTATGTAGTGGCAGTTGCAGTCATGTTTTTTATCGGGGGGCAGGGCATCGGGGAGAATGCTCCCCAGTATGAAGCCCTCTTTGTCCTCTGTGCAAAGCCTTTCAGCCAGTGTCTTGCCCAGAGCGTAATGCATCATTCTTGAGCCCATCAGTACTCGAATATTATACCGGCGTAGGTCAGACCTCCGCCGAAGCCTACGAAGCATATCTTGTCGCCGCGCTTTATGCGGCCCTCTGCCACCGCATCACAGAAAGCTATCGGTATAGATGCCGAAGAAGTGTTGCCGTAGCGGTCTATGTATACCACCATTTTATCCATAGATACGCCGAGGTTCTTTGCGGCAGTTTCTATTATGCGGACATTTGCCTGATGTGGTACTATGGCATCAAGTTCATCGGGTGTGATGCCTGCCTTTTCGCAAGCCTTGGATACTGCCATTGGCAGAGCCTTCGTTGCGAATTTGTATACTTCCTTGCCGTCCTGAGTGAAGTAGTGCAGTTTGGTCTCGGGCATACCCATATCGAAGTCTTCCTTATTCTTGCGGAATACGTTCTCAGACTTCATAGCCCTTGATACCAGGAACTTTGCACCGTTACCGTCAGCTCCCAGGAAGGAAGACCACAGGGTATCGGGCTTTCTCTCCAGTACGAAAGCCGCAGCGCCGTCACCGAAGAGTATGCAGCTTGAACGGTCGGTATAATCTGTGAACTTTGAAAGCTCCTCAGCCGATACCAGCAGCACCCTGTTAACATCGTCCTCAGCCACAAGATATCTTCTTGCCATATCCAGACCGTAATCAAAACCTGTGCAGGCACAGTTGATATCCATAGCCATACAGCCTATAGCACCAATTTCGCGCTGTATAAGGCAGGCAGTGGAGGGGGTATAATAATCGGGAGTAACAGTGCAGCAGATGATAAGATCAATGTCCTCCGCTTTAAGACCTGCGTCCTCCAGAGCTTTTTCCGCAGCCCTTGCGCCTATCCAGTAGGTAGGCTCACCGTTTGTGATGTGGCGTGTCTTTATGCCCGTGCGCTGAGTTATCCACTCATCGCTGGTATCCACTATCTTTGCGAAATCCTCGTTATCTGCGATCATCTCTGGCACATACTTGCCTATGCCCAGCACCTTTACTCCCGTTACCTTTTTTTCCTGTGACAATTTAAATATCCTCCTTGCTACTACTGTTCCGATCCTTCGGGTAAATCTATGTCAGCTGAGGACTGTGCCTCAGACGATTATTATGCCTGATCGTGTCGGAATCATCCGGCATCATTTGTTATACATTGTTATTTTGAATATTCCGTGATCTGTGATAAAAAAATATAAAAGCCTTGCATTATAGTTGAAACTATGCTATAATTATATTTCAGTACTGTTGTGAGGATAGAATACCCCTTTTGAACAGCCTACCTTTCAATTATAACCTTTTTTGTCTGGCAATTCAATTAACAAATTATGAACAACCACGTCGCTTTCTGAAAATTCAAGGAATTTTTCATAGAATCTCGGGGATTAGTTAATATTTTGTGACCGATTTTGAAATTTATTTGCAAAAGTTAAATTGGTTAACCAAAGTAACTTCGCACAATTCAGCGCGTTGTAAATTATACGCTGTGACTATAAAACATAATTGATAATAGTACAGCATAAGAACATATAATATAAAATATTCAGGAGGAACAATTATGGCAAAGAACGTATTTTTATTTTCCGGACAGGGCTCACAGTACACAGGTATGGCAAAGGAACTTTGTGATAAGTACCCTGCTGCAAAGGCAGTATTTGATAAGGCAAATGAAGTTCTGGGCTACGATATAGCTGATATTGCTTTCAACGGCCCCGATGAGGAGCTCAACAAGACCGTGAATTCTCAGCCTGCTATAATGGCTTGCTCACTTGCAGCCTTTGAAGCTGCAAAAGCAGAGGGTATCACCTTTGACGGCGTTGCAGGTCATTCTCTGGGAGAATATGCAGCTATGGTTGCAGCAGGTGTAGTCACCATAGAGGACGGCTTCAGGCTGATAAAGGCAAGGGCTTCCGCTATGCAGAAGGCTGCTGAGAGCGCAGACGGTGCGATGTACGCTATCATCGGTCTTGATGCAGCAGAAGTCGAGAAGGTTTGCGAGGAGACTGAGGGCTATGTAGTACCCGTAAACTATAACTCCTCCGCACAGACAGTTATCGCAGGTGAAACAGCTGCTTGTGATGCTGCAGCCGCTAAGTTTGCAGAAATGAAGAAGAGGGCTGTAAAGCTCAATGTTGCAAGTGCTTTCCACTCAAAGTTGATGCAGCCTGCTGCCGATGAATTCCTCACTGCAGCGAAGGAGATCACTTTCAAGCCTGCAGAAAAAGAGTTCTATTCCAACGTACTCGGCACTAAGCTCACTGATTTCTCCAATATGCCCGAGCTTCTGGCAAAGCATATCGTTTCGCCCGTTAAGTTCACCTCCGAACTTGCCGAGATGGAAAATGCAGGATATGAGAACTTCATCGAGCTGGGACCCAACAAGGTGCTGACAGGTCTTGTTAAGAAGACTCTCAAAGGCAAAAATGCTGTAAATATCGAGAACGAAGCTACTCTGGCTAAGGCGCTTGAAAGCCTGAACGGTTAAGATCATCTTCCCCTCGCTTACAGCGGGGGGATATTTATAATATCTGTAGTGACCGACGGTCATGTATTTGGGATAAGATAGGGGATCATTATGGAAAAATTCAACGAGATCGTACATGAGATAGATGACTGCGTCTGGGGTATACCGCTTATTGTCATGATATTGTTCTGCGGACTGCTGCTGACTGTCCGCGTGGGACTTCTTCAGGTGCGCAAGCTGGGTCTGGCGCTGAAGTATATGTTCAAGGACGAAGAAAGCGGCAGCGGTGAGGTATCGGGATTTCAGGCGCTGTGTACTGCACTTTCCGCGACGGTGGGAACAGGAAATATCGTAGGTGTTGCAACAGCACTATGTGCAGGCGGACCCGGTGCGCTTTTGTGGATGGAGATAGCTGCATTCCTCGGCATGGCTACAAAGTACGCCGAAGGTCTGCTGGCGATAAAGTACCGCCGCAAGGATAAAAATGGCAATATTCTCGGCGGCCCTTTCTACTACATTGAAGGCGGCATGGGTCAAAAATGGAAATGGCTGGGAAAAACCTTTGCGCTGTTCGGTGTCCTCGCAGGACTTATGGGAATAGGTACTATAACCCAGATAAACGGCATTACCTCAGCCGCCAACGGATTCTTCCATAACGAGATCGCACAACGTACCGTGAACATCTTCGGTGCGGATTACACCTATACGACTATCATAGCGGGCATAATAATAACAGTTCTCGCTGCGCTGATAATCATCGGCGGTATAAAGAGGATAGCTACTGTATCCGAGATCGTAGTCCCTGCGATGATACTCATATACGTCGGAAGTTGTCTGATCATCATTTTCACACATCTTGGTGAGATACCCGATGCAGTTATGCAGATAGTAAAAGGTGCATTCGGCGCAAGACCTCTTGCGGGCGGTCTGACGGGCTTTGCGGTAATGAAGTTGTCCATGCGCAACGGTGTTGCAAGAGGTATCTTCTCGAATGAAGCTGGTCTTGGTTCAGCACCTATCGCAGCAGCTGCTGCAAGGACGAATGAACCTGTGCGTCAGGGTCTTGTGACAATGACAGGTACATTCATTGATACTATACTGGTCTGCACCATGACAGGACTTTCCATCGTTATGGCAGGCAGCCACGAAAAAGGTCTTGAGGGCGTTGCTGTTACCACAGACGCTTTCAAATGTGGTCTGCCTTTCCCCGAAAGAGTATCTTCGTTTATGCTGATGTGCTGTCTGGCTGTGTTCGCATTCACAACTATCCTCGGCTGGAATTACTATTCCGAACGATGTCTTTCGTATCTTACCGGTTCAAACAAGAAAATAACATCAGTGTACAGATACATCTACATAGCATTTGTCTTTATTGGTCCTTACCTTACTGTAGAAGCAGTATGGAATCTCGCTGATATATTCAACGGTCTTATGGCACTGCCGAACATAGTGGCACTGGTCTGCCTTTCAGGAACGGTGCGTTCTGAAACAAAAGACTATTTCAGACGGCTGAAGGAAGATAAACGCAAAGCTGCATAGTTCATTAAAATAAAAGTCTGCACCCATAAGGGCAGTACTCATACGGAAGTTTTATGTTATCTATTGGGGAAAACCCTTTTGAAAAAGGGTTATTCCCCAAACCCCTTTCCGAAAACTTCTATTTCTTTTGGGCAGGGGGTAGCTATGTTTGCAAACATAGCTACCCCCTGTCTTTTTCTGTCTTTATAAAAAAACTACCCCCTGCCCAAAAGAGTTAAAAGTCTTTTGAAGGGGGTTCGGGGGATAACTTTTCTTCAGAAAGGTTTCCTCCAGTAGTTACCATAATTATTCTCTATGGGTACCCGCCTTAAGGGTGTCAGACTTTTTATTATTCAAGATATCCGAAGTTGCTGTCGGAATTTATAAAATCGATATTGTAGATGTATATCACTCTGTTGATATCATGGCTTTTTACGTATTCCGATACAGTTTCTTCTTCAAAGTGGTAGTACCTCAGGTCTATCATGCTGATGTGTTTGAACTGCGCACAAAGTTCGGGAAGAACGGCATTGGCGTAGCTGTCTTTCAGCAGCAGCACCTTTTCATCGGACGCGCCGTTTGTTTCCAGTTCGCAGAGCGCGAAGTTACCGCCCATTATTGAAGCGTACTTGTCTTTGGTGGTTTCGGGAGCTTTTACGAACAGTCCCTGTTTGGTAGGTATACCGTTTATTTCTGTACACTCCGCAGGAATTTCGTGATCACCGCCTCGGGATACATACTTTACGGTGATATCGTTGCCCTCGTATGAAACGAGGTCGATGGTATCGCTTTTTGCCCATGCCGCAGGTGCTTTTGAGTACAGTGTGCCGTAAAAGTCCGTAAGCTGTCGGGTAGTCTTTTCATACCCCTTTGCTGCAGGCAGATCCATTATCTGTCTTAGCACTGAATATCCCAGTTCAGCACCTTGTGAAGTCCAGTGATGATCAGTGCGGTAATAGCAGCTGTCACCTCCGTTTCTCAGGGCTTCTTCGGGATAGGCAAAGTCTATCCTGTCCGAGAGTGTTTCGCGTATATGCTCGGCTGTTTCATGCTGATCTCCGCACTTGTTCACTGCGGGAAGTTTGTCTTTCAGCACACAGGAAGCGTTCGGCACCAGCAGGAAAGTCACGGGTATATCGCTGTCAAGCCCCTCTGCGAAGCTGTTCAGGAATCCGATGTTCATATCCACCCTTGCCCTGTCCTCATGGTAATCCTGAATATAGAAGCTGTCATCTGCCAGATATACGCCGTTCATGAAGTTTTTACCGAGGGAAGCATCAGCAGCGGTCTTTAATGTTACAAGCTGATCCTTCATAAATATCTGATCGGACATATAGTTTTCTATATCCTTGGTGAAGTCGCCTTTTTTGAGCCTCTCAAAAGAGAATTCGGGGGCTTGCTGCAGCGAACGGTTCTCCATTTCAGAGAATTTTCTGTCAGGGCTTATTATGCCCGCCGATGCCATACCGAATACCAGCACCAGGAATACGCCTGCAGTTATCAGGTGCCCCGTCTTCGGCAGAGTACGGTTCTTTGCTTTTTTATTGGTTTTCTTTCCCATTATCAGATATCACCGCCGTGAAGTTTAAAATATGTTTTCAGTACAGTTATCTGAGTTTTGGCATCGCAGAGTTTGTTTTCCATTACCATGCGGTAAGCCTCTTTCAGTGGTACCTTTTTAACATCAAGGAACTCGCCGTCATCAAGGTGCTGTTCGCCGAAATGCAGACCTCTTGCAAGGAATATATGGATTATCTCGGTGTCATACGCTACAGTAGGGTACAGGCATCCGAGGTATTCAAAGCTTTCAGCAGTCGCGCCGACTTCTTCTTTCAGCTCGCGTCTGCCGCATTCCTCGGGGTCTTCGCCGTATTCCAGCTTGCCTGCGGGGACCTCGGTCAGCGCTTTCCCGAAGGGATAGCGGAATTGTTCCACCATGTAAATATCTTCATTATCATCAATGGCAGCCACACAGACACCGCCCGGGTGCCTGATGAATTCGCGGATGCCTTTATCGCCGTTTTCCAGCTCTATCTCATCACGGAACAGTTTTATGACTACGCCGTCAAAAAGCTGTTCTGACGAGAGCTTTTTTTCATTTAGATACATATCTGCCTCCCGAAGTGTTACCCTTCTGTTTTAGCTTTCTTTTCGTCCTTGTCAAAGAACCTGCGGTAAACCAGATATCCCACAAGAGCCACAAATCCGAAAATGGTCAGTGCTATGCCCTTGTTCTGACCGTCAGCGGTGTAGCTGAATACTATCTCACTGTCGCCCTCGGGGACAAGTACAGCCATCATGCCGTAGTTTACTTTTTCTACCTTGACGTCCTTGCCGTTCACCTTAGCTGACCAGCCCTTTTCGTAGGGGATGCTGAAGTATACCAGCTTAGGTTCTTCAAGCTTTATCTTGCCTGTGAAGCCGTTGGTATCATGGCGGAAGTAATAGCAGCTCTCCGCTTTTCTTTCGGCACAGTTTTTGAGATAGTTGTGGTGGTTGAGCTCGTCTTCGTCAAAATCGTAGTACTTTATATAGTCGGAATATACCGCAGCCTGATTGCTGTCAAGCACAAGCGCCTTGGTGAGCAGTATGGTCTTTTCAAGCTTATCCTGCTCCTTGACTGCGGCATCGTCGGTATAATAATCAAAGGCGAAGCCCATGGGGATATAGTTCTGGTTCTCGTAGATATTGAAACCGTTCATGGTATCCATATATGTGAAGCCCAGCAGCTTAGGTACTGCTTCTGACTTGGGGTTCTCATCTTCACCCTTTATCTGCTTATCTGAAAGCTCATCGAAGTAGTATCTTACAGAATTAAGGGATCTCAGCGGATAGTACTCGGGCTCTATACGTGTAGCCACATCTCTCTGCTGATCAAGTTCTGCATAGAAATCCATTATAGCAGGGTCAACACAGCTATGGAAGCATCTCATAGAGGAAAGATCCCAGAACATACACCAGTTATCCACGCTTTCGGATGTATCTATACGGTAAAAATCGGAATCCTCTCCGCCGTAGGAGAATTCGGCGTCCAGCTTTGCGGTGTCGATATTCTTTCCGCCGTTTATTGCTCTTTCGATGTAGTCTGCATTGTCATTTCCCTGTTTAACACCGTACCATACCTCGGATGAGTTGCATATCACGCAGGCGATGGCGGTCATTATCACAGCTATGGTCGAGAATCTCCTGCCTCGTGGGATAAAGTATATAAGCGCACCCAGTGCGATTATCATTCCGACGGTGACACCTATCTGGATATAGTAAAGCTCAGGGTACTGTGCCAGCTTGCCGTAAACTATTTCCTTGCCTTCGTACTTGGGCAGAAGTCCTACCGCAAGGAAACCTATGCCGGCTATAGTGGTAGGCAGGAATCCCTTTTTCAGCTTCTCAGGGTCTTCCTCCAGTACCTTTGCCGTCATCAGTGCGAATATCAGTATTGGGTGATAGTACCATCTTGCATAGTAGGAAGAATTGAACAGCATGAAAGCTGAGTTCAGTATAGGCACGCAAGCCATTATTACGAATACTATCACTGACCAGCCCAGCCAGTCGCGCTTTTTGCGTGTGCGCATATAGGCGATGACACCGCACATGGAGAACAGTGGCAGATATCCTGCGAGGGAAGCCCACCTTGCGCTGTCAACATCGAATATATTTACTCTTGCAGGCATATCCGAAAG
The DNA here is from genome assembly GCF_000179635.2 of Ruminococcus albus 7 = DSM 20455. Classification (NCBI taxonomy): domain Bacteria; kingdom Bacillati; phylum Bacillota; class Clostridia; order Eubacteriales; family Oscillospiraceae; genus Hominimerdicola; species Hominimerdicola alba. The sequence continues at coordinate 3,519,053 of NC_014833.1, read as the reverse complement.
GGTGAAGAATGCCTGGAATATCCTTGCGATACGTGCTTTGTCGTTATAAAGGATATAATCAAGACCCACCATGCGCTCGTTTACGCGGTAGTTGTTCATTACCATCAGCACTGAGGGCAGCAGTATGATACAGGACATAGCCAGACCGATAACAGCCTCAACACCGAGATAAATGAATTTTTTCATGCTGATCTTGAAATCCTTATCGATGCATCTGAGGAAGAAGTATATAACTGTGAATACCACTGCGCTGACAAAGAAGAAATAGCTTATTGTCGCGGTCAATGCCACCGCTATAGCGAATGCGCCTTTTTTGTTTTCCTGGACCAGCAGTTCAAATGCCAGCAGCAGGAGAGGGAAAAATGCGGTCGCATCGTGGAAGTGGTTGAAGAATATGTTGTATGTCTGAAATCCCGAGAATGCGTACAGCAATCCGCCGATAACAGCGCAGTCCTTGTTTTCGATGAACCTGCGCAGGTAAGCGTAGGCGCATACACCTGCAACACCTGTCTTTATGGCGAGGAGCCACGGCATGAGGTATACCGTTGAACCTACAGGGAACAGGGTGGTCAGCCAGAAAAATGGCGAGCCCAGCAGGTAGAATGAATAGGTGCTGACAAATCCCGAACCAAGGTCTGTGCCCCAGTCCCAGCCGAGGTTTCCTTCCTTGACCATCTGCTGTGCGTGCTTGTAGAACATCAGCTGCTGTGAGTTGAAGTCACCGTAATACATAAATATGCCGTGGTTCTGTATCATCGCAGGCAGAAAGCCCACCATCATCCCCACAAAGGCAATAATGAAAAGCAGAAGATATTTTTCTTTCTCTTTGCCCTCAGGCGGCTTTAGTTTACTTTTGAACATCTGAGAATTTTCCTTTCCTTTATATAAATATAGTATTGCATACAAAGTTAATTATAACACAGTTGACAAATTAATGCAATAGTTTTTTTCAAAACCGCTTAACTATCAGCTTTTAGGAATGGTATGAGTACGGTGTGATTTATGATCCGGTACAGCTGAGAATGGTTATAACTGTGGTCTATATTGCCAATAATTTTGTGCTAAATATGTACGTTGTTACAAAAAATTCAAAAAGCAAAAATAATTTAATTCATTCTCTTGACTTATTGTGTAGAAAATGTTATGATATGTTTACATTGTAATGTACCACAGTTTAAGGCGGTGCTCAGGTGTATAGCGGTCATGTGAGAGATTATGAACAGTTTAGCGATGAAGAGCTGGCTAGGCTCTCGGGCAGTGACAAAGCTGCACTGAGTGCGCTTTTATTCAGGTATATGGGAACTGCAGAACGTATTGCAGCGGGTATCGCGCCCGGTGCGGGACGTGAACAGACTGTCAAGGATCTGGTGCAGGAGGGCATGATGGCTCTGCTGCGTGCGGTAAACAGCTACCGCCCTGACAGAGGGGCAGGCTTTGCGGCGTATGCAGGTGTCTGCATAAGGCACAGTATGCTCTCATATATTATGAAGGATAACAGGTACAGCGGAGAGAACAGGATATCTACTGATGAGCTGGATGATGATCTGAGCGGCAGTGATGAGGATATACCTGAGAATGCGGTGATAGCCAAGGAGGAGCATGACGGTCTTTTCGGGCGTATCGCTGATGAGCTTTCCGAACGTGAGTGGCAGGTGCTTCAGCTTTTTCTGAACGGACACTCATACAGGCAGATAGCTGAGAAAATGAGTATCAGCGAGAAGTCTGTGAACAATACCATGCAGCGGGTCAGAAAAAAGCTGCGTGGGATATTTGGATAACGCTGCGCTGCTCAACGGTGGGCGGACACGATAGTGACGGTGCGAATCCGTCGGCGGCGGGACAATTACTATTTTTAAGATCGAGGTAAGAGAAAATGTACGAGGACAAGACTTTAGTTTGCAAAGATTGTGGAAAAGAATTCATCTTTACTGCCGGTGAGCAGGAGTTCTATGCTGAGAAAGGCTTCACAAATGAGCCCCAGAGATGCAAGGCTTGCAGAGATGCAAGAAAGCAGGCAGGCAGAGCTGAAAGACAGACCTACACAGCTGTATGTGCAGCTTGCGGCGGAGAGGCTACTATACCTTTCAAGCCCCGTGAGGACAGACCTGTATACTGCAGCGAGTGCTTTGCAAAGATGAAAGAGGAACAGTTCTGATATAACTGATATGGTTCATGTCGGTCCATGACCGTGGAAAGCGCTGCCTTTAAGGCGGCGCTTTTTATGTATACAAGATAAAAAAGGGCGGACAGACCGCAGAGTCTGTCCGCTCGTATCATATCAGGACTTTGTTTTGTGTACTGCACCGTAAAGCACTTCGATAACTTCCTGCATCAGTTCAGCAGATTTCTGCTGCTTGCCGAGGGTCACTGCGAAGTAAGGCTTCAGCTCGTCAACAAAACGTACCTTGCTTTTGTATTTGTCTGCAAGTGCCGCTATCTGTCTGGGTTCAAGGGTGGTGATGTAGAACTGCATCTTCACGCCCATCTGCTTGATCTCCTTTATGCCGAGCCTTGAAGCCCTGTTTCTCAGCAGCGCTATCTGTACCAGACCAAGCACAGACTTGGGCGGGTCACCGTAACGGTCTATCAGTTCGTCAAGAACATCGCGGGAATCCTCCTCAGTAGCTATTGACGCTATCTTTCGGTAAGCATCTACCCTCTGTGCCGCGTTTTCAATGTAGCCGTCGGGGATATACGCATTTATAGCAATATCAACAAGGCAGTCCTCAGGCGAATGTGGTATCTCCTCGCCCCTCTGTTCAGCTAAGGCTTCATTGAGAAGTCTGAGGTACATATCATATCCCACAGCCTCCATGTGACCGTGCTGTTTTGCCGAGAGTATACTTCCTGCACCGCGTATCTCCAGATCTCTCATAGCTATATGGAAGCCGGAGCCGAACTGTGTGAACTCCCTTATAGCCTGCAGTCTTTTGCTTGCGATCTCGTTGAGTACCTTTCCGCGCTTGAATGTGAAGTAGGCAAAAGCTCGCCTGTTTGAACGTCCTACACGGCCTCTCAGCTGGTGCAGCTGTGAAAGTCCCAGTCTGTCTGCGTCCTCGATTATCAGTGTATTTACGTTTGGTACATCTATACCCGTTTCGATAAGGGTGGTGCATACCAGTATATCTATCTCGTGTTCGACTACCTGCCGCCATATCTCGGATAGTTCTTTTTCGTCCATCTGTCCGTGTGCGTAGCCTATACGTGCATCCGGGATACTGTTTTGCAGACGGTCAACAGTTCTCAGTATGGTATCTATCCTGTTGTGTATATAGTATACCTGACCGCCGCGCCTTAACTCCTTGGTTATAGCCTGAAGTATCACACCGTCGTTGTGTTCTATGACGTAGGTCTGTATAGGATGTCTGTCCATAGGTGGTTCTTCGATAACGGACATATCCCTTATGCCGCTGAGTGCCATATTAAGGGTACGGGGGATAGGTGTGGCGGAAAGGGTCAGTATATCCACACCTGGGTGGTTCTCCTTGAATTTTTCCTTGTGCGCCACGCCGAAACGCTGTTCCTCGTCTATTATGGCAAGACCTAAGTCCTTGAATTCAACATCCTTTGATACCAGTCTGTGAGTGCCTATTATGAGGTCGATAGTACCTCTTTTGAGTTCGCGGACGATAGCTGATTGCTCCTTGGGTTTGCGGAATCTTGACAGCAGTTCCACTTTAACAGCGAAATGCTCAAAGCGCTTTATCGCCGTCTGATAGTGCTGCCATGCAAGTACGGTGGTAGGTGCCAGTATCGCGCACTGCTTTCCGTTAACAACGCACTTGAAAGCCGCCCTCAGTGCCACTTCCGTTTTGCCGAAGCCAACATCGCCGCAGAGAAGTCTGTCCATGGGGGTCTGCTTTTCCATATCGCCTTTTATCTCGTTTATCGCCCTCAGCTGGTCATCGGTCTCCTGATAGTCAAATCTTTCCTCAAAATCCCTCTGCCAGTCGTCATCCGGTTCAAAGGAATATCCCTTTGCCATCTGGCGCTGTGCGTACAGCTTGGTCAGTTCCTCAGCCATATCCTTTACTGCGGCACGAACCTTGTTCCTTGTGCGCGTCCATTCGGTGGAATTAAGCTTGTTCAGCCTGATATTGCCGTCCTCGCCGGGCCCCACATACCTTGATACAAGGTCAAGCTGAGTAACTGGCACATAAAGTACATCCGTACCTGCATAGCTTATGGTGATATAGTCCTTTTTCACGCCGCTTGTTTCGATGTTCTTTATGCCCATGAACTTTCCTATGCCGTACATTGAATGCACAACAAGATCTCCCGAATGAATATCGGAGAGCGCCTTTATCTCCTCGCCTGCTTTGTGCTTGGGCTTTTTGCGCTTCGATGACAGGGCTTTCATCTGGGTTATCAGAGCACAGCCTATGGAAGGATAATCATATCCCGCCGAAAGACTGCCTGTACGAACATAGACTTTTCCCGGCTTTATCTCGAAGCTTTCGCTCATCTGTTCCGCGTTTATACCGGAATCGTTCAGATCCTTTACGATGATAGGTACTGTCTTTTCAGATCCTGCCAGCACTACCGTACAGTAGCCGTTGTCGCATAGGGTCTGCAGTTCCTCCTGCAAAGCCACCATGCTTCCGCCCCATGCAGAGGTCTGGCGGCAGTCGGTGTTTATCAGCTTTTTGAGCTTCACACTGTTCAGCGAGCGCATGAAGGTATCCATGAAGATAGTCTTCATATTTACTATCCTGCTCTCTGCCTGACCTATATCAAGGTTGAAGCCCTCCAGCCGCTTGAAGAGTATACCCTCGGTATAGAGTATCTTTAAGTCCTCTGCCAGCTGTGCAAGCGCCGCCTTGCCCTTTTCAATACAGTTGTTGTATTCAGATACAGCACAGAATCCTCCGCCGAAATAGTCAAATACCGTTGCTGTTTCGCTGTAGGCAAGGGAGTAGTATTTATCAAGGTCTGTAAGCATTATGCCGCTCTCGATGAGGTCTATATCCTTTTGGATATGCTCTCTTATCTTGTCTGTCAGCTTTCCTCGGGCAGACTTTGCCAGTTCTTCCATACGTCTTACCTGTTCGGCGCTGTCGGGGAAGATTATCTCCAGTGCAGGTGCGACAGTCACTTTATCCAGCGGCTCGGAACGTCTTTGAGATTCAACATCGAAATATGCCATAGTGTCAACCTCATCGCCCCAAAGCTCGATACGCACAGGCTGTTTGTCCTGTACGGGGAAGATATCTACTATAGAACCTCTCACAGCGAACTGTGCTGCGCCTTCTACCTGGTCGGTCTTGGTATATCCTGCAGCCAGCAGTCTGGCGGAAAGCGCCTCGGTGTCGATCGTGCTGCCGTTCTCGATAATGAAGGTGTTCTCTCTCAGGGCAGCCGGCGGTATCGTTCCTTGCAGACAAGCTTCCATGCTTGCCGCCATTATCCTGCAATTGCCCGATGCTATATCCGAAAGCGCAGCTATACGCCTGTGTTCGTATTCACGGGATATGCCCTCCATATATGCGAAGTTCATATCCTTAGCAGGATAAACGCAGGCTATCTGTTCGCCTGCCATCTCGTTCATATCCGATACCATTTTAGTAGCATCAGCTTCGTCTGCACATATAAGCAGGCATTTTCCAAGCGAGGAAAGCGCCGCTGTCAGCATAGCCTTGTGTATCCCCGAAACGCCCGTTACTGCCGCGGGAGTATAACCTTTCAGCAGGCAGTTCTTGATATCCTTGTAATGTTCAAGACGGCTTGCTGTTTCTAAAAATATATTCATCTTACCATACCCTAAAAACTACGCATTGTATTTGTTCATAGCTTCATCTATCTTCCCCTGCACCATAAGTTCAAGGGCATCACAAGCCTTATCGGCGGCATTTCCGAGCTTTTCCATGTCCTCATCACCGAACTTTGAGAGCACCCATTTCGCAAGGTCGTAAGCAGGGTTCGGCTTTTTGCCAACCCCAAGCTTTATCCTCGGGAAATCCTCGCCGCCGCACTGGGCGATGATGCTTTTTATGCCGTTGTGCCCGCCTGCCGAACCTTTTCTCCTTATCCTCATGTGTCCCACATCAAGGGAGATATCATCGAATATCACTATGACATTTTCAAGTGGTATCTTGTAAAAGTCCATAGCCTCCGAGACTGCATCGCCGCTGAGGTTCATAAAAGTCTCGGGCTTCATCACAAGACAGCTTTTGCCGCCTATGACGGTATTGCCTACCTTAGCCTTGAACTTGTGCCTGTCACAGGAGAATCCCAGCTTTTTCTCCAGGGCTTCTATCGTTATGAAGCCTGCATTGTGCCTTGTACCTTCATACTGTATACCGGGGTTTCCCAATCCCACGATGATATACTCGGGTTTTGTACCTGTTTCGCCGCGCTGCGCGGAGAGCTGTTTCAGCTTTTCAAAAATATCCATATTCTTACTCCTGTCTGAAATAAGTTGTATCCTGCCTTATCAATACCATTATGACTGTGCCGTTTATATATGCACGCACAAAATCCCCGACTTTCTCGAAGTCGGGGTATATTTTCTGTAGCATAGTGTATTATATCATACAGGTACAGGTTTTGTCAATAGCCTTATTTTATGGCTTTGCTTATTCTATGCCTACTGTTATGATATAAAGATCGGGATCGGGAAAATATGGTGCACTTTCCGCGCCGTTCTGCATAACATCGGTTTTCCATATATTTCCTTGCTCCATCAGGTCATCAAGTGCCGCTTCATAGCTTTCCTTATCTGCGAACATCATATCAGCGCCGCCTTCATCGGCGTGAGCGTTCATGATCTCGTTCACCTTTTCAAAGCTGTAACTTTCAAGGAACAGTCCGTTCTTGACGTAGTAGTTCTCATCCATAGAATCACAATGCGGTACAAAAGGAACATCCTCCTCTACCGTTCTGCCTTTCATCAGATGACTGTCATCCAGCAGGAAAAACTTGTGCTTGGGTGCATAGCCTGTTGCAGTCTCTGTTGCATTCTCGTCCCAGGTAACATCCAGCCAGTAGTATTTGCCGTCTATTTTAACATAGTTCCAGGCGTGTTTCTCATTTTTTGCCGTACCGCATACCATGCCGCATTCATATCCCATTTTGCGTGCAGCCAGTGAGAATGCCTGCGCATAGCCCTCGCATATAGCCTTGTGTTCAACAAGGCAGCCGTAGGATGATCCTGCAAATCCGATATCATCAGGGTCGGAAGAGTTAGCTGCGTCGTAATCGTACCGGCATATATCTATCAGCTTATCGTGAAGTGCCAGAAGTTTTTCGTGATCTGTGGCACCGACGCTTACTTCCTTTACCAGTTTGTCGAGCGCCTTGTCCATTTCCTTTTTCATATCAGACAGCGTTTCTTCATCCAGATCGTTCACGCTGTCGCATTCAAGTGTAGTGGTCGAATAGTTAGTGCTGACAGTGAATCCTCCTGTCCAGAACACCTCGGGACAAGCATACCTTGTGCCGTATACCGCGTTCTGCACCATTTCAGTGCTTACAACTCCGTCAAATACGATCTTGCGCTTGCATTCAGCCAGGTCTTTATATACTTTCTTGTTGACCTCTTCCTGAGTGTACTCGCTTTTTTCTATTGAGTGTGCTTCGATCTTTTCATCGACCTTTTCGCTTATAGTTTTTCTTATCTCGCTCAGTCCGCATCCGCTCAGCATAAGTGCTGCCAGTGCCAGACAAAGTCCTTTTTTCATTTTGCTGCCCCCTTAAAGGTGTAGATACCTATATTTTACCATGACACAACTGATTTGTCAACGATGTATTTCCCATGTGATTATATTTCCTGCACTTACATTCCGCATCAGATCAGACCTGTATTTCTGATCGGGATTTTTCATATTTTATATGTTGCATATATAATGCTATATGGATATTATGCACAACCCCGCATATTGCGTTTTATAAATTCTTGACATAAAACACTCTAATAAATGAATAATCACACATATAAATATTAACAAAAACTAAACGTTTGTGAAAATAACGAAAAAGACTTGAAATTCTAATCAGATTGTAGTATAATATAAACAGTACAAAGGATCGTCACCATTACTGTACTGATCGTACATCAAAAAAGTGAGTACGGCAGATAATATTGAAATTATTGAAAAGGAGAGTTACTATGGAACTTAAAAAATTCATCGCTCACGGCGACATCTATGACATCTACGAATGCGACGGAAAATCTATCAATCTTTACAATAAGCCCGAATATAAAGAGAAATGCCTTTATGCGGCGCTTACACACGCAAGATGCGAAACTACGCTGGTCAACTCCTTCATAAAGACACCTGTGCTTCATGAGGTATCCGTTATAGACGGCAAATGGGCTATCTCCTTTGATTTTATCAAGGGCAAGACCCTCCAGCAGCTTATGGATGAAAATCCTGATAAAATGGATACTTATCTCAATCAGTTCATTGATATCCAGATGGAGATACACGCGCAGTATATGCCCTTGCTCTCAAAGCTGAAGGATAAGATGGCACGTCAGATCAAGTCACTCGGTGCTATTGATGAGATCAAGAAGTATGAACTGCTTACAAGGCTTGATTCTATGCCTAAGCACATCAAGCTTTGCCACGGCAATTTTGCACCTAAGAATGTCATCATCAATGATGAGGGCACATACGTTATCAACTGGTCTGCAGCAAGACAGGGCAACGCTTCTGCTGATGTAGCCAGAACATATCTGCTGTTCTGTCTCAGTGATCCTGTGACTGCCGATGCATACCTAGATAAGTACTGCCTGAAGAGCGGTACTTCAAAGCAGTATGTTCAGGCATGGCTGCCGATAGTAGCTGCAGCACAGCTCATAAAGGGCAGGGAAGAGGAGAAGGATCTTCTCATGCGCTGGATAGATGTTGTTGACTATTCCTGATATCAGATAGTATCAAAAGGCGGAGAGCACTTGTTCTCCGCCTTTTTTGTATATATAAAGACAGAAGAAAAGCCCCCCGATTTTAAGACGGATACCCATATAGAAGTTTTGCCCCCAAGCGTTTATGCGCTTAGGGGCATTATTTTTTATACGGTTGTTAAGATAAATCAGAATTTACGTTACTGTGTTTAGTTCCTGAATTATTCTTGAGTATGTTTTGTTCCAGTTTTCATCGGGATCATTGATAATAATATATTTTACATTCAAGCCACGCAGTATTTCTGTTTCTCTGCGCTGACGTTCTTCCAGTGCTTTTATATAGCCGTCAAATCCCGTCAAATGTTCTGCTTTGCCATAAGCTCCGCTGCAATGATAGTCTATAACACCGTTCAGCCAATCCGTTCCACGTTCAGAAACAGTTTTTTCTATTGAATCTCTTATTTTATTGTTATGAAGATAGACAATAAACGGATCCAGCGGTCTTATGATTTCACATATGCTGTTGATATACTCTGATGACTTTTGAGTATCAAATCCGAAACGCATCATTGTTTCACACATTGGGTTTTGCAATAATACGCAGTTAAACACATATCGTTCATTCGGTTTGACCGCATCAATAAATTCTTTCCATTTGTCAAGCATTATGGGACTCTCAGTTTCCCAAGGCAGAAAATCATAAATCTTGTACTGTAAAAGCTTATCAAAAAGCTCACCGCTGAAATGTTTCAGAGAGATAATATATCCGTAGGGTCCGGAAACTGCAGCCTGTTTTATCAGCACCTGTTCTTCTGGTGAAAATTTACTAAATTCGCTTTGTTTTACAAAAGCATGAAATTCATAATCAGCCGGATGATCTCCGCTTCCTTCATCATAGAATTTTGCGCCAATACTATTTGCAATATGTTTTGAAGTTGTGCTTTTGCCCGAACAAGGTAAACCTTCCACTATTATAAGCCTGTGCAAAACATCATACCTCCTCATATTCCGATTTATGTTCGTAACAATTATAGCATAACATTGCTGCATTGTCAATAAAAACGCCATAGTACTTCTGACTGTAAATCAGAAATACTATGGCTGAAAACTTCTATATCAGTTCCGCTCATATATCAGGGGGCTGTAATTATTTTTATCAGGAAGCTTTTTCCTCGTCAGCAGGTTTATCTTCTGCCTTTTCGGTTGCCTTTTCAGTTTCCTTCTTGGTTTCCTTTTCCTTGTCCTTGGAGTCGTCCTTCTCCTCAGCCTTGGAATCGTCAGTCTTTTCTACCTTGCTGTCGTCCTTGTTGTCCTTTTCGGGCTTAGCGGTAGTGGTTGTGGTAGTTTCTTCCGGCTTGGAATCGTCAGGCTTATCCTTTACTTCACCTGAGCTGCCGCACTTGGTAAGTGTGTAGCCTTCCTTGCCGCTGATCTCCTTGTTGAAGTCAGCCATAGAACCATAGAAGTGGAACGAGAAGCTGCTGTAGCTGGACTGCTTGATAAACTTTCCGTTGTCACAGATAATATTGTCAGCAAATACTACTGCGATGAAGGATGCGGATTGCTTTTCTTCGCCGTCTGTCTTGACCTTAACATCATATACACCGTATATTCTGTTTACATAGTCACTGATATTTCTGGAATTGTTCTTGTCTGTGAAAGAAACATAAACGTCTTTCAGTGTCAGGCTTTCTATCTTCTCGATATCGCCATCATATTCAACGTTAGTATCATAGAACAGCCAACTTGAGCTCTTGCCCTGGAGGTGTTCCTTGAGCTCGCTCTCTTCGTCAGCGATCATATCCTTGAAGTCGGCGCTTTCATAAGCAGCACGGCCGTTAGCTGATGTAACGTATGCAGGCATAGTATCATCAACAGTGAATTCCTTTATGAAGTAACCTTCAGAATCGGGCTCACCCTTGATCTTGTAGCCTTCTTCGCTCAGGCTGCTGTAAGGATAAGCTTTTACCTTGAACTTGTCGCCTACTTTCAGGTTTTCGCCGTCCAGGACAGAGAAGCTTACGTTATCAACGATCACCTTGTCCATATCGTCATTGTCAACGCGGGAAACATCCAGGAAAGGTGTACCTCTCTCGAACTTGAACTTGATGTTCTCAAATACGTCGATCTCCTTCAGCTCAGTAAGACCTGTTACTTCGATCTCCTTGGTGAGAGCATCCTTACTCTTAATAATGTAGAACTTATTGTCGCTCTCAAAGTAGAAAGCATCACCTGCGGGCTTCAGCTCATCGTAAGTAGAGCAGGTGATAGTTACCTTGTCACCATTCTTCAGGTTGCGGTCATACTTGTTGTCGCTCTGATATCTTATTTCCTCGGGTGTATCCGAAGTAGTAGACATATTCATGGAACCGCTGCCGTCAACGCCCTCGAAAGAAACAGTCAGGTACTTGCTGTCGAAAGGATCGAACTCGATGCCGTCCTCAAGGTTCTTGACCTCGATCTCAAACTCGGTATTAGTGAGCTTGATCTTAGCATCTTTCAGAGCCTTCTCATCATAATCAACAGTTACCTTTATCTTGTCACCGTTCTTCAGATCCTTCTCCTTGTTGAACTTGGCTTTGATAGTGAAATTTTTCTTGGAATTCGTCTGCAGAAGTGCTTTTCTCATGGAAACCATTTCTGCAGGGTCTTTAGCCTTGGTCCATACCTTCTTCAGCTCTGCCGGATCGAGGGACAGATAAGGAGATACCTTCTTATCTGTGCCTAAAAGTCTCGCAAGATATTCTGCGTCCTCGGCATCAACTACATTGGTGAGATTCTTCATATCCTTGCTCATCGCAAGTATCTTGTCATAATCGTCATACACATCAGCGGGATATGCATTGAGCTCACCTGTTACTGTACCATGGCTGTTCAGACCCTCGAATTCAAATCTGAACAGTTCCTTAGCATCGATCTTCTGATACTTAGTAACATTTACCAGAACGATTATCAGCACGATCACTGCTACAAGTGCGGCTAAGGGTATAATGGCGATCAGTGGGTTTTTCTTAACCTTTGCCACTATCTTCTGTACAGTCTGATTAGGCTGCTTTGGTGCAGCAGCTACACCCTGTGCATAGTTGTTGTACGGCTGTGTCTGGCCATACTGTGGCTGCTGTGTTGCGGCATCGTCGGAAACTACAGCTCCGCAAGAACCACAGAACTTCATTCCGTCTTCCATTTGCGCACCGCATTTAGCACAAAACTTCATAACTTTATCCTCCTGCTCTTCATAATATACTTGTTACAAATTTTAAAATTTGAACATAATGTACACAATAAGTATAAAACATTAATAACCTTTTGTCAAGCCTGATTTTGACATTTTTCGACTTATCACAAATTGATTTTTGTATTTATGATTTCTTTGAGTATTTTATACTATTCGTATCTCGCTATATTGTCGAGAATTAACGACGATCTTTAGTGTGGATACATTATAAAAGAATGTGGTCATCCCGCTGACAAACCACAGAAAATAGCGGTTTACAGAACCTAAGTTGCTTGGCGTAAACAAATGACCCGCATGGAACATTTGCTTACTGATGCTTGTCCTGATGTATCAGTTTGCGTATGGCTTCAACAGCGCACTTTATGCCGCGTGAACTGTCATCGGTCATGGTGTCGGGCAGCCCCTGCTTGGAGCGTTCCATGTTCCAGAGTGCGGTGAGCACGCCGCCGCAGCGTACTCCCAGTACCATGCCCACGGAATATATGGCTGCACACTCCATTTCCGAGGACAGACAGCCGCATTTAACAAAGCTTTTCCAGCGCGGCAGAAGATAGTCTGCCACTCCTGAACGTTCGGGTTCAACCTGACCGTAAAAGCTGTCTTTTGAGTGTACTACTCCAACGTGATACCTTTTGCCGTTCTCATCCGCAGAAAGCTCTTCTGCGCTGTCTGCAAGCGCCCTTACTACTGAATAATCCGCTGCAGCAGGGTAGCCTATGGGCAGGTATTCGTATGAAGTGCCCTCAGCGCGTATGGCACTGCTTGCTATTATCAGATCGCCGCCCCATATTTTCAGGTCGATACCGCCGCAGGTGCCTATGCGTATAAACGTATCTGCGCCGCATTTTGCAAGTTCTTCAACAGCTATCGCCGCGGAGGGTCCGCCGATACCCGTTGAACATACCGTGACCTTTTCTCCGTCGAGAGTGCCTGTGTATACATTGTATTCCCGGTTGTTTGCCACCTGTACAGCATTGTCCAGCAGTGCGGCTATTTTAGGTACACGTCCCGGGTCACCCGGAAGAATAACGTATCTGCCTACCTCATCGGGTAAGGTCTGTATGTGGAATTGTCTTTGACCGTCAAGGATCGATGCCATGCCGATACCTCCTTAAATTTTTTCTTATAACGACATTCGGCACGGTACAGCCTGCTTAGCCGTACCGTGCGAAATGTTTACAATAATATGGTGAAGGATAGTTGGAAATCTAAACAGATCAGTTCAGCTGATTGAAGTCGTTGTAGTCGTTCCCTCCGCTGTATACGTTGTTATTGTCATAGCCGTTATTATAATTACTGTTATAACCATTGTTGTAGTTATTGTTGTTATAGTCGTTATTATAGCTATTGTTATAACCGTTGTTGTAGTTATTGCTGTTATAGCCGTTATTATAGCTATTGTTGTTATAGTCGTTATTATAATTATTGTTATAACCGTTGTTGTAGTTATTGTTGTTATAGTCGTTATTATAATTATTGTTATAACCGTTGTTGTAGTTATTATTGTTGTAGCCGTTATTATAACCGTTGCTGTTATAGGTGTTGTAATTGTAGTTGCTATTGTTGTTCATGCCATTCAGTAAAACGCCTGTGCCTGCTGCAGCTCTGCTAAAACCGGAACCGCCTGACTTTGCTTTCTGGCTGATCCCGCTGATGACAACGATAAGTCCTATAACCCCAAAGAATCCTGATACGATCATACCGCCTTTGCCGTTTTCATCGTATCTTGTATAATGCTCCTTTTCGGGATTTGAAGGATTGTATTTTACAGCAAGGGTAGAGCCTGTTTCGAGTCTCTCGGATGCGCTGAGAGTTGAAGTACCGTAAACGGTTTTGTTATCTGCATCAAACGCATAGTTTGTCCTATAAACGTAGTAAGTTACTCTGCGGTGTTTACCTGATTTTCTAGTCCTGCGCTCCGAACTTACAGACTGGACCACACCGGTTGTGGATTCAGTACAGCGCTTATGCATATTTCTTGTGACGCTGCTGGTATAGAACATAACAAGTGCGATTATCACCCATATCAAACCAAAGAATATCATAAATCCGGGACTTGACTTAGTATTTCTTCTTATTGCCATTTTCTTCTACCTCCGTTTTGTTGTACATGGTTTTTTCTATACACATATATTAGCACTTTCCTGTGCCTTTTTCCACCAACTAAAATTTACAATTTCGCAACGAAAAGTTGCAGTTTACTGCCACTGTTCATATTTGCTGATATCGTCGTTCTGTTCCTGCTTTTTACCGAGGTGAGAAAGGAACAGCCCCACAAGTATCACTATAATACCGACACCCACAAAACCCAATCCCATGTACTTGAAAAGAGTTGCTACAAAAGCAGTGGTTTTATCTGCTGGTACAAATGCTTTATTCGGAGAATCTGGGTCTATCATGATCTCTGCATTATCGCCGACATTATAGGGAGGGTGATTTGAATAAGAATTCGTTGAGAATTCGTAGTCTGCGCCCTCAAACTTATAGCTGTAGACCGGTGAAGTCAGACCGTCTTCATTATATTTGTAGCTGATGACATACGCTTCGATGGGGACGGTGCATCGTGCCTTTGTTTTCTCGATGCTTTTGCCTATAATGATACCTACTGTACTGAATATACCGCCTATCAGTATGAATATCGCCATTACTAAACTTATAACGAATGCGGATGAAACATTTCTGCTTGTGCCGTTTACGTGGAATGAAGTATTTACATTCATGTTCATTTGACAGTCCTCCGTTTTGATCAGTGATATGTCTGTATATTATGCCTCAATATACAGCAAACGACATAAATCGTGTGTTTATGTCGTTTGCGTAGTTCTGATCATATTTTAATAATATCACGTTTGACGGCAAAAATCTACCAACTATACTTTGAGATCCCGCAACAACAGGTTGCATTTTGCAGTATCATTTCACCATCTTCATGGAGATATCGAATGCCTTGACAGAGTGAGTCAGTGCACCAAGAGAGATTATATCAACACCTGTTTCAGCTATGCCGCGGATAGTTTTTTCGGTGACGTTGCCGGAAGCTTCCAGCAGTGCCCTGCCGTTTGTCAGCTTAACGGCTTCTGCCATTTCCTCGTTGGACATATTATCCAGCATGATTATCTCAACACCGAGGTCAAGGGCTTCTTTAAGCATATCCATATCGGCAACTTCGACTTCTATCTTGACAGTATGACCTGCTTTTTCGCGCAGTGCGTTGACAGCGCCTGTCATGCTGCCGTAAGCATCAAGATGAGTATCTTTCAGCATAGCACAGTCGGAGAGATTATAGCGGTGATTCTTACCGCCGCCCACGGTCACTGCATACTTCTGTATAGCCCTGAGTCCCGGGAGAGTCTTTCTTGTATCGGCAACGCTTGCCTTTGTGCCCTCGATAAGCTGTACACACTTATTGGTAGCTGTAGCGATGCCCGACATATGCTGCACCAGATTCAGCGCAGTGCGCTCACCTTTCAGCAGTGCCCTTGTGGGGCCTGTTATCTCAGCTATGATATCACCTTTCTGTACAACTTCACCGTCATGTATGAAAATGCGGAATGATACTCTGTCATCCAGCAGCTTGAATACTCTCAGCGCAACTTCTATTCCGCAGAGGATACCCTCGTCTTTGGAAACATACTTGGCAGTGCTGACAGCATCATCGCTTACCAGCAGGTCTGTAGTAACGTCAATATAATTGATATCCTCCAGCAGTGCTGTCTTGATGATATCATCTATCTGGAATTGCATAAGTCTCATAATATTACCTCCGTGGGGTCATCAGAATCCGTGTTCGTAGTCAACGTAATCAAGTGGCACGCTCTCAAAGGCTATCTCAACAGCCTCGGTAAGAACGATGTAAGCTACCGTCGCAAGGCTCCTTGCCTCGACATAATCGCGGTCTAGCTTGTAATTGCCTTTTATCAGCATTTCACGTATGTGAGCGACTCTTGTAAGAGAATCCTGCAGGCTGCCGATATCGGGCAGTACAAAATAGGATCTCTGCATGATAGACCTTATCTCACGGCGCAGTCCCGAGGGGATATGCTCGGCGTTTTCGTCTATCTTGTAATCATAGCTTTCCAGCTTCTTGCTCTTGTCTATCTTCTTTGCGATGTCATGCGCTGCGCGGCGTGAGAATACCAGAGCTTCCAGCAGAGAATTGCTTGCAAGCCTGTTGTTGCCGTGAACACCCGTGTGAGAGCATTCGCCGCAGGCATACATACCTTCGATATTCGTTCTTGCATAGGTATCAACATTTATGCCGCCCATAAGGTAGTGGTGACACGGGAATATGGGCACAGGTTCCTTGGTCATATCGTAGCCTGCTTCCAGCAGGTTCTTGTATATCATCGGGAATCGGTTCTTTACGAACTCGGGATCCTTATGGGATATATCTATATAGAACTCGTCCGAGCCTGTTTTCTTTGCTTCGAATATGATAGAATGCGATACAACATCTCGGGGAGCAAGTTCAAGTCTGCGGTCATAGTTCTGCATGAATCTTTCCTTTTTGCAGTTGAGCAGATAAGCGCCCTCGCCGCGTACAGCTTCGGATATCAGGAAACACTCTCTGGTCTTGCGGTTGTTGAATGCGGTGGGGTGGAACTGTATATAGCTGAGATGCTTTATCTTTGCGCCCATATCGTATGCCTTGGCTATGCCGTCACCTGTAGCGATAGCTGAATTGGTAGTGAACTCGTAAACTCTGCCGATACCGCCCGTTGCGAATATGGTCTTATGGGAATTGCAGGTGATGTATTCGCCGTCCTTTAATATAAGGAAGGAGAAGCCGTCCCCTACCTTGTGACAATCGCACATCAGGGCATTCTCCCATATTTCCACATTGGGGAGAGTCTGAACATAAGCGAGCAGCTTGGTCTCTATCTCGTAGCCCGTAGCATCCTTATGGTGGAATATGCGGTGCTTGCCGTGACCGCCCTCAAGGGTGCGGTGATAATCACCGTCCGGCTTCTTATCAAATTCAACGCCCAGCTGTATTATCCTGTCGATATCCAGCGCCGCCTCGGTAACGAGTACCTCGGTGGAATCGGGATCGTTCTCAAAGCCGCCTGCTATAAAGGTATCCTCCTTGTGGAATTCGGGAGAATCCTCCGGGCTTTTATAAACACCTGCGATACCGCCCTGTGCCAGTGCGGAATTACACAGAGTAAGCTCACGCTTGGCGAGTACCAGGACCTTCAGATCGGAAGGGAGGTTGATCGCCCCGTAAAGACCCGCAGCGCCGCAGCCTGCAATGATAACATCATAATTTTTGCTCATAAATTTTACCCTCTTTGCTATGCAGAGATTTACATCGAAACAACAGCGCGGGACATGATGACCCTCTAACTGTATACTTATTCCATTATAACACAACTAAGACTGAATTTCAATACTAAATACAAAAAAACAGTATTATCCGATGTTTTGTAGTTGATGACATTCAGCGCTGAGGAACTGCAGACCGTACAAGTTCTTCCGGCGGATAATAATAGGATATCTTTGGTTAAAACTGACAAAGAGCACCGCGGTGAATTTGCTAACTATACAAAAGCGGTTGAGATTTCGTGAAGTTGTATTTACAAATGGTGGAAATCGTGTTATAATTTGTCTGATTAGTAATGTCATATATATGCGTGTGGTAAAATTTGTCATACAACTTGCAGGGGGGCAGTAATGGATAATTATAAATATATGTTGATCGTGGACTGGGTCAAGGAATATATAGCTGAAAAAGGGCTGAAGCACAATGATCGTTTCCTTACCGAAAAACAGCTTTGTGAGATACATGGTGTAAGCCGACAGACTGTCAGGCAGGCACTGATGATGCTTGAAAGCGAGAATATAATAGTACGTGTACGCGGAAGCGGTACCTTTGTTGGCAGCAGGACGGCTGTTTCAGCGCCGGTATCCGTCAAGGGCAGCATAGGTGTAATATCAACTTATTTCAGTGATTACATATTCCCGCATATAGTTACAGGCGTGGAGAGCGTTCTCGGGGCTGCGGGCTGCACTATGCAGCTGGCGATAACTCACAATCAGGTATATGAGGAAACTCAGGCACTTGAGAGTATGCTGGCAAACGGCGTGCAGGGGCTGATAGTCGAGCCTTCAAAGAGTGCGCTGCCGAATCCGAATATGGAACTTTATGCAAAGCTGAAGCGTGAGAATATCCCGCTGGTGTTCTTCAACGCGAAGTACCCATGGGCAGACCAGCCCTGCGTGGCGATGGATGATATTGCTGCGGGAAGAACGGTGACGGATCATCTGTTTGACTGCGGACATACAGCGATAGCAGGTATTTTTGCGCTGGACGATCTGCAGGGGCATAAGCGTTACAGCGGATATATGCAGAGCTGTCTGAGGCATGGGATACGCGAATCAGAGCGTAATGTTATGTGGTTCGCAACATCGGAAAGAGAAGATATGTTCAGCAGTGCAGAGGATAAGCTGGTAAGTCTGCTCAAAGGAAAGACGGCTGTGGTGTGCTATAACGACAAGATAGCGGTCAGGCTGCTGAAACTTTGCAGGGACAGGGATATAAAGGTGCCTGGGGATATATCTGTGGTCGGCATAGATGATTCAAGGTATGCATCTATATGTGAGGTGCCGCTGACAACGGTGCATCATCCGCAGAAAAAACTGGGAGAAGCTGCAGCTGAACTGCTTCTTGGTATGATCGAGGGTCGTGTTGACCAGCCCAGGGATATACTTTTTACTCCCGAACTGGTAACCAGAGAATCGGTGGCAGATCTTAGACTGAACGGGATCATTAAAAAGGGATTATGACATAGATGAGGGAGATCCTTTTGAAAAAGGATCTCCCTCATTTTCAGCAAAACAGTAAATCGGAGGATGACCGCCGACATACCAATTGATTTGGTTTGTCAGGGGGATAAGTATATTGTTCTTTATACGTATCCGTTTAAGAGCGGTATATTATGATACGATGTTTTTGTACAGGTATGATATAGTGCTGCTGTCCAGGGTGACGGGATGGTTTTTCAGGCGCTCGGCATTTACCGAGGATACCAGCAGTTCGATATCATCTTTGTCGGCAGAAGGTGCACCAAGACCCAGACTGTCGGTAAGTGTGCCGAAGCATTCGGCAGCCGATAAGGCTGAGCTGCAGCCCATAATGCCGGCAAGCTCATCAAGCATATTTTTGAAATACTTCTCTCCGCGCATATCTTTGCAAAGAGAGGTGTTTTTGACCATGAATGGGAACAGCGCCTTTACGCAAAGCGCAGCTGCGTGACCGTGAGCAAGTCCGTACTTTGTGGTGAGCTTGTAGCACATGGCATGGCCTGCTGTTGTTGCTGTGATGTTTATCGCCTTGCCTGCTAAGTTTGATGCTCTCAGCATATCTTCGTTGCCGGAGTCGGTATTTGCGAGATATCCGCCCATGGCCGAGAATATGAGCTTTATGGCTTCGGCAGCGTATGTTTTGCTTTCATCGGTCGAATGAACAGACCAGTAGCTTTCTACTGCGTGACACAAAGCATCCATCATAGTGGCTTTCTTATGATAGTCGGGAAGAGTCTTCAGTACGGAAGGGTCAAACAGCACTGCGGTCGGTATGCAGCTGCTGTCCGTTACGGATACCTTGCTGCCGTTGTGGTAAATTATGGCATATCGTGTAGCTTCGCTGCCTGTGCCGGCTGTAGTGGGAACGGCAAAAAATTCGATATCGTTGGGAATTATCTTCTGAGTGATGTAGTCCTCAGTGTCATCCATAGTAGCATACATCTTTATGCATTTTGCGGTATCCATAGCTGAACCTCCGCCGACGGCAACTATCATATCACAGCCCTTTTCTTTGTAAAGTGCTGTCCCTGCGAGCGCGGAACTGTAATCGGGATTTGGCTTGAAATCAGAAAACCGCACTACCTCTATACCTGTGCGTGCGGTGAGCTCATTGAAATACCTGCCGATATCAAGTCTGTCCATAGACCTGCCGCCTACCAGCATTATACGCTTTGCTCCGATCTCCGAAAAATATCTGTCAAGCGCCTCTGTGCTGTTATCTATCAACTTCTGCATGACATCTGCCTCCTTTGAATGTTTGTATATACTGCGCAGAAAATGAAATATAAAAAGAAAAGCTGACAGATAGGATCTGTCAGCTCTGTTTTTAAGATAAATTGCCGCCTTGCCGTCGCATAGAATGTAAACCCGCATCAATGTGCAGGGTGGGTAAAACGACCTTTCAGTCTCATGATCCCTTCGTCCGTAGACCGAACGGCATAAGCGGTTCGGGCGGGAGGTCTTCAATCTTCGGAAAGAGTGCGAATCCCTTTTAATAAGTGTTGGATTTAAAAAGCTATGCTTGGTCGAACAAGGTAGCAATCTAAAAACCTTGTTCACAGGAAGCTTTCCGCTTCCCTTATTGTGTCTACATTATACCATATAATCGTGCAGATTTCAAACGGTAAATTAAACAAAATAGTGTGTAAAAAATTGTACGATATAAATTATTTGAAGATATGGTATGAATTATTCTCCATCTTCTTCGTCATCTTCAAAATCGAACATCTCTTCCAGACGCTGTTCAAAAGCTTCACCTACACGGTCGAACAGTTCCTCATCCTCGATAGAAGCAAGGATCTCTTCGCCTGTTTCATTGTCGTACTCTGCCTTCAGTATAACAAGCAGCGAAGCTTCATCAAGTATCTTGTCGGCATTATCTTCCTCATAGAAAGGAGTAAGCGCATAATATCTCTCGCCCTCGAAGTCCATGCAGTCCAGCAGTTCAAAGGTCTGCTTGTTGCCTTCCTCGTCCATCAGTTCATAAAGATCGGGGGTGTATTCATTCATCTGCTCATCCATACTAATGACCTCCTTAAAAACAAATGCGGCGTTATCTGACCGCCGTCTGACCGCCGCAACATTTACATTATACTACAAATTACCAAATAAGTCAAGCAGTTTTTTCTGAAGCATCTGTAACACTTTTCTTTGTAAGTTAAATATAAAAAATATAGAAATGTTGAAAAAAACTATTGACAAACACCAAAAAATGTGGTATAGTATATTCAAGGAAAAGGAAAGCAGATAAAAATCAATAAGGCGATGGCGGAGATGAGCCGAAAGGCACGTTGTTATCGCCGGGTCTTGGTAATAAAGCTGATAGTTCCTTAAAATGAGATCTTTACGGAAATGAGTAAAGGTGCCGCAGTCAGTGCAGGACGAGGGTCCATCTAAAAAAGCGGTGCAGACTCCGTCAGATCTTAGTATATCCGGAAGGGAGCGAGTCCGATGGATGTAAGCGAGAGCCTTTTGAGTATTCAGGGCTCGTGGAGATCTTGAAAGACCGGGAACGGACTCAGACGTATGGGCTGACAGTTCCGAATGATGAGGTTATCAAAGCAAGAAGTAAACGGGTCTGCGGATGGCTATACTAATTCGTTTATACAAGGCGGATACTCAGAACTTAAAATTGAATATCTCCGTTGTTGACGGGGGAGTTTGATAATAATTATAAAAGAGGGGAGTGAGTCCGAAGTTCTACGCAGCTTAGCTTCCGAGCGGAAGGAAGCATTCCGATGAAAGCGCGAGAGCGCAAATCTACCGAAAGGTGTTAGTCCGATGGCATGATTTTATATTGATCAGATTTCGGCATGAAGCCGAAAACAATATTAGGTTAGGGAGTGTTGCATTATGGTAATGCACGTAAAACTGCTGAGAATTTGAGAGTGAGGAGTGAGTCCCAAGTACAACGCAGCTTAGTTCCTGAGCTAGAGGAACATCCCGACAAGAACGCGAAAGCGTAAATCTACCGAAAGGAAAGATACCAATGGCATAAATTGGTTTGACTGACGTCAATAATGTACGGCAGGAAATGCCGCATATCTTATAATAGGGAGTGGTGCATTATGAAAATGCGCACAAGACTGCTGAATATCTGAGAGATAGGAGTGATTCCGAAGGGTGTAGCAGCTTAGCTTCCGAGCTAAAGGGAGCGTCCCGACAAGAGCGCGAAAGCGCAAATCTACCGAAAGGAAAGATACCAATGGCATAAATTGGTTTGACTGACGTCAATAATGTACGGCAGGAAATGCCGCATATCTTATAATAGGGAGTGGTGCATTATGAAAATGCGCACAAGACTGCTGAATATCTGAGAGATAGGAGTGATTCCGAAGGGTGTAGCAGCTTAGCTTCCGAGCTAAAGGGAGCGTCCCGACAAGAGCGCGAAAGCGTTAATCTACCGAAAGGAAAAGGTTCCAATGGCATAGTTGACAAATGATCCGACCTTTGGCGGGCAAGTAAGTCCGCAGCACGTTGATCCTGATGAATGGGAGTTAACGGTTGATAATTTATAGTCAGGAGTGATCCCGAAGATAAATACAGCTTAGTTCCGGAGCATAACGGAATATCCCGATATTATGACGCGTGTGCGTTAAAATTTTACGAAAGGGTTTAGACCAATGGCTTGATTTGAATTTTCGCGTATGCGGAGCACGACGTATAAAATATATTGAAAGGTAGTAAATCCGATGAGAAGTTAAGTTTTTTCCCGACAAAAATTTTCTCTTACCGAAAGGAAATCAGTTCCAATGGAAATATGATATTTGTACCTGCGCGTTTGTTTTGAGTTTACTTGCAGTGCGGGTGAAGGTTTCAGATTTACTTATATATATTTATTTTACGAAAGGATCAAAGTCCAATGGCTTAATTTTGGATCGTCAGAGAGCCGCCGATTTAACGGCGGCTCTTTTTATGTGTCATATCATGTGTAAAAAGCATAAGATATTAAAACGGCTCACCGCCGCATCGGTGGCGGGTGGAATGTATCTCCCGTGAAAAGCCCGTTATATCCGCCGCGGCAGCTGTTTGTTAATGGATAAGGCGCGATTTATGGTCGCAAAAAAAGCGGAGAGCAAAAGCTCTCCGCTTTGAATTTTTATGATCAGCCGAGCATAGCCTTCAGTCTTTCGTCAACAGCCTTCAGGAAGTCCTCTGTGTTGACCTTCTGCTTGTTCTCCAGCTTGGAGAGCAGGTACAGATCACCTGTCATTATGCCGTCTTCAATGGTCTTGATAGTTGCCTTTTCAAGACAATCAGCAAAGTTTACCAGCTCGGGCAGCTCGTCCAGCTCGCCTCTCTTGCGAAGCGCACCTGTCCATGCAAACAGTGTAGCAACAGAGTTTGTAGAAGTCTCCTCGCCCTTCAGGTGCTTGTAGTAGTGTCTCTGAACTGTGCCGTGTGCAGCCTCGAACTCGTATACGCCATCGGGCGATACCAGTACGGAAGTCATCATAGCCAGTGAACCGTAAGCTGTAGCTACCATGTCGGACATAACGTCACCGTCGTAGTTCTTGCAAGCCCAGATGTAGCCGCCGTTTGAACGTACAACTCTTGCAACAGCATCGTCTATCAGTGTGTAGAAATACTCGATGCCTGCAGCTTCAAACTTAGCCTTGTACTCGTTCTCGAATATCTCGTTGAAGATATCCTTGAATGTGTGGTCATATTTCTTGGATATGGTATCCTTTGTTGCGAACCAAACGTCCTGCTTGGTATCCAGTGCGAAGTTGAAAACGCTCTTTGCAAATGATGCTATAGAGGTAGACTTGTTGTGCATACCCTGTATAACGCCGTCGCACTCAAAGTTGTAGATAGTCTCACGGGTCTCGTTGCCGTCCTTATCGGTGCATACCAGTTCAGCCTTGGCACCTGCGGGGCACTTCATCTCAACATTCTTGTAAACATCGCCGTAAGCATGACGTGCGATAGTGATAGGCTTTGTCCATGTGGGGATATAGGGTGTTATTCCCTTAACGAGTATAGGTGTTCTGAAAACAGTGCCGTCCAGCATAGCACGGATAGTGCCGTTAGGGGACTTCCACATCTCTTTCAGATTATACTCTGTCATTCTTGCAGCATTAGGTGTTATGGTAGCGCACTTTACTGCAACGCCGTACTTCTTGGTAGCGTTTGCTGAATCAACAGTTACCTGATCGTTGGTCTCGTTTCTGTGAACGAGTCCAAGATCGTAGTAATCCGACTTGAGATCAACATAAGGTGTTATCAGTATGTCCTTTATCTCCTGCCAGATTATCCTTGTCATCTCGTCGCCGTCCATTTCGACCAGCGGTGTTTTCATCTGAATCTTAGCCATTAAAATAGCCCTCCTTACCAATTTATCAAACGGCAGTTCGCCTGCCGCAGAATTTCCCTTATTATCTTAAACATCTGTTTGCGTTACATATGCTTCAATTCATATATCGCGATTATTATGATCATTATGCCTGAAACTACTCGCAGTATTGCCATATAGAAGTTCTTGCTTTTGCCTGGTATGAATTTTACCGATGCAAATCTGACTATGATAAGCACTACGAAATAGATTATCAGAAATACTGCTAAATTCATGGTCATTCGCTCTTTTCTGTAAATGTTACCTTGTGGGTGAGGTCGGAAGATGCAATATTGGATGCAACATCTCTTGTATCACCGTAGTTTACTGTATCTACAAGATTTATGCTTGCACTGCTGCCGCCGACTGCTTTTATCTCTATTATAGGCACATCAAAGTCGCTTTTGAGGATGAACTCGCCCTTCTCATTAACCTCGGGAAGATACCAGTGACCATCCGGATCTTCAAAGAATATATCGCCGCCTTTGATCTCAAAATCATCTGAGAAAGTTCCGCTTTCCAACTCGTTGCCGTTTTCATCTGTGCCGCCGTAAGTGGTGTTGACAGTCATCTTGCATACAGGAGTGTCGCCCTGTGTTTTATCTGAACTGCTGAAAACTATCTTATGGCTGAAGTTGACATCGTTAAGAAGATGAAATGTGGATGCGATATCCTTTGTATCACCAAAGGGGATATTTTCAATAAGATTGATCATAACGTAGTCGTCGTTGATCTCGAATATATTTATGATAGGCTGGTCAGTTTCTGCTTTTATCAGATATTCCTGCTGGTCGCTTATCTCGGGGAGATACCAGTGACCCTCGGAGTCCTCAAAGAAAACATCGCCTGTTCTTGCTTCAAAGTCTTCTGTGGTCGCGCTGTTTTCATCGTCGCCTGTCAAGGTACTTACGGTCATGCCGCACGCAGGCATATCCTCGCGTGTAACTGTGACGGTATCCTCGGGAAGGGTTACCTCTGTTTCGTCTGCTGTTGTGATAGTTTCGGTAATAGTTTCAGCAACGGAAGAGTCAGCAGCCGAAGAAGCATCAGCTTTGCTGCTTGTATCATTCTTGGCTTTATTTCCGCAGCCTGCAAGACATACTGCCAGAGCGGTTATAAATATCGCTGTGTTTATTTTTTTCATAAAAATTCCTCCTTATCCGTGTCGGCGCATCATTGAGAAAACCATGCTTACAACTATTGCTGCTGCCACAAAGAAAACCGTAGCCACAGCAAATGGCACCATTTTATAGAAACATTCCTTTGCAGGACGTGCAAGCGTCTTTCTCAGCTTGATAAATTCGGCTATCAAAGCACCTACACCGCCCAGCACTATGCCCACCGTCAGCATGGGGGTATCATCATTAACAAAAGGCAGAAGACTCAGCAGCCATGTTACAGTCAGGCCGCCGAGTATGCCTACCTCGACTGCGCCCATTATTATGGATTCGCTGAGTGTATAATTTTCTTTTCCGTTGTAGCGGATTATCGCGCCGATAACGCCGCCTATCCCCCACGGTATCATCAGGTCAGCACCCTTTGCACCAAAGCAGTAAAAAGCTCCCAGCATAGCCGCAGAAGTGAGTATATACCACGCCGCAGTCTTTATCATACCGATTATCTCACTCGGGTCGCCCGAATAATTACCGTTATTTTTCATTATCGTTACAAAGAACAGTGATTTGTGTATGTTCTCGTCACGGGCTTCATTGATGCTGTCACGGGCTTTCAGACCGCGTATCATCGCAGTGGTCTCTTCCTGCCACTTGTCATATTGTTCATAGGTCGAGCCGGCATAGCTGTCTTTTTCCTCGGGTATCTCACCTTCATAGGAATCCTTAGTGCCGTAGCCCTTGTCCTTTTTCAGACCGTCCTCCAGCCACTGTTCATATTCAGTAAGCTGTTTTTCCTGTATGGGAGGTTTGTTCTCCTCCATCTCTTTTATCTTTTCTTCAAAGAACTCTTCGTCCAATCTGATATCATCAGTGCCGAAAAGCTTGCTCATACTGTCATCGCGGGTCGTTCCCAGCTCGACTTTGCCGTCAGCCAGTGAAGCTATATTCTCTTCGGGCTTTTTCATCCTTGCGCGGCTGATGCTTTTCGCAGGGATATCTCCCATTTCCTTTATCTTCTCTTCAAAGAACTCTTCGTCCAGCGGGATATCATCCACACCCATAAGGTCGGACATATCCATTCGCCGCCTGTTTATTTTAATGTCGGACATGATATCCCCCTTATATTCATAATTCTACACTGCGTTTTATAAGCGATATGATCACCAAAAGCACTATTGCTATTGCAGCGATAAGCTTTATCCTGTTCAGGTACCAGTTAAAGCATCTGCCCGGGAAAAAGATTTTCAGGATAAGAAAACATATCCCGCAGAACAGGATAACGCCGATATATTCCCAAGGACTTCTTTCCCTTGCACCCATTTCTGGCCTCCTCGACTTATTGATCGTTTTCTCTGGCAGACCATCGCACCTGCGATAGCCCGTCACAAAAAACATCACATCTGCGGGACGATATGCCCCGCAGACCGATGTATCATCTTCTATATTACTTGGAGAGCTGCTCTCTTGTGTAGTCAAGCAGACCGCCTGCAAGGATGATATCCTTGGTTCTGCCTGTCAGTTCGCAGAGAACGGGTATCTCAACATTCTTGGACTTGTTTACAACAGTCAGCTGAGTCTTGCCTGCTTCGATATCAGCGCGTACATTAGCGATCTCGATCTCGTCACCCTGCTCGATCTTGTCGTAGTCAGCCTCGTTTACAAATGTCAGAGGCAGTATACCTGCATTGATGAGGTTAGCTCTGTGGATACGTGCAAAGCTCTTGACAAGTACAGCCTTGATGCCCAGATACAGAGGTGCAAGCGCTGCGTGCTCTCTTGATGAGCCCTGACCGTAGTTTGAACCGCCAACGATGATAGACTTCTCCATGTTCTTTGCTCTTCTGGGGAAATCCTCGTCGCATACTGTGAAGCAGTGCTGGGATATAGCAGGGATATTGGATCTCAGAGGGAGTATCTTTGCACCTGCGGGCATGATGTGGTCGGTGGTGATGTTGTCGCCTACCTTCAGGGATACCTGACAGCCGATGCTCTCAACCAGAGGAGCGGTCTCGGGATAAGGCTTGATGTTGGGACCTCTCAGCACCTCAACGCTGTCCATATCAGCCTCAGCTACAGGAGGCACTACCATATTGTCGTTTATCTTGAAGTGCTCGGGCACCTTGATCTCGGGCATATCACCGAGAGTTCTGGGGTCTACGAGAACACCTGCAACTGCGGAAGCAGCAGCCAGCTCAGGGGATACCAGATAGATCTGACCGTCCTTGGTTCCGGAACGTCCGAGGAAGTTTCTGTTGAAGGTTCTCAGAGAGATACCCTTTGAGTTAGGAGCCTGACCCATACCGATGCAGGGACCGCAAGCGGATTCCAGTATTCTTGCACCTGCTGCGATCATATCAGCCAGTGCGCCGTTCTCTGCGATCATGTTCAGCACCTGCTTGGAGCCGGGAGCGATAGCCAGAGATACATCGGGGTGAACGGTCTTGCCCTTGAGGATATGAGCGACCTTCATCATATCAACATAGGAGGAGTTTGTGCATGAACCGATACATACCTGATCTATCTTCATGCCGCTGAGTTCCTCTGCGGTCTTGATATTGTCAGGGCTGTGAGGACATGCTGCCATAGGTGTCAGTTTGCTGAGGTCGATGTCGATAACTTCATCGTATACAGCATCATCGTCAGCCTTCAGCTCTGTCCATACCTCTGCTCTCTCCTGTGCTTTCAGGAAGGAAAGTGTGATCTCATCAGAGGGGAATATGGAGGTAGTAGCACCAAGCTCAGCGCCCATGTTTGTGATGGTAGCTCTCTCGGGAACGGACAGGGTCTTTACACCTTCGCCGCAATACTCTATTACCTTGCCTACGCCGCCCTTAACGGAAAGTCTTCTGAGAACTTCCAGTATAACGTCCTTAGCGGATACCCACGCAGACAGCTTGCCTGTCAGGTTCACCTTTACGATGTTGGGGTATGTGATGTAGTAAGCGCCGCCGCCCATAGCAACAGCAACATCAAGTCCGCCCGCACCGATAGCGATCATGCCGATACCGCCGCCTGTGGGGGTATGGCTGTCAGAACCGATAAGGGTCTTGCCGGGGATACCGAATCTTTCAAGATGTACCTGGTGGCAGATACCGTTGCCGGGTCTGGAGAAATAGATGCCGTGCTTTTTGCAGACAGAACCGATGAATCTGTGGTCATCAGCGTTCTCGAAACCGGACTGGAGAGTGTTGTGGTCAATGTAAGCCACACTCTTCTCGGTCTTTACGCGGGGCACGCCCATAGCCTCATACTCGAGGTATGCCATAGTACCTGTAGCGTCCTGAGTAAGAGTCTGGTCGATGCGTATACCGATCTCCTGACCCTTGACGAATTCACCGTCAACAAGGTGCGCTTTAAGAATCTTTTCAGTAAGTGTAAGTCCCATAAAAAACTTCCTCCATATTTTATCGAGGGCTGAGTGCCCTTCATAAATAATAATACATCATCTATTATATACCAAAACGCATATTCTGTCAAGAAAAAAACACACCGTAACAAAGCTTCTTATGCATTTTTGGGCAATCTATGCATTGGTGGGTACGGGTGTGAAAAAATTTTAATATAATAAGCCATTTCAGGTGTTTATGTATCTTTGGTATACCTGCAGCGGCGGCAGGTTTGACATATATTACACGGTGTGGTATAATAAAACCAGGAAAGAATACCGCCGGCTCTTGATATTGCCCGTCAAAAGGCTGTTTAGCGTGGTGTGTCAGCGGAATAAAAGTATTTTAGGATCTGGGATATACGTATATTTCAGATGTTATGCATACTCTGATGCGGAGGTAAAGACATGAAGTTCAGACCATGTATAGATATCCACAACGGCTGTGTAAAGCAGATAGTGGGCGGAAGCCTTGCGGATAAAGGCAATAAAGCACAGGATAATTTCGTATCCGAACAGGACGGAGGCTACTACGGCGCACTCTACAAAAGCCGCGGGCTGACAGGGGGACACATCATAATCCTGAACCCCGCAGGCAGCGAGTTCTACGAAAAGGACTTGCAGCAGGCATATTCCGCACTGAGTTCCTTTGAGGGCGGCTTGCAGATAGGCGGAGGTATAAACGACAAAAACGCCGCAGGTTTCCTTGACAAGGGTGCAAGCCATGTTATCGTCACAAGCTTCGTTTTCAGGAACGGCGAGATAGACGAGCATAACCTCACACTTATGAAAAACGCAGTTGGCAGGGACAGGCTGGTGCTTGACCTTTCATGCAGAAAGCGCGGAGAGGACTACTACATCGTCACCGACAGATGGCAGAAGTTCACCGACACAAAACTCTGCCCCGAGACCATAGAACGTCTTAGAAACAACTGTGATGAATTCCTTATACACGCAGTAGATGTTGAAGGCAAGGCAAGGGGGATCGAGGACGGAGTAGCAACCATGCTGGGAGATATCGAAGGTATGCCTGCCACCTATGCGGGGGGTATATCATCCTTTGATGACCTTGAAAAGCTTAAAATGTTGGGCAAAGGCAGGGTGGATTTCACCATAGGAAGCGCCCTCGATATCTTCGGAGGAAATATGAGCTTTGAAAAAGCAGCACGATTCAATTCATAATTCATAATTGTTGGCAGGGAGATAACGTTGCTGTACTTAGGATAGAATGCCAAGGAGAAGAGCTTTGGGTCAAGCCTTTCGCGAAAGGCTTGCGGAGAGCTCGAGAGGCAGAGCCTCTCGGTCAAGGCACAAAAGCGACGCGGCAACAATCAAGCAATAGCAGACTATCTCCCGACCATACGGCGCGGGCAATACCAAAATCCCGAGCGTAAGCAAATCTTTGACACCCGCACAAACTAAGTGCGTAAATATTGCCCGCGCTCGTCGTCAAACAGCGACAGCGCCTTTGACGACTCGACCCGAACGTAGAGAGGGGCGACACCCCCGCAGTACGTCAAAAAGAACGTCCAAACAAACGGCACTCAACAGAAAGAAGGAACATAAAAATGAAAGAATATAAACCTTACCGCCGCAAGGCATATTATTATGAAACAGACAGAATGGATATCGTACACCATTCCAACTATGTACGCTGGCTGGAGGAAGCAAGGATAGACCTGATGGAACAGGCAGGCTGTCCCTTTGAGTTCACCGAAAAGCAGGGCATAGTATCTCCGGTGCTTAGCGTTTCATGTGAGTATAAGTATCCTGTCAGATTCGGGGACGAATTTGAAGTAGTATGCAGACTTCTCAGCTTCAACGGCTGCAGATTCAAGCTGGAATACGAGGTCAACAACCTGACAACAGGTCAGCTGGCACTTACCGCTGTTACCGAGCACTGCTTCACCGGTACAGACCTGCGTCCCATACGTATGCAGAAAAAGTATCCCGAACTGTACGAGAACCTGCTGGAAGCGCTGGAGGATAAGGGCGAATGAGGAAAGCTTTAGCCATAGCAGCCGCGGCACTGATGCTTTCAGCCTGCGGTGCGGATATTGAATCCAAGGATAACGATAAATCAGCAGTGACAACCGATACCCAGACCACCGCTGATGAGGACAGCGCAGACAAGATAGTTGTAGAGAATAAGGAAAAACCTGCCGAAACGACTGTCCCCAAAAAGGACGAGAGCAAGCCCGAGACCACGACCTCTGCAAAAAAGAAAAAAGCAGACCCGGATAAGATAAACGTCGGGTGCATGGATACGGTGGAGGTCTACCAGCAGGTAAAGCTGAAAGACTTTGTGTTCGACAGCAACGCAAAGCTCAAAAACGGCGATGAACTTCTGAATACCAACGAACTCGGTGAACATGAAGTCACCCTGAAAATGGAGCTTGATGGTGCTGAGGCTGAAAAGAAGGTAAAATATACCGTAGTTGATACCACACCGCCCGTGATGCTTCTGGGGGACGATATCTATCTGGACGTCGGTGACTATTTCGATATAGACAGCTATATAAGCTATGCCGATAACTTCGATCGCACCCCATCGCTTACAGTCGAAGGCGATGTTGATACCTCCGCAGAGGGCAGTTATCCGCTTACGCTGTATATAGATGATGCAAACGGCAACAGGCTGACGAAGTACCTTAATGTCAATGTTGGCGGTTCAGCCTATGACCCGTATTACGATGACAGCACTATAGATTTCGGTGACTTCATGCAGACATACAGCGGAAACGGCAGAGAGTTCGGCATAGATGTATCACGCTGGCAGGGGGATATCGACTATAATGCAGTGTCCGATGCAGGCTGCAGGTTCGTTATAATGCGTATGGGATACGGCGAATCGGGCGGCACCGATCTTGATGAATACTATTATGCGAATATGTCGGGGGCATCTGCAGCAGGGCTGAAGGTCGGGGTATATTTCTATTCTACCGATACTACTGCCGACGGCGCAAGGGCTACCGCGAAGAAGATAGTCGATACTCTCGACGGCAGAAAGCTTGATTTCCCTATAGCTTTTGACTGGGAGGAATTCCAGAGTTTCCAGCGGTACGGTATGAATATCCATGATCTTTCCGAGGTGTATGAAGCCTTTGCGGACGAACTGGAAAAAAGCGGCTACGAAGCTATGCTTTACAGCAGCAAGAACTTCCTTGAACTGTTCTGGGAAAACAAGAACAACAGACCGGTATGGGTGGCACATTATGTGGAAGAAACTACCTACGAGGGCGACTGGTATATCTGGCAGCGCTGCGGCACAGGCCGTATTAACGGCATAAACGGAGCAGTAGACCTTAATGTACTTCGGAAGGAGTGAGCTGTTTGGCTGTAAAAGAGGAACTGATAAAACTGTTTGAGAAAAACAGGGGCAGATACCTTTCAGGTGAGGAGATAGCTGAAAGTCTGGGCTGTACACGCGGCGCGGTGTGGAAGGCTGTTACCAACCTTCGTGAAGAGGGTTATAAGATATCTGCTGTGACAAAAAAAGGCTATCGCCTTGACAGTGCAGATATGCTTTCTGCGGCAGGTGTTGAAAAGTATCTTTCCCACAGCTGCGGTGTCAGTCTTACTGTATATAAGGAAACGGATTCCACCAATATACGACTGCGTGAACTGGCTGTACAGGGTGCGCCCGAAGGCACTGTGGTCATTGCGGGGATGCAGACAGGCGGCAAGGGCAGACTGGGGAGAAAGTTTTTCTCGCCCTCAGATACAGGTCTTTACATGAGCATACTTCTGAGACCCGAGATGACAGCTGCAGATGCTGTGCGCATAACTACTGCAGCCGCTGTTGCTGTGGCAGAAGCTGCAGAAAAAATAAGCGGGAGGATGACAGACATCAAGTGGGTCAACGATGTTTATACAGACGGCAGGAAGATATGCGGCATACTGACAGAAGCTTCGTTCAGCCTTGAAAACGGCGGTTTGGACTATGCTGTATGCGGTATAGGCATAAATGTATATGAGCCCGATGGCGGTTTTCCCGAGGAGATAAGGGATATCGCAGGTGCAGTGCTGGATGCTCCCGCTGAGGATGCACGCAACCGTCTGGCGGCACTGGTGCTGGAGGGCTTCATGCGGTATTACCGAGAGCTTTCCGAGAACAGCTTCCTGCCCGGATACCGCAGCAGGCTTTTGTGGCGGGGCGAGGATATAAATATCATTCGCGGAGATGATATCGTTCCTGCAAAGCTGATAGATACTGACGAAAGATGTCGGCTTATGGTGAGATATGAGGACGGCAGAGAGGACACCATATCCAGCGGTGAGATCAGTATAAGAAAAAGATCATTATAACAGTGTCACCCGAATATCATACTAAAGGGTGATGAAAAATGTTCCGTATAAATGTGGGCGGTGTACAGCTGGGGATAAGCTTCAGCTTTCCTGCGGTGCTGGCTTTGGTGCTGCTGACAGGCTGCGACAGCAGAAGTATGCTGACAGCACTTATCTGCTGCTTCCTGCATGAGTGCGGACATTTGCTTTTTATGATTATATTCGGTAACAGACCGCAGGCGGTGACACTTTACGGCGGTGGGATACGCATAACTCCGCAGGCCGGCAGGATAGACAGCCTCGGGAAAGATCTTACAGTACTTCTGGCAGGGTGCGGTATGAATTTTTTGCTGGCGCTAACAGGGCTTGTGCTGGATGGCATGAGTTTATTCGTTCAGATAAATCTGCTGCTGGGAGCCTTCAATCTTTTGCCGTTCAGACATTTTGACGGCGGCAGAGCCCTGGAACTGCTGACAGATGGCAGGGGACTCAGGGCTGTCAGGTGTACGTTCATATTGCTTACGGCTATGCTGATAGTGCTTATGGGTATAAACGGCAGCATCAGTATAAGTCTGCTGATGACCTTTGTTTTTGCACTTGCAGCAGAGTTTGCCGAGGGCTGACAGCATGATCTGTGATAAATTATTTCACGGTATCTTTACAATTGGATGATAATGTGCTATAATGATATTATTATAAAAAGATTTTTTAGGAGAATGTATTTTGTTTTTTTTCAAACCTACATATGTATTTGATAAGGTAAAGGATATCACTCCTGATTTCCTTAAAAAGAAGAATATAAAAGGTCTGCTTCTTGACCTTGATAATACGCTGACTACTCACAATAACCCGATAGTGCCGCAGTCCAGTCTTGACTGGATAGAGCTTATGAAGCAAAACGGCATAAGGCTTATGATAGTATCTAACAACCACGCTCCGCGTGTATCGCCTTTTGCGGAGCAGCTGAAGATAGACTTCGTGTGTGAGGGTGCAAAACCGCTGACTATCGGTTATACTAAAGCCATAAAGCGTATGGGGCTTGAAAAACGTGAGGTAGCGGCTGTAGGTGATCAGATATTCACCGATATACTGGGTTCTAACCTTAAAGGTATAAGGTCGCTGTTCGTGTTCCCGATAAAGCCGGAGGAAAGCCTGCCTTTCAGGTTCAAAAGGGCTTGCGAGAAACCATTTCTGCCAAAACTTGACAAGTAATTTACGGTCACATGACCGAATAAATAAACGGAGGTATGTAACATGAGTGATTTTTTCAGAGAACTGATAGGAGTTAAGTGCAATTTTGCTACCGCTGACGGTGAGTATCGTAACTACGTGCTCAGAGATATCTCTAACGATTGGATAGTTGTTGAAAAAGGTACGGAGTCTATATACCTCAACCTTTCTCACGTTATCTCGATCAAGGTCGCAAATTCAACTGAGGAAAACTGACTTTTTACCAGACAGCAAAAATGCCCGTGTGAAGTTCACGGGCATTTTTTTGTGCGATCATTTGGTTATCAAAGCAGTATGGTTCCCGAAACAGCTATCTTGTCGCCTATCTTCATGCGCTGCCACTGTATGAAGCAGGAGCCTTTGGCGTTTTTGAAATCTCTCTGGGCGATCTTCAGCGTTTTTCCGCCTATAACTCCTGCGGTGAGGTAAGTATCGACCGCGTCAGTTTCTTCAAGGCTCCAGCCCTCGGGATCTTCAGGTATAAAGTATACATTTGCGGAGCGCTTCTCTACAGCAGCTTTCAGGGCATTTACTATGTCATCTGTGGAACTTACCGTAACAAGCTCGTGCGCCGCATAGCTGTCCTTGTCGGTATCACATACAGGATCGCTGCTGCTGTCCCATACGTGGCGGCTTGCCATTACCTCCTTTGAGGTGTTGAAATACTTGTGATGCTCGGGTCTGCCCTTTATATCAGGGACAGGGTCATCCCAGGTGACGTCCGTATAGTACCAGTGACCGTCTATCTGTACCATGTTCCAGGCATGGGGCTCATCGCCGTCAGCCGCCGCCATGGTGGAGGTGCATGGTATGCCCAGCATATCCATGAACATATTGAAAGTGGTGGTATAGCCGCTGCATATACATTTTCCGTCAACGAGAGCACCGTAAGGGTCACCTGCGTGTTCACCGTGGTCTTCAAATATCCCAAGCATACCTATATCGTATTCAACATTCTGTATGATATAGTCGTGAATCGCCAGCTCCTTGTCGTAGTCGCTCATACCATCGGTTATAATTTTGTCTATGACCTCGGAAGCCTTAGTGTATATCTCGGTCTGTATCTCGTCAAGCCCTGAGGGATCACCTGCAAGGTAAGCCTGTGATATGGGTGTCCAATCGTAAAGCACTTCTTCGGATACCTCTTCCTCGTCGGATGTGGTTTCCTCTGCGGGCGGCTCGGTATTTTCCGTGGTGGTAGTGGTCACTGCAAAGGAAGTATCGGCAGTGGTTTCTGTCTCGGACTTGCTCTCATTGTTCTGAGCCGTTCCCGAACAGCCTGCCAGTATCAGTGCTGCTGCGAGTACAGCTATCGTTCCGTTTCTTTTCATTTGTGTTCTCCTGTTCTGTTTTGTTTATGATTTGCCTTTTACTTTTGCTGCGAGTTTTGAAAGATCTGATATATTCACTTTGCCGTCACCGGTTATGTCAGCATATTTCAGGTTTATGCCGTACAAGGGTCTGACACTTTTTATGTGTGCAGCGATGATTGATATATCAGTAACATTTACGGTTTCATCGCCGTTTATGTCTCCGGTTTCTCTCTCTCTGAGTATTGTCTGTGGATCCAGATCGGTATAGGATATGTCGGGCAGTTTGATGAAGAAACGCAAAGGATCATCACATGGCACGTCCACCTTGTGATCGGCGCTCATGGTCCTTTTGCCCTTGGCAAAGTATATGTTCCTTCCTGATACATCGTCCCAGGTGCAGTCTACATAATAGCATTTCCCGTCATCCATCCTGACCGCATTCCAGGCGTGATCTCCTTGATCAGTCATGCCTGATACGAAATAGTTATCTATGTCAAGATAGTTCATTACTGCCTGAAATGTTCTTGCGTAGCATTCGCATACGCCCTTGCCGTTACAGCAAGCCCCGAGTATGTTATGTGCCCATGGTTCACCCGAAGCAGCGCCTTCGCTGTCATAAGCATATTCAAGATCATTATTTATGGCGTTATGTATTATCAGGGCTTTTTCGTAAACAGACTCAGCACTCTCTGCTTTTTTGGCTGTGCTTGTTATGTACTCCCTGATATCCTGCTGTGCCTTTGCCCTTGCGCTGCCTTTTATATAGCTGATATCGGTTACCATATAAAAGTTTTTCGCATCACCTACCATAAGCCCTTCGGCAAAGTAATAAAGAGGGAAGTCGTTCTTGAACGTGACATAGACTATACCCATTTCATCATAGGTCAGTCCGTCATACGGTATAGCAGCGTAGTAATAGTAATTCTGTAAATTGCTTATCGTTCTGTCGGTATCGTTCCAAAGCTTCTCTGCGGCATCACACATTTTATCGTAGGCACGCTGCAGGGCTTTGCCGTTTTTCATAGTCCCCAGATAATCATATCCTGCTCGGCTGCTGCAATCTGTCAGGAAGTCGCTGCTGTCCTGTGTGGCGCGTATCCCCGCAGCTGAGGCTGTCAGTATACTGCCTGCAGCAGATGATATGGCGATGACCGCAGCTGCTGCAAGAGCAGTTATCTTATATTTCATAAACTTCCCCCCGTGGTAGTTTTTTATTTGCGGGAGTTTTCCTCCACCAGCATAGCGTAAAGCTCACCTTTCGGGAATCCTGTTGACTTTGCTATCTCACGGCAGGCATCTGTTCCGCGCACACCCTTTT
The DNA here is from genome assembly GCF_000179635.2 of Ruminococcus albus 7 = DSM 20455. Taxonomy (NCBI): domain Bacteria; kingdom Bacillati; phylum Bacillota; class Clostridia; order Eubacteriales; family Oscillospiraceae; genus Hominimerdicola; species Hominimerdicola alba. Next base: position 3,482,186 of record NC_014833.1, on the reverse strand, counting down.
CTACCAGAGCCCTGACCTGTTCGTAAGCCTGTTCTATGGTATCAGCGGTTTCGGCAGCTTCGGGGGCAGCGCCTTCAATAACAAGCACGAACTCACCCTTTGCCGACTTATTGTCGGGGTACATCTCCAGCGCCTGCGACAGTGTGGTGCGTATCACTTCCTCATGCAGCTTGGTAAGCTCCCTGCACAGGGATATACGTCTGTCACCGAAATAGTCCAGCATATCTCTCAGGGTCTTGTGCAGCTTATGGGGTGCTTCATAGAATATCAGCGTTTCTTCGGCATCACGCACCTGTGCCAGGTGGTCATACCTCTGCCGCTTGTTAACCGAGAGAAATCCCTCGAACCTGAACCTTGATGTATTCAGTCCGCTTATTGCCAGTGCTGATATTACTGCCGACGGTCCCGGTACTACCTCGACTTTTATGCCGTTTTCAGCGCAAAGCTTGACCAGTTTCTCGCCCGGGTCAGATATACACGGCATACCCGCATCGGTGACGATAGCCGCATCCTCGCTGCCTGTCAGCCTTGCGAGTATCTGCTCGCCTGCCTTTGCGGCATTATGCTCCTGATAGCATATCAGCTGTTTTTTTATCTCAAAGTGATTTAACAGTTTAAGTGTTACACGGGTATCCTCAGCGCATATAAAATCAACATTCTTAAGTGTTTCGATGGCGCGGTATGTCATATCCCCAAGGTTGCCTATGGGGGTGCCCACAACGTATAGCTTGCCCATCAGACCTTATCCCTCCTGACTATCTTTCCGCCTATCATTACAAGTGCAGGTGAGCTCATGACCTCAAAGGGGTCATCACCGAAAAGCACAAGGTCGGCATCCTTGCCTTCTTCTATGGAACCTGTTCTGTCAAAGATATTTGCTATCTTTGCAGGGGTGCAGGTGACAGCTTTTACTCCGTCATAGAAGCTCAGTCCGTGTTTTATGCATATCCCCACGGATATTGGCAGATACTCTATCGGTACCTCTGAATGGTCGGTGCATACGGCAACATCCAGACCGTTAGCTTTGAGCACAGCGGCATTGGCGGGAGAAAGTTCTGCCATTTCGGGCTTGCATCTGTCGCATATAACAGGCCCTACAACACAGCTTGCGTGTTCGTCTGCCAGCTCGTCAGCGATGAGATGACCCGAGGTGCAGTGTATAAGTGTATAGTCCAGGTCGAACTCATTTGCTATCCTCACTGCGGTGAATATATCATCAGCGCGGTGACAATGGAAATGTGCCTTTATCTCACGCCTGAGAAGGGGGAGCAGTGCTTCCATTGAACTGTCATAGTCGGGCAGGTCGCTTTCTGTTTCAGCCTGTTCTATGTCCCTCATATATCTCTGAGCTTTGTGCAGATTATCTCTTATTATGCTTGCCACAGCCATTCTGGTAGCAGGTGACTGCTCGTGATCCATATAAGTAAGCTTTGGATTTTCGCCCAGTGCAAATTTCATGCCCACAGTTCTTATTACCATTTTGTCTATGCGCTTGCCTGCTGTTTTTACAGCGGCTATGCTGCCTGCTATGGGATTTGTAGAACCCGGGGATACTATCACAGTTGTTATGCCTGTCTGCCTTGCCATCTCAAAGCTGTAGTCTATAGGGTTTATGCCGTCGATGATGCGCAGCTGAGGTGTGCAGGGGTCGAATTCCTCATTGAGGTCTTCACCCTCGATGCCCACGCCTGCCGAGGTCAGACCCATGTGGGTATGTGCATCTATGAACCCGGGGTAAAGGGTCATGCCCATGCCGTCGATATCATTTTCGTCACCCTGTGTGGGGCAGCCTTCCCCGACCGCTGTGATGATGCCGTTTTCAACAGTAACAAAACCGTTCTCTATCACGTGGTCATTGTCATTCATCGTATATATCCTGACATTTTTTATGCGCATTTCATTTCCTCCGCAATCAATGGTATAAACTATTATATCATATACATCCCTGTATTTCAAGTCCCGTTTATTTTTGAACAGCAAAAAAGCGGACACAAATGTATCCGCTTCCCGATGTCATATCAATACTTGCGCTTACGAGCAGCTTCGGACTTCTTCTTACGCTTTACCGAAGGCTTTTCGTAGTGTTCTCTCTTACGGACCTCAGCGATAACGCCATCTCTTGCGCATGATCTCTTAAAGCGCTTAAGAGCGGTATCCAGAGTTTCGTTCTTGCCAACACGAATTTCTGCCAAAATGTTTCCCTCCCTTTGCCACCTATGACAGAGGTAATCCTCCGACCGCTCCCGCACACCGCAAGGGTGATAGTGAAGGTCTGCTAGTGCAAACTTAAACGCTTTACGCTTTCTCTGTCTAAGATATGCGAGAACCTTGCAGCCGAAATAATTACAAGACACATTATACTATATTTTGCCTGAAAAGTCAATAGCATTGAAGAAAAATTTAAAAATTATCTGAAAATATTTTCGTTCATAATTTGGTTATTTTGACAATAAAATACAATACCCGCAGAACATATTTTCCTGCGGGTATTGGTATACATCATTGTGACATTGTTTTTATTCTTTGCCGTCAGCCTGCTTTTTGGTCATTATGAGCTGCTCTTCGGCGCTGCCCTTTTCGTATGTACGCAGGAAATATCCTGCATCGTCATACATCACATAGTACTTATCGTTGAGCTGAACGATGATCGATGAGCCTACCTCTGCGGGCTCATCTGATAGTTCTTCGCCTGCTTCTTTAAGCGTATCCGACTTTTCATAGGTCTGTGTACAGGTGCTGTCGGGGTATCTCAGCCTGTACCATTTTTTATCCCTTAGATCCCGGAAATAGCTGCCGTCCCCGCCGAGATATGGCGAGAAGCTATACACATCATCAACTATCTTTGTGCCGTCGCTGATCTTTACAACGGTGAGTTTTCTGTCAAGACTTTCCTTGTAGTCGATCATCAGATAGTCACCGAACATCTTGATCTTGGGATCCTCTTTGCTGAGTATCTCATCGTTATAGAATACGGTGACTTCATTGGTATCGGTGTTGTATTCATATATGGTCTCTTTGTCCAGATAAGGTCCGCCGAGCATTGACGATCTTGTGTTGCCGAAGTAGAAGCTGTTTCCCTTTGCAAACATGAATATGGGCTTTTCTGCGTCCTCTGTAACTCCTGCATGATCGGAGGGAATAGCGATAGGATCAAGCTGAGTGATAGTGCCGTCAGCAGGATCGTATACCTCAAAGTTTCTCTCGCTGTTTATATCTACAAGTATTTTGCCGTTATCAAATACATATTCGATCTTACCTACATCTAAACCTTCGGTTATATCATAGTCAGTGACCTTGCCGTCCTTGCCGACCTTTTCGATGTGTTCATCGCCGTACACGGTCTCGCTGTACATCAGATACAGATCATCGCCCTTTACGAACCAGCTGTCATAATCGTATTTGCCCTCAGCTTTCTCAAAATCCAATAATGTTTCAAGAGATCCGCTTGCGATATCATAGCAGAAAAGCTTAGTGCCATTTTTTGTGGAGTCGATATATACCTTATCGTTTGCATAAACAGGCGATGAAACACTTGCTGTATAGAAGTAATCCCCCTGCATAGTTATTTATATCCGACTCGGCGTATGCCTTTGCAAGATCTTCATAGTAGGTATAGTACTTGGGATCTTTCAGGCCGAGATCCTCAGCAGGTGCTTCAGCTTCGGATGAAGTGTTCTCAGCATCGCTGATCTCTGCATTTATCTCATCCTTGATCTCGTTAAGCTCTTCCTTTTCCTCATTATCGTGCTCGCTCAATGCTGCATCGACCTGATCTTTATTGGAATTATCCTTGGTCTTGCTGTCACCGCAGCCTGCAAGTGATGCACACATGGATGCTGCCAGCAGAAGCGCTGCTAATTTTGCTATATTTGATTTCATTTTACTACCTCCTGTTAATAAATTATATATAATAATCATTATACTCTTGCCGTATGAACAAACGGTTAATGCTATGTAAACGTTTTCACGATGTCCTTTCAGCCTGTCATGACAGATCATCAGCAAAAACAGGCAGATGCCTAAAAATTAAGCATCTGCCTGAAACGTACTTATTTAACTACGATATTTACCAGCTTATTGGGTACGACTATCTCCTTGACAACGTTCTTGCCATCTATGACCTTAGCTACGTTTTCGTCTGCCTTAGCCTTCGCGAGAACGCTTTCCTTGTCCTCGTCCTTAGCGATGTTCAGCTTTGTCTTGATCTTGCCGTTTACCTGTACAACTATCTCAACGGTATCCTCTACCAGCTGAGCCTCGTCATATACAGGCCACTTCTCATAAGCTATGGTATCATCATGACCCAGTATGCTCCATATCTCCTCACCGATATGAGGTGCTATGCAGGAGAGCATCTTGATAAGACCTTCAGCATACTCCTTGGGGCAGCTGCCGTTCTTGTATACAGCATTGACGAATATCATCATCTGTGCGATAGCTGTGTTGAATGCCAGTGTCTCAAAGTCATCGGTGACTTTCTTTACGGTCTGGTGATATACCTTTGTCAGTGCGCCGTCGTTGTCAGCTGTCAGATTATTCTCATCGGTAAAGAATACCCATACACGGTTAAGGAACTTCTTTGCGCCCTCAACACCGCTGGGGCTCCAGGGTTTGGATACCTCCAGAGGTCCCATGAACATCTCGTAGAGTCTCAGTGTATCTGCGCCGTAGTCCCTGATTATATCCGAAGGATTTACAACGTACTTGGGGAATCTCTTGCCCATCTTTATGCCGTTCTCGCCCAGTATCATGCCCTGATGTACCAGCTTCTTGAAAGGCTCCTTGGTAGGTGCAAGACCCTTGTCATAGAGGTATCTGTTCCAGATACGTGAGTATATCAGATGTCCGACTGTATGCTCGGGACCGCCTATGTACAGGTCAACAGGCATCCAGTGCTTCAGAAGCTCGGGGTCTGCGAACTGCTTGTCGTTGTTGGGGTCGATATATCTCAGGAAGTACCAGCTGGAACCTGCGCTTCCGGGCATGGTAGAAGTTTCTCTTACGCCCTTTACGCCGTTGTGGTCGTACTGCTTCCACTCGGTTGCATTTTCAAGAGGAGCTTTGCCGTTCTTGCCCTTGTAGTCGTCCAGCTCGGGCAGTACCAGAGGCAGTTCTTCGTCATCCAGTACGTGTATGCCGTTCTCTGTGTGTACCACAGGTACGGGCTCGCCCCAGTATCTCTGACGGGCAAATATCCACTCACGGAAGTGGTAGTTTACAGTGCGCTTTGCTCTGCCCATTTTCTCCAGCTTAACAGTTATAGCTTCCTTGGCTTCTTCAACGGTCAGACCTGTGAATTCCTCGGAATTTATCAGCTTGTAACCCTTGCCGAGATAGCCCTGTTTCTCAAATGCCTGCTTGGATACATCAACATGACCCAGCTTCTCGTCACCGTCGATGACCTGTATCATATCTATATTGTGAGCTATTGCATATTCAAAGTCACGCTGATCGTGGCTCGGTACTGCCATAACTGCACCTGTGCCGTAGCTTGCAAGTACGAAATCGCCGATGAACATACGAACTTCCTTGCCGTTTACAGGGTTTATACAAGTAACGCCCTTCAGCTCGCAGCCTGACTTTGTCTTGTTGAGCTCGGTACGGTCCATATCGTTTTTCTTCTTGGTCTCGTCGATATATGCCTGAACTTCTTCGCGGTTCTGAACTCTGTCAAGAAGTCTTTCGGTTATCTCGCCGTCGGGAGCCAGTACCATGAATGTGATACCGTAGATGGTCTCGATACAAGTGGTGAATATGGAGAACTTACCTCCGCCCACGATATCGAACTCTACCTCAACACCTGTGGACTTGCCTATCCAGTTGCGCTGCATACTCTTTGTGGATTCGGGCCAGTCGATCTCGTCCAGACCCTCCAGCAGCTTTTCAGCGAAAGCAGGCTGGTCGATGACCCACTGCTTCATGTTCTTTCTTACAACAGGGAAGCCGCCGCGCTCGGACTTGCCGTCGATGACTTCATCGTTGGAAAGAACTGTACCCAGCTCCTCGCACCAGTTTACAGGCATATCTATATACTTAGCATAGCCGTCCAGATACAGCTGCTTGAATATCCACTGTGTCCACTTGTAGAAAGAGGGGTCAGATGTAGCCAGCATCTTTGACCAGTCATAGTCAAAGCCAAGTTCTTTCAGCTGCTTGGAGAAAGTCTTGATATTCTCCTGAGTGAAGCCGTTGGGGTGGTTGCCTGTATTTACTGCATACTGCTCAGCGGGCAGACCGAAAGAGTCATATCCCATGGGGTGCAGTACGTTGAAGCCCTGCATACGCTTCATACGGGATACTATATCAGTAGCGGTATAGCCCTCGGGGTGACCTGCGTGCAGACCCACACCGGAAGGATAAGGGAACATATCCAGCGCATAGAACTTTGGCTTGCTGAAATCCCATACATCAGTCTTGAAAGTTTCATGCTCTTCCCAGTACTTCTGCCATTTTTTCTCAATGGCACTGAAATCGTAATTCTTCATTTTTAATTCATCATCCTTGTAATATTATGTGTTTCCCATGAAACAAAAGATCTCAGAGCTTATTATAACATATCTTTTCTAACTTTGCAATAGCCGCGCTCAGTTCTTGGTTATAAATCCTGAGATATCAACTTCCTTGCCGTCAGTCCAGAGCCTTTCCAGCTTGTACTGATCTCTTGTTTCCTTGTTGAATACGTGTACCACGATATCGCGGTAGTCAAGCACTATCCAGTTGTTGGGACCGTAGCCCTCGGTATGATGAGGCTCGATGCCCTCCTGAGACAGCTTGAATTCAACTTCTTCAGCCATAGCTTTTGTCTGCACGGTAGAACCGCCGTTTGCTATTATGAAGTAGTCAGCAAGTATAGTAAGATCGCCTATACCTATAGCCTGTATGTCCTCGCCGCGCTTTGAATCCAGTGCTTTTACTATTATTTCGAGCTTCTGCTCGGTAGTTAACTCTGCCATGTTATTCCTCCTGTCATCTATTGACAATCTGTTTATTTCATGTTATAATGTCTATAAAGAAAGGGTACTGCACAAAGCCGTCGGCTTCAGCGGTTCTCCCTTATTGTTTAGTGCATTGAAACACCGTCAATTTTGGTCGATTGGGCGGTGTTTCTTATTTTTTATGTAAGAAACTCTACTTTTTCTTATCGTGAAAGATCAGATAGCATAGAGTGACAACTCCGGTCAACATAATAACAAACTGAAAAAGTTCAGATGTAGTTATTGCCATTGCTATCACCTCCCTTGCGGGAGATACCGCCTTTTGCCGCTTACGTGCAATACCCATTCGGTATTATAACATATATGTAGGGCGTTGTCAACATTTGCGGTTATTTTTTTGTACTCTTATAAGACTACTTTTTCATATACTTTATGTACTCGTTGTAAGCGTCCAGCGTTGCTGTGGGGATAGTGTTTCCCTTGCTGACGGAATCCGATATGGAAAATCTCAGCGCTTCACACATCGCACGTTCAAGGCTCTTGTCAGCCAGTTTTCGCATACGGCTAACATCCTTGTAATCCCTGTCAGCTGAGATGAGGTCTGCAAGATATATTATCACATCCAGCTTGCTCATGCCGCCCGATGCGACGGTATGCCTGCGTATCGCTGTGATTATCTCCGTATCGTGTATATCGAAAAGTGTCTGTATCAGCTCTGCTCCTGCTATTGCGTGAAAAAGCGGGGGCGCTTTCGTTTCTATCTCGCTTACATCGAGTGTGGAAGACATCACCAGTTCAAGCTGTTCATCAGCGGGAAGTTCCTTGGCTATATCATGGAGAAGTCCTGCTGTATACGCTTTATCGGTATCTCCGCCGTACTTTTTTGCAAGCTCCACCGCAGACGCAGCCACGTTCAGCGAATGGGTATACCTCTTCTTCGATAGATGTTCACGAAGATAATTTTTGTATATGCCTATCTGTTTGGATTCTTTCAATTTTACCCCTCATGCTTTCTATAAAGACCTTTGCTGTTTATATACTCTCTCACCCTGCTGTCAAGATACTCCTCGCAGTCTTCGCCCTGAGCGATAAGCTTTCTCAGCTGTGAACTAGATACCTCAAAAGCATCAGCGGGAAGTATCTTTATCTCTCCGCCCTTTGCACGGAGTTCTTCCGCTGCCGCCGCAAGCTCTGCATCGTCGCCTTTATATCTGGTCATGCATATAAGCCCGGATAGTCTGAGTATCTCCTCGTAGCAGTACCACTGCGTAAAGCTTGTCAGCATATCACTGCCCATTATGAACCACAGCCTGTCCTCGGGATACAGTTTTTTCAGATGACGCAGGGTCAGTACGGAGTAGCTTTTGCCCTCGCGTTTTATCTCCCAGTCGCTGACTTCGATATCTGTATGTTTATTGAACGCCAGCCTGCACATAGCCAGCCTGTCATCGGGAGAAGCCATATCATCCCTGACTTTATGGGGCGGTATCCTGTCTGGCATTACTATCACCTTGTCAAGTCCGCATAGCTTTTGTGCAGTCAGCAGCAGCCTTGTGTGACCCTTGTGTATGGGGTCAAAGGAACCGCCGTATATGCCTATATCCATTACTTGCTTTTGAGCTTGATAACAGGCTCTTCCTCGTTGCGCTTGTACAGCACCAGGTTTGAACCTATGACCTGCACTACCTCAGCGCCTATCTTTTCAGCCAGTTCCTCAGCTGCTTCCCTAGCGGTGTACAGCGAGTTATCCAGCACCTTTACCTTGATTATCTCGTGTACCCTGAGATAATCGTCTATCTGCGCGGTCTGCGCATCATTCATCCCGCCCTTGCCTATCTGGAAAGACGGCTTCATCTTCATAGCTATACTTTTAAGTTCTGCTCTCTGCTTAGTTGTTATCATATTCTGTCCTTTCGGTCTTATAAAGTTCTGACGGTATTATCTTGCCGCCAGCTTTTCTTCAAGCTGTTTAAGTGCGTTTGCCCTGTGAGATACGGCGTTCTTTTCCTCGGCAGGTATCTGTGCGAAGCTTCTGCCTTCATACATGAATATGGGGTCATAGCCGAATCCGTTCTCACCAACGGGCGCACGGTTTATGGTGCCGTATACCCTGCCCTCGACGCATATCTCACTGCCGTCGGTATCTATAAAATGTATGGTGCATACAAAGTGCGCACCTCTCTTGTCATCGGGTACATCTTCCATTTTTTTAAGAAGATAAAGGCTTCTCTTCATGTCGTTATCAATGCCGCCGTATCTTGCCGAGTATACTCCCGGCTCGCCGTTCAGGGCATCAACGGAAAGACCGCTGTCGTCAGCCAGTACAGCACAGCCCAGTGCCTTGTATGCCGCTCTCGCCTTCAGTGCGGAGTTCTCCGCAAAAGTAGTGCCTGTTTCCTCAACTTCAAGGTCAAGTCCCGCCTCGGACTGACTCATGACTTCATAGCCGTGCTTTTCCAGTATCTGCTTGTATTCTCTTATTTTGCCCTTATTGTTGCTTGCTATTACAAGTTTCATAATATCACCCTTATTCAAACAGTGCATCGACAAAATCCTTTGCTATAAACGGCTGGATATCGTCTATCTTCTCGCCTACGGTAACAAGTTTTACAGGTATCTTCAGGTCATCGCATATGGTAATTACGATACCGCCCTTTGCAGTGCCGTCAAGCTTTGTAAGGATTATACCTGTGATATCGGCAGCCTCATTGAACTGCTGTGCCTGATTTACCGCGTTCTGACCTGTGGTAGCATCCAGTGCCAGAAGAACTTCCAGCGCACAGCCCTCAGCCTGCTGATGTACTATTCTGGATATCTTTTCCAGCTCCTTCATAAGGTTCTTCTTGTTGTGGAGTCTTCCTGCGGTATCGCAGATAACTACATCGGCATTTCTTGCCTTGGCAGCTGTCAGTGCATCGAATACTACTGCCGCAGGGTCAGAACCCTCCTTGTGCTTGATAAGCTCAACACCTGCACGGTCTGTCCATACCTCCAGCTGATCTATAGCTGCGGCACGGAAAGTATCTGCAGCCGCCACGATAACGTGCTTACCCTGATTTTTCAGCTGATTTGCCAGCTTGCCTATGGTTGTGGTCTTGCCTACGCCGTTAACGCCGATAACAAGTATAACAGATGGTACGGTTGACATATCAAGAGGCTGTTCCTCGCCCAGCATCTCTGCGATAACGTCTTTCAGTATATCCTTTATCTGTGTGGGGTCGGTGATACCCTTCTGCTTAACGTAGTCACGCACCTTGTCGCATATCTTCACCGAGGTATTTACACCTATATCGGAAAGGATAAGCGTTTCTTCCAGTTCTTCAAACAGATCCTCGTCTATCTTTGTAAATGCATGGAGCAGTCTTTCTATCCTGCCCATCATTGATTCCTTTGTCTTTCTCAGACCGTTTTTCAGTTTTTCAAAAAATCCCATTAATATAAACCCCTTTCGGTAATAGTTTACTTTCCTGATCTATCCTATGAGCGCCTTCCATTCGCCGTCCTCAATGATATATCTGAACTCCGAAAGCTTATCCGAATTCATCACTTTTAGAAGTTCTTCAAAATCATCGACGGTGTTTATCTCGGAAAGTCTGCTGTACTCGACCCATTCCATTCTGCCCTCATCGGAGGATACCACCTCGCCCGAGAACTTTGTTGCCTTGTACAGCATGACGATATATCTTCCGCCCTCTATCGGGAACTGCTTTACGCCCACAAGTTTCGGCTCGTATATATCGAGTCCTGTTTCCTCTTTCATCTCGCGTATAACCGCATCCACAAAGGACTCGCCATTTTCAACGTGTCCTCCCGGGAGGGTGTAGCCTTTCCAGTCGGGCTTAACTCTGTCCTGCAGAAGTATCCTGCTGCCGTCCTCGATAAGGCACAGCACAGTGAACTCCGCGTTCTCTGTTCTTCCCATACTTACCGCCTACTCTACATCTCCGCTGCCCGGCATGGTCGTCTGTCCTGCATTCATTTTCAGCAGCTTGGATATGCCTTTTTCCTGCATGGTAACACCGTAGAGCACATCTGCCTCTTCCATAGTGCCGCGTCTGTGGGTAATGGTTATGAACTGTGTCTTGTCCGTCAGCCTGTGGAGATACTGGGCGTACCTCGTAACGTTGACATCATCAAGTGCTGCCTCTATCTCGTCCAGCAGGCAGAAAGGTGCGGGCGAGTATTTCAGTATCGCGAAGTATATCGCAACAGCCGCCAGCGACTGTTCTCCGCCCGAAAGTGACATAAGACTGGTTATTACCTTGCCCGGAGGCTGTACGCTTATCTCTATACCGCATTCAAGTACGTTTTCGGGGTCGGTGAGTATCAGCTCGCCGTTTCCTCCGCCGAAAAGTTCCTTGAATATGCTGCCGAAGTTCTTGTTTATGGTATCAAAGCTCTGCATGAATACCGATTTCATCTTCTCGGTAAGTTCTTCTATCATTTTGCAGAGTTCTTCCTTTGAAACGTTCACATCGTTCAGCTGTGCCGAGAGGAAATCATATCTTTCCCTTACCTCTGCATATTCCTCGATAGCCCCGAGGTTGACGCTGCCCAATGCGCGTATCTTGTTTTTAAGCTCTGTCAGATGTTTCTCAGCTTCCGTCATATCCTCCACGGGCTGAGCCTTTTCTGCGGCTGTGCTACGGGTGAGCTCATACTCATCCCACAGCTTGTTCACCAGCTTGTCGAAATCTGCCGTGATGGCATTTCTCCGTTCCTCGCCGCGGCTTAGCTGTGCCGCAAGAGTTTCCTTTTCGTCAAGCTTGTTTTTCTGCGATGCTCTCAGCTTTTCCGCACTGTCGGAATGCTCACGCTGTTTTTTGCGGGCTTCTTCCATATCGTCCTTCAGCTTTACTGCAAGAGCTTCGCTGTCCTTTATCCTCTGCCTTATAAACTCGATATCGTTCCTTTTGCCCTTTATCTTTTCCTTTTCGTTTTCTATGTCAAGGGTCAGCCTGCCGCCGTCACTGTCGCGGTCGGTTATGGTCTTTTCGAGGTTTGATATCGACTCCTTGCAGGCTTCTGTATCCTTTGCAAGCTCCGCACCCTTTATACGCAGCTCGGAAAGCTCGCCGCTTATCTCGTTCCTGCGTGCCTTCAGCTTTTCCTGCTCCTCCTGCGAACCTGCAAGTTCAGCTTCCTTATCGATTATCTTCCTATCCACCTCGGCGGTGTCTTTCAGGGTCTTGTCAAGGTCCCTGTCAGCCTGTTCGCCTTTTTCGCGGAGTTTCTTTTCTTCCTCGACGCTGTCGGCTATCTGCTTTTCATATCCCTCGGCAAGACCGCTCACACGCTTGATCTCAGCTTCAAGGCGTATGCAGTCACCGTTCAGTGCTGTCAGTTTTTCCTTTACGCCCTCGATATCCGCCGCCATTTTGTTCACTTCGTTTGTGAGCTTTTCCTTTTCATCGGCAGCTTGCGAGCGTTCATCTTCAAGTCTGCCGCGCTTTGCTTCAAGATCGTTTATCTCGTTTTTACGGGTGAGTATGCCCGTACTTTTTGATACGCTTCCGCCCGTATACGAACCTCCGGCGTTTACCACCTGACCGTCCAGCGTTACTATCCTGAACTTGTAGCCGTATGTTCTGGCTATACGTGAAGCCGAATCTATATCCTCTGCTATGCATATCCTGCCCAGCAGACTGCGCACTATGCCCTCGTACTTTTTATCGTATGTGACGATATCACAGCCCAGTGCTACAAAGCCGTCCTCGTTTTCCAGCCTGTCATTCTCAAGGCGTGTACCCTTTACCGAGGTTATAGGCAGGAAAGTCGCTCTGCCCGCCTTGCTCTCTTTCAAAAGACGTATGCCGCGCTTTGCCGAATCCTCGTTCTCAACCACGATATTCTGCAAAGCACCACCCAGTGCAGTTTCAACTGCCACCGAGTATTCGCTCTTAACGCCCACAAGCTGTGCCACTGTTCCGCATACACCGCTTATGCGCCCCTGCCTTACGGCATTCATTATATGTTTTACCGCATACCCGAAGCCCTCCATGGAGCGCTCCAGGTCTTTGAGTATATTGAGTCTTGAGTTTATTTCTGTCAGCCTGCTGTCTGCCTGTGAGAAAGTACTTACTGCGCTTTCCAGTTTTTCACGGCGCTTTTCAAGCAGTTTAGCCATGCCGCCCAGAACGTTTTCCTTTTCAGACTTTGCGTCCTGCTTGTCGCTGTGCTGTTTTTTCAGCTTGTCAAGCTCCTTGTCAGCCAGCTCCTTGTTGCGTTTTATCTCACCGCTGTCTTCTGTCAGCTCTGCCAGCCTTTCAGCAGTTTCCTGTATGGTATTTTTTAGGCTCTCCGCCGCAAAGCTCAGCCTTGATTTTTCAAGATATGCCGCGCTTATAGCTGAGTTTACCTCGCTTACCGCCTTGTCGGATTCATCGGCTTCGTTTATCAGCCTGTCGAATTCCTGTTCCTTTTCAGCTACTGCTTCTGCAGCCTCAGCCTGCTTTTTGCCAAGGGCTTCCAGTTCTTCCCTGCGCTGTTTCAGCTCCGATTCAAGAAAGTATTTATCCGCCCGGGAGTTCTCTATCTGCTCCTTCAGCTTTGAAATATTTTCCTCAATATGAGCTATGTCGTTTTCGCAGACCGCTATCTCAGCTTCGCCGCCTCTTGCGGAAAGCTCAGCCTCGTGTATCTTCTCGGATATATCATCTGCCTCTGCCGCACATTCCGCGCTGCTGCGCAGGTCTTTCTCGATCTGTGCCTCAGCTTCCGAAAGCTCGCTGCTGAGTGCTTCGTACTGCTCTGTCAGCAGTTTTATGCGCTCCTCGTTCTCAGCCAGCTTTGCGCGGTACTGTTCCAGCTTTGTCACCCATACAGATACTTCAAGTGCCGTCTTTTCATCGTCCAGCACCTTGAACTTCTTAGCCTTTTCGCACTGCTTTTCAAGAGGTCCGATACGCGCTTCAAGTTCGGCTATGATATCGTTCAGACGGGCGATATTGTCCTCCGCGTCGATAAGCTTGCGTTCAGCCTCCTGCTTTTTATATCGGAATTTCGCAACGCCTGCAGCTTCCTCGAAGATCTCTCTCCTGTCACTGCCCTTGCCGTTTACGATATCCGCGATACGTCCCTGACCGACTATGGAATAGCCGTCCTTTCCGAGACCCGTATCCATGAACAGCTCGTTTACGTCTTTAAGACGAACAGGACTGCCGTTTATAAGATATTCGCTGTCGCCGTTTTTATAGAGCTTTCTCGTCACCGACACCATCTCGCTGTCAACGCCGAGGGCTCCGTCCTCATTATCTATGGTAAGTGTCACCTGTGCAAATGGCGACTCTTTCCTTGTGGCACAGCCGTGGAAAATAACGCCTGCCATTTTCTCGCCGCGGAGCGCCTTTGAGGACTGCTCGCCCATTACCCAGCGCATGGCATCGGAGATATTGCTCTTTCCCGAACCGTTGGGACCTACCACGGCAGTTATGCCCTTGCCGAAGGTCAGCACTGTCTTATCGGGGAAGGATTTGAAGCCCTGCAATTCCAGACAACGCAGATACATTATTTTTCACCGCCTTTCCTAATTTTCTTTACCTGGTTGATCTATCTTATATCGTATACAAATACAAGATATTTATCATCATTCCAGGGATCTATACTCAGACCGTAGAGTGTCTTTTTGTCTTCCGTCAAGAGGGTCACACTTTGGTTGATATCTGTTTTCATCATACTCCTAACGGCATATTTTACATCATGTATCTTTATGCCTGCGATGTGGTTTTCAAGCCACAGATACCATACCTGCCCCGCATCGAGCTTTAAGATATCAATGATCTTCGATGCCAGCGTTTCTTCGCTATCGTAAGTTATCGTCATATCGGGCTCTTTATCTTCGTCATAGAACCCTGCCGTTTCCAGCACACGAGCATCGAATCTGTTGAGTTCATCAAAGCCAAGCACCTCGACACCTTCGAGCTTTGAAAGCTGTTCTTCTGTCTTTTTCAGAGCTTTCCTGAATTCTGCATATTCTCTGTCATTCATGATCATGGTATCACCATCTGTTACTTTATTATCTCAAATACTATATCCACAGCAAAGAACATCATGCCAAGCACATTAAGGATACCAAGAACTGTCCATGTCAGCACAGCATCTTTTGTATGCTGTTCATCCAGTGCAAACACACTGCTGTCGGTTTTTCCGACGATGACATTATTTTCATCACCGCGCCTGAGTCTGTACCCTACAGCGCAGACCGAACTTCCTTTTACCTCACTGCCGCCGACGGTATACACTGCCCGCGCCATATAGCTTCTGTTGCCTGTGGGTCTTGTAAATGTTATCCTTGCTTTGACCTTTTCAGTATTATCTGCCTTTATGTCACGCCGAAGCGCCAACGCTTTTTTCAGCATGACGATGTTCCGCACAAACAACATCACAAGGATAGTTTCAAACAGTATCGACTTTACAAGTTCGTTAAACATTTTCGAGTCCGCCAATAAGCTTGACTTCATAAAGCGGGATATCCTTATCCTCGGTTATCTTCACCTTTATACCGAGCTTTTCAAAGCCCTGTATATTCGCCTTTTTCTGACCGACCGCCTTACTTATGCAGCCCTTGCCCACGGCGAAAGTCACACGCATATCATTTGGAGTAGTGCCTTGACTGTTTGCATCATGCAGAGCGCTCTCCATTTTCATGAGATATATCCTGTTTTCGCAAAGTTCCCTGAATGCAGGATGGTAGAAACCTCCCACCATATCATTTTCAACGAACTCGCTTGCGTGAAGACCGCACTTTATGACTTTTATACCTGCTTCCGTGAAAGCCCCAAGTGCCCTTGTTGAGAGTGACAGAACTTCATCGAAAGACATAGGCTTATACTCACCGCTCGCCAGAAGTTCAGCTAGGCGGGTGTGTTTAAGTATAACCACGGGATATATCCTGACGGTATCGGGGTGGATAGCCATTATCTCGTTAAAGGTCTCGTCCTCCTGCCGGTGACCGCTTTTGTAAAGCCCCACCATCATTTGCAGACCAAGTTCAAATCCGTACTCACGGATAAGCCTGCTTGCCTGTCTTACGTCCTCGGCGGTATGACCTCTTTCGTTGGCTTCAAGCACTTCATCGGACATTGACTGTGCGCCCAGTTCGATAGAAGTAACGCCGTATTTTTTCAGGATATCCAGCACTTCTCTGTTGATATAGTCGGGGCGCGTCGAAAGCCTTATGCCTTTGAACTTTCCTTCGCCCACGAACTTATATGCCGCGCTCAGCAGTTCCAGCATATACTCTCTGGGTATAGCGGTAAAGCTTCCCCCGAAGAATGCTATCTCGGTATCACTGATATCGTCTACCTGACCAAGTGCCTGCAGACAGGCACGTTCAACGTCCTCTTTATGGGGGAGTTTCTGCTTGCCCGTGATAGTCCGCTGGTCACAGAATGCGCACTTATGCGGACAGCCCACATGGGGGACGAATATTGATATGTTGCTATGCATTTGTGCGCCTCTTTTCTGTTGGTATTCCTGATTCTTACGTACTGCATTATCGGGTCGCCCCTTACGGGTCGAGTCATCGTATTCGCTTCGCTGTCCGATGACGGGCGCGGGCAATAATTCACGCGGATAGTTTGTGCGGTCGTATACTTTCGTACACGCTCGTATCGTTTGGTATTGCCCGCGCCATTTGGTCGGGAGTTTGCTGTTCTATTATAGTTCGCTTTGCATTTTGGTTCCTTGCCTTGGTGCTTGAGGCTCTGCCTCAAACTCCGCAAGCCTTTCGCGAAAGGCTTGACCCAAAGCTCTCCTCCTTGGCATTCTATCCAAAGTACAGCTACGTTGTTGCCCTGCCAATAATTATGAATTATGAATTGTGAATTATGAATTGGATTAGACCTTGACTCCCATGAGTGCCAACGCTTCTTTAGCCGCATTCTGCTCGGCATTCTTCTTCGACCTGCCTATGCCCTCGCCTATTACGTTGTTGTTCAGCTTCACCTGTACCGTGAATCTCTTGTCATGGTCGGGACCGTCCTCGCCCTTTAAAAAGTACTCTACTTTTTCCTCGGGATTGCGCTGGATTATCTCCTGCAATACTGTCTTGTAGTCGTGGAACGTATCTGTGTGCGCAGGATTCAGATCCTTTGGCAGAAAGTTCATTATATGCTTTCTTGCCGCTTCAAGTCCGCCGTCGAGGTATATCGCCGCGATAACAGCTTCCATAGCATC
The DNA here is from genome assembly GCF_000179635.2 of Ruminococcus albus 7 = DSM 20455. NCBI lineage: Bacteria > Bacillati > Bacillota > Clostridia > Eubacteriales > Oscillospiraceae > Hominimerdicola > Hominimerdicola alba. Next base: position 3,465,075 of record NC_014833.1, on the reverse strand, counting down.
GGATACTATGGATGCACGCTCTCTGCCGCCTGTGAGTTCCTCGCCCTTGCCGAGGAATATGTACTTGCCAAGCTCTATCTTGTGTGAAAACTCAAACAGTGCTTTCTCACATACCAGTGATGCTCTCAGTTTTGTCAGCTCACCCTCGGGCAGATGCTTGAAATGCTCGAAGATGTGGTCTGATACTACTATCGAAAGCACCGAATCTCCCAGAAATTCAAGACGCTCGTTGCTGTGGCGCTGTTTTTTGTTCTCGTTGGCAAAGCTTGAATGTGACAGCGCTTCATACAGCAGTTTTTCGTTTTTGAAATGGTAGCCTATCTTCTTCTGAAAGGCTTCCAGACACTTCTGCTCGTCCATTATCCCTGCACCTTCTTCATCTGTGCGAGAGCATCGGTTATCATATCGATAACGCCTGTCTCGGTGAACTGTTTCGCCTGCCTTACAGCGTTGTAGAATGCCTTTGCGTCCGAACTGCCGTGAGCTTTTATAACGGGCTTTGCTGTACCCAGCAGGGGAGCTCCGCCGTACTCGGAGTAATCGATTTTCTTCTTGAAATTGTTGATATCTTTCATTACCATAACAGCAGCCAGCTTGCTCTTTGCACTGCTCTTGAATATATTTTTCAGCTCGCCTGAGAAGAACTTGCCCATGCCCTCGTAGAGTTTCAGCATGAGGTTTCCGCAGAAACCGTCAGCCACACATACATCGCAGTCGCCCAGAGGGAGCTGTCTAGCTTCGATATTGCCCACGAAGTTCACGGGAGCTGTTTTCAGCTGCTTATAAGTCTCCAGCTCCAGCTCTCTGCCCTTTGATTCCTCAGCGCCTATATTTGCCAGTGCTACCCTCGGCTTATCAACGCCCAGTATCTTGTTCATATAAGCTGTGCCCATTATGCCGAACTGTACCAGCATCTCGGGGCGGCAGTCTGCATTTGCGCCGCTGTCCAGGAGCATTGTAGGCTTGCCTGCGGTAGGCAGTATAGTTGCCAGTGCGGGGCGCTTGATGCCCTTTAGCCTCTTGACGATGAATGTAGCACCGACCACCAGCGCACCTGTCGAGCCTGCTGATACGAAAGCATCGCCTTCGCCGTCAGCCAGCATCTGCATACCCACAGCCATTGAGCAATCCTTTTTGCCCTTGATGACCTCGGTAGGCTCTTCGCATATCTCTATAACGGTATCGGCATGGCGTATCTTCAGTGCCGAAATATCTATACTGTTTTTGGCAGCGCAGTCCTTTATCTTCTTCTCATCGCCCACCAGTGTTATATCCACGCCGAAGTCTCTCTGAGCGTCAACAGCGCCCTTGATGACTTCCAGCGGTGCGTTGTCACCGCCGAATGCGTCCATTACTATGTTCATTGTTATACCTCCCTGTCTGTGATACAGCCGAGCCATATCAATCTATCATCGTATACCCCTCGGGTAGTTTTATCTCGCCGCAGTCCTCTTTAAAGCTGTTCACTGTTAACTTTATCACGGCTGAATTGTCACCGGGTATAGAATCTGTTTTATATTCCATATCTATAAGTTCGCCCGTTTTTCCATCATAAGTAAAAACTTTCACGGTCCCGTCAATATCAAATGTTTCCCGAATGTTCCCATCTGTATCTTTTTCTGCCGAAACAAAATCATCGCTTTCGGGCAGATCTCCCAGAACAGTGTCTGCATTGTCCGCTCCGAAATAGCCGTTTCCGTCAAGAGGATGTATCTCCTTCTTTTTGGCATCGACTCTCCATGTCTTACCGTCAGTCTGATAGAATTCAATATCGCCGCTTTCCAAGCTTTCAAAAAGATGCCTGTTTTCACCGTTAACTTCAAGTAACTGCGAATAACTGTCGTCGCCTATTTTCTCTTTGTCATAATCAATGGTAACAGTTAAATTGACTGTGAGCTTTTCGCCATCCAGTTTTTCGATATAAGCTTTCGTCAGGCTGTCCTCATATTTATCTGCGACCTTTACCGCTCCGCAGCCCGATAATGCAAAGCTCATCATCGCCGCGGTCAAATATATAAGAACTTTTCTCATTGTGTCCGTCAATTGCCCTCAGGCAGCTTTATCTCAGCCACATTTCCTGCGGTATATCCCTTGTAATCCCTGAGAAGACCGCCGCCCTCGCAGGCTGTCAGACTGTTGTCGGCATATACGCATACGAAAGTATTGTTCGTTTCATCCATGAACTTTTCCTGCACTGTTCCGTCGCTGAAGCTCTCAGCACCCAGATACTCCGACTCCATCGGTGAGAAGCCAAGTACCATTGAGCATATCTGCTCCACGCTCATGGTGTTTCCAATACCGACAGTTTCCATCTTACCGCTCTCCGCATCAGCCTGATAGCTGGCACCGTCAACGGTGTATATCTCGGATACCGTACCGTCAGCATTCTTTATGGTCTGGTGTCCGTTTGAATCCTTTACCTCAAAGGTCTCCTCGTATTTAAGCTCCATGCCCTCGCCGTTGTCTATGTCGTTAACAGCGAATGTCATAGAGAAATTTCTTTCACCTAGCTGCTTTATCAGTGCTGCCGTAAAGCTGTTCTCGTAGCTGTCAGCACCCTGCGGTCCCTGCTCGACCGCATCGTCAGCTTCAGCTTTGCTGTCTTCCTCAGCCTCTGTTACAGCCGTATCCTCGTCCTGAGTAGTTACCTTTGTTACTGCACCGCCTGCAACTTTTCCGCTGTTACCTGTCGATGCTGTATCCTTTTTATCACCGCAGCCAGCCAGCATCATGCATACAGCCGCTATTATAACGAGTATCTTCTTATCCATAAATATCTCCTATCCGTTCAAGTCCTTGTTCTCTATCGCCGCGCGAACATTCTCGGGTATCTGTAAACTGCCGATGCCGTCTGTGAATTCAAGTACCTCTATATGCGTACCGCTGCCATCGCAGTTTTTGAGTATGCCGTCATCACCGTAGGTGAAAAGGTACTCCGTATCATTGGTCTGCCCCAGTATCTTGTCGGTGTGATCATCGGTCATACCTGCATACTTATCCTTGCTGCCTATGCCGGGACAGTGGAATACACACTCCCTCACATGGTCATCATAGCTGTTGTCAAAGCCCTGATAGGTCACATTATCACTGCCCTCATTGGTAACGCACCATATTCCGCCGTCCACAATGTAAAGCTCTGCCGTGACCATACCCTCGTGGGTCTTGTAGATATCATGCAGTATGTTTCCGCTTACCTCTACCTCTTCTATGACCTCTTCTCCGCCATTCTGTGAGGAACTGAGTTTTATGGCAAAATCATGAGCGTCTATCTTTGACAGGAATGCAGCTGTCATGCTGTCATCATAGCTGTCGCAGCGCTCTGCCTGTTCTTCCGGGGTCACAATTGTCAGACCGGGTTTTTCCATATTTGCGGCATCAGTTTCTCCTGCCGTATTTCCACAGCCTGCAAGCATCATAAGTGCCAGCACAGCTGCCGGTATTTTTATTTTCATGCTCTCTCTCCATATCGGGATCTGTTTTTTCTCAATGATCATATCACAGCATATACCGTCAGTACTTGCTGTAAAATCTCTTATATTGTATAAAGATGTGCAGTGCCATCAGCACTGTCAGTAAAATAAGCGAACCTATCAGCGAACATGGTATGCACTTTGTAAGCATCTCATGCCATGAGTATTCATCAAAGCCTGTGAATTTATCATGTTCCTTCATCATGCCGTAATTGAACAGCACCATCGCAGAGGTTATTATAACACCTGTCAGCCAGCAGAACAGCCCCTGTTTCACGAAATACTTCGGTTCATGCTCTTTGTTATAGGTGAATTTTAATATCGGGGCAAATATAAATACACACCCCATGAACAGTAATGTTATCGTTCCGCCGCCTTCGGGAATTTCGGTGTAAAGCTTTTCGCCGTGACCCACTTTGAACAGCGCCAGTATCATCATATACATTCCTGCTGTTAAAAACGGAAGTCCAAAAAGCAAACCGGCAGTTTTTGCTGTTTTGCTATCTTCGCCCTGTGCAACATCATTGATAAGCTTTTTGGGACCTTTTATAAGTTTCCCTATAATATATATACTCGACAGATTTATCAGCAGGAAGGCTGCAGCCGCAGCCAAAAAAAGAATAGCTCCACCCATATCATCACAACTCCGCTATGCATCTGTCAAGGTCTGCAAGACCTCTCTCCGCCAGCAGTTTGTATTTAAGCTTCTTGTCCTTTATTCTCTCTCCCCATTCGGGTAGTATGCCCATATTACAGCCCATAGGCTGGAAGTTTTCGGTATCGGGGGAGCTTATATACTTGCTGAGTGCCCCAAGCATGGTTGTCTCGGGCAGGCTCACGGGGGAAAGTCCCTGTATCTGCCTTGCCATATTAAGCCCTGCGAATATTCCGCTTGCCGCACTCTCGATATAGCCCTCTACACCTGTCATCTGCCCTGCGAAGTAAAGGGAGGGTCTCTCCCTCATATTGAACTGCTCGTTCAGCAGTTTAGGGGAATTTATGAAAGTGTTCCTGTGCATGACACCGTAGCGCATGAACTCTGCATTTTCAAGACCGGGTATAAGCGAGAATACTCTCTTCTGCTCACCGAATTTAAGATTTGTCTGGAAGCCTACCAGATTGTACATACTCCCAGCAGTGTTCTCAGCCCTCAGCTGTACCACCGCCCAGGGTCGCTTATCTGTCCTCGGGTCTCTCAGTCCCACAGGTTTCAGCGGTCCGAAGCGAAGTGTATCCTCGCCGCGCTTTGCCAGCACTTCAACAGGCATACAGCCCTCGTATACCTTGAAGCCGTCCTTTGCGAAATGCTCTTTGTCATGCTCTTTCAGCGGTGCGCTCTCGGCGTTGATGAGTTCGTTGTAGAAACGCTCGTACTCCTCCCTGTCCATGGGACAGTTTATGTAATCCGCATCGCCCCTGCCGTAGCGTGAAGCAAAGAATGCCTTTTCCATATCTATGCTGTCAAATGTCACGATAGGTGCAGCCGCATCGTGAAAGTACAGATACTCTCCGCAGAGTTTTCCAATGCTCTCAGCCAGACCGTCAGAGGTCAGGGGACCCGTAGCGATTATCACATTCCCGTCGGGTATCTCCGTCACTTCCTCCTCGATGACAGTGATATGCTCATTGTTCCGTATGCGCTCGGTAACAGCGTCTGAGAACTTCTCTCTGTCCACCGCCAGTGCACCGCCTGCGGAAACTCTTGCTTCCTCGGCACATTCCATCGTCACTGAACCGAGTCTGCGCATCTCCTCTTTAAGCATACCTGCCGCCGATTCAACTCTGTCGGCTTTCAGCGAATTGGAGCATACCAGTTCCGCGAAGCCCTTGTATTTATGCGCAGGTGTGAACTTTTTGGGCTTCATCTCAAAAAGCTCAACATCTATGCCCGCTCTCGCCAGCTGCCATGCAGCTTCGCATCCTGCAAGCCCTGCACCTATTACTTTTACTTTATCACTCATGTATAAGTTTCCTTTTTTTCAGTCCAACGGACATTCTATCGTTATCATAGTTTCTGCGAATCCGTTCCTGCGGTAAAACCGCAGACCGTCTTCATTCATCGGGAATACCTGCGTGCGCACGAATGACGCACCGTTTTTTCTTCCGTATTCTTTTGCAGTTTCCATAAGCTGTGTGCCTATGCCTTTGTTCCTGTATTTTTCAGAAACTACCATGTCCTGTATATACACATTGATCTCGGGTCTGAGGCAGGGTATATCCTTAGATGCAAGCAGCTTCACATGGATAAATCCGACAACTTCGCCGTTGTCCTCCGCCGCGAATACAGCCTGCCTTTCACTGTCAAACAGTTCATCACATATCCGTGCACCCTTTTCACTCATAACGAAATGCTGCGGCTGATAGAACACCGCGTCCTTTTCCAGCTGAGCATACAATTCGTTCAGGTACACCTCATCTGCCCTTTTTGCCCTGCGTATATCCACTGTTTATTCCTCACTGCCTGCACTCTCGCCCGAAAGGCTTCTCTGGTAGCCGCAATCCTGCTTGTGGCAGATGAGTATGCCGTTCTTTCCGCCCTTCTGGAACAGTGTACTTCCGCATCTGGGACATTTCTCCTCGGTGGGTATATCCCATGTCATGAATGAACATTCGGGATTGTTCTCACAGCCGTAGTACTTCTTGCCCTTCTTGGATTTCTTCAGCAGTACCCTCTTTCCGCAGAAGGGACAGTCGCCGCCTGTTTCCTGAACTATCCTCTTGGTGTTCTTGCAATCGGGGAATCCCGAGCACGCCATGAACTTGCCGAATCTGCCTATCTTTATGACCATAGGCTTTCCGCAGACCTCGCATATCTCATCTGTGGCTTCATCGGGGACTTTCACGCGCTTGCCCTCCATCTCCTTTTCAGCCGTACCGAGCTCGCTGTCGAACTCCTTGTAGAACTTCTGCAAGGTCTTTACCCAGCCTATCTTTCCGCTTTCGATATCGTCAAGGCTCTTTTCCATGTTCGCCGTGAACTTCACATCAACTATCTTGTCGAAATGCTCGCTCATCAGCTCATTGGTAACTTCTCCAAGACTTGTGGGCTTCAGCTGTTTGCCGTCACGCTCAACGTAGTTGCGGTTGATGATGGTAGTCACCGTGGTAACGTAGGTTGAAGGTCTGCCTATGCCTGTTTCCTCGAATGCCTTTACAAGGGTAGCTTCGGTATACCTCGGGGGCGGCTGTGTGAAGTGCTGGTTGCCCAGTATCTCCTTGGGAGTCAGCTTATCGCCTTTTGCCAGCGGAGGAAGTACGTTCTTCTTCTCTTCCTCTTCGTCCTTGCTCTCCTCATAAAGTACGGTAAAGCCGTCAAACTTCACCGAATAGCCCGTAGCCTTGAACATAACGCCGTTAGCCGCTATATCCACCGACATGGTATCCATAGTGCAGTTAGCCATCTGCGAAGCTATGAATCTCTCCCAGATAAGCTTGTAAAGCTTGTACTGGTCATTGGTGACACCGCTCGCCTTTACAAGCTCGGGGGTAATGGCAGGGTTTGTGGGACGTATAGCCTCGTGAGCATCCTGCGCACTGCCCTTGGTCTTGTATACCCTTGGCTTTTCGGGGATATATGCATCGCCGTACTTCTCCTTGATGAAATCATAGGCTGCTGCCCTTGCTTCGTCGGAGATACGCAGGCTGTCTGTTCTCATGTAGGTTATAAGACCCGTAGGGCCCATATCCTTGATATCAAGACCTTCATACAGCTCCTGTGCCGCCTTCATGGTACGTCTGCCCTGAAATCCCAGTCTTCTTGAAGCTTCCTGCTGTAATGTTGAAGTAGTGAAAGGTGCGGCAGGGTTCTTCTTGCGCACGCTCTTCTTCACTTTGTCAACGATGAACTCTGCGCCCTCAAGCCTTTTCAGCACAGCATCAGCATCAGCCTTGCTTTTCAGGTCAGGCTTGGCGCCGTCAACTGTATCCACCTTCGATGCAAATGCTTTTTTGCTGCCCTCAGCAAGGAACATCGCATCTATCGACCAGTACTCCTGTGATACGAAAGCACGTATCTCATTTTCCCTGTCGCATATCATCTTCACCGCAACGGACTGTACACGTCCTGCGCTTAGTCCGCGGCGTATCTTCCTCCACAGGAAAGGGGACAGCTTGTAGCCCACTATCCTGTCAAGTATACGTCTTGCCTGCTGCGCATTAACGAGATTCAGGTCTATGGTACGGGGATTGCTCATTCCCGCATCAATACCGCTCTTGGTTATCTCATTGAAAGTCACGCGGTTCTTGTCGTTCATATCCAGCCCCAGCAGCTGTGCCAGATGCCAGCTTATAGCCTCTCCTTCGCGGTCAGGGTCTCCTGCGAGGTATACATGATCGCTTGCCTTGGCTTTTTTCTTTATTTCCTTGATAAGGCTCTCCTTATCCTTGATGTTTATATACTGCGGTTCAAAATCGTTCTCTATATCGACACCCAGCTTGGATTTAGGCAGATCCCTGAGGTGTCCCATAGATGCAACGACCTCATAATCACCGCTGAGGTATCTTTTTACCGTCTTCGCCTTGTGTGGCGACTCTACAATTACAAGATCTGACAATTTTCCTACTCCGTTTCTTTCCCGTACACATCGGGAATAATTTATGCTTCACAGTACGCGACCGAATAGTAGTTTTTGAGGAACGTCACACAGACGTTCATAGTTCCTGTCATGCGCTGTGAATCATGAATCCAGTTCGTATCTTTTTCCGGGGAGCGATACCGCTATCCCCGCCAGTTCAAGACCTGTCATACAGGTCAGCACCTCCATCACGGACAGTCCGCTCCTTGCTGTTATCTCATCAAGGGACATAGCCCCGTTTTCTTTGAGAAGATCGTATATGGTACTTTCAGTGCTGTTAAGCTCGCGTGCGGGCTTTTTGGGAGCTTTCTCCTGCTTACTGACAGCCTGTGCATTCTCCGTACCAACTTTCAGCCCATACCCCTCAGGGGATATCTCATGTCTTTCCGCCAGCACCCTTACAGCATCACTGCCGTCGAATATTGGTATGCAGCCTTTTCTCAGCAGATCCCTTTGACCCGAGTATCTGCCGCTGTACAGCAGATGGGGAGGTACTACAAGCACAGGCAGACCTGTATCCAAGGCGCGTTCAGCATTATCAAGCCCTTTGCTGTCCTCGGCGGCTTCCGTTATCACTACAGCAGAAGCCAGTGCCACAGCCAGCCTGTTGCGCCGCTGAAAGTTCATGCGCCCCTTGTATCCGGGAGGATATTCGCTTATCAGCAGACCGCTCTGTGCCACTCTTTCCTTGATGTCACCTGCATTCTTCGGGTACTCGTTTTCAAGTGATGTGGGGTATACCGCTATTACTTTGCCGCCTCTGCCGAGTACAGCCTCAGCCGTCCGTGTGTCCGAACCCTCAGCCAGTCCGCAGGATATCGCGAATCCCCTCAGTGCAAGATCGGCACAAAGCACATCTATCAGCGACAGGGTGTATTTTGAAGGCTCTCTCGTACCTGCAGTATGTATCACCGTACTCTCGTTCAGCGCTTTTATATCACCGCGGCAGAATACCAGCGCAGGCGCATCATCAAGTCCGTACCACCTTTTCGGATAGTCCTCGTCACCTATGGCTGCCACCCTCTGTCCCTGTTCTCTTGCAAGGGATATGATCCTTTCGGCTTCATCAGTGCTTATCCGCTCCGCCTTTTCCTTTTCGCCCGCGGTCAGCAGTTCTGTGTCCCCAGAAAGTATCCGTTCGCACAGCTTAGCAGGATCATCGGTCTTTTCCATTATCTGCCAAAGACGTCTGCCGCCTGTGCCCAAGACCATTTCCAGCCACATCAGGCTGATGTATCTGTCCATATCAGCCCTCCTGTCTAGTCATCTCCCACAGGAAGATAGTAGCTGCCGTAGCCGCATTCAGCGAGTCGATATGTCCGTGCATAGCTATAGTTACCTTATGGCTGCACATCTCTGCATGGTCATGCATCAGTCCTCTGCCTTCGTTGCCTATGACAACAGCGCAGCCCTTTGAGAAGTCATACTGCCTTATCTCAGTGCCGCCGTTTATGACAGCCGCCGCTGTGGGTATGTCTTTCAGTCTGAAAGCCTCTATGACCCTCTCAAAGTCCTTTTCAACGAAGATATCGACCCTCGGCATACTTCCCACCGCAGAGCGTACCGTTTTCGGGTTGTAGAGGTCAACGCAGTTGCCCGTCAGCACTATGCCGTCAAGTCCCACCGCATCCGAGGTACGTATCATCGTACCCAGATTGCCGGGGTCCTGAAGCTCGTCCAGTACCAGGTATTTGCCGCCCTTTTTGAGTTTATCCTCCGTAAAAGGCTTATCGAGCATCTTCGCTACCACGAATATACCCTGACAGCTGTCCGTATCGCTTATCTTGTCTGCTATGTCCTTCGTGATGATGAACCTTTTGCGCTCATCCAGTGACATGAGCATGGGCTTGTACTCATCACAGATATCCTCAAATATCTCCTCGAGATAGTATATGCCCTCTATCTCCATCATTCCGCCGTTAAGAGTATCATCGACCAGCGCATCTACACAGCCCCTTATGCCCTCAATTACGAAAAGCCCTGTTTCACGGCGGTATCTGCGGTTTGAATACAGCTTCGACAGCTGCTTTATCTTCGGGTTGTCCTTCGATGTGATGACCATGCCGATATGCCCTCCTTGGTGATAATAAACAAACAAAATAAACATAGATGTAATAAATTATACAAATATTACAAATCAGTTACAGCGCTTGTCTGTCCTCATTATAGAACAAAACACGCATAGCCGATTTACCGACCTGCGTGTTTTACCGTTATTAAAGAGCTGCCTTAGCCTGCTCTACGATTGCTGTGAAACCTGCGGGGTCGCTGATAGCGATCTCGGAAAGCATCTTTCTGTTCAGGTTGATGCCTGCCTTGTTCACGCCGTTCATGAATGTGGAGTAGTTGATGCCGTTCATCTTGCAAGCAGCAGAGATTCTTGTGATCCAGAGTCTTCTGAAATCTCTCTTCTTCTGCTTTCTGCCGATGTAAGCATACTGACCGCTCTTCATCACAGCCTGCTTAGCCATCTTGAAATGCTTGCTCTTAGCGCCGAAATAGCCCTTTGCAAGCTTCAGTGTCTTATTTCTTCTCTTACGAGTCATCATTGCTCCCTTAACACGAGCCATAGTTATTACCTCCTAGAATTATTACAAATTTTACTTCCCTACAACTCGTCTTACTTCTTGTAAGGGATAAGAGCCTTTACGTTTGCTATGTTGGTATCATCAGCGTATGCTGCGTTTCTCAGAATTCTCTTTCTCTTGTGATCCTTCTGATTGAGTCTGTGTCTCTTATTAACGTGCTGGAACTTTACCTTGCCGGTACCTGTTACTCTGAAACGCTTCTTAGCGCCCGAATGTGTCTTGATCTTAGGCATTTGATTTATCCTCCTTAAAACTTATTACTTGCCTGCTTTAGGCGCAACGAACATTACCAGGCTGCGCCCCTCCATCTTGGAAGGCTTATCAACAACTCCCACCTCGGATACAGCTTCCTTGAACTTCACCAGCAGTTCTTCACCGAACTGAGGGTGTGCAACGGTACGCTTACGGAATCTTACGGATACCTTCAGCTTATCTCCGCCCTTGAGGAACTTTATCGCCTGATTTACCTTGGTATCAAAATCGTGGGTGTCGATAGTCGAGGACATTCTTATTTCCTTTATCTCGATGACCTTCTGATTCTTTCTCTGCTCCTTCTCACGCTTCTGCTGCTCAAACAGGAACTTGCCGTAATCCATTATCTTGCAGACAGGCGGTGTAGCCTGCGGCGCGATCTTAACCAGATCCAGGTCTTTTTCAAATGCGATCTTCAATGCTTCCTCTGCACTGAGTATACCGAGCTGTGCTCCGTCAACGTCGATGACTCTGAGCTCCTTGTCTCTGATCTCTTCGTTGAGCTGATGTTCTTTGCTGCTAATAGTCAAGCACCTCCAAAATAAAAATTAAACGGGCACAGAACTGTTCCGTACCCGTAATGACATCAATATAAAGGTTCAACACCGTATATTTATTCACTGCGACCTCTTCACTGCTCATGGCGTTAAAGGTGAGAACGGAATGTTCTGCTTTGTTTACCGTTCTATTATACCACTCTCCGCTCTGCTTGTCAAGGGGCGTTTGTAAATTTTTTATGGACGCACCGCGTGCGGAGCTGTTTCATGGCGTACGTGAATATACAATGCCTGTACCTTTTATAATATATACCACGCCAAAAAGGCTGCAGCAGTGCGCAGCCTTTTGGTTATAAAATATACTGTAATTTATTTATAAGGGTTCTCGCCGAAGTATCTTGTGCACGCAGGTCTGTTGTACTCTCTGTCCTCAACGCCCAGGAACTTCAGAACGTTGAACAGTGTCTTGCCGTGGTGGCCGAATACAACTGCACCGTGGTGAGGATAGCCCTTCTCTATCAGTACGTATCTGTAGAATCTAGCCATCTCCTTGATGCCGAAGATACCGATAGTACCGAAGGAACGAGTAGCTACAGGCAGGATCTCACCCTCAGCTGCATAAGAACGCAGAGTAGCGTCAGCAGTAGACTGGAGTCTGAAGAATGTGATCTCGCCGGGCTTGATGTCGCCTTCAAGAGTACCTCTTGTGATATCAGGCTCAACATCAGGCTCAAGACCTCTGTGCATGATGAGCTGATACTTCATAACAGGGTTGTTCAGTATGCAGCAGCTGCCGTTGCCGCAGTGGAAGCCCATGAATGTATCTCTCTGAGTGTAATCGAACTTGCCTTCGATGTCCTCTCTGTAAATGTTGCCGGGAACGGTATTGTTGATATCCAGCAGAGTAACAACATCGTCGGATACGCACTGACCGATGTATTCGGAAAGAACGCCGTAGATGTCAACTTCGCAGGATACAGGTATGCCGCGTGCGCCCAGTCTGCCGTTTACATAGCAGGGAACGAAACCGAACTGGGTCTGGAATGAAGGCCAGCACTTGTTGGCAAATGCCACGAACTGTCTTTCGCCCTTGTGCTCTTCAGCCCAATCCAGCAGAGTCAGCTCATACTGAGCAAGTCTGGGCAGGATGCCTGCCATCTTGTTGCCGTCGCCGAGCTCCTTCTCCATGTCAGCGATAACGCCGGGGATACGGGGATCGTCCTTGTGCTCGTTGTAAGCTGCGAACAGATCCAGCTCGGAGTTCTCCTCGATCTCAACGCCCAGATCGTAAAGTCTTGCGATAGGTGCGTTGCAGGCAAGGAAGTCCTGAGGACGGGGACCGAAGGATATGATCTTCAGGTTCTTCAGACCAACGATAGTCTTAGCTATCGGTACGAACTCGTTGATCATGTCTGCTACTTCGGGAGCTGTGCCAACAGGATACTCGGGGATGTAAGCAGTTACACCTCTGAGCTTCAGGTTGTAGCTGGCGTTGAGCATACCGCAGTAAGCGTCGCCTCTGTTGTCAATAAGAGCATCGCCGCAATCGTCCTCGGCAGCTGCAACGAACATTGCAGGGCCGTCAAAGTACTTAGCAAGCAGTGTCTCAGGGGTCTCGGGGCCGAAGTTTCCGAGATATACAACGATAGCGTTGCAGCCTGCAGCGTTAACTTCGCTCAGTGCTTTTCTCATGTGTACTTCATTCTCGATAACGGTAGGACATACAAAAAGTCCCTCTGCGCCGTACTTGTCGGTATAAGCCTTAGCAACGGCGTTTCTTCTGTTTTCGGACAGGCTCATGGGGAAGCAGTCTCTTGATACTGCTACCAGACCTATCTTTACTTCAGGTGTGTTTGCAAGCTTGTTGCTCATTGATAATTACCTCCGTTTTGGTGCGCCGCTGCTGTGTGTGCCCCGACGTTTCCGCCGACAGCCGGGCGCATATAAACTGCGATCTTCATCGTTGCACACATTATATCACATATACAACTTTGTGTCAATTCTATAATTTGGCATTACCTCACCATTTATTGCGCAGTTTATACATTTTTCGTATGGATAATGTTACGAAATTTATAAGTCGGGGTCACAAGTTACATACAACCCTGATAAACTTGTACTTGATGTACGTACCACGTGCATACATCGCAGGTATCCGGTATGTACATATCTTTGGTTTGCTCTGAGGGATATCGTTTCTTCCGGCGCTATGACCCTGTATGCTAAATTGAAAACTGCGGCACCCCTCATAGGCTGCCGCAGTCATATACTATAATATAATATGATCCGTCTCATATACATGATGACAATAATTAATTTTCGTATCGTCATATATACCAAAAAATCATACACATAAAAAATACAGCTCCCCGAATATTTCCGAGAAGCTGTAAGGGTGGGTAGAGAGATTCGAACTCTCGATCTTCAGGACCACAATCTGACGCGTTAACCAACTACGCTATACCCACCGTAACACGCCATACTGGATTCGAACCAGTGACCTACCGCTTAGAAGGCGGTTGCTCTATCCAGCTGAGCTAATGACGCATATACTGTATTCAACAGTAAAAGCGGGTGATGGGAATCGAACCCACGTGGCCAGCTTGGAAGGCTGGAGTTCTACCATTGAACTACACCCGCATCTGGGTCATTGACCTTGCTTAGTCAACGAAAATTATTATATCACTTTGCAGATGATTTGTCAAGCGGTTTTTCAAACATTCTATCATTTGCTTAAAAATAATTAAAAATAAGCGTCTATAATCGTCTTTCACACCAAATAGGATTACTTCTGATAAAGTTAGTGAGCTTCACCTTGTAAAAAAAATGTTAAATCTGTTGACAAGCGAAGAATAATGTTGTATAATAGTGAACGTTAAATTAAATAGCCTTATCAAGAGTGGTGGAGGAATCAGGTCCTGTGAAGCCCGGCAACCTGTTATAGTGCGTGCGGTAGTTACCGTTCGTATCTTGTCAAGGTGCCAAATCCTGCGGTTATTTCCGGAAGATGAGGAATTTCATGTAAAATTTCACCTCTCATTCTTCGGAATGGGAGGCTTTTTATTGGCTGTTGATTTAACGGTAAGCAGCAGTTGTATGTCGGACGTACCGACAGCGTTTCTTTATTGACAAGGAGGAAAGAATATGTCAAGATTTTTATTTACATCCGAATCGGTGACTGAGGGTCACCCCGATAAGATCTGCGATCAGATCTCAGACGCTATACTCGATGCTATGCTGGAACAGGATCCTTATTCCAGAGTAGCTTGCGAAACTGTCACCACCACAGGTATGATCATGTGCATGGGTGAGATCACCACAAAGGCACAGGTGGACATCCCACAGATAGTAAGAGATACCGTAGTAGGTATCGGTTATGACAGAGCAAAGTACGGCTTTGACGGCCATACCTGTGCTGTTATGACTACTATCGACAAGCAGTCCCCCGATATCGCTATGGGCGTTGATAACGCTCTTGAGGGCAGAGATGAGAATGCCTTCGATACAGGTGCAGGTGACCAGGGTATCATGTTCGGCTATGCCTGCGATGAAACTCCCGAGCTCATGCCTCTGCCCATATCTCTCGCTCACAAGCTGGCACTCAGACTTACAGAGGTACGCAAGAACGGTGCTCTGCCTTATCTCCGTCCCGACGGAAAAACTCAGGTAACTGTTGAGTATGTTGACGGCAAGCCTGCAAGGATAGATGCAGTTGTAGTATCCTCACAGCATGATGCAAAGGTATCTATGGAGCAGATAAGAGCTGATATAATCGAGAAGGTCATCAAGCACGTTATCCCTGCAGGACTTCTCGATGACAAGACCACTTACTTTGTAAACCCCACAGGCAGATTCGTTATCGGCGGACCTCAGGGCGACAGCGGTCTTACAGGCAGAAAGATAATCGTTGATACCTACGGCGGATACTCCCGTCACGGCGGCGGATGCTTCTCCGGCAAGGATCCCACGAAGGTAGACCGTTCCGCAGCTTATGCCGCAAGATACGTAGCTAAGAATATAGTAGCTGCAGGCCTTGCAAGCAGATGCGAAGTTGAACTGGCATACGCTATCGGTGTTGCAACTCCTGTTTCCATACTGGTAGATACCTTCGGCACAGGTAAGGTATCCGATGAAAAGCTCAGCGCTGCAGTTAACGATATCTTCGATCTTCGTCCCTCAGCTATCATAGATATGCTCGATCTCCGCAAGCCTCAGTACAAGCAGCTTGCAGCTTACGGTCATATGGGCAGAGAGGATCTCGGTGTTGCATGGGAGCGTACAGACAGGACACAGGCTCTCCTCGATGCAGTAAAATAAGCTATGGCTGAAAAAAAGAATGCCGGGGATATGAGCAGATCAGCCGCAAAACGGCAATCTCTTGATCATGTGGACTATGCAAAGGCGATCGGTATATTACTGGTCGTACTGGGTCACGTAAAACTTGTGATACCTAAAAGCGATCACACATTTTACAGTTTAGTAAGAATCATCTACTCGTTCCATATGCCCCTGTTCTTTGTTATTACAGGCTTTTTACTGGGCTATAAGGACAGTATATCCAAAAAGGATGCTGTCCCTGCCCTTAAAGCAGGCAGACTTTTCGTGCGGCTTATGGTACCGTACTTTATCTATTCAGCGATATACATACTTGTATCCTATTATCGTTACGGAAATGCCGATGACCACATCGGCGCCATGATAACTGCCACCTGGACAACAATGGGAAATGCACCGCTGTGGTTTCTTGCCACACTTTTCTTTGCAAGACTTGTGTTCCATTTCCTGAGATATAAACTCAGGCTGGATGCCCGTGTGATATTTGCGGGAACGCTTTATGCCACGCTTTTTGCAGTAAAGATATACTCGATACTCAAAAAAGAGGACTTGATGGCAGAAAGGGTCATAAGATTTCTTACGGCTTCATTTGTGCGTATGATACCTGCTGTGTTTTTCATCACTTTCGGATATCTGTTTTTCAGATATGTTGATCCCAAGAAAAAACGCAGGGATCTGGCATACGGTCTGATACTCGGATGCATCCTTGTGGTGTGCTGTTATTTGTATCCGCCCTCTGTGAATATGCATACTCTCAAATTCGGCAGCCTGATGCTTTTCATGCTGACTGGTGTTACAGGTTCCGCGGCGGTCATCCTGCTGAGTTCGGCTTTGCCCGAAGGTATAAAGCCTCTCAGGGAGATCGGCAGGGACTCTATGGAGATAATGGTCATACATTACGATCCGATGCCGTTTATATTTATTGCAAATTCCATAATAGTAAAAGCTGCGGGAGGAACAAACTTCATCCTGATATGGCTCGTGACCTGCCTTATGGTCATACCGGCCGCACTTGTATGGAAATACATCAAGGAACTGCCGAAGCTGATCATCACAAAGCTGAAAAGTTCTGTACATAAAACAGCATAATATACTCAGACACCTCATGCCGCTGCGGCTGAGGTGTCTTTTGCATAATAAGTAATAAGCGGAGGACAGGCTGTGATCCCGAAGTGCCTTGTCCTCCGTTTGTTTTTGTATAACGATTATCCGATAACGCTGTACTCAAAGTTTTCCCACCTGAGTACTATGCCCTCATCGGTCTCATCCGGCAGAAGTGCCATGGCAACAAGCACGTCCTCACCTGTTTCGGTATTGGTAAGGTGTGCGTAATCGCCGTCTATCCTTGCTACCTTATATATAATAGGTCCCATATCATCCCTCCTTATCCGAACGCAGTGTTTCCCTCTCCGACTATGCCGGAAAGTTCATTCATTATCCTGTCGTTTATGCGTATCCTGTGGGCACCCTTTATGGCGGTGCGGCGCTTCAGGTCTGAGAAGTATACCGTCAGCGCAGTGCCGTTTTCGGCGGAATATTTGTGTGCCGCCGCCGATACCGCTTCAAGCCGCGCTTTGTCCCTTGAATCTATCCGCAGACAGATCCCCATACCCAGCGCCTGCATCACGAACCTTTCGCCCGTTTCCACAAGGTCAGCCAGTATTTTCGGGGGCTCGTCCTCCTTGACAGATACCTTTCCGCGTACGTGCAGTACGGCATTCTCCTTTACAAGTTCACCTGCCGCTATATATACCTTCGGGAATACGATGACTTCCATTTCTCCTGTTTTGTCCTCACAGGCGGCAAAGCACATCATATCGCCCTTCTTTGTGGCTATTGAACGTTTCCTGGTAACCATTACAAGGATGTCCGCTGTCCTGCCTTCGCCTTTCAGTCCTGCTTCAAGTATAGTCCTTACTGAGGTGAATCCTGCCGCCCTTGCAAAAGGTTCGCAGGTATCTATGGGATGTGCCGAAAGGTACATACCAAGTGCCTCGTGCTCATAAAGCAGCAGTTCCTCCGAGGTCAGCTCCTCAGCGTCTATCATGGGCTTGTCAAGTCCGTCACCGGAGGCGCCGCCGCTGCCGAAAAAGTCCAGCTGCCCCTCCAGCCTGTCGCTTGCCGCGCGGCTGAGGTCACCCATGATTATACCACAGTTTATAAGCTTTTCATGCCTGTTCAGGGGCAGCGGATCCATAGCCCCTGCTTTTATAAGTGCTTCGACAGCCTTTGTGTGTATATCCCTGCCCTGCATACGTCGGCAGAAATCCTGCAGGTTGAGAAAATCTCCTCCGAGTGTTCTCTCCCTTATTATCGCGGCTATGGAATTGCTTCCGAGACCCTTTATGCCAAGTAGTCCGAAGCGTATGGAATCGCCTTCGCCCGAGAAACCGCCAATACTTTTGTTGATATCTGGCGGAAGTACAGCAACGCCCCGTTTTCTTGCCGCCGAGATATACCCGTACAGCTTCTCTGTACTCTCGTTTATGGCATCCGTCATCAGTGACGAAAAGTACTCTTTGAAAAAGTGGCATTTAAGATAAGCAGTCCTGTATGCCACCGTAGCGTAAGCCGTCGCGTGGGATTTGTTGAAGGCATAGCTGGCAAAGCTTGTCATTTCATCGAATATATCATTCGCTGTCTTTTCGGGAACACCGTTCGCTACCGCGCCGCATACTTCTTCATCGCCCCATACGAAGGCTTTGCGCTCGTTTTCAAGCACGTCTGCCTTTTTCTTGGACATGGCACGTCTTACCAGGTCGGCGCGTGCGAAGGAGTATCCTGCCAGTGAACGGAATATCTGCATGACCTGTTCCTGATATACTATACAGCCGTAGGTGACTTCAAGTATGGGTTTAAGCATGGGGTGCTTGTAGCGCACGAGTTTTGGGTCATGGCGGCAGCGGATATAGTTCGGTATCGAATCCATAGGACCGGGACGGTAAAGCGAAAGCACCGCGATAAGGTCCTCTATACCCGAGGGACGAAGTTTCATTATAGTAGCTGTCATTCCACCCGATTCAAACTGGAAAACGCCCTCTGTTTCACCTCGGGACAGCATATCGTACACCGCTTTGTCATCAAGGGGGATATGCTCTATATCAAAATCGGGATGAGTCTTTTTTATCTCGTCACAGCAGTGCTTGATTATCGTAAGGTTGCTGAGCCCCAGAAAGTCTATTTTGAGAAGTCCCAGCCGTTCAAGCACCGTCATGGTGTACTGTGTGGATACAGCGCCGTCACGGGCATACAGCGGCACGTAGAAGTCAACGGGCTCTTTTGTTATAACGACACCTGCCGCATGGGTGGAAACGTTCCTGGGCATACCCTCGATGAGTATGGCGGTGTCGATTATTTTTCTAAGCTTCATATCGCTGTTGTACATATCCCTGAGCTCGGGTATTTTTTCAACGGAATCGCTTAGCAGCATGGAACGCGGTGCAGCCTTGGCAAGCCTGTCGCCTGTGGCATAGGGTTCGCCCATAGCCCTTGCAGCATCACGGAGCGCTTGTTTTGCGCCCAAAGTACCGAAGGTCGCTATCTGTGCCACATGGTCTGCGCCGTATTTCTCCACCACGTAATCTATTACCCTCTGTCTGCCCTCAACGCAGAAGTCGATATCAAAATCGGGCATGGTAACTCTCTCGGGATTTAGAAAACGTTCAAACAGCAGGTCGTATCTCAGCGGGTCTATATCGGTGATGCCGATGCAGTAAGCGCAAAGGCTGCCCGCGCCCGAACCTCGTCCGGGTCCCACGGGGATATCGTGGCTTTTGGCATAGTTTATGAAATCCCAGACTATCAGGTAGTAGTCGGTATAGCCCATGCCGTTTATTACCGAAAGCTCGTATTCCATACGTTCAAGAGCTTCTTCCGAGGGTTCATCGTATCGCCTGTAAAGTCCCTCACGGCACATATTGCGGAGGTAAGCCGCATTGTCGCTGACACCGTCTATACCGAAATAGGGGAGTACTGTGCTGCCGAATTTTATCTCCACATCACACCTGTCTGCGATGCGGACAGTATTCAGCATAGCTTCGGGAATGGCAGGATATAACTCAGCCATTTCCTCGGCAGACTTTACATAGAACTCATCACTTGCAAAGGATATGGCAGGGTCATCGGTGGTGGTGGCTGTGGATATGCACATGAGTACCTGCTGTGCCTGAGAATCCTCGCGGCGGAGATAATGGCAGTCATTGGTAAGACAAAGAGGTATGCCTGTATCCTGCGAAAGTCTTATAAGCGATGGCATCACCCTTTGTTCAACAGGGTCGCGGTGCTTCTGTATCTCGATGAAGTAATTATCCGCACCGAATATATCGCGGTAAAGCAAAGCTGTTTCTTCGGCGCCTTTGTAATTGCCGTTTGCTATCTTCGTCGAAAGCTCGCCTGCTACACAGCCTGAAAGGCATATCAGACCGTCGTGGTATTTTCTGAGCAGTTCAAGGTCTATACGCGGACGGCTGTAAAATCCCTCGGTATACCCAAGGGACACCATTTTTATAAGATTGCGGTAGCCTGTTTCGTTTTCACAGAGGAGTATCAGATGATATGGTTTGCCCTCACGGTGATCCTTGTCTTCGCGGCTGCCGCGGGCAACATACACCTCACAGCCGAGTATGGGCTTTATGCCTGCGGCACGCATGGTGTTATAGAATTCTATCGCCGCGAACATATTGCCGTGGTCGGTAACTGCACAGGCGGTCTGCCCCACTTCTTTAAGACGGGCTGCCAGCCTGTCGATGCGGCAGGCACCGTCAAGCAGGGAATATTCGCTGTGCAGGTGAAGATGAACGAAATCGGACAAGGAAAGTCCTCCTTTGGTATTGGTGTAACTAAATTATACCAGATTTCGGCGGAAAAGTAAAGCCGCTGTCTGCCTGATATGAAAAGAGTTTGGAACGGATATATTATTCTACATGGTTATCCCTTTAACACACCACAGATAATTTACAAAACTGTCCAAATAAACAGACCTCAAAAACCGGAAAATATAGTATAATAGTGACAGAAACCGAAAGGAGCTGTCGCTATGTCAAAAAGATTTCCGAAACCTGAGATCACACTTGATGGGATATACTCAAAGTTCGCAGATGAAAGCTTTTGCAAGGATTTTCTGCTTGATATCCGCTTCGAAAAGGGCTTTGCCTGCCCGTTTTGCGGTGGCTCTGAGTACCGCAGGATAAGGTCACGCCATCTGCTGCGCTGCAAGTTCTGTAAAGCAGATATATCCGACACAAACGGAACTTTTATGCACAGAACACATATTCCGCTCAGACTGTGGATAATCACCGCATTCCTCATTATGAGCAACAAATGCAGCGTTTCTGCTGTTACACTTATGAGGAATTTGGGAGTGACCTACAAGACTGCATGGTACATCCTTCACCGCATCAGAAAAGCTATGAAATGCCGTGAAGAACGCTATTTGCTCGACGGGATCGTTGAACTTGATGACACGTATCTCGGTGCTCCGACTCACGGTAAAAAGCGCGGCAGAGGTACTGAAAAAGTCAAGATGATCGTAGCTTTATCGAAGAACGCAGCAGGAAATCCCGAGTACGTTAAAATGAGCGATGTGCCGAATTTAAAGGGTATAACTGTGGGTAGATTTGCCAGGGATAATATCCGCGCAGGCTCGAAGATCGAGAGTGATAATGCTCGAAGTTACAAGAAACCGCTGGCACAGAAATACTTCCATGTTTTTGAAACATATGATCCGACAAGCGGTCAGCTGAACTGGATGCATAAAGTTATATCAAACTTCAAAGCAATGATCATGGGAACTTACCACGGAAACGAAAAGATCCACACAGCGTTATATGCTGCCGAATACTGTTACAAATTCAACCGTCGTAAGCTGGGAAACAGTGCGTATTTAAGGCTTTTGGCTGCTTTGGTGCAGTGATCTTACTTGTGGTGTGTTAAGGGGATAACCATATTATTCTATTGTCAAGATACTGTTGTTTGTCCTCTGTACAGTATAACACGTCGCTTCATATCCCCGTAGTCATAGTCAGCGTCAGCCTGCCATCGTGCGTACAGAAGTCGATATATGTAAACGGCATTTGGGTTGCCGGGATCTTTATGCTAAAAAAGGGATCATTCCGGAAGATATATGTTCCTTGCCGAAAAGTGATAAGAGGGTCTGCCTGATGAATACCCCTTCTATATACAGCGAAAAACTGCAAAAAGTTGTACGTTTTTGTACAACTTTTGCAGAAATATGTCCGAGTTAAATTTAAAATCATTTGTTTGTACAAAGCGCGTGCGCGGATCATGTACAGTATGCCCAAGGAAAGAAGGTCGGGGATGCGGCGGAACGGTGTGAGTTAAGCGGTAGAAATTGTATTGTGGTGTCTTTACATTTGGAGAAAGATGTGTTATAATAATATAGTATGTATGATGAGTTTTTATGTTTGGCAAATTGAAAGCCGAAACAGAAAGGAAAACAGATGCTCAAGATAATCGGTGTACGCTTTAAGAGCGTTGGCAAGATATATTATTTCGATCCGGGCGATACCGAAATAAACAACGGTGACAAGGTCATTGTTGAAACTTCACGCGGTGTAGAGTGCGGTGAGGTAGTAATGACTGACAGGGAGATAGATGAGAGCAATTTCAAAAATCCCATAAAGCCCATAATCAAAAAGGCCGACGAGCGCGACCTTAAAACCATAGAACGCAACAAGCAGAAAGAGCAGGAAGCTTTTGAGATATGCAGGCAGAAGATAGAAGACCACGGTCTTAAAATGGACCTGATAGATGTTGAATGCACTTTCAGCAACAACAAGATGCTTTTCTATTTTACTGCGGAGAACAGGGTGGATTTCCGTGAGCTGGTCAAGGATCTGGCAAGCGTATTCAGGACGAGGATAGAGCTTCGTCAGATAGGTGTCAGAGATGAAGCCAAGATGCTCGGAGGCCTGGGTATATGCGGACAGCCCTTCTGCTGTTCGAGATTTCTTGGAGATTTTCAGCCTGTATCCATAAAAATGGCTAAGGAACAGGGGCTGAGCCTTAACCCTACCAAGATAAGCGGCTGCTGCGGCAGACTTATGTGCTGCCTTAAATACGAGCAGGACAGCTATGAGGATCTGCTGAAGCATACCCCGAAGGTCGGTGCGATAGTAAAGACAAGCGACGGCAAGGGTGTAGTTCAGGAGGTAAATCTGCTTACCGGTAAGCTGAGGGTAAAGCTTGACCGTTCTGACAATGTTATAACGGTAAAGAAAGATGATGTGGAGGTCATCAAGGACGGAAACATCAGGGTAGATAAGAACGAGCTGAAGGCTCTCAAAGAACTGGAGGGTAAGTAAATGCCGTCATCACCTGTGCATCTGCTGCTGGCTTACACAATGGCAGATTCCCTGAACGTTAAAAACAAGGCGGATTTCCTTCTTGGTGCGATAGCGCCCGACTGCGTGAACTACGGTACGGAGCAGGCCAGTGAGGAGGTGCGCTATAAGGCGCATATCCGTGACAGGGACTACGATATATGGAAAGACAGGCTGCGTTCCTTCAGGGAAGATAACGCCGTAAGGTATGCGGATAACAAGGACTTCCTGAAGGGATACCTTTTCCACTGCTGGACGGATATAGCATGGGACGAAGCGGTGCAGCCTAAGATATTCGATTTTCTGGGCACCCTCGGTTACGGCTATGACGATATGACCGAGCAGAAGTGGAGAGAGTTGTACCGTTTCAACAGTGTGGCGGTGAAAAGCGATGAATACCGCGAGTGTACAAGGCTGCTGAAAGAGGGCAGGGCTGTGGATACAGCAGGATGCCCGGCAGACCTTATAGACAGGTATGCGGCTTATGTGGCTGATGATTACCGCGACAAGATATTAGATGAAAGGCCGCTTTTCCTTAACAGCGGACATATAGACCTTACTGTGCAGCGCATGGACGAGGCGGGGTACAGTGACGAACTTAGAAATATTTGATGGAGATGTTTTGAATGTTAATGACTTTAGCAAATGATACTGCAAACGCAGTACAGAACGTATTTACTCCTTTTCCCTTTGGTATGCATCTGGGATTCTGTATAGTAGCTACCATAGTTTACGGTATATACTTTATCAAGCAGAAGACCACACATCATATGCTGATGCTGCTTGCCTGTGACCTGACTTTTCTGACACAGATAAACACATCCAAGCCTGCGCTGACATTCCTGTTCATCGCGGAGATAGTGCTCCTTATAGGTGCGGCTTTCTTCTCGATAAAGTACAGCAGGGCTCAGAAGGCGGCAGAGAAAAAGAAGAAAGCTCCCAAGCAGGACAATGATACTGTGGGCAGCGCTTTTGAGGACTAAAGCATGAAGATAGTGATCCTTGACAGCGAAACTGTATCACGCGGCGGAGATGTGAGCCTGGAGGGGATAACCTCTCTGGGGGAGTGCGAGGTATACGGCTACACACCCAATGATGAGGTGGCTGAAAAGATAGGTGATGCTGATGCGGTCATCTGCAACAAGTGCCTTATCACGGAGGAGGTTTTTGAAAGCTGCAAGAACCTTAAATACGTAGGGCTTTTTGCAACGGGCTACAACAATGTTGACCTGAAGGCGGCTGACAGCCACGGTGCAGTTGTATGCAACGTTCCTGCATACTCCACAGATTCGGTGGCTCAGCATACCTTTGCACTGATACTCAACCATTTCAACAGGATAAGGGAGTACGCAGATACTGTTGATAACGGTGACTGGGTCAACTACAAGCTGTTCACCTACTTCTATATACCTACCTATGAGCTGAAGGGCATGAGGATAGGTATAATCG
Source organism: Ruminococcus albus 7 = DSM 20455 (assembly GCF_000179635.2). Taxonomy (NCBI): domain Bacteria; kingdom Bacillati; phylum Bacillota; class Clostridia; order Eubacteriales; family Oscillospiraceae; genus Hominimerdicola; species Hominimerdicola alba. Next base: position 3,440,570 of record NC_014833.1, on the reverse strand, counting down.
GCTATGGCAGCATAGGCAGGCGCGTGGCTGAGATAGCGAGAGTTTTCGGCATGGAGGTCGTGACCTTCACACGTTCGCCCGAGAAAGTCGGTGAGGGTGCAAGGGCTGTGAGCCTTGATGAACTGCTGAGAACCAGCGACGTTGTGACTATGCATTGTCCGCTGAACGAGCAGACCAAAGAAATGATAAACAAAGAGGCTCTTTCCAAGATGAAGCCGACGGCATACTTTGTGAATACCGCAAGAGGCGGAGTAGTAAATGAGTATGACCTTGCAGATGCGCTGGAAAGGGAAGTGATCGCAGGTGCTGGTATTGATGCTTTGACATTTGAGCCTATGCGTGAGGATTGTCCCCTGAGAAATGCGAAGAATGCTACGATAACGCCCCATATCGCGTGGGCACCCAGACAGACAAGGATACGTCTGCTGGAGGTAGTAGCGGACAACGTAAAAGCGTGGATAGACGGCAGACCTCAGAACGTGGTGAATACACCGTTATAATTATGTATTATGATAATAAGGAGCTGTTGCACACCTGCAGCAGCTCCTTATTTTATGCCTTGTTGAGCATGGGAAATATTTAGTTAAAACTTAGAAACAAAAATCATTTCCTATCTGTTTAAAACCTTGATGGATGCTTTTAATTTGTAAAATTAGTCAACTTGTGATTTGGTCAAATTGCGGAAACTATATGCGCTTTATTTGTGTATGTCTACAAAATTAGATTAATAACATTGACTGTTTTGTCTAAAACTGATATAATATAGGTAACAGATAAAGGGATAGAATTACTATTTTGTGGTAATAAGAATATAATGGAAAGGGATGAGCTTATGAAAAATAATAATAAAAAGGGTTTCACTCTGGTAGAATTATCTGTTGTTATATGTATTGTCGGTATTTTGTCCTGCCTGCTTGTACCGAATCTGATAAGCTTCATCAAAAAGGCAAAGATAGCTGCTGCTATCGCAGATACAAAGACGATAAAAACTTCTATCGAAAGTTCTTTGACAGATCATCTGGTAATTAATTATGGCGAATCGACAGCGGCGTTCAACAAGGTGCTTTATCTTGAACAGGGCAATAACAAAAACAGAAAATACGAGATAGTAGGCTGTTTCACCAACTACAGCTGGAATGTATACAAGACCTCCAAGCCCGGCACTTCAACGGGTTCTCAGGCGATCGACAGACTTATAGCCGGTCAGCTTGATGCGACATTCTCGGAAAGCTGGGAAAAAGGTAAGAAGGTAAATCCGCTGAGCTACAATTCAGATACCAAGAACTGTGCTAAATACCTTAAAGACAATAATACTAACTTCGGACTTGTAGTTGTATACAACAACACAGGTGAAGTGCGTATGATCCAGCTTTACAGAAAGGGTATACTGGTCACATACGTAAACGGTGAATACATCGTTAATACATCCAGCAAGGCTCACTTTATCGGTACCGGCACATGGGATAAGATCTATACTGACAGCAAGAAACAATCTCCGGATAGTTTCTACAATATAAATCTTTCCAACAAGCAGATCGGTTCTGACGGAAATATGGGCGGCTGGTATTGAGCTATCGACGGTTTTGGGCTTTTGTAATAAATCAAAAAACGTCCGGCACTGCCTTATGGCAGCTGTCGGACGTTTTTTGTGTGTTTTGATCTAACCGAAGGGAACTGATCTCAGGGGGTCAGCCATTTAAGGTGTTGACAGCACCTATGAAAATGGGAGTACCGCTTTCTTTATCTATTATAGCGTATACAAAGGGTCTGTTCAGGTATACTATCTTGGGTTCTTCCTCCTCCATGGCGCATTCGTCGGTCATCACTACTGCGGTAGCTGCAGCTGCCTTTGTGCCGTTGCGGTCGAGCTCGATATGGGTCTTGTGGATGACGCGGTTGATATAGAGGGCACCCGATGAGGTTTCTGCCATGCCTGAAAAATCTGCTGATTCGGTGAAGGGGAGCTCCATGCCCATAGACTTCAGTTCATCGCTGAGTTCACTGTTGTAATCAAATGTAAATTCAGGTATGCACACGTTAACATCGCCGCTTGCTGAACGCCACAGCTTGCTAAGCTTGTCTCCGTCAATACCTGCGACATAGTCTGCGATATCAGTGTCTTCGGATGGGAGCATAGCCATGAAAGCGTAGTCATGACCTTCGTAGTCTTTCATGAAGCCTGTGGTATTCTCATCTGAGAAATAGCTGCCCTCCTGAGAATACAGCATAACTGCTTTTTCTTCTTCACCTTTGTAGTTAGTGAATTTATCGTCCTCGGATATCTGGTAGACCTCGTAGTTATCAGCCCATGCGCCCTCAAAAGCGATGGCATTAATAAGGTAAGCAACAGCTTCATCGGGGATATAATCGAGTATATTGGGGATCATATTATTGGTGTTCTTGTTTACCCATGAGTTTATAACATCCAGGGTTGTGCTGTCAAAGGGGGCAAGGAAGCTGTCTGCGTTGTACACCGACTTTACCTTATCGCAGAAGTCCTGTGACATCTGTATACGGTTGGCATCATCGCGCACCCACACGGAATTTGCGACATTGAAGCTTACATCTTCGTTAGCCATGAATCTGTTCATGCGGTACTGCATGGCGTTGTTTATAGCGTCGATACCCTTGCCGCCGAGGGCTGTTTCCATCTGTGAAAGGGTATCGCCCTTAGCGCCGTTGGCTGTCATACCAAGTGCCATCATAACGCTCTCGGGGGATATCATAGCGTTTTTGCCCGATTTGATATCATCGGTACATACTGCTTTGAAAAGCTCTGCGGCGTAGTCGCGGTAGGAAGCATAGAAGTCAGCATCGGGCAGGATATAATTTTCATCAAGGGTGACGGATGACAGCGGCGCAACAGAGAGGGGAGCGGGTGTATCGGAATACTCGTCGGAGGTCACTACGGGTTCATCGGAAGGTGTGGCTGAAGATGAATCAGTATCGGGCTTTTTCGTTGGCGGTGTATCTTTCTTTTCGGTGATATTTCCGCAGGATGTCATAGATAGCACAAGTGCTGCAAGGGCGGCAGACAATGCTTTTTTGATATATGAGTTATTCATAATATTACCTCCGTTATATATGTCTTTATATTCAGGGCGGCTTGAAGTCACCTTTCCTTTGTTGTACACTTTATATACGTATGATAATGGGGATATTTATGGGATGAAACTGCACAAAGTTTCAATGTCAGATATATGTATATCAAACAAAAAAGCGGCAGAAATGAATCTGCCGCGGTATATATCATTATTCTGCTGTGCAGTATTCAGCCCTGCCGCTTGAGAAAATATCTCCTCCGAAGCAATCATCTGCCACGATAAGAGGGAAGTCCTCAACGTAAAGCTTTTTTACGGATTCACAGCCGAGGTCTTCAAAAGCGATGACCTCACAGGACTTTATGCAATTGCAGGCAAGCGCACCTGCGCCGCCGACTGCACATAGATAAACAGCTTTATTTCTTACAACAGCGTCCCTGACCTCCTGCGATCTTTCGCCCTTACCGATCATGCCGCCAAGACCCAGATCAAGAAGACGAGGAGCGAACCTGTCCATTCTGCCTGAAGTAGTGGGACCGCATGAACCGATCGGTCTGCCCTCGGGTGCGGGTGTGGGACCTGCGTAGTATATCACAGCGCCTTCCAGCGGTATCGGCAGCTCCTTGCCCTCATCGAGCAGTGCTGCGAACCTTTTATGCGCTGCATCTCTTGCAGTATAAACTGTACCAGTTACCAGTATCTTATCACCGCAGCGGAGCTCGCTGCTTCTGGCTTTAAGCTCCTCTGTGCGGAATTTTCTGAGTTCTGCCATTATTCTTCTTCGTCGGAAACGATATCAAGACCGTCGTCGATAAGATCTCTTGCAGTATTAACAGCACCTATGCTGCTGCCGTACAGGTCATTGAGGGATGTTACAAGCTTCTGAACGGTATCGCTGAGGTTTGTGAACTGCTCCTTAACAGCTGTTCTGATCTCAACAGTGTCGTTCTTGATAGCTGCAGCCTTGCTCTTGGCATCGCTGATGAGTCTTTCAGCCTCTTCTTCAGCTTCCTTCTTGACTCTTGAAGCCTCGGAATAAGCAGCACCAGTGACCTGATCTGCCTCTTTCTTTGCTTCGGACTTAGTAGCCTCTGCACTTTCCTTAGCAGCGCTGATGGTCTGCTCAGCCTCGGTATTAGCCTTTGTAACGGTAGCCTCAGCCTGTGCGTTAGCATCGTCGATGACCTGATTAGCCTGAGCCTCAGCCTCATCGGTGATCTGCTTAGCATCTGCTCTTGCCTTCTCGATAGCCATATTAGCTGTCTGCTGAGCCTGTACGAAGATCTGACCCATATCGAATGCCTGCTGAGAACCGCTGTCAGCAGTCTGAGCAGCCTTCTGCTCTGCCTCTGCTACCTTGTCCTTCAGTGCTTCGATCTCAGCGTTCTTATCCTCGAGCTCTGCATCCTTATCAGCTATCTGCTGCTCATAATCTGCGATCCTGACTTTCATGGTATCGGTAGATGCCATCAGCTCAGCGATTTTCTGCTTAGCTTCCTCGACTTTAGCCTCGAGCTCCTTCTTAGCCTCGTCATCGCCCTTAGTGTCGCCGCCGCCCTGCTCGAGCTGGTCTATCTGTTCTTCCTGATCCTTGACCTTAGTTTCCAGCTGATAGATCTTGGAAGTCAGCTCATCAACATACTGCAGAACGTCCTGCTTATCGAAGCCGCCGACTCTTACTGTTCTCAAATAACCATTACTAGCCATTTTCAATTCCCTCCTGAATATATGTTTGCGAAAATATTATTTGCAATAAAGTTTTATACTACCTTATTATACTATAATTAAAGAATTATTTCAACCACTTGATTTGACGATTTGAGCATAAACCCGAAATTTCAGTAATCTACACAATATTCACTTCTTAAATTGTGCATATTTCTATCCGTGGGATGCTGTTTTTTGTCGGTATCAAGCTGTTTTCAGCTGCCGCCGTACAGTTGTTGCTGCAGTTTAGTTCTTCAATAGTATAGCTGAACTTAATTCAGAATATCTGAACAAATTCTGTTAAGCAAAGACGAGCCGCCGGACTCGTCTTAGAGCTTGGATCACTTATTCTTGAATACGTTGAAGATATCATCGTAGATATCTGTCTTATCAGCTGCCTTTACGCCTGCCTTGTACATAGCCTCAGCATCAGCCTTCTTATCAGCCTCTGTTCTCTGGAAAGAGAATGTCTGAGCGGAAGGAGCAGGGGATACTGCCTGTACAGCCTGAACAGCCTGTACCTGAGACTGCTGGAGTGCTGCTGCTTCCTGATAGTTAGCAGCGGAAGGGATGCCGTCAACGAAATCTGCAGCGATAACTGTAACGTCCATGCAATCCTTTGTATCAGGATTTGTGCCGTTACCGAAGATGATCTCTGCGCCGTCATCAGCTGCATCTGCGATAGCTGCTGTCAGCTCGTCCATATCGCTTATGAGCAGATCCTCGGACATATTTACGTTTACGATCAGTCTTCTTGCGCCTCTGATAGAGGTTTCCAGTATTCTGGAAGCTATTACCTGATCTACGATATCCTGTACCTTATCCTTGCCTTCGCCGTGGCCGATAGCTATGTGAGCTCTGCCCGCACCCTTGAGTATGGTGGTAACGTCTGCGAAGTCAACGTTTATCTCGTCATGTCTTGTGATTATCTCAGCAATTGCGATAACGTCTGTCTTCAGTACTTCATCTGCGATCTGGTAGGACTGCTTCATGGTCAGTCTCATATCGCTTGTGATGAGGTTCTGGTTAGGTATAACGATCAGCGCATCAACGTGCTTTACCAGCTGCTCGATACCGCTCTCTGCTCTCTGCATCTTCTTTACGCCTTCGAACTTGAAGGGCTTGGTAACTACAGCTATGGTCAGCTTATCGAGGCTCTGTGCGATCTCTGCTACTACAGGAGCTGCGCCTGTACCTGTTCCGCCGCCCATACCTGCGGTGATGAATACCATATCGGCATCCTTGATAGCCTCTGCGATCTCATCCTGGCTCTCCTGTGCGGAAGCCTCACCGATCTCGGGCTTTGCGCCTGCACCCAGACCGTGGGTGAGCTTAGCGCCTATCTGTATCTGTCTGTCAGCCAGTGACTTTTTAAGTGCCTGTATATCAGTATTAACTGCTATATACTCAACATTACCCTGTATACCTGCCTCGGCAATGCCGTTAAGTGCGTTTCCGCCGCCGCCGCCAACGCCGATGACTTTAATGCTTGCGCCAACAAGGGGCTCTTCTACAAATTCGTAACTCATAGTAAACATCCTCCTGAAAATTTTTCACATATCCCTCGGGTAATTAACCGTTATTTCTTCTGTCTGTGTATAGCTCGACCCGAAGAACATAATTAGATACACTAATACTATATCACAAATTTCCCGAATTGTAAAGGATTTTGACAATTTAATGCCATTTCGACTGTTAATTTTTTGTTAATTGATAAACTTACCAATAGTATTCGCCGCCGCCGTTGGTATCATCATACCAGCCGCCGTTATCATAGTTCTGATCGCCGTAATCATAGTTCTGATCGCCGTAATCATAGTACTGTCCGTCATCCCAGGTATTATCCGTCCAGTCTCCGTTATCGTAGTACTGTTCGCCTTCCTGGATATTTTCGGTGTTATCATCAGCATTATCGCCGTTGACCTCAGTGTTCTGATCTTCAGCGGTATTATCAGCATTTTCGGTATTATCGGTATTATCGGTATTATCGGCGGTTTCATCCTCAGCCTTGCTTTCGTCTTTGGGCTTTTCGGGATCCTTGGCAAAGGTAGGCTTTCCGAGGTACTGATCCTTAGGTATAGCCGAAACTCCGTTCTCAGAACCGTTATAAATAAGGGTTCCCTCGTAGTTCTCGGCAAGCTTGCCCATAACAGCCTTGAAGTAGCTGAGTTTATACTCTATATCCGCGGAGCTGCCCAGCTTTATATCGAGCCTGTTATCCACGTTCATAAGTATATTTGCGCGGGAGGTCATATCTATGTTCTTGACCTTTTCAAAGCCCTGATCCTTCAGTCCGTTCAGCAGGTCGATGAGTATCTTGTCGCTGTAATCGTCCTCTGATCTGAGCTTTGCTCCGGGGGCACGGTAAGCGAATATCTCCTCTTCGGTAAGCTCGGCGCCTTTTTCTATCTGATCCTCAGCCACATAGAATTTAAAGCCTGTGACTATGGGGATATCCCCTGTGGGTTCGGGATTGTCGGCTTCCAGGATACGTCCCGAATAGCTCAGCACATAGTAGCCGCCTTCATATTCGATATCGGCAGCCTTGACAGCCTCCTTGCAGTCGATAACAACTGTTGAGGGGTATGACTTGGAAATCTTGACCTCGTCTATGTAAACGAGATTATCCGTAAGCCGCTTTTCGGCGCGGGCGGGATCTGTTCTTACAAGGTTCATATCCTCGTATATCCCCCCGACGTTGATTATCTGGTCATCGGTATAGAGGCTCACGCCCCGGATCTCCACGTTGCTGACATTGAAAAATACCGTCATGCACAGGAGAAGTATCACCACTGCCGCGGTGACTGCCGCGCCCGCGTACAGCATACGCAGATCCAGCTTTCGTGCCGGTTTTTTGGCTGTCATCGCAGGCACAGGTTCGTTTTCATAATTATCATTCATGTATTATCTTTCCTCTGTATTCATCTTTACATATTCTTCGTCAGAACTCTCTGCGTATATCAGCGCCGACTGAGCTCAGCACGTTTTCTATGAGCTCATACCCTCTGTCGATATACCCGACACAGCCTACTGAGGAAGTACCCTCAGCGCCCAGTGCAGCGATCGTAAGGGCTGCGCCGCCCCGCAGGTCATGGGCTCTGACATTTGCGCCGCATAGTTTTTTGACGCCTTGTATCACAGCCGTTCTGTCCGATACTTTTATATCAGCCCCCATGCGCACTAATTCGTCCACATGGCGGAATCTGCTTTCAAATATATTTTCCACCATCATACTGCTGCCGCGTGCCGTAGTCAGCGCTGCCATTACAACAGCCTGGGCATCGGTGGGGAAGCCCGGGTACGGCATAGTTCTTATTATGCGCACAGCTTTCAGCGGAGCCTTGCAGCTTATGAATATCCTGCTGCCTGCGGAGTACACCGCAGCTCCCATCTCCTCGAAAACAGAGGTGACAGCCTGAAGGTCATCGCAGCTGATATCTGTAAGACCCAGCTCACCGCCTGTTGAAGCTGCAGCAGCCATATATGTCGCTGCTGCTATCCTGTCGGGCATGACATCATACTCACATCCGCGGAGTTTTTTCACACCTGAGATACGCACAGTGCTGCAGCCTGCGCCTTTTATGTCAGCACCGCAGCGTACAAGGAAGTTTGCAAGATCTGTGATCTCGGGTTCACGGGCTGCATTGTGTATAACGGTATCGCCGTCAGCACATACAGCGGCGAGCATGATATTTTCAGTGGCTCCCACAGAAGGGAAGGGCAGACTTATGGAAGCGCCTTTCAGCCCTCTGGGACAGGTGCAGCTTATCCTGCCGTGTTCCTCATGTATCTTCACACCCAGCTGTCTGAGTGCGGAAAGATGCATATCTATCGGTCGGGGACCAAGCTCGCATCCTCCCGGGTAGCTGAGTTCACATCTGCCATGCCTGCCCAGCACAGCGCCCAGAAACACTATGGAACTTCGCATCTCGCGCATGAGTTCCTCGGTTATCCTGAAGCCTGCGGCACTGTCGGCATCGGTCGTGGCAGTACCCTGTCTGAAGCTGCATTTGCAGCCCAGTTCGTTAAGTATCCTGCAGGCGGCAAAAACGTCTGTAAGTTCGGGACAGCGTTTCAGCACTGTTCTGCCATCTGTCAGCAGACACCCTGCCAGCAGTGGCAGCGCACTGTTTTTTGCGCCCTGCACCCGTATCTCACCGCACAGCCGTTTTCCGCCGTTTATTATAAGCTTCTGCATAAGCTATGCCCCTTTCAGATGAAGTATAGCTCATACTATGCATAAGGTCTGTATTATGTTACTTTTTTACTGAGGTTCCAGGTGGACGGTAACAGCATCGGATATGAAGAGGACAGCAGGTATACAAGGTACGGTTACTTTCTTTGCTATTTTCTTCTTTGCGCCGACGGTAGTGAGTACCATGCCGGTAACACATTCATCCAGTTCTTCCTCTGTCATATCCTTGACATTTATCATCATCTCGATAGTGACATCCTTGCCGGAGAAGCCTTCGATGACATCACCTGCGACCTTGCGTGTGCCGTCGCTTGTGGTGGTCATTCTGGCTGAGGAAACATAGCATAATTTATCCTCGTACATTTTTGGTACGTGAAGCGCCTTATACTGGGGTATAGTAACCTGAAAAGGCGAAGAGTTCTGCACATGGACAGTCATCTCTATTATACGGTAGTTCTCGTTTTTCTCGGAAGAAAAAGCTTCCTGGTTATATACCGAGTAGTTCGACAGTGCAAAGGTCTTGAACTCGGTCATGCCCATTTTCTCGAAGATGTTCCTGTTATGATCGACCCTTGTTTCTCCCGAGGTGCTGTTCATCAGCGGCGGCAGGAAAAGCAGTGCACAGGCAAGAAGCACCAGTGCAACGGTGATCCATATTATCACCTTTTTTCTTTCAACATAGGAAGAACCGACTTTTACACCCTGATGCAGCCTGTCGGGGTCTTTTTTATGCCTGGCTGATCTTGACTTGATGTTTTCAGCATCTTCGGTGCCTTCGCGTTTTCTTCTTTGCTCTGCGCCCTCATACTTTTCATCGGCAGCACCGAAACGGGTCTGTTTTGTATACCTTCCGCCTGAGAATATCTCATCTGCAACGGCATTGGTTTTAGACCCTCTGTAAGTATTATGGCTGAGCTTGTCCATATCCAGCTTGTCGGGCACTCTCAGAGTATCCATAGTATTTCCCGAGCCTGAACGCTTAGTCTGTATAGATCTGTCTATTGCCAAATTAAACCATCCTTCACATAATATACGTATTGTTATTTCTTTATAAGGGGTCTGAGGCAGTTCATAATGCGTTCCTTTGTATCTTTTATATGGAGAGCTGCTGCCTTTTCGGAGCATTCTCTCAGTTTATCGGGGTTGTCGAGATAATCCCTGACCGCACCGATGAACTTATCCTCAGTAAGGTCTTTTTCCTCGATGACCATTCCTGCGCCTGCATTCTGCAGCACCATACCGTTATGGTACTGGTGGTTCTCGGCTACCCATGGGGAGGGTATCAGTACCGAGCATCTGCCCATGGCTTCGATCTCAGCCAGTGATGCCGCACCGCAGCGTGTGATGATAAGGTCACAGGCTGCCATAGCCTTAGGCATATCAACATAGCTGTCCACCATGCGGTGATCGTTGCCTTTGAGTTTTATTCCCTGCTTTTCGCAGTCCTCTATGAAGTTTTCATAATCCTTGTAGGTGCCGTAGGAGTGTATATGATACACCTCTCTGCCCTCGCTCTGATACCACTTGAACAGCTTCATGATGTTTTCGTTCAGAACTTTTGAACCAAGACTTCCGCCGGCGGAAAGCACGACCTGTGCATCCTCGGGGATACCCAGCTTTTGGCGTGCTTCAGCTTTTGTAAGTCTGCCGAAGCCTCCCCTGACGGGAAGACCTGTTACAACGCATTTTTTAGCATCGGGGAAATTCTTCCTTGACTCTTCCACTGTCATCATGACCACATCGACTTTTTTGGAGAGTATCTTGTTTGTCACGCCCGCAAAAGCATTCTGTTCATGTATGGCAGTTCTTATGCCCATATTAGCCGCAGCCCTTACAACCGGACCGCTTACATAGCCGCCTGTGCCTATGACAAGATCGGGCTTGAAGCCTTTGATGATCTCCTTGCATCTGCTGCCGGATCTGGCCAGATACACGGCTGCGCGGAAGTTCCTTTTGATGTTTTCAGCATTTATCTTTCTCTGGAAGCCCTCTATTTTCAGGGGTTCAAATTTATATCCCGCCTTAGGGACCAGCTTTGATTCCAGTTTATCGGGATTTCCCGCAAAGCATATCTCAGCATCGGGGTAGTTTTCTTTTATTATCTCAGCGATGGCAAGTGCGGGGTTAACATGACCCGCTGTGCCGCCGCCTGCCAGCAGTACTCTGAGCATACAGCAGATACCTCTTTCTTATCCCTGACGGGCTGTAATTACAGTCTGTCGGATTATCATTTCTATTATAATAAATTATTATTAACAAAGCAATAGTTTTAGGTTAACAGTTAACAAAAAACAGGTGCTTTAAAGTATAAGTCATATATTTTATACCATATCCCGAAAAGCAGGATATTATTTTTTGATATTACCCTGACGTGAGATACTGAGCAGTATTCCCATTTCTGCCAGCTGTATTATCAGCGCGGTACCTCCGTAGCTGAAAAACGGCAGGGATATACCTGTATTCGGGAAGGAGTTTGAAGCGACCATTATATTCAGGAAAGCCTGTATACCTATCTGTATCGTAATGCCCGCAGCCACCAGCATACCGAATCTGTCCTTGGCGTTTGAAGCTATATAGAAGCCTCTCAGCACGAATATAACGAACAGCACCACAACTACCAGTGCGCCCACGAATCCCAGTTCTTCGCATATTATAGCGAAGACGAAGTCGTTCTGCGCCTCGGGGAGGTAGAGGAATTTCTGCCTTGATTCACCGAATCCAAGACCGAACCATCCGCCTGAGCCTATGGCAACGAGGGAATTGTAGGTCTGCCAGGTATTGTTCTGTATATCAGCCTCGGGATTGCGCCAGCCGTCTATTCTCTCCTGTATATATGAGAATTTGCCTGCCATGAGAAGTATGGCAAGACCCAGTAAAGCCACGGCAGCCAGTATACCAATGAATTTCCAGAAGGTTTTTGCGGGCATACCGCTGACGAACATCATGCTGACACCGATGATACCTATGATCAGCACCGCAGACATATGACGCTGAAGCCCCAGTACGATAACGGAAAGACCCATTATCACCGTGAAGGGTATTACGCAGTACTTCCAGTTATTGAATTTTGGGAAATTTACCGCCATGATATATGCGAATATTATTATGAAGGATACTTTAAGGAGCTCGGAGGGCTGGAACTGTACAAATCCCAGATTTATCCATCGGCTCGCATCCGCTGTTGACGATCCGAAGAATGCCGCATACAGACACATGACATACATCACGCCGAAAAACAGATAACAAACTGCCGTATTCTGGAAGAAGTGATAATCCAGCATAGATACGAACAGCATACCGACAAGACCGATGCCTGCGAAGGTCAGCTGTTTTTTTGCGTAGTAGTAGCCGTCGCCCATATCGTTTATGCCCCATGCGTAGGAGGCTGAGAACATCATCAGCACTCCGAAGCCCAGCAGCATAAGTATCAGCAGCAAAAACGGCATATCAACGCCTTTGTTTATGGACTTGAAATTGAAGTTGAGTTTTTTTCTCGCCTGCGCCACAGGTTGTCTGACCAGCAGGTGATTGTTCAGTGTAAGACCGCCGTCGCGGTCGCGGTATATACCCTTATCAGCCATTAATGCTGTACCTCCGCTCACTATCATTACAAGACTAATTGATCACTAGCCTTGCTTCATATATACTGTAAGCCGCTGCCCCTGCGCAGAACAATGCCTGCGCTGCTGCATACACTGCGGTGATGCGGTATTCGCTCCACCCGATGTTGCGAAAATGCTCATGTAGGGTCGCCCCTTTGAACAGCAGCTTTTTATTCTTTTTGAATACTGCCCGCTGCAATAAATGTGCAGCAAGCTCTATGAATGGTACTGCCATAGCAAGCAGCACCGCTCCGTGCAGCCCTGAAAGCATCAGTATTCCACACATCATGCTCCCCAGAAAAAGTCCGCCCGACTGACCGAGGAACAGCTTTGAGGGCTTAGCGCCCCATATCAGATACCCTGCGCAGCTTCCTGCTGCACAAAGGGATATAACTTTTACTATCTCGCGGCTGCCGTCACCGAAAGCCGCAAAAAGTCCCAGAAAGCTTACGAACATCGTCATCGGACAAAGTCCGTCTATCCCTGTTTCATGTATACCTTTCTGGCAGTCGCATATCTCCGCCGCTGTGATGATAACAGTCATCAGCAGTGCATTCAGCGGTATATAAGCCCATCCGAGATCAAGATAGCCCCACCTGAATGGCAGAAGCACCATATCACAGCGGTAACCGAAAAGTCCCATGAGTGCCGTGTATCCTCCGCACAGCAGAAGCTTTATCGTCACCCTGTACCTGCTTTTCATACCTATTCCGCCGCGCACGTCACGGTCATAGTCTTCCATAAGTCCCACAGCAGTCAGCACTGCGGCGAATATAGCCGTGAAAGCCGCTGCCCTTATGGCATCGGCACCAAAACCCTCCGCAGCAGCCGCTGCAAAGCAGGCAGTCACAAAGCAGAGGTACATAAGCGCCCCTCCGCCCCGTGGTTCTGAACCGTCCTGTCTGAAACGGTCACCGATGTATATCTCGAATTTTCCTGTTTTCATTTTTCTGAAGGCGGGTATGAAAAGCCGCCCTGCAAGTCCGCCCACAGCAAGCTGAAGGGCGAATATGATAAATGTCAGCTTCACGCCTGTTTTATCGCCTCGTATACTTCTTCAAGCTTCATGCCGCGGCTGCCCTTGAACAGCACAGCATCGCCCTCTTTGAGGTTAGCCTTCAGATACTCCACAAGTTCCTCGTGAGATTCAAAATGCTTAGTATTCTCGCGGTCGAAGCCCTTGTCGCAGGCACCTTCTATATAGTATGTGGAATTCTTTCCGTAGCAGAGGAGCACATCTGTCTTTGAAGCCTTGACATATTCACCGACTGTACGGTGATATCTCGCGGTACCCTTGCCGAGCTCCAGCATATCACCAAGCACAGCAAAACGTCTGCCGCGGACGGATATCTGGCTCAGTACAGAAAGGCTTGCCTTCATGGAATCGGGAGCTGCGTTGTAGCAGTCCAGCACGAAGGTCATGCCGTTTTCGGTGATGATGTTCTGGCGCATACCCTCGGGTCTGAAATCGGCAAGGCCTGCGATGATATCTTCATTCTCCATACCTGCCGCCGCACCTGCGCAGAAGGCAGCCAGTGCGTTCTTTACATTATGCTCGCCAAGGCAGTTTATCCTTGCGTTGAGCTTTTCTCTCTTATAGTGTATAGTGAAGCTTATGCCCTTGCTGTCAGCGGCGATATCGGATGCGTATACATCACAGTCCTTTTTGGAGACTGAGTAATACCACACCTGTCTGCCGCCGTATATCTCAGCTTTTGCAAGAAGTTTGTCATCGCGGCAGAGTATCAGCGGCGCATCGGCGGAAGCACCGTCGAGTATCTCCATTTTGGCTTTTAGTATACCCTCCTGCGAACCGAGGTTCTCTATATGAGATACACCTATATTGGTGATGACACATATAGTCGGCTTGCAGCTTGTGGACATTCTCGATATCTCGCCCTTGTGGTTCATGCCCATCTCTATTACAGCAGCCTGATGAGTATTGTCAAGCTCCAGCAGGGTCTTTGGCATACCTACTTCGTTATTGTGGTTGGCTTCTGTTTTGAGGGTCTTGAAGCTGCGGGAAAGGACGCTGTATATCATTTCCTTGGTAGTTGTCTTGCCCACGCTGCCTGTTATTCCCACCAGCGGTATATCGAACTTGCTGCGGTAGTAGGAGGCTGAATCAAGCAGTGCCTGTGCTGTGGAATCCACGATAAGGCATCTGGCACCGTCTACGGGTCTTTCCGTTACAACAGCTATCGCACCGAGTTCCATTGCCTTTGCGGCAAAGTCATGACCGTCAAAATTAGCGCCCTTTAGTGCTATGAACAGGGAACCCTCGGTTATGGTCCTTGTATCGGTGGAGATATCCTTGACCTCCACATTGGCAGGGTAGCCGTAGCTTCCTCTTACTGCCTCTATTATTTCTGAAAGCATTAATTTTTCCATTGCTTTTCCCACCTTATCTTGACTTGTTGAGTTATCCGTCAGATCTCCTTCAGTGCGTCAGCTACTACTTCGCGTTCATCGAAATGTATCTTTACACCGCCTGCCAGTATCTGGTAGTCTTCGTGACCCTTGCCTGCCAGCACGATGATATCGTCTTTTTCGGCATTCTTTATCGCCCAGTGTATAGCCTCGCGTCTGTCGGTCATGCGGACATAGGGAGTATCCTTGCCTTCAAGACCTTTGAGAACATCGTTTATTATATCATCGGGATCTTCATCTCTGGGATTATCCGATGTAACTATCAGGAAATCTGCGTGTTCGGCAGCGGCTGCTGCCATTGGTGCACGCTTTGTACGGTCGCGGTTGCCGCCGCATCCGAACAGGCACTTGACCTTGCCCTTTGAGCCCTCCTTGATAGCTGAGAGCACATTTATCAGCGCATCGGGAGTGTGTGCGTAGTCACATATAACCGTGAAGTCACGTCCCGTGGGGATTATCTCGGCTCTGCCGCGGACACCCTGTATCTTCTCGAATTCCTTTATGGTATTGCAAGGGGTGAATCCGAGCACTTCCATGCAGGCGATTACCGCCAGGGAGTTGGATACGTTGAAAAGTCCGGGCATATTAAAGCTGACATTCTTTTTTACCTTGCCGTCACAGAAGACGTACTTTACGCCTGTTGTGCCAAGCATAACGTCCTCGGCGCGGAAATCGGCTTTGCCGTTTACCGAATATGTCTTATAGGGGCAGGGTATCTCTGTGACATAACGTCTGCCGTACTCGTCATCGGTATTTATTATGGCTGTATCGCATATATCGAACAGCATCTTCTTTGCCTGATAGTAGTTCTCCATGGTGCCGTGAACATCAAGGTGATCCTGGGTAAGATTGGTGAATATACCTGCCTTGAAATGGCAGCCCTGCACTCTCTTCTGTTCAAGTCCCTGAGATGATACTTCCATTACGGTGTATTTACATCCTTCATCCGCCATTTTGCGGAACAGCTCAAACAGGTCATAGGGCTCGGGAGTAGTTCTGGCTGTTGGTATGATCTTATCGCCTATCTCGTTCTGGCAGGTACCTATAAGGCCTACCTTGAAGCCGAAGCCGCTGAGAACTTTCTTAATGACGGTGGTGATAGTAGTCTTTCCGTTAGTGCCTGTAACTCCTATGAGTTCCAGTTCTCTCTCGGGGTGACCGAACCATGCTGAACACAGCATGGGGAAAGCGGCTCTTGTATCGGTGACGATTATCTGTCTTTCAAGACCGAGATCTCTTTCGCAGACAACTGCAGCGCAGCCCTTGTCGAGCATCTGCTGAGCAGCATCGTGGCCGTCAAAGGTCTTGCCCTTTATGCATACGAATATGCTGCCCTCAGTGACCTCCGCTCTTGTATCGGAGGTGATACCTGTTATTTCCATATCGGGCAGAGAGGTCTCTGCCACATCCTTTATAAGTTCGTATAATTTCATTTCAGTTCATTCCCTTACATTATTAGCAGTTGATATCCTTACTGCGAGGCTACCACGGTGGTAGTGAATGTTACAGTAACAGCTGTGCCGAGAGGTACGCTGGTACCGGGTTCATAGGTCTGGTCACCCATAGCAAAGCTTACTTCTTCCGCTGCTGCAGAGCCTTCTGCTATAAGGTTCAGACCGTACATTTCAAGTGTTGCCTTTGCCTGTTCTCTGGTAAGACCCTGTATATTGGGAACAGTGACCTTTTCGATCTCAGTCCTCTGGTCTGTATACAGCACCACGGAACCGCCGTGTTCGATCTTTACGCCTGCGGGCATCTGTCTTAGGACGGTATCGCCCTCGCCCTTGATCTTGACTACGAAGCCCAGTTCTTCAAGTGTCTTCTGAGCTTCCTCAACGGTATAATACTGAACGTTGGGAACATTGATTGAGATGGACTGGAGCTCCTCATCGGTATAATTCGGGAACATACCCATATAGGGCAGGACCTCACTGAGGACCTCCTGACAGATAGGTGCAGCCACCATACTTCCGTAGAACTGCTCGCCTGTAGGGTGGTCTACCAGCACCAGCATGATGATCTCGGGATCCTCAGCGGGAGCGAATGCACAGTAGGAACCAACGTAGGTATCACCCTTTGCGTTTTCGTCCAGCTTCTGCGAAGTACCAGATTTACCGCCTATGCTGTAACCTGGGATATAGCAGTTTGAGCTCTTGTTTGTTTCAACGACGCCTTTGAGTATATCTCTCATGGCAGCCGAGGTCTCCTCGGAGATTATCTGTCTTTTTACTTCCTTATCATTTCTTTTTACCACGTTTCCGTTCTGGTCGGTTATGCTGCTGACAACTCTCGGTGTAAGCACATAGCCGCCGTTTACTGCTGCGGAAACGGCTGTTATCATCTGTATCGGAGTTACCTTGTTGGTCTGTCCGAAAGCTGAGGTCGCCAGTTCAACGGGACCCAGCCAGTTAAGAAAATGTATATTGTAAGAATTTACCTCGCCGGGCAGGTCGATGCCTGTAAGCTCATTATATCCGAAACCGTCGAAGTATTTTACAAAGTTATCAGCGCCAAGTTTAAGACCTATCTGCACGAATGCAGGGTTACAGGAATTTGCCATAGCCGCTGCCAGATTCTGTGTGCCGTGGTCACCGGTGGTCCAGCAGGAGATATCTCTGTCCTCTACGGTTATATGGCCGCCGCAGGTGAATGTATCATCCAGTGATATCGCCTTTTCTTCCAGCGCCGATGCACCTGTGATTATCTTGAATACAGAGCCAGGGAAGTACAGCTCGGAAACGCATTTGTCTTTCCACTGCAGGCTCCATGCGTTCTGTCTTTCGGTATCGTATTCGGCTTTACCCTTCAGTCCTGCAAGTCTTTCGGACACCTGCTTATCGGATATCAGCGAGGGTTCATTGGGGTCATAGCTGAAGCACGTAGCCTCTGCGTAAACCTGACCTGTCTTGGGGTTCATTATTATACCGCAGACTCTGTCGGTGGGGAGGTTCTCCTCATAAGCCTTACGCAGACCCTTTTCCAGCATATACTGTATATTTATATCTATATTCAGGTTGAGGTCGTTGCCGTCCTGAACATCATAGCTCTGCTTATAGCGGTAGGGGATATCGTTTCCGTCCTTGTCCTTTGCGGTGATCACTCTTCCGTCAACGCCTTTGAGGTAGTCATCGTAATAAGCTTCAAGACCGTAGATACCGTTATCCTCGAAATCGGTATATCCCAGCACATGGGCAGCCAGTGATTCCTGGGGGTAAACGCGTCTGGTCTGCGGCTCGCCTCTTACACCGTCTATTTTAAGCTCTGTAAGCTTGGAATCTATCTCATCGCGAAGTGTCTTCTCAACATCATCAGCAAGAATGACGTACTGGCTGGTAACATCGCCCAGCTTGCTTTTCACCTCGCCTGTTTCCAGCTGGAGTTTCAGCGCAAGGAAATCAGCCAGTTCATTGAAGGTCTCTTCGCTTGTTTTGGCGGTCTTGAGCTCTTCGTTGTATTTGAGCACCTTGTCCGCGTTATCCTCTTCCTTGATAGCGGCTTTCAGTTCTTCAATACGTTTATCCCTCGCATCGCACTGCTGGCGCAGCATTATGGGATCAACGTATATCCTGAATACCGTAGCGCTCTGGGCGAGCACGTTGCCCTTGGCATCGTACATTGAACCTCTTGACGCTGTTACTACTGTGGATTTCAGCTGTTGAGAATTAGCCAGATCCTTCCATTTTTGACCTTCCTTTATGGATACCTTCCATATGCCCCATATCATGTATATCAGCAGGAGCAGTACAGGCAGGCAAAGCCATATAGTCAGCCTGGTTTTCATTTTAAGACTTGGTTTATCGGTCATTACATAACCTCCGTCCCGATAAATGCTTTATCCCGAAAACGGCGGGATAGACTTATTTAAAAATAGAACAAGAAAGCTAAGTACAATTATCTGTGCTTAACTTTCTTATACAATATATGATTTAGTGACTTACATATTCCGATGCACGATCAAACCAGTGTTTGAATCGCATGAATACATCTTCCTTGTCGTTTGTCTTTACCTCGGCTACAGAAGGTGTTTCTACCTCGATATACTCTATCTGGGATTTATCCAGCTTATGCAGACCCAGATCGTTTCGTGCATATTCTTCTACCTTGGTCATATTCATTCTTTCAGCGATCTCGGACTGCATACTGATATTCTCGTTCTGAAGCTGATCGAGCTGTTTTTCAAGACCTGCCCTTTCGCTGTAAAGTCTGGATATTTCCACCTTACCGTAGATAAGGCTGCCCATCATGGAGATAGCAACTATGATAAGAACAGCCCATGCGAGCTTGGATCCGAAACTCATTGCAGGAACAGCGCGTGCTCCGTTTTTTCTGCCCTCGCGTTCAGCCGCAGCGTCGCGGTCGGCATTGTTATCATAAGGCAGTTCGAGCTCATGAGCAAGGTTGCTGTGGTCATTATATTTTGTCATTATTGATACACCTCTATACGCGCCCCAAAAGCGCACAGAAAATTTTTACACAAGCTTATCTTTTGTCTGTCCTCTGTCTTTTGTATTATCTCTTTATATCCCGTCACTGCGGGTCGTTCTTTATCTTTTCTATTATCCTCAGCTTTGCGCTGTGAGCGCGTTTGTTCTCTTCATTTTCGCTGTCGGATGGTTCAATGGGCTTTCTGGTTATCAGTTTGCCGCGCGGAGTTCTTCCGCATACGCACACGGGGAAATCGGGCGGACATATACAGCCCTGACAAAAGCTCTTGAATCTCTGTTTTACGAGCCTGTCCTCCAGCGAATGGAAAGTGATTATACACAATCTACCGCCTGCGTTAAGCAGGTCAAATGCCTTATCCAGCGCTATGCTGAGATGTTCCAGCTCTGCATTGACCTCTATGCGTATCGCCTGAAAAGTTTTTTTGCAGGGATTTTTCTCTCTCCTGACCTTCTGCGGAACAGCCGATTTTATTACCTCGGCAAGCTCCAGCGTGGTCTCTATGGGCTTGTCCTCCCTGACCTGAACTATTTTTTTTGCGATGTTACGGGAGAATTTCTCATCACCGTACTCAAATATTATCCGTGCCAGTGTACGTTCATCGTAGCTGTTGACTACATCTCGGGCGGAAAGTCCTTCGCTGCTCATCCTCATATCCAGCGGAGCATCCGTATGGTAGGAAAAACCTCTTTCAGCGTTATCAAGCTGATAGGAGGATACTCCCAGATCCATGAGTATGCCGTCGGCGCCTTCTATACCGAGCCTTGCGAATATCTCATCAAGCTCGGAATAATTCCCCCGGACTACTGTTGCAGGAAGTCCCGACAATCTTTCCGTTGCTACAGCCACAGCCTCGGGATCTCTGTCTACCGAGATGAGTCTGCCTGTGGTCAGCCTTTTTGCTATCTCGCGGGAATGACCCGCACCGCCCGCCGTACCGTCACAGTAGATACCGTCGGGCTTTATATCAAGTCCCTCGATGCATTCGTTCAGCAAAACAGGGATGTGTTTGAATTCCATTATATCCCAACTCCTTCAAGAGCTGCCAGCAGCACTTCGTCATCCAGCTTTGCACTGCGCTCCTCCCATCTGCATCTGTCCCAGATCTCGCAGCGGTCGGTAAGTCCCATCACTATTACATCCTTTTCGAGCCCCGCCCAGTCTCTCAGCGGCTGAGGTATGAGTATCCTGCCCTGCTTGTCCGCTTCGGCTTCGACGGCGCTGCCTGTGAAGAACCTTATGATATCCCGTCCCGATGCCAGCGGCATCTCACGGAATTTTTCGTTTAGTCTGTCGAAATCCTCCGGGGAGAACACCAGCAGACAATGGTCTATGCCGCGTGTAACGATGAAGCGCTCACCTATGATCTCACGGAACTTCACGGGGAAGCTCATGCGTCCCTTGACATCCATGCTCTGATTAAACGTTCCCATCAAGGTCTTTAAAGCCAAGCGCTCACCCCCTCACGGACATATTTGCCGCGACTTGGTAAACTTTTGACACCAAATCGCACTTTTTACCACTATGACTATTATACAGTATAATGAAAAAAAATGCAATTGGTATTTTTTCCGAATTCTCAGAGAAGCAGGGAATTTTATTGTACTCGGGGGTACAAACTTGTTACATAACAGCGTATCTTGTAACTTTTTGGCGGATGATTGTAATTTTTCTGTAACTTGTAAATTTTATGTTAATGATTTTTACCCACTATATGTGGGTGTTTATTGTGAAAAAAATACGGATATTTAGTTGGCAGATATTGTCTTGATGACAAAATAATTACAATTTTTGATCCGATGAAAGTATGTATGATACTTCCTATGCTCTTATTGTACCACAATAACTGGTGCACGTCAATAGAATTCCCAAAAAGTTCATACAAAATACGGATACTTTATCAAGTTGCTGTGCTGATGTAAAAATCGCAGTACGACTGAAATGTACATGGAAAGTGAAAAACTAAAAAATGGTTACAGAACATTTAGTTAAACAGATTAATTATTACAATCGGCTGCCTGTGCAATTTTTTCGTAAAAATACACGCTAAATCAGATCAAACATAAGTTAATCAACCCATATCCCCAATTGAAAAAGAGGTTTTCAACATTCTTTTCGTCAATATGCACAAATGAAAGGGCATAAAAATATCCGCAAACGTTTAAGCCTGCGGATACGCGCTTTTTCATATTTTAATAGATCATCCCTGTATCATCTTCTGCCGGCGGCATATCCTGCGGCAGCGATATCAAGTACTGTTCTTGCGGGCTGGATGAGTGCGTTCTCGTATTGGCACGTCCACTGTTCATTGCGGCTGAAATTGCCTTTGCTGTCAAGTCCGTCGATGGTCTCACCGCTTGCTATTGGGGCATTTTCATCGTAGTTGTATATGCATATATTGTAGGCATAGTTCGTAACAGTGCCGGGTTCAAGAACTTTGAAATGCAGCTGTGTATCAGGCAGACCTATTGCGTACATACCAAGAGTATCTACAACATACTCGCCGCTTGAACCTTCGACGTTGAAAAATCTTGCATTGACACAGGTATATATAAATCTCTGATCCCTCGGAAGATTCAGATGCTTTAGCGAATCGGGATCTATCAGCTTGCTGCCTGTGGGTGTCCATACAGCTTTGCATGAGGGATAGAGATCCAGTATGCATTCCAGCCAGTCCATGACCATTTCACATCTTTCTTTGTAGTCCATGGCTGCGCCGCTCATCATGTCGGAGATCATCACACTGTATTTGCAGCGGTCAATGACTTCTTCGCCGTTCTTCATATCCCAGAACTGGGAACGCTCCAGCTCGCTGATATTTCCGCTGTCAAAGTCGATGCCCTGAGCCAGCAGTACCAACGGGGGGATATCGCCGTCTTGAAAATGTGCAGTATACTTCTTGACTGCAAAGGTAAGAAGCTTATTATCGTTGCTTACGTCTTCGATGTCACCGAATGTATCCTCAGCAGCCTGTCTGACGATACCGTGGTCTAGGAGCTGTGGCTTTTCCTCAAACAGCAGATGTATCATAAGCATATTTGCAAATTCTGCCTGCTGCGAAAGATCCTGCTTTAATGATCCGTTCATAGTGTTGACCTCCTGTCTGTTTCGTGGTATACATATTATACTATATTCTGCCGCGAATTGCAATACCGTTTTTTATCATGGCGAGCTTTCATCTGCGTGGTGTTTCGGTATGTTGTTCCTGCGCAGAGAGCCGCTGTTTTCTCCGGGGAATGCACGCCCCTCCCACCCGCCCGCGAAGTATCCTGTCTTAACAATATCCGACAAGCAGATCTGTAATAAAAAATGCGCCCGCGGATAATCTCCGTGAGCGCATCTGTATCTCAGTATTATTTTGCCTTGGTGTCGATCTCTTCCTTCAGCTTGGCGATAGCATCAGCTGCGGGCATAGCGGGAAGCTCGCCCTCTTTTCTTGAACGTACAGTTACTGTGCCGTCCTTAACTTCGTTATCACCGATGATGAACATATAAGGAACTCTGTCAAATCTTGCCTGCTTGATCTTGGGACCGATGTTGTCATCTTCTGCATCGACTTCAACTCTCATGCCGAGGTCACGCATCTCTTCTGCAAGATCGTAAGCGTAGTCGTTATGCTCGGGCTTGATGGGCAGTATACGCACCTGCTCGGGTGCAAGCCACAGGGGAAGTACGCCTGCGTACTTCTCTATCAGCAGTGCGAGAGTTCTCTCGTAGCAGCCAACAGAAGTTCTGTGGATGATGTAAGGCATCTTCATCTTGCCGTCCTTGTCAACATACTCCATGCCGAACTTCTTGGCGATCTGCATATCTATCTGTATTGTGATAAGTGTATCTTCCTTGCCGAATACGTTCTTGATCTGGATATCCAGCTTAGGACCGTAGAATGCAGCTTCATCTATGCCTATTTCGTAATCAAGACCGATATCGTCCAGTATTTTCTTCATAGCGCCCTGTGCTTCTTCCCACTGTTCAGCAGTACCCTCGTACTTGTTGTTGGGGTTAGCGGGATCCCACTGGCTGAAACGGTAGCTTACATCCTCTGCAAGACCGATAGTTTCAAGACAGTACTTTGCAAGATCAAGACAGCCCTTGAATTCTTCTTCCAGCTGTTCGGGGCGGAGTATCAGATGACCCTCGGAGATAGTGAACTGTCTAACTCTGATAAGACCGTGCATCTCACCGCTGTCCTCGTTACGGAACAGTGTGGAAGTCTCGCCCAGTCTCATAGGCAGATCTCTGTAAGAACGCTTTCTGTTCAGGAATACCTGATACTGGAAAGGACAAGTCATAGGACGGAGTGCAAAGCATTCCTTTGTCTCGTCATCGGGGTCGCCCAGTATGAACATACCGTCTCTGTAATGATCCCAGTGACCCGAGATCTTGTAAAGCTCTCTCTTGGACATGAAAGGAGTTTTTGTCAGCTGATAGCCGCGCTTGTACTCTTCGTCCTCTATCCATCTCTGGAGAGTCTGTATAACCTTAGCGCCCTTGGGCAGCAGGATAGGCAGACCCTGACCGATGTAATCAACTGTTGTGAAGTATTCCAGCTCACGTCCCAGCTTGTTGTGGTCACGAAGCTTAGCTTCTTCCATCTGCTTCAGGTGCTCTTCCAGCATGGAAGCCTTGGGGTATGCAGTTCCGTAGATACGTGACATCTGTATGCCGTCCTCAGCCTTGCCCCAGTATGCGCCTGTACACTGTGTAAGCTTGATTGCCTTGATCGGTGCAACGCTCATGATGTGGGGGCCTGCACACAGGTCAACGAAATCGCCCTGCTTGTAGAATGAGAGTTTCTCACCCTTGCTGTCGTGCTTGTCGATCAGCTCTACTTTGAAATTCTCACCTTTTTCTTCCATGAGCTTTACGGCCTCATCACGGGAAAGCTCGAATCTTTCAAGCTCGAAACCTTCCTTGGCAAGCTTTTTCATCTCAGCCTGTATCTTTTCCAGATCAGCGGGAGCAAAAGGCTTTTCTACCTTGAAATCGTAGTAGAAACCGTTCTCGGTTGCAGGACCTCTGCCCAGCTTAGCATCGGGATAGAGGTTCTTTACTGCCTGTGCCAGCAGGTGTGAAGCAGTGTGCCAGAAGGTCTCCTTGCCCTGCTTTGAATCGAAAGTCAGTACCTCAAACTCGCAGTCACTGTCTATGACTGTTCTCAGGTCCTTGATCTCACCGTTGATCTTTACAACGCAGGCAGCCTTGTAAAGACCCATGCCTATGCCCTTGATTATCTCGCTTGCGGGCATTGCAGACTCTATCTCACGAACAGAGCCGTCTTTTAATGTTAGCTTTATCATATCTATTCCGCCTTTCAGTATCTGAGATCTGCGTGGGGCGAATGGCTTTTCTTACATACATTGTAAGCCCCGCCCGCCCACCCGCAGACTTTTGCTGTTCTTGCTGTTATACTAACGAACTTCTCTTATAATCGGTGACATCGCTGCCAAGACGCTTGTATATCTCAGCCACGCTGTCATGTGAGCCGAGAGTTTTCAGCTCAGCATCAGTCATGCCGATAAGCTCGATGAATTCCACACGTCCGTTTGGTGTTTCAAGTGTGTTGACTGTGGGGTCGTTGATGCAGATGAATCCTGTAAGCGCAGACTTCTGCTCATGATCAATACCTGCAGTCTGTCCGGTGTAGAGGTATTCGTTGTTCTGGAATATCTCGCCGCTATTGAAGGTTATCCTTGCTATCTGCTGAAGGATCCCCGCAACACATTTCAGCTCGTTTTCCTCGTTGTCGGGATCGTAGCAGCTCTTTTTCAGCTTGAATGTCAGCTCATAACCGTAGCCGCTCCATTCCTTGTTCTCGCACTCCTTTTCATAAAGCTCCGTAAGTCCGTAGCTGACAAAGTGCCAGAAATCACCGCCGTCATAGATGCTTATGCCGTTCAGCGGATCGTTGCCGCCAAGCTCAAAAGGCACGATGGTGGCATAGTGCAAAGGTTCGGTCTGTCCCGGATATACTCTTTCAAATTCTGCTGTGATAGCATCCCAGCCGCTTGCCTCAGGTGTTCCGACTTTCATGGTATCCCTCCGTTCACATTTTTAAAGTTCAGTTTATCTTATCGCCTGCCGCGCTCCATGATGCTGCCTGCTGAGTGCCGGCTTTCGCCTTGCTGTCAGCCCTGCTCGCCGGAAGTACCATGAATATATAAGCGTATACCCAGAAGCACAAAAGCAGTACGCTTAATATATTAGCGGCTGTGCTTAAACCCCTGGTAAGCGATTTTTTTATTAAGAATCTCGTCTTTCTGCCGTCCTTCTCGCGTGCCAGTGCGTTGAAAAATCCAAGGAACCAGTAGGCAATTATCCATATCGGCACAAACAACAGAAAACCAAAGGTGTAGGTTATCGTGTTCCTGAATGCCAGAAAGGATACTGCCGCGGCACCCAGGCAGGCAAGTATGCTTACGAAATAGCAGATAAGTGCGAAAGATCTTTTGTTCATCGTTTTTTGTTCTCCTTAACTTTTATCGGTTTATCTGTAATGACACCGCCTCATATCGGGACGGCAAAATAAAAAGCCCCATGAGAGCATAACACTCTCACGGGACGTAATAAACGTGGTTCCACCCTGATTCGCACAATACCGATATCACGGCACTGTACCTCATTTAGTCTTTAACGCAGATCTGCGGCGTGTATTGGACGCACTCTGGGGCGGTATCCGTGAAGCTTTGCGATGTACGGCTTTCAGCTTGTGCCATACTCTCTGTGATGCGCTTTTTGTGCCAAACGGCTTCCCCGTCATCGATTTATAATATTATAAAATAATCATAGCACTCTTTAAACCGTTTGTCAAGGGGGATTTTTATGGGCTGCCAAAAAAAATAATTTTTTTTGGCAGAATATATAAAAAACACCTTGACAATTTCAGCGATTTGTTATACAATAATATTATGCATTAAAATTTTTATCGGTCTGCCGAAGCAAGCCAGTGGAGGCGGTTTACCATAAAACTATTCATGCTAAATGTATCTTTACAATTTAATATCGGGCAGAGGCTTTTTTCATGGATACAAGGGTGTCCGTAAGGAAAAAGGCTCTGTACTTTCAAGAAGGAGGAATGCTATACAATGAGTGTCGGATTGGCAATAGCACTTTGTGTAGCGGCTCTTGTTCTTGGCGCAGCTATCAGTGGCTACATTTGTTTTAAGAAGGGTATCGACTATCGAAAGGAAACAGCCGAGGCAGCAATAGGTTCTGCCGAAGCGGAAGCTGAAAAGATAGTGGAGGAAGCGAAGAAAAACGCGGAGACCCTGAAAAAATCGGCATTGGTGGAAGCAAAGGACGAAATACATAAGTCCCGCCAGGAAACTGAAAAAGAGCTGAAGGAAAGAAGAAGTGAGGTATCCAGACAGGAAAGGCGTATCCAGCAGAAGGAAGAAAGCATCGACAAAAAGCTGGACAATCTGGAGAAGAAGGAAGAAACGCTTCAGAAGAAGTTGAAGTCCGCCGACGAGAAGGTGGCTGAGGCTGAACGCATCAAGCATTCACAGCTGGATATGCTGGAGAAGATATCGGGTCTTACAGTTGAACAGGCTAAGGAATATCTGCTGGCACAGCTGGAGGGAGATCTGGTACACGAGAAGGCTGTCAAGATAGCGAACTATGATGCACAGATCAAGGATGAATGTGATGCCAAGGCAAGGCAGTATATCTCACTGGCGATCGCGAGATGTGCGGCAGATCAGGTATCTGAAACTGCTGTATCCGTTGTGGCACTGCCTAATGATGAGATGAAGGGCAGGATAATCGGACGCGAGGGAAGGAATATCCGTACCATTGAAACTCTCACAGGCGTTGACCTTATCATCGACGATACACCCGAGGCTATCACCATTTCCTGCTTCGATCAGGTAAGGCGTGAGGTCGCAAGGATAGCACTTGAAAAGCTGATCCAGGACGGTCGTATCCACCCCACCCGTATCGAAGAAATGGTAGAGAAGGCAAAGCGCGAGGTTGAGCTGAAGATCAAGCAGGAAGGCGAAAGAGCAGTACTCGAGACCAATGTTCACGGTCTTAACCATGAGCTCATCAAGCTGCTGGGTCGCCTGAGATTCCGTACCAGCTACCGTCAGAACGTGCTGAACCACTCTATAGAGGTAGCACATCTGGCAGGCATGATGGCAAGTGAGCTGGGCGTTGATGCAAATCTCGCTAGAAGAGCAGGACTGCTCCATGATATAGGCAAGGCGCTTAGCTATGAGATAGAAGGCTCTCATGTTCAGATCGGCGTAGATGTATGTAAGAAGTACAAAGAGAACGCTGATGTTATACACGCTATCGAAGCACACCACGGTGACGTTGAAACAAGGACAGTCGTTGCGGCACTGGTACAGGCGGCAGATGCTATATCCGCGGCAAGACCGGGTGCAAGAAGCGAGAACTATGAGAACTATATCAAGAGATTGCAGAAGCTTGAAGAGATCTGTACTTCCTATGACGGCGTAGAGAAATCTTTTGCTATACAGGCAGGCAGAGAGGTAAGGATAATGATCCAGCCCGAAAAGATCAATGACGAGAAGATGGTATTGGTCGCAAGGGAGATCGCAAAGAGGATAGAAACAGAGATGGACTATCCAGGTCAGATCAAGGTAAACCTTATCAGAGAGAGCAGAGTAGTTGAGTATGCCAAGTAAGGCTTGATAAAAGCGGACAGGAAATGACCTGTCCGCTTTTTTGTTTGATATGATACTAAAAAGAGGGACAGTTAAGTGTGCTGTCCCTCTTTTGATCATATATTATCGTTTTTATTCTGCTGTCGGTGCGGTGTCCGGTGCCTTTGAGTAAAGGAATTTCAGGAATACGGGTGTGACGATGCTGCTTACGATTATCAGCAGTATCACCGCAGTGGAATAGTCTGCGGGGATAACACCCATACTGAGTCCCTTATTTGTGATTATCAGCGCTACCTCGCCTCGGGTCATCATGCCTGCGCCGATCTTTATGCAGTCTATATTCCTGAACTTAAAGCACTTCGATATAAGTCCGCAGCCCACAAGCTTTGAAAGCATAGCCACTGCAACGAATGCAAGTGAGAATATTATTATCTCACTGTTCATACCCTTGAAGCTGGTCTTCAATCCGATACAAACAAAGAATATCGGCGCGAAGAACATATATCCGTTCACGTTCACCTTGCGGTCGATGTACTCCGCATCACGAACGTTGCAGAGTATTATTCCTGCGATGTATGCACCTGTGATATCTGCTATGCCGAAGAATTCCTCTGCCACATAAGCCAGTATAAAGCACAGGCTCAGCGCGATAATGGGTATTCGCCTTGTATGGGGGTGCTTGTCATCTATGTACTTGAACACCTTGTATATCACAAAACCGAGGACGAATGATGCTGCCAGGAATCCCACTACCTTCAGTGTGACCACACTCATCTTGCTGGACGGGTCCTTCATACTCAGTACGAAGGTAAGCACTACTATGCCGATGATATCGTCAATTATGGCAGCCGAAAGTATTGTCTGTCCGACACGGCCTTTCAGCACACCCATTTCCTTGAGGGCTTCAACGGTTATGCCCACAGATGTTGCTGTCATTATACAGCCGATGAAAAGCGCCTTGAAAAATTTTTCGCTCCCGAAACCGTCAAAGCCGTAGAACGCCGTATACAGCGCCGCTCCACATATCAGCGGGACGAATACGCCCACACAGGCGATGATGCAGGCTATTAGCCCTGATTTTTTCAGTTCCTGCAGATTCGTTTCCAGACCTGCCGAGAACATTATAAGTATTACACCTATCTCTGAGAAAATGCTCAGGTATTCTGACGGCTGCAATATGTTCAGCACACACGGCCCTATGATGACGCCTGCGATTATCTCACCGACTACCATTGGTGCCTTAATTTTTCTTGCAAACAGCCCCATTAATTTAGCGCTTATCATTATAAGCGAGAGATCCATGAGTATCTCGTATGCCTTCAAATCATTACCCCCTAAAAAATGCGCAAATATAATCCCCCGTCCGAAAACGGGGGAGAAACACTCCACTAAAAAAATTATAGCATATTTACTGATAAAATATGTCAATAATTATCGGAAAATTTGTTAAGCAAATTTAACCTAAAAACTTCTTGCCCTTGATATGTGCTGCAAGCTTTGAAAGATCGGTAACATCGATCTTTCCGCTGTTGTTGATATCTGCTGCATCGGGGAAGGGAAGATCCTTTTTTCCCTTTATATACGCTGCAAGCCTGGAAAGGTCGGTTACATTTACGATCCTGTCTCCGTTCAGATCACCCTTTACGGGTTCTTTTTTATCGTCGATCTCGGAATCAAATATCGAATCAGCGAGATTATCATTTCCCGATCCGCCGTCATCGTACGGATGACTTTCGGGAGTCGATATCTCAGAGCATTCATTGTTTGGTGATGAGCTGTCAGGTATATCTGTTCTGCTCGTATCATCGGCAGCGGAGCTGTTTCCGATGGGGAGGATAGGCAGCTCGATCACATCATCACCTTCTGCCAGTGCACCGAAAGAGGGGATTATCGCAACTGCAAGACCTGCAGAAAGTACTATCGCTGCAGCGATCGCTGTTACCTTTTTCATAGCATTTACCTCCGTATCATTTTAAAAATCAGCCGCCTTTATCGGGCGGCTGTGTGGGTAGTTCGGTAGCTTTATACCTCTGCTATTACCTCAACTTCAACAAGAACATCCTTGGGGAGTTCCTTTACCGCTACGCAGGAACGAGCGGGCTTGGAGGTGAAGTACTCACCGTATACACCGTTGAATGCTGCGAAATCGCTCATGTTCTTCAGGAAGCATACTGTCTTTACAGCCTTGTCTATCGAAGTGCCTGCAGCCTTCAGTACCTCGCTGAGGTTCTTGCACACCTGATGTGTCTGCTCCTCGATGGTTGCTGCTTCAACGTTGCCTGTTGCAGGGTTTATTGCTATCTGTCCCGATGTGAATACAAGTCCGCCTACTACCTTTGCCTGTGAGTAAGGTCCGATCGCATCGGGTGCTGTTTTGGTATAAACTGTCTCTGCCATAATTGATTACTCCTTTTAGATAATGGTTATTTATGAGCACGGCGCCTGCCGTGTTATATCTATATAGTGTATAGCCTCTGTATCCTGTCCTTGTTACGTGATACGAAGTTTGTCTGAACAAAACCTGTTTCTTTCAAGGCGCTCCGTATCATTGACTTGGTCAGGTCAGGGACATCATCCCTTTCTGTGGCTTCATAAGCGTCTATCCATACAGCTTCGCTGTTCTCGTCATTATCGGAACGAGCCTCGCCGCTTATATAGCTTGCGGTGAACACGCTGTACCAGTCCTTGTCGCTGAACCTTACGCCTATGAGATTTTCAGCCTTTACGGTAACTCCTGTTTCTTCAAGAACTTCTCTTTCGCAAGCCGTATCGGGAAGTTCACCTTTGCGTATATAACCGCCCGGGATTATCAGCAGACCTTTGCCTGTGCCGTAGGTGTGCCTTACCAGAAGAACCTTGCCGTCCTTTATGACGACTGCTGCCGCGGATTTGCCCCAGTCGTTATCCTTTTCGTTTTCTGCACTCATAATATTTGCGTTTGTGCCTTTCTGCTTACCCTATAACTGTCACCTTATTGGCAGTACAGCCGTCATAGACCTTTGTCTGCCAGCTTTCTTTCAGCCATTCGGTGCTTATGGCAACTGCATCCTCTGCCTGCGCTTCTTTCGGGAATACATATTCAAGGTAGCCTGCATGGTAGCCCGATACACAGTACAGCGCAAGAGGACAGCGATCTTCTTTGGCTGAATGGTATTCGCATATCATAAAGTCAACATACTCTTTGTCAAAAGGGTATGTGCCGATAAACCTTAGCACTGTTCCCCTGTACAGATGCGGCTTTGGGCAGTCGGTAAGCTTCATTACTTGTTTACTATCTTGAAGCCCTTAGCAGTAAGTGCTGCACGGATATCGCGGATATGGTTGTAATCCCTTGTTTCGAGAACGAGTCTTAGCAGGCATTCGGTGATGTCGCTGTCCTCGCTTGCTCTCTCGTGGTGGATAGATACAACATTCGCGCCAAGATCTGCGATGATAGCAGATACATCCTTCAGCTGACCGGGCTTGTCATCCAGCTGTATTGTAAGTGTATCAGATCTGCCGGACTTCAGCAGACCTCTCTTGATAACACGGGAGAGTATTGTAACGTCGATATTGCCGCCTGAAACCAGACATACAACGTTCTTGCCCTTGATATCGGGTATCTTGTTGAACATAACAGCCGCAACAGATACAGCACCTGCGCCTTCTGCGATGAGCTTCTGCTTCTCGATAAGGTGGAGTATAGCCGAGCTTACCTCGTCATCGGTAACGGTAACTATGCCGTCAACGTACTGTTTGCAGTATTCAAATGTGTTCTCGCCGGGTTCTTTTACCTGTATGCCGTCTGCGATAGTGTGTACGCTGTCGAGGCAGAGTATCTTGTCCTCAGCAAGTGATTTCACCATGGAAGGTGCGCCCTCAGCCTGAACACCGTATACCTTCACACGGGGGTTAAGCTGTTTTACAGCAAAAGCCACACCCGATATAAGTCCGCCGCCGCCGACAGGCACAACGATGACATTGGCATTAGCCACCTGATTGAGTATCTCAAGACCTATAGTGCCCTGACCTGCGATAACATTTTCGTCATCAAAGGGGTGTATGAAAGTATAGCCGCACTCATCGCGCTGACGTATAGCTTCTGCATAAGCGTCATCGTATACACCCGGTACAAGGCATATCTCTGCACCGTAGCTTCTTGTAGCCTCAACCTTGGATATGGGTGCACCGTCAGGCAGGCAGATTATGGAACGTATGCCGTTCTTTGCAGCCGCCAGCGCAACGCCCTGTGCGTGGTTGCCTGCAGAGCACGCGATAACACCGTGTGCCTTTTCCTCATCTGAAAGCTGGGATATCCTGTAATAAGCACCCCTTACCTTGAAAGAGCCTGTTATCTGAAGGTTCTCTGTTTTCAGAAAAACGTTGCAGTTGGGGTTTACCTGAGGAGCAGAGATACAGGCAGTAGGTCTGATGACCTCTTTGAGTACATTTGATGCGTCGAACACTTTATCGAGTGTAAGCATGGTGATTGACCTCTTTTCAAAAATTACTAAGTTTCCGAAAAACCTTTAACTTATATTATATCACTAAGATATTGGATTGTCAATATTCTGTGAACACGAAAAAAGGGGATAGATACTGATTGAACACGGTCTGATCTTATATCAGCAAAGTATACAAAAATGGTATAAATTAACCCCGACAAATCTCTGGAATTTTCAGGGAGTTAGTCTTGACAAATTGCACTTAATGTGAGATAATTTAATAAAGACTATTGTCTGACGTTAACAATTGGACTGATATAAAAATAAGGAGGATCATCCGTATGAAAAAGTTTGTATGTACTATATGTGGTTATATCTATGAGGGCGAGGCTGCTCCCGAAAAATGTCCCCAGTGTAATGCCCCCGCTTCCAAGTTCGATGAACTGAAGGAGGCTGCAGAGCTTACATGGGCTGATGAGCACAGAGTTGGTATAGCTCAGGGTCTTGATCCTGAGATCGTAGCAGGTCTTAAAGAGAATTTCAACGGTGAATGTTCTGAGGTAGGTATGTATCTTGCTATGGCAAGAGTTGCATACAGAGAAGGTTATCCCGAGGTAGGTCTTTACTATGAAAAGGCTGCATGGGAGGAGGCTGAGCACGCTGCTAAGTTTGCAGAGCTGCTGGGCGAGGTAGTTACACCTTCCACCAAGAAGAATCTGGAAATGAGATATATGGCTGAGAACGGTGCCTGCGAAGGCAAGATGAAGCTGGCAAGAAAGGCTAAGGAGCTGGGTTATGATGCTGTACACGATACAGTTCATGAGATGGCTAAGGACGAAGCAAGACACGGCTGCGGCTTCAAGGGTCTGTATGACAGATACTTCAAATAATATATAAAAGTATATGCTTGCTATATACCCGGGCAGATATGTCCGGGTATTTTTTTGTCGGCAATTGTCGGTTTTCATGAAAATCTGTTATTTTGTGCGATAATTTACAAATTGATAATTGAATTCGGGCGGCGGTATTGATATAATTAATCTGTATAGGTTTGACTTGGTCAGTCAAGTATCATTATTTATAATGTTTAGAGGTATATATCTTGGAAAAAGAAAGTAAGGAAAAGCTGAAGCACTCGACTCGGTCTGTGATCATAATAATGATCCTGATAATGGCGGCGGTATGTGCGCTGTGCCTGGGCTATATGAGCTATGTGCACTATGACAAGCAGCTTGAATATGAAGCAGAACTGCTGAGAAATTCCGCAGAACAGTCGGCATCGGTTCTGGATATGCATTTTAAAAAGCTGGAGGATGCCAGTGTTATAGTTCTTGCCGATGAGGGACTTATGAGCTTTGATGCGGCTAATTTCTCCACAGGCTCGGAATATGATAATTCACTCAGGCTGGCAGACCTTAAAAAGAATGTTACAGCTCTCAGTTTTATTGACAACTACTGCGATTTTACGCTGATATACCGCAACGATGCTGCTGCAGGCAGACTGTCTGACGGTACAAAGGAGCTCCTTTGTGATAAGGAGAGCAAGGTGTACCCGCTGCTGAAAGATCAGCTTGGGGACAAGCGCAGAGTGTGGGTAACGGGTATAAAGGATGATCCTGCTAAGGTATTCTATATCAGCCAAGCTAACGATAACGTGGTATTCCTTGGCGGATTCTATACCGAGGAGCTCAGATACCTTGTAAAAGATGCTCAGCGGATAAAGGATTCAAAGCTGGTGCTCATGTCCGACAGCGGCAGAGATGTAATGACTATATGCAATACCAAAAAGGAACTTGAAATAGAGACCACCAGCAGCGACAGCTGTGTAGTGATAAAGGATACCGCTATCCAGGCAGAAAAGACACTTAGTAACGGCTGGCATCTGGTGATAGTCAAGGATATGTCAGAGGTGAATGAGTTCTATAAAAAGCTTGAACTGGAAACAGCTGTGGCTCTCATGCTGGTACTCATAATGACACTGACACTGTTTTTCATCAATTTCAGGAACGATCCGTCTTTGGGTGCCGTTGCTTCTATTGCGCCGGAGGTCGATATGCTCACCGGTATAATCAATGCCGAGGAAGCTGAGAATATCATAGCTGATAAGCTGGAGACCTGTGTGACAGGTGCAACTATGATGATAGCTATAGCGCGTATAACCAATCTCGATGAGGTGCGCCGTAAGTACCGTACATCGGGGTATAACGGTACTATCATAAAAACATACCGCGGTCTTGCGGAATATCTCGGTACTGATTCCGCAGATTCTAAAAATATACTGGGACGTACAGGTGAGGGCGAATTCCTTATAATGGCAGACTATACCCAGTATGATCTCTTCAAGGCTAATGATGAACTGAAGAAAGGTCTTGTTGAACTGAGCGAGGCGCTGAATTCGGTATACCTGGCAACTCCGGATGATATACATATATGTGTAGGCGCAGCGGTATATCCAAATAACAGTACCGACTATGACGAGCTTTATTCAATGGCTGAAAAAGCACTTCAGGAAGCGATAAACGATGATGAGAAGAGCTATGCCATATATAAAAAGGAAAAGAGCGCACACAAATGATTAAGCATATTTTAAAACGATCGGCAGCGGTAATGACTGCCGCTGTAATGCTGGTGCTTTGCGGCTGCCATGAAAAAACGCTTAAAGATAATGATGAACCTGTGGAGATCACTTTCTCATGGTGGGGAACTGATGAAAGGAACGAGAAGACCCTCAACGGTCTGCATATTTTTACTGAGCAGAACGGTATAAATGTACATCCCAAGTACTCCGAATTCACAGGCTATAAATCCCAGATGGATGTTCAGATGTATTCGGGTACTCAGGCAGATGTTATGCAGCTGAACTATGACTGGCTGTATGAGTATACCGGAAACGGTGATGAGTTCTATGATCTTTCCGAACTTGAGGATATCGACCTTTCAACTTATCCCGAAGCATCGCTTAACTGCGGCATGGTGGACGGAAAGCTGGAGGCTGTACCATATGGGTTCAATGCAGTAACTTTCTTATACAATAAGACCCTGCTTGACAGCTATGGTCTGGAAGTGCCTCAGACATGGGATGACCTTTTCGCGGCAGCCTCTGTTATGCGTACTGACAATGTTTATCCCATTTCTATGAATGAAAAATTCTACTGGCTCACCGCCTGTGCATATATGGAACAGACAACAGGTCATAAGCCTTTCGGTACAGACGGAAAACCGCTGCTTACTCAGGAGGATCTTGCTGTTATGCTGGAATTCAGCACCAGGATAATTGATGAGAAAGTTTCAAAGCTGGGCAGCGAGTATGACAGACGTGATTTTTCTATGCTGAGAACGGCAGGCACGGTTTCATGGACATCCGATCCCGGGTATTTTGAGGACGCTGCTAAAAATATGAAAATGGAGATCGCAATAGGTCCGTATATTACTGCCGACAGCTATCTCAGCTACGGCTGGTACGAAAAGCCCACAGGTCTTTATGCCATAAGAAAGGATACTGCATATCCGCAAGCCGCAGGTAAATTGGTGAATTATCTTATAAACAGTGCGGATATGGCGGCAAACCTTGAAATGACCAAGGGTACCCCCATAAGCAGCGCCGCATCAGAAGCACTGGAGGCAAGAGGTCTACTGAAAGGCATTGAGTATGAAGCTAACCGCCAGATGATGAGCGAAGCAAGACTGCAGACTATGTGCCCGACTATGGAGAATAGCAGCCTCATAGATATCTATATGGATTCTGTCTACAGTATCCACTATAAAGGCGCTAATATCAACAGGGAAGCTAAGCTGGCTATGGATAAAATATCCAAACTAAACTTCTGATACAAAAACATTCCCCGCTGCAAGGTGGGTGCTTATACAGAATATTTATGATCATTATTTTCAGCAAAGCTGAAAATAATGATCACAAACGTTCTATATGGGCACCCGCCTTGTGGCGGGGAGTGCTTTATGCTATGGGGTAGGCATCCGCGGATCTGTCTTTATTGAATATATAGATATATCCGTCTTTGACAACAAAGCCTATGGAGCTGGTCTCATAAATATCTTGTGAGCTCAGGTCGGTGAATACTCTTTCGGAGGGCGGTGTGGTGCATACCATATTCAGCTTTCCGCCGTCGGTATCCAGGAGGATATAGCTTTGCTTTGCGGTGACGCTGTTGTAGTACAGATATCTTTCGCGGCCATTTTCCTCATCGTAGTCAAGGTCCAAATTTTCGCTATTTTCGCTGTCATAAAGCTTTTCATACTCTTCAAAGGTTATCTCTTTGCTGTCGTAGTCATACTCCGTTTCCAGCGGCAAGCAGATATATCTTCCGTTGTGAAGACAGAAATCGGAACCCCAAAGAATAAACATCTTTCCGATGTCAAACTCGGAAAGCGTTCCAGGTTTATTTATCGGTATCTCATCAATGATCTCGAACAGGGATCTTTCTTCTTCTTCCGACCAGTCCACACTGTAATAGCGCAATGATCCCTCGGCAGTATCCTCGGGACGAAGACTGATGAGCTGTGGTGTGATTTTATATGTGGAATCATCCTGATAATATTCTTTTAAATGAAAAAGCTGTTCATCGTTCAGAAAGAAATCCATTCCGTTTGATTCAAAATAATCCGCTGCAGGTGCGGAAAGGGGATCGTCCAGATATTTTGTCACCTTTGGTGAATCTATATCGCTCAGATCGGCAGATTCTACTATCCTCACATCATGTTCGGGAAGATATGATCCTTCGTTGATATCTGCGAAATAGACAGTCGAACCGACCAGTGCGCTCCGTAGCTTGGGAATATTCCACAAATCTTCATCGTTTTCAGTTTGTTCGTTGTATACTGTGCGTTCGTATCCTCCGAGATAGTTCAGTTCTTCATCGAATGCGACGGCTGAATACTGATCGGATATGTAGTATATACCGTTTTCCTTGCTGAAGGAATCGGGCTTATCGTATAGGGATATCATGCATTCCTCGGGGGCATAGTTCACCGCCGTAATTTCCTGTCCGTCAGAGATATCTATTTTGATGATCTGTGCTCTGTCATCTGAATTCGATATGAGCAGTACTTCATCTTTACATTCAAGTATGCTGCTGGGATAAGCAGTCAGCGCCATAATGTCGGTACAGCCTACATCATCAGAGGGATCTATACTGCTCATTATAGTAAGTACAGCGCTCTGACTCTTGGCGGCTATGTATATGTCATCCTCAGCTATCAGGGAGCCTTCACCGTTCTCATAGGTCTTTGGCAGAAAAGCAGGATCACCCGAATTGTACATCTCCGCCCTGGCAGCATTTCTTCCTGCAGAGTATTCGCTTATAAGCGTAAGCCTGCCGTTCTCTCCGAATATCAGATCTTCCAGTATGCCCGGCTGTTCGTATTCGTAAAGCAGTTCTCCGCTATTCTTGTCAAAAATGCATATACCGCAGTACTCATGATATATCGCCTTTTCATTCAACTCCTCAGGCAGATGAAAGTCATAGGCT
This sequence comes from Ruminococcus albus 7 = DSM 20455, assembly GCF_000179635.2. Taxonomy (NCBI): domain Bacteria; kingdom Bacillati; phylum Bacillota; class Clostridia; order Eubacteriales; family Oscillospiraceae; genus Hominimerdicola; species Hominimerdicola alba. The sequence goes on along the minus strand of NC_014833.1, from coordinate 3,402,612 downwards.
GCTATGATATGATCTCCGTCAAACGTCGCTCCGAGGAGTAAAGGAAATGGTTTCCTGTCATTTCGGATATGCTCATTTGCAAGCTGTTTAACAAGATAAGTGCCGCTCATAAGGTCATTCTCATCATACACTGCTTTGCCGCTGTCCAGCCTGCATCTGTTAAACTCTGCCCTATCTGCTATGTATGCGATACCGTTTTCTTCGTTTACTGCATTCAGAGTCTTTCTTTCACTTCTTTTATCTTTTTCAAGACGGTCTTCGGTCAGCGGTATTGTATCGCTGCTGCCGTCGTAAAGGCACAGGCTTTCATAAAAAGATCTCATCTCAAGTGATATGGATCTAACTGTCGAGTCAGGATCTTTGCTGAAAAAATACCGTCCGTCGGGTATCGTTTCAGCAGAATCTCTATCGTTAGTATCAGCTGACAGAAAGGTGTGCAGTGATTTGTAGGAGCCCCGCCTCAGACCCTTGAAGCCTGTATCTTTGCTTTCCGCCTGTACAACAGCCGTGTCTTCGGTGCGTGGTTTTTCGTCGGTATTTCTGCTGTGCAGCCACAGACCTGTACCGCCTACAGCAAGTACAGCAGCCACAGCTATCACCGATCTCGGGATAGTTCTGCGCCTGTGTATTTCCCTGACCTCCTTGTAGCCTGCTTCTATAGCCGCTGAGGTCATGACCATGCTGCCATTATCGAGCATATCACCTATATTTTCGGGACGAAGTTTCTCGGGCAGCGGGAACATATCCTCCTGCCCTTTGATCAGCATACCTCTCCGCATAGCTTTCAAGCCGCTTTTTTTCAGCCTGCCTTTACCCAGCGAGATATTTGTCCGAACCTCAGATACCCTTATATCAGTGATCTCTGCGATATCCGCAGCTGAAAGCCCTGCGATACCGTTCAGGGCAGTACACAGTCTTTCCTTGTGGGATATTTTACCAAGTTCAGCAAGCAGTTGAGTATCATCGTCGCCCCTGACCTTTTCGCTCCGTGAGAAACCTCCTGTCTGACGAAGTCTTTCAGCGGCTTCGGTAAGTGCCGCGAATATCCTTACATCGAACTCCCTGCTGCTGCAATTATCGTCAAGCCGCGAGTACATGGTGAGCACGCCTTCGCGTACAGCCTCCTCTGCTTCTTTCTTGCTGCATATCACAGCCAGTGCACAGTAGTAGAGCTTGTTATAAAGCCTGAGATACTGCTTTTCAAAATAAGTCCTTTTTGAGTTTTGTTCCAAGGTCTTCTCCTTATGTCATAGTATCAGTCCGGTGATGAATGCGGCTGCCGAAGCGCCCAGTGCCACAGCTATAAGCGGAAGTTCAAAATACGCCATGACCAGCGCTACTATCGTTCCCGCGGCGGCAGTGACCATACTGCCTGTACTCGCGGCGGCAGTGACCATACTGCCTGTACTGTAGAATATGGCAGGTATAGTCATAGCACTGAGTACTGCATAAGGAATGTAATGCAGAAAACTCAGCCAGAATCTTGATGTTATCTTTTTTCTGAAGAAGGTGAAGGGCACCATGCGTATCAGGTATGTGACACCTGCCATTACAAGTACGTATATCGCTATACTCATTCCTTGCCGCCCTCCTCTGTTTCTTTGACAGGGAAGAACCATGCCCCTGCAAGTGATGCTGCTACCGCACATATGATCATAGCGAATCCGCCCGATACAGATGTGAATAAATACCTGAACAGCAGACTTAGCACTACAGCCGTCAGTGATACTGCCAGCACGCCCCGTTCCTTTTTGCAGGGCGGTATAACTATCGCGATGAACATACCGTACAGTACGATACCCATAGCGTTTGATACCGCCGCAGGCAGAAGTTCACCTGCAGCAGCACCCATAGCCGTACCGCTGACCCAGCCGAGAACAGCCACAAATATCATGCCGTACATATATGCAGGTGTCAGCGGCTTTTCCTGTGCCGAGCATACTGCGAATATCTCGTCCGTTATGCTGTAGCTTGCTGCCAGTCTGTGAGGTGTTGTGAACCTCTTGTCCAGCTTCTGCGAAAGCGAGAGCGCCATAAGCGAATACCTGATATTTATTGTTATCTGCACAAGTGCCATTTCAAGCAGTGTACTGCCTGCCGCTATCATTTCAACACCCTTTGCCTGACCTGCGCTGGTAACGTTGGTAAGCGATATCACGGTTGCCCATAAAGCGCTGAGACCCTTGCTTACTGCCAGTATACCGAATCCGAAGGACACGGACAGGTATCCCAGCATTATGGGTACACCGTGTGACATCCCCCTTACGAAGTCCTTTTTCAATTTTATTCCCCTATCCTGATAAATAGCTGTAAATAGTTTAGTATGTTATGTGTGTACCCTTAGTATGAATCTACCCCTGCGGTCACTTGTTCTTATCGTATCTCATGCTGGTGATGAGCCTGTCAAACATTTCCTTCAGACCTATCTCCGCTCTCCAGCCAAGCGATTCAGCCTTGTCTGTAGCAAGATTCATCTTTACCTTGGGATTGTATCCCAGTTTTGTAACGTCCTCAACTATGTTGAAAACAAGCTTCGTGCCGCTGTCGGGATAATTCTCTATAAGCATCTCCGCCATTCCGCGTATGCTGATGAGGGTATCCTTGTTGGCGATGTTGTAAGCCTGTGCAGTTTCGCCTTTCAGCATAACAGTCAGTATACCTGTTACAGCATCGCTGATGTAGCAGTAATTTCTTTCGGTGGAGCCGTCTGTCATCAGCACGATGTCTGTACCCTCGATTATTGCTCTTGCAAACTGTGCGAATACTCTGCCGTCGTTGTAGCCCACACCTGCACCCATGCTCTGGCAAAGTCTTGCGACCTTTACAGGCACGCCGTATTCGTGGGCATAAGATGAACACAGTGTCTCCACTATCCTCTTGCCCTCGGAATAACTGCTTCTTACACTCATGGGGTCAATGCTTCCGAAGGTCTTTTCGTCAACGCTCTCCATGCTGAGGTCTACAACGCCGTATATCTCCAGCGATGACAGATATACCATGCCCTCGACCTGCTTAGCCTTTGCCAGCTCCAGCAGATTTTTTGTGCCGTCAAGCGCCGTGAATATAGTCTCCACAGGGGTATCAACAAATGCCTTTGAGCTTGTTATGCTCGCACCGTGTATGATGAAGTCGATGCCGCCGTCATAATTGTAAGGCGCAGTTACGTCTTGCACCAGAAATTCCAGTGCATCCTTATCAGCATACTTAAACAGCTTTTCAGCCTTCTCCTTATTGCGCACCGCCGCGATGACTTTCAGCCCGAGACCTCTCTCTGCATTGGCATTCAGCAGTGTCATTACCACCTGTCCGCCGATAAGACCTGTCGCACCTGTTACCAGTATCGTCTTGCCTTTCAGCTTGTCCCATTCTATAAATTCAGCCGCAGAAGCACGCTCAACGTCCTCCTGCATTATCCTGTTATCCGAAAGCTTCATTATTAGTCCTCCCTTGTTATTATAAGTCGCTCTCTGACCGTATTATCCGAGCCGCTATTTCCTCTGCCTGTTCATAGGTCGAAAGCTCACCGCATTCCGCTCTCAGCTTAGCTGAATTCGGCAGACCCTTGACGTACCACGCTACATTTTTACGAGCCTCTTTCATGCCGCGTACCTCGCCCTTGTATTTGCAAAGATACCTGCAATGCCTGAGCATTATCTCCATTCGCTCTTTTATATCGGGCTCGGGGAGCTTTTCTCCCGTTTCCAGAAAATGTTTTATCTCACGGAAGACCCAGGGTCTGCCGTAGCTGCCCCTTGCCAGCATAACAAGGTCACAGCCTGTTTCTTCGTACATCCTTTTGCAGCTTTCGCCGTCCTTTACATCGCCGTTGCCGAATACGGGTATACTCACTGCCTGCTTCACCTGACGTATTATCTCCCAGTCAGCTTCTCCCGAATAGAACTGCTGTCTTGTACGTCCGTGTACCGCCATAGCCGCGATACCTGTCTGTTCCAGCGCTTTAGCGAATTCTACCGCGTTTTTTGAAGTGTCATCCCACCCCGCACGGAATTTGACCGTCACGGGACAGCACGCATTCTTCACCGTTTCTTTAGCTATCTCCACTGCACGCGGGATATCCTTCATCAGTGCCGAGCCCGAACCGTTGCCGACTATCTTTGGCACAGGACACCCCATGTTGATATCTATGATATCAGGCTTGTGCTTACCAAGAAGATATGCCGCCTTGCCCATAAAATACGGGTCCTCACCGAATAGCTGCAAAGCGTAGGGACGTTCTTCGTCCTCTATCTCGCAAAGCTCGCCTGTCTTTCTGTCATTGTAGCAAAGTCCCTTTGATGATATCATCTCGCTGACCAGATAAGCTGCCCCGAATTCTCTGCAAAGAAGCCTGTAGGACTTATCCGCCACTGATGCCATAGGCGCAAGTGCCGCAGTTTTTTCGACGTTCACTCCACCGATGCTAACATATTCCATGCTCTTTCTCCCGAAAAGCGGAGACCGCTAAAAGTGATCTCCGCCATGTTTCATAAATTAAATTTACGCTTTTACTTTCAGCCATGCACAAGCTATATCCAGTGCATCATAAAGGCTGTCTGTGTCTGCCTGCTTGTCGATATTAGGCTTTGTAAGATCTGTGGACATCTTTCTGATCTTGACCTTGTCAGCCACTTCGATATCGCCCATTTTCTTGGTGTGCTTTATTTCTATCCATACCACGAAATCGTCATACATATTGCCGTAATAGAGCTGATTGCCTTTTCTTACCAGGGGCAGACCCTTGTATGTGAAAAATTTCTTTACTGCTTCGCTCATTTATCTCTCCGCCTTTCTGTTTGTTTGATACTGTTGTATCAGAAGTTAGTGTTTATTTCCTTGCCGTTTTTCAGATTCTCAACATTGGTCTTCAGACTGTCTATCCAGGTACTCTGTATCCTGTAGGAAGTCTTGCCGTTGAGCTTTACGATGTAACGCCTTGAAGTGTCCTGATAGAACTCGATAACATCCTCGCCGCCGTCCTTGCGGACCTGCTTGATGATGACTTCGGGCTGACCCTCAGGTTCTTCAAACCATATCTCGTTGGTGGGGCAGGACATTATGAACTGATAAAGGCTCTTGTACTGGTATATATCCAGATCCTTACCCCCTGCCTTTACCGAGGTTATGTCTGCAGGCTTGCCGTTTTCGTCCTTGTCGTTGCTTCCGCCGTTGGTAGTCATTTCAAAGAGATCTTCCTTGCCGTCTACCGTCACCGACATACCGGCCAGATCGACCAGATAGTTGGATGTAATAAGATTAGATATAACGTCCTCTATCTTGAAAGTTACCCAAGGAAGGTTTTCTGCCGGTATCACGTACACTGCGTTACAGCCCTTTACGCCCTCCAGGGTACAGTAGTAGCCCAGCAGTGCAGCATTCTCGCCTTCAGCGGCTTCCGCATAGGATTCTCCGCCGATCTTCAGCGTATAGTCATAGTCCTCGCCTTTAAGGTTCACCACACACCTTGGTGAATCAAGTCCGTACTCCTTCAGCTGTTCATCGGAAGGTGCTACTGCCTCACAGCCTGATGCTGTCAGTCCCCACATACCGTGGGTAACATCGCTTGAACCTGTGATATTTAGGTACGAGAATATAGGCTCGCTTATTACCTGACTTGAAAGCATATTGCTGTTCTCATTCGGGTCATTTTCAAATACCACCTGATAGTCCCAGTCGCTCCTTGTGATCGTTTCCTTGCCGTAGTCGGGCCAGTCTTCATTGTTGACAGGCTTTGCTATCAGCGAAAGGTTTGCGAAATCCTTGGCAGCTTTCAGCATATCAGATATGTGTATGGTAAGTATCATATATACCTTGCTGCTGTCCTCGATCCTGATGTAGGTGTATTTGGATTCGGGTGCAGCATCACCTATGAGCACCTTGCTTTTTGTGCCGTCGGTGTAGCTTATCTCAAAGCTTGCTCTCGGCTTATCGAGCCCGTACTTTGAAAGATCCTGTGCATCCTCCTCGGCTATCTTGGATGCCTCCAGATGACCGCAGTCGGATATCAGGCTGTCCTTCATCGCCCTGTTCTGGTTCACCGAGCTTATCTCCTCGATAGTCCATGAGCTTTTGCCGGATGCAGGCTTATCCAGAGTGAAGCCGCCGTTCTCGTTTTCAGCCTTTATGGCGCTTATTTCCTCCGATTCCTTGTCAAGCACGAATATGTGCTCCATCTCAGCCGCCGAGGATACTTTTTTATCTGCCGCAGAACTGTCAGCCTGCTTGTTCTTGTCCTTGTCCGTGGCGTTGAGGAATACCAGCATTCCTGCCAGACTTGCCGCTATAACGCCGCAGATTATTATGCCTTGTACCTTGCCGTTCATTACTTATTCTTTCTCCTTAACCATACAACAAGTCCCACGATAAGTACCGCTACAGGTATTATCAGACAGAATGTCCACATCAGTGCGGTCTTTTTGCTCTGGTCGATATCAAAAGCTGTACCCTTGATAGTCTTGGGCTTGATGAATACTCCGTCGGTCTTGTGGCTTATGCCTGCGATGACACTGAAGAAGTATTCGCTGTTTCCGTACTGCTGTGCAGAAAGTATATTCGACTGCAGCAGGTACTCCGAACCGAAGCAAAGCACGTTGCTGTATGCTGTGTCACCGCTGCCGTCATCTGCAAACTTTGCCTTTGAACCTATAGCAAACAAGCACTGCTGACCCTTGGTCAGTGTTTCGGAAGGTACCAGCTGGTACTCATTGTTGTATTTCAGTGTGGCTGTATAAGCGTTGTCGGTGGTTTTTACATACTGCTGTGTGGATATCTTGCCCTGTTCGTCAAACAGCGTATTTACAGGTCTTGTGTACATGGAGCTTATAACTAAGTTCTTGTTCAGTATATCCTGATTGAAGTCCGAAGAAAGATCGGTGGAAAGTGTGTAGTAGGGGTAGTTGATGTAGTTATCGCCATACGCTTCACATATAACTCCGTCACCTACCGCCAGACCGTACTCCTCCAGGAACTCATCAAGGTTAGGTGTCTTGCCCTGGCTGTATGAAGCCACATAGATAAGCTGTTTGCCCAGCTTATTGTCATTGTTCAGGAAATCGCTGACCTTCTGTACCTCCTCGGGCAGATAATCCACCGTTGGTGCAGGGATAACAGCTATATCCGTATTTGAGGGTATCTCATCCTTGGTGATGTCTATCTCATTTACGTTGTATCCGTTAGCCACAAGAAGTGTCTTGAAATATGAGAACGGTGAAGTCTTCGATGTAATATCGCTTACTTCATTTCTACCGTTCAGGAAAGTAACATATACGGGATTCGGGTCTGTTACTGTCATCAGTGCCGATGTGAAAGCCTGTTCGGCATTTGATGACTCAACATAGCTGCCGTAGTAAGCCAGCAGATTCATGTCGCCGCCTGCCTGTTCTCTCAGCATATCTATACTGTAACCCGACTGTGAAAGGTTGGACACCAGCTCATCATTGAAAGACAGCAAATCGACCATACCCAGCTTTCTTGTCCTCTTGACGGTCTCGCCATCGACTTCGCTGCTTGTCTCGAATATGATATCAAAGTTTGATATCGTATCGCTGTAGCTCTTGATGATATCAGGGTTTGAATCTATATCCACAAATCTGTAGGATATGTGGTGATTCATCTTGCAGTAGTTTTTAAGAAGCTCTATCGCCTGCTTGTTGTAAGCAGAATAGTTCAGGTATGTTTCCTCGTCTGCAAATATGGATACAAGTACATCCCTGTCCACATTCTTTACGTACTCCTCCGTTTCATCGGTCATGGAGTATATCTTGTCCTTGGTAAGGTCGATATTTATTGGGTAACGCTCAAACAGTACCGTAGTTACTACGTTGAGCAGTACCAGCACTGCCAGGAATCCGCAGGTCAGCACCGTAGCCATAGTGCCGTGTTTCAGCTTTTTGGCTGTATTTCCGCTTCCTGCTTTCTTGTCTTTTGGCTTCTTATCCTTGTCAGCTTTCTTTTTAAGCAGTTCCTCACTGCCTGAGGTGACTTTTTCTTCCTTGTTTTCCATTACAGACACCTCCTAGCTCCAGCGGCGCTTTTCAAGCACTCTCACCGTCAGGAACAGGAAAGCCGCCACAGCGCTCATAAAGAAGATAACATTTGAAAAATTGAATATGCCGTAGGTGAATTCCATATACCTCTCACCGAAGGATATCTTCTCCAGCGCAGTCCTTATTCCTTCGACGACCTTGGTGTACCAGTGTCCTTCGTCCAGTGCAGGCAGAAGTCCGCCGATGATGGAAAGGAATGATACCGCTATCAGTACCACGAAACTAATTACTGCAGCCACTACCTGATTCTCGGTAAATGACGAGCAGAATATGCCGATGGATATGAACGCACCGCCCAGCAGCAGCAAAGCAACTATATTACCTACTATAACGTTCCAGTCGGGGTCACCGTATACCGATACTACAACTGCCATTACCGCTGTAATGGATACAGCAGCCGTGTATACCAGAAATGCTGCAAAGAATTTTCCTGCAACTATACCGCCCAGACTTACAGGTGCTGTCAGCAGACACTGGTCAGTCCTGGTACGCTTTTCTTCTGATATTGTACGCATGGTGAGTATGGGTATAAGTACTATGAGTATCGTCAGCAGCGATGAGAACATACTGTCCAGCTTTGCATATCCGCTGTTCAGGCTGTCCATTGAGAACATAAGTCCCGCATAGGCAAAAAATGCCGCAATAAATATATATCCGATAGGGGAGGTGAAATAGCTGCGCACCTCACGCCTGAAAATAGCGCCCATCAGTTATCAGCCTCCTCATTATTGTTCTCTTCAAGAGCGGGGATATTCTCGCCCATAGTCAGTTTCAGGAAGATATCCTCCAGATTCATTTCTGTGCTCTTCAGTTCAAGTATAGTGAAACCGTTGTCCGCCATTTTTCTGAACAGCTCGTAGCGTATCTCCTTGCCCTCAGCTGCCTCAATGCGGTAATCGCAGATGTTGTTCTTGTGCTCTGCATCGCAGTACACCTTGTCCACACCGTCGATGCCCTGTATAAGGCGCATAACAGAATCCTTATTGCCGTCCGCCTTGCATATGAACTTGTTGTCGCCGGTCAGCTTGTGTGAAAGGTTCTCTTCCGTATCGTTTGCAACGACTCTTCCCTCGTTGATAACAACTATCTTGTCGCATACAGCCTGTACCTCGGAAAGTATGTGCGATGAAAGTATCACCGTATGATTCTTTCCCAGCTTGCGTATAAGCGTTCTTATCTCGATTATCTGTTTCGGGTCAAGTCCGACAGTAGGCTCGTCAAGTATCAGCACCTTGGGATTTCCCACCAGTGCCTGCGCAAGACCTACTCTCTGCCTGTAACCCTTTGACAGGTTCTTTATAAGCCTGTTGTATACATGGTCTATCTTCACAAGGCTGCATATATCCTGCAAATGAGATATCTTAGGCAGCTTGCACTTTTTCAGATCGTATATGAAGTACAGATACTCCTTGACCGTCATATCAACATAAAGGGGCGGTATCTCGGGGAGGTACCCTATGTTCTTCTTTGCCTTTACGGGATCTTCGAGTATGTCTATCCCGTCTATCAGTGCCTTGCCCGAGGTACATGAGATGTATCCGGTAAGAATATTCATCGTTGTTGATTTTCCGGCACCGTTAGGTCCGAGAAAACCCAGCACCTCACTGTCCTCGGCTTTGAAGCTGATATTGTTCACGGCTTTTTTGTCGCCGTAATGCTTTGATAAATTAACTACTTCTATCAATTTACTTTCCTCCTGTAAGGAAAATTTATGCATTATACAGTATAACCGCTTACTGTGTACACTTTGTGACAGCTTGCGGAAAACCTCGGACTTTTACCACTTATAATATATGTCCGATGTCAAATAAATCATTTTTCTCATTTACTGTCAGCTTCGGCAGTATCTTTGCTTTTCGCTCTCTCAGAGAACAATCGTGCAGCTGTAAACACAAAATATGAACTGAATACTATCATAAACGGCAGTACAGGCATCCTGTACCTTAATCCGCCGTCTATCTCAAAGCACGCCTGTGTCAGGTTTGTCATAAGTATAAACACAAACATTGAGTACAGCTCTTTGTTCTTTTTTCTGAAAGACGTGATAATGCCGAGAAAACCTGTCACTATCAGCGGCAGGAACGTTATATATCCCATCACTACTTCAAATATGGAGTTTTCCCTGATGAATGCCACTGACCAGAAGAATACTGCCCTCAGTGCGATTATCGCCAGTATGTCCAGAGCAAATATAGGCTTGCCGAAGTGTGATGGATCTGCATTGTACACAAATGTGTTTGTTTCGTATACTATCGTGCCGCTCTCAAACAGTCCGATATAATACTTTATCCTCGATACAACCCCATGTTCGCCGTGACTCACCTTCAGCAGAATTATACCCACCGCCAGCATTCCGACTGCTGCTGCGACAGATAATATCAGTATCATTTTCCTGTTTTTACTGAATTTCTGCTTTATCAGCCCCGCACAAATAAATATTATGGTTATAACAGCCGTCGTGCGCTCAAAATAATACAACAGACATATCAGGCTCAGTATCACAAGATCTTTTCGCGCCTTGCTGACCCTTGTGTATTTGTAATAATAGTAAAAGCATACCGCCCCGATAAATATCGCTATCGCGTCGCTTGTCAACGCGTTGTTCCATTCCATCAGTTTAGGACAGTATACATACTCTAACCCAGCCAACAGTGCGATCGTTTTGCTTTTAGTTACTATCTTTGCTGTTTTGTAAAGAAATATCACCGCCGCCGATGTCATCAGCACATTCACAACTATGATCCCGCTGTATCCGCCAGTGAGCTTCTTAACTGCATGAAGTAACAGCGTAAATCCCCAGTAATATGGAATGTCATTGTATTCAGAGAAAAACTTCATTCCCAGTCGGTCAAGCTCGAGTTCCCATTCCTGGAATCTAACAAAATCTCCGCCGTAATGTATGCCTATATTCCTTATGATATTCCACGAAGTGTTCGCCCTGACCAGTAATGACGCAAGAAATAATACCACCGAAAATACACGGTCATTTCCGTTCTCTATCATCTTGTTGAGTATCGGAAATGTTATTTCTTTCCTTTCTTTCTTCATTCCTTGTCAACTCCGTAAAACTCCCTAACTTTCAGGGTATCCTTACCTATCTGCGCTTTCAGCTCGTCGATGCTGTCAAATCCTTTTTCGGGACGTATGAACTTATCTAACAGTATCTCTATCTCTCTGCCGTAAAGGTCACCTGAAAAATCGAGTATATAGGTTTCTGCCAGAGGCGCATCATGGGCTTTGAGCGTAGGCTTGACACCGATGTTCGTCACGCCGAAACGGCTTTTGCCGTCTATCATGACCCTTGTGGCATATACCCCGAATTTCGGCAGTATCTGCCCGCGCGGTATCGTCTGGTTTATGGTAGGGAAGTTCCAGGTCCTGCCCAGCTGCCTGCCATGTTCTACCACCAGTTTCAGCCCGAATATGTACCCGAGCAGTTCGTTTGCCTTTTCTATCTGACCTGTGCGTATGCACTCGCGTATCACCGTAGAGCTTACTTCCTCGCCCTTGTAGCTCAGCTTGTCGCATACCATTACGTCTATGCCGTATATCCTGCCGTAAAGCTCCAGCGTGTTGCAGTCGCCCTCCGCACCTTTTCCGAAACGGAAATCGCTGCCGCACACCACAGCCCTGCATCCCAGCAGACCTGACAGTATATCACGTACAAAAGCCTCCGCAGACATATTTTTAAGCTCGTTAAAATCGGGTGAATACAACAGGTCTACTCCCATATCCTCAAAATGTCTGCATTTCTCAGCATCACTGAGTATCATTTCTATCCTGCCGTCGTGTCCCTTTGAAGTCACTGTGTCGGTCCTGAATGTAAATACCGCAGACCTGACACCAAGTTTCTCCGCCAGCGACAGCGCATTGTTTATGACCAGCCTGTGTCCTCTGTGTACACCGTCAAACAGTCCCAGCGCACAGACAGTTCCCTTGTCGGGCGAAAAGCCCTTGTCGATCTCCTTCAATTCAAATCATTCCTCGATCATACGAAAAAATTCTTAACGCTTCTGAATCCTCCGTCAGCCATCCTGCCAAGCCCGATGAATCCTCCGTCGGCGCCGTATACGCGGTATACAGTACCTTCATGCGCATCCACCTGGTCAGCTCTCAGCTTCACACCGTTCTTGTAAAGCGCAGTTATCCGCGCTCCCAGTCTGACTTCGGGGTATACCTCAAAGCATTTGTCCAGCCGTGTCAGTACACTTTCTGCACCGTTCTCATCGACTCTCTGTTGTATATCCTCTATGGTCAGGCAATCTTCCAGCGCCAGCCCTGCCGAGTACGTCCTCACCAGTGAGGTCATAGCTCCGCCGCAGCCCAGCATATCGCCTATGTCATTTATAAGTGTGCGTATGTACGTGCCCTTTTCGCAGAGCACTGTCATGTGTCCCTCTCGGGTCACCTCATCGTAATCATCTGTCACCAGTGAAAGCACAGTTATCTCCCTCGCCTCGCGCTCGATGACTTTTCCTTCGCGTGCCAGCTCGTAGAGTTTTTTGCCGTCAACTTTCACCGCCGAATACATGGGCGGCACCTGCATTATCTTTCCGATGAACTTTTCAGCTGCCGTTTTGAATTCCTCAGCCGTCACAGCCATGCCGTCCTCTTTGAGCACTGTACCAGTGATATCCTGCGTATCAGTAGTTATACCTAACCTGAACCCCGCATGATACCCTTTTTTTACATCGGGAAGTATATCGCAAGCCTTGGTGGCTTTTCCTACAAATACAGGCAGCACGCCCTCCGCCATAGGGTCGAGCGTACCACCGTGACCTATCCTGCGTGTATGGAGTATACCCCTCAGCTTAGCCACGACATCGAAAGATGTCCAGCCTGCGGGCTTGTATACCGCTATAACACCGCTTATTTCCTTATCCGTCATATACCGAGTACCTGTCCTGCTCTTTCAAGCAGCTTTTCCTTGACTTCTTCGAGGGTGCCCTTTATCTCACAGCCTGCAGCGCGGATATGTCCGCCGCCGCCGAAATAGCTGCAGAACTCCGAAGCGTCCATTTCCTCGGTGGTCCTCACAGATATCTTGTATACGTTGGAGTGCCTCTGTTTTATGGTCAGACCTATGATTACACCTTCAGCCGAAAGTGGTATTGAAGCCAGTCCGTCAAATTCCGCAGGGTCAGCACCGCAGCGCTCCATAAGCTCTGTGGTTATGCTTATCACCGCGCATCTGTCATTCAGGTAGTATTCCATAGCACCCGTAACAGCCTGCTCGACTTTCAGCCTGCCCTTGCTCTTAACATCGAACATCTTCCTGTTTACGTTGGCAAAGTCGATATCGTAAGCCATAAGCTCCGCTGCCGCCATGTGGGTCTCGGGAGTTGTGTTCTCGTACTTGAAACAGCCTGTATCCGTAGCGATGCCCGTGTACAGGCACTTAGCTGTGATGTCCCTCAGCTTCCTGCCGGATTCCTTGAATATCTTATATAGTATATGCGCCGCAGCAGCTGTCTGCCCCTCAACATGGGTCAGCTTTGCATAATGCTTGTTCGATATGTGGTGGTCTATGCAAAGGTCCACCATGCCCTCCTGCTGATATTTAGCAAGTCCGCTGCCCATAAGTGTGACATCGGCTATGTCCACAGCTATGATGTACTCGGGCTCGAAATCCTGCGCCGTGTACTCTGCGTACATAAAGTCATACCTTTCGGGGAATCCGTCAGAATTCACCACGTTAGCCAGCTTGCCCATATCTCTCAGAAAATAGCACAGCCCGAAACCGCTGCCCAGCGTATCACCGTCAGGGCTCTTGTGTGTCAATATGAGAAATTTGTCGTTTTCTTCAAAAATCCTGTTTATCTCGCCGTATTCCATACAATAGCCCTTTCTATACCTTAGTCCTCTGCGGACTCCTCAGCGCCCTCTTCATCTTCGGAACGCTCATCTTTTACCAGCTCTCTCAGCTTCTTTGTTATAGCAGCCGAATGCTCTATCGAATCATCAGCCACAAATTTCAGCTCGGGACACTTTTTCAGACCCAGCACATTTGATATCTCCCTTTTGAGATACCCCGTAGCCGATTCAAAGCCCTTAACAGCCTTCTTTGCTTCCTCAAGCCCTCTGAAGCTGGATATATATACCTTACAGAAAGAGCCGTCCCTTGCCACATCGCAGCGTACCACTGTCAGGAACTCTCCTCCGTTTATCCTCGGGTCTTTCAGGTCTGCCATTTTTCCCGAGATTATACGTCTTATATCCTCGGACATACGTCCTGCCTTGTGTGATGCCATTTATATAGCTCCTTCCTTATTTTATCTTTTACAGCCACATATCCATAGCCGCGCCGTCTTTGTCATCAGGTCTTGTCCTGAATCCGAAAGGCTCGTAAAAGCTTTCTCTGCCGAGATTAGCCAGAAGATGTATCTTTATCTCCCAGCCTTCTTTTTTCTCAGCCCTCAGCTTTTCTATGAGATTTTCTACCATCACTTTAGCCAGTCCCTGATGACGGCATTCCTCCATAACGTATACCTCCGCGAGGTAAGCCACATATCCGCCGTCCCATAAAAGTCTGGCAAAGCCGACAGTTTCACCGCCCGACACCGCTGCTATGACTGCATAGCTGTTGTCAAGTCCTGCCTGCGCCTGTTCGGCGGCAAGCCGTTTCCAGCCCGCCTCCTCCCGAAATCGCAGATAGTCCTCAACATTCAGTTTATTCGTAAATTCAAACTTAGTATCGTTCATTTCGTTTATCAAGATCTTTCGACCCGCCGTCACGCTATACTATCCTTTATAGCTTTCCGATAATAGGCGGAAACGAGCCGCCCGCCCGAGGGCTCAGTCGCGGTACTCTTCCATGATGTATCCCTCGAAGATGTCGCCTTCCTTGATATCGGAGAACTTCTCCAGAGTGATACCGCACTCGAAGCCTTCGCTGACTTCCTTAGCATCGTCCTTGAAACGCTTCAGGGAGCTCATCTTGTCGTCAGCCACGATTATACCGTCACGAACGACTCTGATAAGGTCGTTTCTGCCGATCTTGCCGTCCAGTACGTAACAGCCTGCAACAGTACCAACAGAGCTGATCTTGTATACCTGTCTTACCTCAACACGAGCAGTCTCAACTTCTCTGTACTTAGGTGCAAGCATACCCTTCATAGCGTCGGTGATCTCTTCGATAGCATCGTAGATTATACGGTACAGTCTTATCTCGACACCGTCCTGCTCAGCATTTGCCTTTGCAACAGGGTCGGGACGAACGTTGAATCCGACGATGATAGCGTTGGATGCATTAGCAAGCATAACGTCGCTCTCGTTTACCGCACCGACAGCACCGTGGATAACTCTTACTCTTACTTCTTCGTTGGATATCTTTTCCAGCGACTGCTTTACAGCTTCCACAGAACCCTGAACGTCTGCCTTTACGATGATAGGCAGCTCCTTCATCTCGCCCTCGGATATCTGTGAGAACAGATTGTCCAGTGTTACCTTCTGGAACTTCTTGAACTCGTCTTCCTTAGCCTCGTGCTTACGCTGCTCTACCAGTTCTCTTGCCAGCTTCTCGTCCTCAACTGCGTTGAAGGTCTCACCTGCGGTAGGAACTTCGCCCAGACCTGTTATCTCAACAGGTGTGGAAGGACCTGCCTCAGTGATAGGCTTGCCGCGGTAGTCTGTCATGGTTCTTACTCTGCCGACAGATGTGCCTGCGATGATAACGTCGCCTGCATGGAGAGTACCGTTCTGTACAAGCAGTGTAGCAACAGGACCCTTGCCCTTGTCAAGACGTGCTTCGATAACAGCACCCTTAGCAAGTCTGTTGGGGTTAGCTTTAAGCTCCTTGACCTCTGCTACCAGCAGTACGTTCTCAAGCAGTTCGTCAATGCCCATGCCTGTCTTTGCAGATACGGGAACTGCGATAACGTCACCGCCCCATTCTTCAACTACCAGTTCATGCTCGGTCAGCTGCTGCTTTACTCTGTCAGGGTCAGCACCCTCTTTATCCATCTTGTTTATAGCAACTATAACGGATACTCCTGCTGCCTTTGCATGGTTTATAGACTCTACAGTCTGTGGCATGATACCGTCATCAGCCGCAACAACGAGTATAGCTATATCGGTGATATTCGCACCTCTTGCTCTCATGGAAGTAAATGCCTCGTGACCGGGGGTATCCAGGAATGTTATCTTCTGTCCGTTGCACTTTACCTGGTAAGCACCGATATGCTGTGTGATACCGCCTGCTTCACCCTCTGCAACGTTAGCGTTTCTTATTCTGTCGAGTATGGAAGTCTTACCGTGGTCAACGTGTCCCATAACAACTACTACAGGGCAGCGATCCTCCAGATCCTCGGGAGCATCAGCCTCGTCCTCTATAAGTCTTTCCTCAATGGTGATGTGTACTTCCTTCTCTACCTTTGCACCCAGCTCCTCAGCTACCAGTGAAGCTGTATCAAAGTCAACTACCTCGTTGATTGAAGCGAATACGCCCAGTGCCATCAGCTTCTTGATGACCTCGGTAGCAGTTACCTTCAGTCTGCTTGCCAGTTCGGATACTACGATCTCATCGGGTATCATTACCTTCAGCTGCTGCTTTCTTGCCTTTTCAAGAGCCAGTCTGTTCAGCTTATCCTGCTCGGTCTCCTTCTTGTGGGAGTGCTGCTGCTTCTTGTACTGCTGGGACTTCTGGGTTA
This sequence comes from Ruminococcus albus 7 = DSM 20455, assembly GCF_000179635.2. Lineage (NCBI taxonomy): Bacteria > Bacillati > Bacillota > Clostridia > Eubacteriales > Oscillospiraceae > Hominimerdicola > Hominimerdicola alba. Next base: position 3,385,922 of record NC_014833.1, on the reverse strand, counting down.
TCTTCTGCTTCTTGCGGAAGTTGTCGTTCTTGTTGCCCTGCTTGCTGGTAGCCATATTGTCGTACTTCTCGTTGTACTTGTCCAGCTCGATGTAGCTTCCGCGTGTATCGACAGTTCTTCTCTTGCCGTCCGAATGATCGTCGGTGCTCTCAGATACAGTATAGCCCTTGCTGTCATCGCCGCCAAAGGAACTTCCGCCGCCCAGCTGCATCTTCACACCGTGTTCCTGCTTCTTGGCTTCCTTCTTTTCCTTCTTCTTATCGGGCTTCTTCTCAGCCTTTACTTCGGGCTTCTTTTCCTCAGCCTTGGGTTCAGCCTTAACAGCTTCCTTCTTTTCTTCTGCCTTGGGCTCGGGTTTCTTTTCTTCGACCTTGACCTCTGGCTTTTTCTCCTCGACCTTGGGTTCAGCCTTAACAGCTTCCTTCTTCTCCTCCGTCTTGGGAGCAGTCTTCTTTTCCTCTGCCTTAGCCGCGGTCTTCTTCTCGGCCTTCCTGGGCTTAGGCTCCTCAGCAGGCTTTACAGTGTTTGCAAAGTATGCATCAAAGTTCTCCACCTGATTATTCTGGGTGAAGTATTCAAATACGTAGCTTACCTCTTCCGGTGTCAGTGAAGCCTGTGTCTTTCTGGTAACACCGTCCAGCTTTTCAAGACACTCCGCTATATCATTGTTGGTCAGCGACAGGTTCTTAGCCAGGTCGCCCAGTTTTATCTTCTTAGTTGCTTTCGTACTCATAGGCAATAGATATCCTCCTTCTGTTTACGATGAACATATTTTTTCTTCCATAGCCTTCCGCGTCGCGTAAAAGGCTCATATTTTTTCTCGTTATTTATCAGATACCGAATTCGTTCCTGTCGATCACGATCTCTTCAAGTCCCTTGGCACAGCTCTTTGCGAAACCTGCATCGGTCATCGCCACCACGCCTACGCGCTTGCCCAGACCCAGGGCTACCTCGTCCATAGTCATGCCCAGTGCGTAAAGCTTCACCTCGTATCTCGCACAGGTGTATCTTACCTCTTTCAGCGATTTCTCAGAGATGTCCGCCGCAGTGAATACCGCTTTGGCATTCCCGAGGGAACAAGCATCCTTTACCATGTCCATGCCCATAACGATCTTGCCTGCCTTGCGGCTCATTGAAAGTATACCTGATTTTCCGTTACTGCTCATTACCGCTCAGCTCCTTTTCCATAGAATCGTATATCTCATCATCTATCCTGCACGCGAAGCTCTTTTCCAGCTTTCTGCCCTTGCGTGCCTTTTTCAGACATTCAGCGTCTGCACATATATATGCACCTCTGCCTGCCTTTTTTCCTGTCAGGTCAAGGTTTATCTCGCCTTCTTTTGAACGTACCACCCTGACAAGCTCTTTCTTGGGCTTCATCTCGCCGCAGCCGAGACACATTCTCATCGGTATCTTCTTCGGCTTTACTGGCATATTATTCTTCCTCTGTCTCCGCACTCTCGGGAGCGTTCTCGGGGACGATGTCTATCTTGTAGCCTGTGAGTCCTGCCGCCAGCTTTGCGTTCTGACCCTTGTTTCCTATCGCCAGTGAGAACTGACTGTTGGGAACTATGACACGGCACTTCTTGATAACTCTCTCGAATTCCTTTTCCTCGCCCTTGTGCTCGATCCTTACCTCAGGCTCCAGCAGTTCAACGCTGAGTACCTCAGCAGGTGCCAGCGCCTTTGCGATGAACTCTGCTTCGTCCTCTACCCAGTTGATAACGTCTATCTTCTCGCCCTTCAGTTCCTGTACCACAGCGGATATCCTGGACTTCTTGGGACCTATGCAGGCACCCACAGCGTCAACGTTCTTGTCCTTGGACCATACAGCGATCTTGCTTCTTACGCCCTCTGTTCTGGATATGGACTTTATCTCAACTGTGCCGTCAGCGATCTCGGGAACTTCCAGCTCGAACAGTCTCTTTACCAGATCCTTGTGAGTTCTCGAAAGCTTAACGACAGGCTGTCTCTTCTCGCCGCCGCCAAGGCTCACGATGTATACCTTGATCTTGTCGCCCTCTTTGAGGACCTCGCCGGGTATCTGCTCACTGCGGTAGAAGTAGTGCTCGTTCTTGTCGATGGTGATAACAGCGTTGCCTGTAGCAGGCTCTACCTTCTGTACCGTAGCGGTAACTATCTCGTGTTCCTTGTCCTTGTACTGCTCTATCAGCTTGTTTCTCTCGAAATCCTTGATATCGTGCTTTATGGACTGCTTTGCGAACTGTGCCGCAACTCTGCCTATCTTAGCGGGGTTAACAGGTATCTCTACCCAGTCGCCCACCTTTATATCGGGGTCATAGGTCTGTGCCTCACCGATATATATCTCGTTAGCTGGGTCATCCACGAACATTACCTTCATTACTTCTTTGAGTATGCACATCTCCAGCTTGCCGGTAGCAGGCTCAATATCAACTCTGATATGCTCGCTCTCGGGATTTTCCTTCTTTATAGCCTTGATGATGCCTTCTCTGATCTTCTCGATAAGTACGTCCTTGTCGATCTCGTTCTCGCTGACCAGATCTGCCAGCGCATTAAAAAACTGTTCGTTCATCTTTTATGACCATTCCTCTCTGAAAATATTCTCTTAACTTTATCCCTGACGGACGGCTAACCGTCCAATTGTTTGCTTATTGCTTTTTGTGAAGTTCCGCCTGTTCTAACCGCGGGACTTGCGTGTTGCGTTCAGCAACTTTGCCGCGTGATAATTATATTCTCACAAACGTTTGTTGCGAACTAAATATTCTGACAAACTTTTGCCTCGTGATAATTATCTTAAATGGGGGCGAAGCCCCCCATACCCCCGACGCTCGACCTTCGCGCTCCTGAAAGTCTTGACGCTCCGTGCGCTCCGTTCGTTCCTCACTCCGCGTACTCGGTCAAGAGAGCGCTAACAGCGACTGCGTCGGCTGTGGGCTCTCGCTGTTTGCCATTCTAACAAAACTTTGCACGTTGCATTAGCCGTTTGAGCATCAATCAAACTTAGCACCTGCCAGCTCTTCCTCCAGATCGCCGTCATCGTAAAGCTTTACAAAAGCGCAGTCGTTAAGATTAAACTGTACATTTGCCGCACCGTCGCCGTTCTCGTCCAGTGTCTGACAGGCTATAAGCTTTTCTTCCTCGTCATAGCCCACCAGCCCCACGATGAACTCACGCTCACCGTTCTCATCGGGACGTATCAGCCTTACTCTTACAACGTCGCCTATGCATACCTCAAAGTGTATCGGCTTCCTCAGCTCGCGCCCCAGTCCGGGACTTCCGCATTCAAATACATAACTCTGCGGTATGGGGTCTGCCTCGTCAAGTATCTTGTTGAAGGGCCTCGTGAAATTCTCGCAGTCCTCCATAGTCACACCGCCGTCTTTGTCGATAAGTACCCGCAGATACCAGGTCGCGCCCTCCTTCTCGAACCTTACGTCCCAGAGGAAAAGCCCCAGTTCGTCTGCCAGAGGCTGTGCAAGCCCGGCAACGATGTCTGCCGTACTCTTTTTTGAGCTTCCGCCCTTGCTTTTACTCAAATCATCTGCCCTCCCGATCGTTCAGTATACAGCACCGTCAACGCCCTTCCGGGGGTCGGGTCACTGTTAACTTTGGTCTATACAAACACAAAAGACCGTGAATTTTAAATTCCGGTCTTTCGTCAAGCCTATTGCATATATTATACTACAAATTGTATATTATTGCAAGGGCTGCCCGGAATATTAACAGGAAATTTACAATCGCCCGTCCTTTTTACCGTTTACGTGCCCTTGCTGCCTTTATCTTTGCCATTTTCTTCCTTGGATCCTTTGTTATCCTTAATGCTCTCCTCCGTCGGTATCGATGCGCGGCGCTTGCGTCTGCCCTCGACAAAATCCAGCGGTATAGTGAACATTATTCCCGTGTTCGGCTGTGAAAGATCGCCCACGGTGTTGTATACCACTCTTCTGGCAAGTTCCAGCTGCTCATCCTCTATAACAGATATTATGGTCTTGTTGTCGTCCTCTTCGCCGCTGAACATACTGCGTATCGAAGAACTCAGAAAGCTCGAATTCATTTTTGAAAGCGTCATCGCCATGCCCGAAGAAGGTATTATCGTAGCACCGCCTATGCCTGCCGCCGAAAGTCCTTCAAGCAGGTATTCCAGCGCATCTGTTTTATTCAGTATCAAGACCATGAGCTTCATTCGTCATCACTATCCTTAGTATATCTGCTGTGCCGTCATTTACTGTTTTGATTCTGCAGCACCCTCGGAGGAAGATGCTCCGGCTTCAGGTATCGTTTCTGCTGCTTTCTCTTTCAGTTCAGTGATAAAGTCTTCGTTTATCTTGAATGACGAATCCTTATCGCCCCATGTTCCTGTGGGAAGCAGTTTCTCTGCAGGTGACTTTTTGCTTGTGAGCATATCCTTGATGTAGGACTTCTGCAGTTTGAAGTCGTCCTGGTTCATGTCAGTGTCGCTGTTTGTTGTAACGATGTTGTATATATTGTCCAGATTGTCCTTGGTTATGTAATCCTGCTGGAACATAGTGTTAATCAGTGATTCTACAGCCTCGCCAAGGAACTCGTTGTTGCCCTGTTTTCCGTTTGAGTATACGGGGTACTGAGTCAGCAGCCTGATCTGTCTGCCGCCAAGCGTAGCAAGCTCACCCTTCAGTATCGAGATGTCATTATCGTTGTTTTTCTTTGATAGATAGTACAGCTCCTCGGGTGCTTTGTAGGTTATGCCGCCGTACATATCGAACACTCTTTCAAAAGAATCGTTTGAAAGCGAAGCGTAGTTGTCCACTCTCATGCCGAGAGTATCTTCCACAGCGGTCTTTACGCTTGCCATGCCCGATATCTTGTATATATCACCCATTTTCATATTATTCGTCTTGTTGAGCGTTTCCGCAGGCATGGGAACTACAAGTATGCTGTTGTTCACCGGGTCTATCCTCATGAATACCATGTCTGCCAGATCACCGTTGCTGTTCACCCTCGCAAACAGATCGTTGAAGGTCTGTACAGAAACGGAAGTTTCTTCCTTTTCTTCGGTGCCTATCAGTCCGTAGGATCTTAGCATATATATCGCAAGCATTGAGATCAGTCCCATGAATATCAGTACCGTGACCACGTATACAAGGGCGACCGGAGCCTGTGACCTTTTCTTTCTTCTTTTTTTCTTTACGGCAGATGACATATATTTTCTCCTTACTGTTTTTGATTTTGTATACCCGTCCTATCCGCAGTAGAACTGCGGGTTCTTGTCGAGGTCTATAATGTGTATATCAAGACCGCTGCGCTTTGCCATGTTTATGGTCTGCAAAGTGCCCGATCCTCGCTGCTTTTCTTTGTATACTGCTATCAGCGCCGACGAATTCTCCACCATGAACCTGTTCCTTTCACGGTAACGTCCGCTGTCACCGATATCTCCGGTCACCACTACGGCAGATGCCGCCTGCATCAGCAGACTGTAAACATACCTGTCCCGCGGCAGCTTTATCTCCCTGATGTGTCCTTCGTAGGGCAGTGCACATACTAGCCTCGTCCCGGGACATTCTCCGCTGCCTATTATGTCCATGATGACCGATCCGCAGATCATATCAGCGCCCTCCGCCATTCCCGTTATGAATGTACGGATGCCTCTGCTGTAAGCCTCACGGCAAAGCAGATGTATAGTGCTTATCAGATTCCTGACTCCCTGCTTTGAGGTATCTCCGCCAAATGGCAGGTCGCGCCGACGGTGTCCCGTGAAACAACAGGTGGATGCTTTGTCAGTGATAAATTCATCCTTTGAGATGATCTTCATTCCGTTCATTATTGCAGTCACCGCCTTCCGATAACACTTAAAATTATTATAGCACATATTTCCCTGTTTTTCAATACCTTTTTCTGATAAATCTGAAAAGTCCTGCGCTGCCCCGATTTTTCGGCACTCACCAATATCCGGTCATATCATCGTCATTTTTGCCTGACATCATTCGTCCGTTTTGTATAAACAAATGATTTTTCTTTTAACTCGGACATATTTCTGCAAAAGTTGTACAAAAACGTACAACTTTTGACAGTTTTTCGCTGTATATAGAAGGGGTTTATCAGGCAGACCCGCCGATCACCTTTTTGGTAAGTACACAGATACTTTCCGAAATGCCCCTCTGTATAAAGCCAAAGATCCCGGCACCTCATAAGTGCCGTTTACATATATCGTCCCCTTGTGCGCACGATGGCAGGCTGATGCTGACTATGACTGCGGGATATGAAGTGACGTGTCATACTGTATAAGGGGATATCTGCATCTTGACAACTGAATAGACATTAAATTTTTACACACGGTAAAGCACATCAGACAGCGTAAGATCATCTGCGGCATAGCTTAAAACTATACCTGCACATAGCTTATTGATATACCGCGCGTGTTGTTTGGGTGGTATATACTATTGAAAAAATAAAAGCTATGTGATATAATTACTTTATCATCGGCATTTAAAAAATGCTGAAATCTTAAACAAGAACGGAGAATGAAAAATGAAAAAAACAACTGTAAAAATACTCAGTGCGTTCTGCGCATCTATACTGGCTGTAAATGCAGCGGCATTAAACGTGTTTGCTGCCGATAAGACACTTTCGCCCGATCTCACCAAGGCTGATGACAATGTCCTGTACTGGGCGGATCAGATAGGCGAAGACAAGATGATGTGGTCGGATTCCCCCACAGGCTTCACTGTTGCTGATAACGGATATCTCTATATCTGTTCGGCAGATAATATCAAGAAGATAGATAAGTTCACAGGCAAAGAGGTATTGAACGGCAAAATGGCAGGTAAAGCTATGTACGCTACCAAAGGCCCCGTTTATGCTGACGGCAAAGTGTTCATGGCTCTCGACGGCGGCAAGATACAGGCTTTCGATGCCGAGACCCTTACATCACTGTGGGTATACACAAACAAGAACGGCGGCAAGCCCACCTGCGATATCGTAGTTGAAAACGGCTATCTCTATACAGGCTTCTGGAACTCCGATGAGGCAGATGCCGATTTCGTAAAGGTAAGCGCAGCCGATGGGGATACCGAAAAGACAGATGAGGAAAAGACTGCAGAATGGGAGTACACCAATGCGGGCGGCTTCTACTGGACAAGCGCTGTTGTATACGACGGTAAGGTGACCTTCGGTGTCGAGAACGGCAAAGAAGGCGCTAACGAGGAAGGCGAAAATAACCGCACCGTCACCGTTGACGATGCAACAGGCGAGCTCATCAGTAAGCTCGGTACCGCACATGATGATATCCGCAGCAAGCTGGTACTCAAGGATGGTGTGATCTACTATACCTCGCGTGAAGGCGGTGTGCATCTGATCGACACTAACGGTGAGGTCTACGGCTACGGGATCACAGCTTCTCTTCTTGGCCCGAATGGTTTCACCTGCACCTCGACCCCGATAGTTGAAAACGGCAGGGTATACGTTACTTTCCAGGGAACAGGCTGGGACGATTATAACGGTTCCCACATCGGTGTTTTCGATATCGTTGAGGCCGAAGGCAAGATAAAGCTTGAACCTGCTTATGCCGTTGAAACTTCCGCAGAATGCAAGGCTAAGGGCGTTTTCGCAGGCGTTGACAAGGAAGGCTATAATGTTATATACTATGTTGAAAACGGTACTTCGGGCGTTGTACGTATGCTCAGGGATAAAGCAGGCATGACCGCTCCTGCCGATACTGTAGAGGAAACAGACCTTGCAGGCAAAAAGCATACCTGTCCTCCTGTTGTGTTCAGACCCCAGGGTGAGCACGCACAGTACTGCGCAGTTGATCCTGTATATGACGAGGAAACAGGACTTCTCTATATACGCAACGATTCATTCAATATCCTTGCAATAGGCAGCGGAATATCCGATCCCGATATCCAGTGCCCCGATATCACCATACATCCCAATGGTGTAAAGACCTTCGTCTTCAAGGCAGATGAAACACCTGCCGATAAGGAGTATACTGTTGATATCAAAAACGGTCCCGTGAAGACCATAGGAGATATCACAGGCAAGGATCTTACATTCAGCGTTGATAAGTTCAGTGCCGATGATGAAGTCCTCACAGCAAGCTTCAGTTACGGTCTGTATAACGGTAACGGCAAAGCACCTTCTGTATCACAGGATATAGACGTTCTCGTTGCAGAAAATGATGATCAGTATAAGCGCGCACTTGCTCATAAAGGCGATGTCAACGGTGACGGCAAAGTGAATATCACTGATCTGGCAATAGTTGCAGCTAATATAAAGAGCAGGAAAGTGATAGATAAGTACAGCTTCAATGCGGCTGATGTGAATGCAGACGGCAAGGTGAATGTCAGTGATATCACGTTAACAGCAGCAAATATAAAGGGCAAGAAGCTTATAAACAAGGAGAGATGATCTCTCTTTGTCATGCACATCCCGTTCAGGGGTATGTCATAAACTTTGACCTATAAAAAACAGATCTGCGTCACATGGACTGTTTACTTTCTCAGACCGTGGGCGCAGGTCTTTATGCTTTTTCGGGAGGTAGCTCATCGTGGAAAAAAAGCGGAAAAGTCTGATAGTATCTGCGGCAGCTGCTGTGCTTACAGCAGGGGCTGTCTGCTTTGCTGCGCACTTTTACCGCAGTGCTCCCCGTGAGGATATATCTGTCGGCATAACTCAGCGTGAAGTCATGCTGCCCGAGATATCAGCCGAAGGGCTGAAGGGCAGGGACAGCAGCTCCGAAAGGGAAGATACCAGCTCCCGTACCGATGAAAGCTCAGTGCCCGACAGCATACCCGATAACGATACAGCACCCGTTGACAGCGGCAGTGATGCTTCTTCGGCAGATGTACCTGCATCGTTCATCGTCACGGGAGAGGATGATACATCTTCTGCGGATGACAGCAAAGCCTCGGTACAGACAGTGCAGGTCCCCGACGAAGCCACCGAACCTGCAAAGGTGACCCCCGACGGCAGACAAGCCGACCGTGAGTACTTCACTGCCTCGATAAAGGACGGTGAGACCGTCAGTGACAGTACCTACTTTTTCACTGTAACTCATCTTGCAGATGATCTTGAAGTTGTCCGCTGTGATGTTGAGGTCAACGGTTCTCTTATGACAGGGTTCGCAGGCAGGGTGCGCCTGAGAGAGGGTGCTAACTCCCTCAGGGTAAGCTGTACCTATAAGGACGGCGAAAACAGGATATACAGGGCTTTCCGCGATTATACGGTGTACCTGTCATCTCCTGCTTCGGAGATAGTCACAGACCTTAAAGACTGCGATGTTTACGATCCCGTATTCACCTTTACAGCCTCCTGCGAAGACGGCATGGAGGTATGGCTGAACGGCAGGACAGTCGAAGGCAGGGATGTATTCACCGTTAACCTTAACGAGGGCGAGAACATGATAAAACTGTCCTCGGGGGATACTGTCCTTGATTTTTCTGTTACATATATACCTGTACGAGAACTCTCGCTGATAACAGACCTTTCTGATATCACAGTGTATTCCGACAGTATCACCTTCAGCGCAAAGGCAGTGGGAGGGAATTCCCCGAAGCTGATAGTGCTGGTAAACGACAAAGCACTTCGCGGTGAAAGCGATTATACCGCAAAACTGAATGAGGGCAACAATAAGATACGTCTGTGGGTACGTGACGGAAAAGACGGTTTTGAGCAGACATTCACCGTAATATCTCTTCCGCCGGCAGCAGAGGAAAGACTTCCGCGGTTTGAAAGCATTAGCCTTACCGACGGTATAACGGTAAAGGGCAGTGCGTATACACTGACTTTCAGGGCAGTTGACTGCGACGGAGTGCGGCTGTATTCGGACAGTGCCGAGGTGATATGCGGCGGCACAAAGGTACCGCGGAAATGGGAGGACAGCACCTGTACGGGATATATACTTTCCCTGCGTGCAGGTGAGAATGCTGTAACTGTAAAGCTGAAAGACAGGGCAGGCAGGATATCAGAGTTCTTCTATAAAATAAACTGCGATGCTGTTGAGAAAGGTACTGAGGTAGGCAGGATAGCTGTATCCGTAAAAGCTGATGCCGTCGGGCTGGGTACGCTTTGTGAAGATGACAGCTTTCCCGTACTGGAGGGCGAAAACGGCTTTGATACAATGCTGAGGTTCCTTGAAGAAAACGGTTTTGAGGTATCCTCACGTGGCAGTGACAGCAGCAGGTATCTTGACAGGATACGTATGCAGGGCAGATTTGCAGATGCTGCACTGACGGAGGAGTCAAGGGCATATCTTGCAGCTGCGGGAGTAACGCCCAACAACAGCAGTGATGCCGATTCTCTCGGTGAATTTGATTTTGCACCGGGCTCGGGTTGGCTTTACAGCCGCAACGGAAGAAAGCCTTCATACGCTATGTCCTCGGCAGTATTTGCCGACGGCGAGCGTGTTACGCTGGCATTCTCCCTTGACCTTGGAAATGATGTTGGAGGTGAATGATGTTGAAAAGACTTGCGGCATTATCCGCGGCAGCAGTGATGCTGCTTGTGCCTGTAAGTGCATCAGCACTGGAGACCGGTCAGGCAGAGGGCTATGCAAGGGGCATCATCACATTTGAAAAGAATAAGAACGGTATACCCGAAAAGGACAGCCTTCTTTCGGGCAGTATAGCAGAGGATGCCGGGTTCGACAGCTCCGACTGGCTGGCGATAGGCGCGGTAAGAGCAGGGCTGGAGGATGATACAGCCGAGTACCGTGCGGCATGGGAGAAACGTATACAGGAGGATTATTCGGACGAGAAAAGCATCGGGAAGATAGTCCCTACGGACTGGCATAGGGCAGTGCTCACAGGGCTTTGCCTCGGGGCTGACCCCGCTGATGTATCGGGTGTTGACCTGCTGGGGTGCGGCACCTATCTCCGCGGAGAGAACAGGTCACTGGACAAGCAGGGGCTGAACGCATGGATATGGGGACTGATAGCTGTTGACAGCTGTGACTGGAAGATGCCCGAGGGAGCAGACCCCGACAGGAAAGATATGATAGATACCATTATCTCTGCACAGAACTCCGACGGCGGCTATTCGCTCACGGCAGGTGACGGCAGGAGCGATATCGACATAACTGCTATGGCACTTCAGGCGCTTTCACCTTACAGAAACTGTGAGGAAGCTGAGGGCACCATAGCTGCAGCCCTTGGATATCTGGCTGAGAACAAAAGCAGTGCCGACAATTGTGAGAGTACAGCGCAGATGATATGTGCGCTGTGCTGCCTTGATATAGACCCCGACACTGATGAAAGGTTCGCATGGCTTACAGATGCTATGATAAGCTTTGCCAATGATGACGGCGGCTTCGCTCACAAAAAGGGCGAAAGCAGCAGCGAGCTTGCATCATCTCAGGCGCTGATAGCCCTTTGCAGCCTGCAAAGACTGAGGTCGGGCGAAAGGTCTGTGTACGATATGAACGAAGGAAGTGCAGTAAAGCCTCAAAGGACAACGCTTGATGCTATGGCTGCCGCTAAAAACAGGAACACCACAGCGCCTGCTGTGAAAAAAAGCTCTGCGAAAGGGAAAAAAGTTACGGCTTCTGTATCTGCGGTGATAGCTGTTTTCGGGATAGCGGCTGTATCGGGCGGCATCCTTATGCGAAGAAGAAAGGAAAAGAACAGATGAAGACCATTCCCCTGAAAATAAAGGAACAACTGACAAAGGTCATAATCGGCAAGGACGATACCGTTGAACTGCTGATAGCAGGTGTGCTGGCAGGCGGTCATGTGCTGCTGGAGGATACTCCCGGTACGGGCAAGACTACCCTTGCGCTGGCGCTTACCAGGACTATGGGTCTCAGGTTCAGGAGGATACAGATGACACCTGATACTACAGCTTCGGATATAACGGGTTATTCGGCTTACGATGAGGGCAAGGGCGAGTTCGTGTACCATGAGGGTGCGGCTATGACAGACCTTCTGCTGGCAGACGAGCTGAACAGGACATCCGGCAGGACTCAGGCGGCACTGCTTGAAGCCATGGAAGAACGCGGTCTTACGGTAGACGGCATTACCCATGAGCTTTCGCCTTACTTTACGGTGATAGCTACCCAGAATCCTACGGGTACAGCAGGCACCTCGGCTATACCGCTTTCACAGCTTGACAGATTCATGGAAAGGCTCAGGCTTGGTGCCCCTGACAGGGAAGCACTGAAAAGGCTTATTACGGATAGAAAGGATTCCGACCCGCTGGACAGTGTCAGGCAGGTGTGTAATGCGGAAGACCTCGATGCTATCAGGGCTGAGATAAACAAGGTGACTGTCAGTGAAGAAGTGACGGACTATCTGTGTGACCTTATTCAGAAGGCGGCTGACAGCAGATACACCGAGGGCGGCATATCCCCGAGAGGTGCGCTGGCACTTTTCAGGCTGGCAAAGGCAGGGGCTTATCTTGACGGCAGAGATCATGTGGTGCCCCGTGATATACGTACCTGCTTTATACCCGTATGTGCGCACAGACTGGTGCTGACAAGGGAGGCACGTGCCTCAGGTAAGACTCCCGAGGGGATACTAGAAGAAATACTCAAAGAACTGCCTTACCCCGAAAACAAGGAGAACCTGTGAGGACGCTGATATTCGCGCTGTGCTTTGCGGCGGCGCTGGCGGCAGGTCTTTTCAATGAAATAGGTCTGTACTTCGCGGCAGGTATGCTGGCAGTGCTGATCGCGGCTGCGGCTGAAAATCTGGCGGACAAGGGCGAAGTAAATGTCAGCTATGAGAGGGTATGCATAAACAAGGGCGGATCTCCGGTACTGATATTCGCAGGAAAGAAACGTCTGCGCGGCAGGGTGCTTTGCGAGAATATAGTCACAGGTGAAAGGACAGCCCTTGATGTGGACATAAGAGATGAACGCAGATATGTGCTGCCTGCGCAGGATAACTGCGGCGGTCTGCTGATAAGGTATATGAGCTTTTACAGAAAGGATATACCCGGTATAACAAAGCGGTCTGTTGTATGCTGTGCGGAGGGCTATGTAACTGTTATGCCCGATCCTCCTGCGGCTGAGGTGTACGATATGCTGGAGGCTGCTGTGGGGGAGAATGAACCTGACGGTGCAAGAGAGGCACGTCCCGATGAGCCGCTGCGCAAGGTAAACCTGAAACTTACACACCGTTTCGGCAAGCCGTACATAAACACCTATATCCCCGAAAGATCGGACAAGCTGTGGCTGTTTGCGGACTATGGCGCAGGTGACAGGGCAGGAGTACTGGCAGAGGCTATGTGCGGTCTGGCACAGGTATTGTCCCTGCGTGGGGTGGAGTACGGACTGGTACTGCCTTACGGTGAGGATGACTTCAGATATACGGAGAATGCGGACAGTGAAACTGTGATGTATGAGGTACTGCATTTCCCGATGTATAAGTCTGTTGGCGTGAGCTTTCTCGAAAAGCTTTGCAGCAGGGCGGATGAAGGTAATATCATCGCATTCGCCGTAAATACGGACATAAACGATGAGCGTATCACGATAATAGACGGTATATGAGAGTATAAGCGATAATGGAAGAAAAGAGAACGTATATCTCCGCACCCGTAGTTTTCGGGGTGGGGACGGCACTGACAGTAGGTATATGGGGTGGGCTGTACGCTGGAGCGGCAGCTCTGTTCCTGTGTGTGCTGACGGCATATCTCGCTGAGCGTTTAGGACGGATATGGGGCTTTTTGCCTGCCTTATGCGGCGGGCTGGCGGCAGGTATCCTCCATGACAGGGCTAGGGCAGAATTTGCCCTTTGTGCCGACAGTGCTGAGTATATGTATACGATAAAGCGCGGTCTGATGTATGTGCCTGTGGCAGGGGCGGCTGACAGTGCTTATATTGCAGTGCTTATCTTCTGCGGCATATCCTGTGCGGTGTATTCAGCCGCAGGAGTGAGAGCGGCAGCGGTACTGTGGGGGATAGCGGCTGCTGCGGGGAGCGTGCTTTTCGGCGGCAGCAGCCTGCTTGTCTGCGGTGCGGTCGCACTGGCGGTATCGGTGCTTATACTCGGTGCAAAGGATATGAGGCGTGCTGTGCTTTCACTGGGGGCGGCGGTAATAGCCCTGCCTGCGGTGCTGATAAGGCTGCCCGAACTGCCGCCTGCAGGCGAAGTATCGGCAGCAGAGGGTATGACCCTTTATCTGGCAGAGAGCTACGAGGAGCCGCACTGCAGCAAGGCGCAGTATGCAAGAGGTTCAGCGATAATGAAAACCCTGCGTGAAGCAGGCTTCGATGAGATGACACAGAAAGGTCAGCTTATGGGATCTGCAGGCGCTGTACTGCCGATGGAGAAAGTTAATGTCGGTGAAGATCTTATCCCTGCAGGAGTATGTTCGGAATATACTGAAGGCGGATACGTGGTGTGTCCGCAGGCAGATAAGGAGATATTCAGGCTGATGACACAGTTGAAAGAAGGCGAATATCTTGACCGCGAGGGACTTTACCGCGAGTATGTGTATTCTGCTTACGGCAGCCTGACAGCTGATGAGGAAGAAAAGCTACGTGAGAAGTACCCTGTGGACGGTACACAGCCCCTTGATGTTAAACTTGCAGCTGTAAGGACGGCTGTGAGGAATGAGCTTTCGGACAAAGCGGCTGACAGCAGCGATCATGCGCAGCTGACAGTGGATATTGCGAGAAGCTGCGGTATAGCCGCGAGAACAGTAAAGGGCATATATTTTAAGAGTATGCCCGAAGGCGGCAAAGCAAGGCTTGCAGACGGCGAGCAACGTGAATGGGCAGAGGTATACATCGACGGTGCAGGCTGGTCAGTGTTTGAAGCTTCACGGGAGTATGAAGAAAGCTCTCCGCTTCTTCCCGAGGGGACTTCCGCGGACGGTGAGGAAAGTGACGGACTTACCTCATCGGCGGAGGATATCATATACCGTTCGGCACCGCCGCGTACAGCCGCAGAGATACGTGCCGAAAAGGAAACCACAAAAACCTCGGGAAGGCTTATGCTGATGCCCTTTGGCATACTTGCGGCGGCATTGGCGGCAGGCAGGATAAGGGCGGCATACAGGTGGTCACTGCGGAGAAAGCATGATGATACTGCGGCGCTGAAGGCTGATCATTTTCAGGGCAGACAGCTTATGGAGGAGGTGCTGGGACTACACGGACTTCCCCCCGAGGTACTGGCAGAGAAAGCAGAGGGTCTGCTTGGCACACGGTTCGCTGAATCCGAGAGGGCTTATGAGGAACTGAGATTTTCCGACAAAGCCCCCGATGACAAGGCTTTGGAAAAGGCAAAGAGATTCTATGAGGAAGCACTGAGGGCTTCTAAAAAACAGGGGCGCATAAAAAGTCTGATACGGCGGCTGCGAGGGCTGTATTGATCATGGACGGGAGCTGAGAGCATGAGAACAGGGGATATAATATTAATAGGCGGTGCGGCGGCTGTACTGACAGCGGCTGTCCTCTTTGTGGATATAAAGACCCCTGAGGAGTACTATGCGCTCCACCCGACTGAGGTCACAGAGGACGGAGAGTATGTCACTATAAAGGTGGACAGCTCTGCGGTGAACGGCGGAATTTCCCTTGAGGGAAGATATGCACTGGTTTCCGGTGACAGCGTATATGATGTTGCCGCGAGAGTGCTGAGGTATGAGGGCATAGACCTTGATACCAAGGGCGGCAGGGCAGTATACATAAGCGGTATAGGCGGTCTGGAAGAATTTGACTATGGTGCTGAGAGCGGCTGGATATACACCGTGAACGGTACAGCCCCCGATATCAACTGCGGCGAGTATCAGCCCGAGTGCGGTGACGAGATAGTGTTCACATATGTTGACAGCTTTATCGGGGAGGCGGACAGATGAAGAGTTTTGCGCCGCTGACGCGTATAGCGGCTGTAGTGGGTATACTGGTGATGATAATGTTCCCCAGGTCACTTTGCGCGGCAGGTGTCGGGACAGTGACGGGGCTTATGTGCATGGCGCTGTATGACGGCTGGCGCAGGGGGCTGAAATGGGCGGCAGGTGTACTGGTGATATGTGCGGCTACGGCTGTTATTGACCCCATATTCTCACACAGGGGAATGACTGTCCTGCTCTTTGTGAATGACCGTCCCTACACGCTGGAATCCATGCTTTACGGGCTGGAGCTTGGACTTTCGCTGAGCGGTGCGGGGGTATGGCTGGCGGTCATGCGAAGTATTGTGAACGAGCGTGAGATGCTGGGCATATTCGGGAGATATTCTCCGAGGCTTGCCATGACTATCAGTATGACCCTCGGGTTCATACCGCGGCTGATACAGAAAAACAGAAGGATAAGCGAGGCGCAGCGCGGTGCAGGGCTTTTCAGGGAGAACAGTCCTACAGGTCGGCTGGGAGAAGTCGGGGCGGTATTTACTGCCTGCATGGCTTGGTCGGCAGAGGCGGCTGCAGGTGCGGCACAGAGCATGAATGCCCGTGGATACGGCACGCATCCCGTGAGATTTTCTGACAGGAGGGCACTGAGGGCTAAGGACATGGTATCCATTGGTGCGGTGGTACTGCTTACAGCCGCAGGTCTGGTGCTTTCGTCAATGGGCGGAGCAACGGAGTTTTTCCCGACGATAGACTTCGGAAGATATGAGCTCGTTATGACGGCGGTATATCTTGCGGAATGTATGCTGCCGCTTATTATACTGGGAAAGGAGAGGCTTCAATGGACGCTGTTTACTGCAAGGGACTGACGTTTCGTTACAGCAGTGCTGATGCACCTGTACTGCAGGACATAGATATCAGGATAGGCAGGGGCGAGCTTGTGATGCTTATGGGGCATTCGGGCTGCGGCAAGACCACATTGCTGAAACTGCTGAAGCCTGAGATATCCCCGAGGGGCGATATGACAGGGGAGATAAGGATATTCGGGGAGAAGGCAGTGAGCCCTCAGCCGAAGGTCGGGTATGCGGCACAGTCCCCCGAGGACGGCTTTGTGAGTGACAGGGTGCGCGGTGAGATAATGTTTGCTCCTGAGAATGCAGGGCTTGATGCGGCGGAGGTACGTCGGCTTGCGGCGGAAACCATAACCCGTTTCGGGCTGGGAAAGCTTGCGGAGCGGAAACTGAGTGAGCTTTCGGGCGGTGAAAAGCAGTTGGTGAGCCTTTGTGCGGCACTTGTCATGCAGCCTGAGATACTTCTGCTTGACGAGCCTTTCAGCCGACTTGACCCTGTGACGGCTGAGGATATGAGCGCCCTGATACTTCGGCTTAACCGTGAAACGGGTATGACGGTGATAATTGCGGAGCACAGTACCGAACTGCTGTTTGCAGAATGTGACAGGGTGATATTCCTTGAAGACGGCAGGATAATTGCGGACGGTACACCCCGTGAAACAGCAGCCGTAAAGGCGGCAGAGAGCTTTATGCCTGCGGCAGCAAGGGCTTTTGCAGGGTATGAGCCTGTACCGCTGACGGTGCGTGAGGGCAGGCGGCTGCTGGCTGAGATACCTCATAAGAGAGAGGTGCCTCTTGGTGAAAGGAAGACCTTCGGGGAGGATGCTTTGCGTGCTGAGGGAGTAAGGTTCGCGTGGGGGCGCAAGGATGATGATATACTGGCAGGGGCGGATATACTTCTGCACAGGGGAGAGCATCTGGCACTCATCGGGGCTAACGGCAGCGGCAAGACCACTCTGCTGAGGTGTCTTGCAGGACTTTGCAGGGCTTACTCGGGCAAGGTGGAAGTCTTCGGGAAACGGCAGAAAAAGCAGGGTGCTGTTACTGCGATGCTTCCGCAGGAGGCGGCAGACCTGTTTGTTCAGCCGACGGTGCGCGAGGATTATATCTATGCACTGAGGGCTATGGGAAAGCCTGAGGACAGGGCTGATGAGATGCTTGAGCGTATGGGCTGCGGACACCTCGGGGATATGCACCCATATGACCTCAGCGGCGGTGAGATGCAGCTGTGCGGTCTTGGCAGGGTGCTTTTATGCGAGCCTGAGATACTTCTGCTGGACGAGCCCACAAAGGGTCTGGATGCTGAGGCACGCAGGCGTATAGGGGATATGGTCAGAAAGCTTTGCGCTGAGGGCAGGGCAGTGCTGACTGTGACCCATGATATGGAATACGCGGCAGAAACCGCAGACAGCTGTGGTATACTGTGCGGCGGACGTGTGGAGAGCCTGATGCCTGCGGCAGGATTTTTCGCGAAGGCAGGATATCTCAGTACCGCTGCAGGCAGGATAGCACGCGGCGAGGTCAAAAATGCATACACTGCAGAGATGCTGCGGCTGGCGGCAGGGGGAGTTGAATGATGCGCAGGTCGGTGAAGGCGGCTTTGCTGACAGGATCAATGGCACTTATCGCAGGTGGCTGCGTGATATTCAGGGACAGGGCTGCGGTCTGGCTGATAGGTTCGGCTGCGGTGGCTGTATGCGGCATATTCTTCGCAAGGTTCGAGCGGAGAGAAGCGGCTTCGGGCGAGGTGGCACTGACAGCAGTGATGACGGCACTTTCTGTGGCAGGAAGGATAATATTCGCACCTCTGCCCGCTTTCAAACCCTGCGCGGCTGTGATAATACTTGCAGGTATATACCTAGGGGCTGAACAGGGATTCATGATAGGTGCACTTACAGCACTGATATCAAATTTCTTCTTTACCCAGGGGATATGGACTCCTTTCCAGATGATGGTGTGGGGTATAATAGGTCTGCTGGCAGGTCTTGTGGGAAGTAAACTGAAAAAAAAGCCCCTGCTGCTGTGCGTGTTCGGCGTGGCTGCAGGTGCGTGTTATTCAGTGTTTATGGATATATGCAGCGTGTTATGGCTGGGCGGCGGATTCACCCCCGAAAGATTTCTCGGGCTGACCCTCACCTCAGCATGGTTCACGGTTAGCTATATGGTATCGAACTGCATATTCCTCGTGTTGTTCGTAAAGCCCGCAGAAAGAATATTCGTAAGGCTGAAAGATAAATACGGCATCGGTGACACAAGCAAATAAAATACCGCCCCTGCCGTAAAACAGATACTCATATAGAAGTTTTGCCCCGAAGCACTTCAAAGTGCTTCGGGGCATTGTATTTTATACAACTGCTAAGATAAACCAAACCAGAATTTAGATTATAATGTCTTTACCATATAGCCGCAAGTAAATGGGAAAAAATCGAATTTCCTTGTACCAATATGAGTAAAGCCTTTATCCTCGTACCATTTTCGTAATATCTTATTCTCTTCAACAATTCCGATATTGATTTTAACGCACCCCAATTTTTTTGCTCGAATTATAGCATCATCCAACAATGCGGTACCGATATTATTATGTCTATAATCGGAAAGGACACTTAGGTTATTCAGCTCACATTGATTATCTTCCTGCAAAAGTAAGGAATAATATTCAACTACTACCTTATTATCCAAATAGTATGCAACCATTATTCTATTTTCATTATCCAATTGGTAGTACAGTCTATCGTCCGATATAGCGAATGCTGTAAATCGGGGTGCATTTTCTGAAGTGAATCCGAACTCATCAGCAACAGTCATAAAGCTGTCTTTAATAACAGAGACACAATTCGGTATATCACTTCGATCAATTTCCTTAATCATGTTTTTCACCTTTAAATTTCGATTTGGTTTATGTTAGTTACCATTATAGCACGTCATCTATGCACTGTCAATAGAAACGCCATAGTACTTCTGACTTTGCATCAGAAATACCATGGCTTAAAACTTCTATATCAGCGCCGCCCTTACGGCGGGTGCGGTTATTATTTCTGCTTGAGGATATCGGGGGTGGAGCCTATACCGAAAGCCTGTTCGTTTTCGCGGTACTGGATAAGTGCGCGGTACATATAGACATCTTCGGGGGTGGTCACCTTGATATTTCCGCGGTTGCCCTCTACCATGTGGGCTTCCTTGCCGATGCTCTTTATGAGTGTGCAGGAGTCTACAAGATTATCATAGCGGTTCTCGGTAGCTCTTACCTTGTCGTGGTCGGCGATTATCTCACCGAGGTAGAAACTCTGGGGTGCCTGTGCTGCGTAGGTATCCTTACGGTAGGGTACAGTTTCAACTGTCTTGCCTGTGGTACTCATAAGGATAGTTTCATAACAAGGTGTGCAGGTGATAGCATTACCGTTCTGCTTAACGCCCTCGATATTGTTGCAGATAGTATCATAGCTTACCCATGGGCGAACACCGTCGTGTATGAGTACGATAGAATCATCGGGGTTCTCGCTCTGTGCCTTTTTCAGACCGTTGTAGATAGAATCCTGACCTGTTTCACCGCCCTCGACTATTCCGCAAACCTTGCTTATGGCGAACTTCTTCACCAGCTTGTTCATGTAGGGGATGTAGTCTTTCAGCATTACGATATATATTTTGTCGATATCATTGTGGTTCTCAAAGAGTTCCAGTGTGTGTACGATTATGGGCTTGCCGTTTATCTCAAGGAACTGCTTGGGTATGCCAGCGCCCATTCTTACGCCGCTTCCGCCTGCGAAAATTACTGCTATATTCATTATATTATTCCTCCCGTTACTTGCTTTCGGTCATATACTTTTTGAGAAGACCCACTACGCGCTCGGCTGCCTTGCCGTCTTCCTTGCTTCCTCTGTCGGCAAGGAACTGCTTAACGTCATCGGCATACTTCTTATCATCAAATGCCAGTATATTAGCTTCCATCTGCTGATTGTTCTCAGCGATGGGGAAAGGTGTGGAGTCAAGGGGATAGTAGAATCCTCTTTCCTTGTCGTAGGATCTCAGGTCGTTGGCATATATGAAGCCCGGTCTGCCTGTGAGAACGAAATCACATATCCAGCTGGAGTAATCGGTGATACCTATATCGCATACAGCCATAAGTTCCTGTATATCGGGGTAGAGGTTGCCCTGAAGGATATCGGGGTTGTTTCTTACTGCCTTGACATTTGCCAGCTTGTTAGCTACCTTGAAGTGATATCTGTTTACTATCTTCCACTTGCCGCCGAAGCGTTTTCTTGCGGCTTCGAGCACTCTGTTATAGTCGATATCGTAGCAATCAAGGTTTCTTGCATCACGGAAAGTAGGCGCGTAGAGGATAAGATTGCAGTCCTCATCTATATCGAAGAAATCGCATATCTTAGCCTTGATTGCTTTCTTTTCCTCATCGGTGCAGAAGAGTATATCATTTCTGGGATGACCGTATTCCAGTACCCTTACCCTTTTGCTTTTCCAGTAGGTAGTACGGTATACCATGGTTTCAAATGAAGAATTGGATATCATGAAATTGGTTATCCTGCCTGCTGTTTCGGCGCATTTTCTCCAGTGTTTATCGCTTACGGCATCGGGGTCTATCTTTTTAAGACCCATAGAACCGTGCCAGGTATTTATATATATCTGGTTGCCCTTTTTGGGAACATAGTTCCAGGGGAAGTTTACTGCGTTATCCACCCATACCCTTGCGGTAGCCATTTCATAGAAATGTTCAAGGGAGTTTCTTCTGACAACTCTTACCTCGGGCGGGAATGGGAGAGGGAATTCGTCCATTATCTTTTTGGTGGTGACGAACACGATATCGTATTTAAGACCCTGTCTGATTATCTCATCGCAGATATACTTGGGGTTGCACTCATATACATTATTATAATGCATGAACACTATCTTATTCTTTTCGACCTTATCCCTGGTGCTGTAAGATATATATTTCTTCATCAGATAGGATATCAGCAGGTCGGTCTTCTGTCTTGCGCGCATGAAAGTGAACTTGAAGAAAGATTTTTCAGCAGCGCGGCGCTGTATCTGACCCAGCTTGCCTTTTACTTTATACTCACTCATTTATATTTCCTCCGTTTGAACGGGTTCAATCCCCGTATTTTCCAAAATCAACACTGACCACGTCATGACCTGCCTTGCGCAGGCTGGCGGGTATAAGTTTCATATAATCACCGTAGGAGTAATCCAGATACCTGTCATAGTCTGAGGGTACGGGGTATTCGCGGTCTCCGAATCGGAGATATTTCGGTCTGCCCAGCCACTTTGCGGGGAATGCCCCGTGTCGAAGATGTTCGCCTGTACCGTCGTAAAGACTATGGGTGGGGAACTTATCAAAGAATGTGACTGTGCGCTCCTGTATTTTTTCAAGGGTACGTATATCGGTATGCCTGATGAAAAGGGTAGTCAGCCTGCACAGGAGTTTCATTTTACCGTAGAAGTGCATGGGTGTGCCCTCCCACTTATGGAATACCATTGACCTCACGAAAAGGGTGAGGAACACATGGAGCTTCTGCAGGGCTTTGATATCCGCTGTTTTATCATGCACGAATATATCTATGAATATACCTTGGTGCATATTGCCGAAACGGGACGAGAACCGTGTTTTGAACTCGGTGCCGTTAAGTCTTATCTTGGTGAATATGCTGTGGTATTCGCTGTCGGTATCGGCAGACTGGAAAAAGAACTCATCGCTGTTTATCTCGCTTTCAACCACCGAGATGAATCGTCTGTAGTCATCTCTCAGCATCATTACGTCCATATCGTCGTCCCATGGTATCATACCGCTGTGACGTACTGCCCCAAGCAGAGTACCGCCGCCCAGATAGTATTTTATACCATGCTTTCTGCATATCCTGTCGAACTCATTCAGGCACAGGAACAGTGTTTCGTGCAGCAGCGAGAGTTTTCCGCCGTAGGTATTATCAAAGCAGAACAGCTTATCCCCGTGTTTATGAGAGTATTCCAGCATGAACAGGCTGTCTTCGTATGAAAGCATATGTTCAAATCCGCCGGATATAAGGGACTTGGCTTTTATATTGCATCCGCCGAAGCCGCAGTAGTACACACCGTTTTTCAGACCCTTTCTTGAAGCCATGAACAGTGCGGCGGTGAAAACATCGTGTATAACTGACGAACTGTTCTCACGGGGAGTACGGCTGTGGATAAATCCTGCACCGAATATCCTGCCCGTATAGAGGACTGCGCATTTATCCCTGTATTTTTCGGCTTCTTCGGGGATATCCGTTATGAGGATATGGGGGAAAACGTCTTCATGTGGGATAGTGCCCTCACAAAAAGAAAAGCGACAGCACAGCACTTCTTCATTACCCGAAAGAGGGACATCAGTGCAGTACACGTCCTTTTTTTCAAATATATTTTCAAAGGTATGCTTTATCTGTTTATCTTCACAGAAAAGCATTATGCCGCGGCGTTTGAGTATATCAAAACGGATGCAGTCTGATTTTGTGCAGCGCAGCACCCAGTCTTCGGTATAATCATTAAGCACGTTTTCGGACAGCATAGCTGCACCTCCTGTATCTTGGCAGTATTGCCTATACATTATAGCACTATTCGTTATACTTGTAAAGCGTGAGATACAAAGTTTTAGCGATATAAACAACTATGGCTTTATAAAAATAACAAATTTATGCTGAATCCTCATTAGTGTAATGCTTTACATAATCTGATTATCCCGTTTACACACCAATTAATTTGGTGTAATATCAGAACTGGAAATACTCGGATGTTATATAGTCCTTTATAATGGTGTGTTAAATGGATAACCATGTTACATAATGAAAAAGGATAAAGAACCGTCGGGCGGAAAGCCTTTTGCGTTCTTTATCCTTTTTGTATCCTTTGATATATCAGCCCTCGGGTATTATAAGGGCTGCAACGATGTATGGGATAACTCCTATACCGCCCATGCAGGCGAGGATAACAGCTGCTATCCTGACGATATTTACATCTACATCGAAGTATGCTGCAATACCTGTGCATACACCTGCTATCATGGAGCCGTTCCTTATTCTGTAAAGTCTTTTCATGGTCATCCTCCTTACGGTGTTTTTGTGTTTAACGAAATTATACTATTTTTCTGAAGGTTTGTCAATACGCTCAGATAATATCTTTTCCGCTGTCGGTGGTATCGGTGTTACAGGTGTTATCGGGGGTGATGCTTGTGAAGGTCACCTCAGATGGCATATCCTGAGCGGTCGGAAGTTCGGGGAGAAAGAGTGCTGCCAGTATATATGCGATAATGGGAAGTCCGCCTATGCAGCAGCCTGTTACACATATTATCCTTATGAGGTTGGGGTCGATGTTGAGATATGCGCCGAGTCCTGAGCACACACCTGCTATCATGGAACCGTTTCTTACTCTGTAAAATTTCTTTTCGTTCATTTTGTATCCTCCTTATTATTTGTCTGTTTATATCTGAGCGGTCGATGTTATGAAACTAATATCTGTAAAATAATCATTTTCGGACATTGGGGGTGAGCCGCCACATACTGAAAGGCGGATCCATCAGTGAGGTACTGCTTTTGGGCTTGGCTGCCCTGAGGGCTAATGACCATATCAGCAGGACCGCTGCCAGTACCAGAAGTATCTGCAGAATGGTCTTTGCGTATTTTTTCAGTTTTTTCATTTGTCGTTCCTCTCGGTCGTGGGTGGACCCACGGTTTCATAGGGTGTATTATTTTTTCAGTTCGCTCAGGAAAGATCTTATCTCTTTGGCTATCTTTTCGGATTCGTAGTGGTGGACGTAGTGTCCGCAGTCGAGCTGTACCATTCTGCCGTGGGAAGAAGCATCTGTCATCTCGCGGTGAGAATCTACCCAGCGTTCGTTATCCCTGTTAGTGCCTGATATGAATTGCAGAGTGGGAGTCTTGGGCAGGGGCAGGCTTTTTATCTTTTCGCAGTTGGCTTTCTGGCTGTCAGCCTCTCTCAGGACGGTACTGTTGCCGTCGTTGGCGGAATATACGGCTATATACTGTTTCTTTTCCTCGGCGTTACGGCACTCGGGCAGATCCGATAAAGCAAGCATGGGTCTGTTGATGCCCGAAAGGGCTACGGTCTTGCCGAGCACCTTTTCAAAGGTTAGCATATTGTCGCTTTCAAGCTCCATAAGCACCGATGTGCTCATATCAAGTCCGATAATGGCTTCGACTTCATCGGGATACATCTGAGCCCAGTAGGTAGCTTCAAGACCCGAAAGGGAGTGGGGGCAAAGTACGTATGGGGCTTCTATGCCAGCCTTCTGCAGGGCTTCTCTGTCCTGACGGACAAGGGTATCTATATCTCTTTCGCCGTCTGTTTTATCGCTGAAGCCGTAGCCGAACTTTTCGAGGACTGCTATCTTACAGTCATCGCTGAGTTTTTCGTACAGGGGTCTGAAATCGTACATGGGTGAGGGTGTTCCCCAGCCTGACATGAGTACTATGGTGTGTTCGCCGCTGCCCTCGGTGTATATGCTCATATTTTTTCCGTCTACTTCCACCATATGACAGCGGTCATCCTTCAGCAGGTCTTTTTCGCCCTGCTGCATTATTTTATTGACCACGCCGCATATCACCAGAAGTGATATGAGGACTATGAATATCCACAGGATGATCCTGCCGATGATGCGCAGTATCCTGCCGGCTGCCTTTGCTGCTTTGCTCATGTTTGTTTTCTCCTTTATTATGCCTGCATTCTCTTTATTTATTGCAGGACGCTTTTATTTTTATTTACGGTCATCCCTTTATCACATCACCACAAAGTGCTATATACCAGGGAACGTCGTGTTTATGTTATCCTTTCCCCGCCTGCGGCGGGTAAAGGATAACTGCGGTTAATTTGGTGTATCAGCAGGATGCCTATATTTTTATTTGTACAATGCCCATACGGTTATCATGGCATCGTATACGCCGTGGCATATCATCAGTGACAGGAGTGTACAGCCCTTTATCTTATTTTTGTAGGTGCAGAATATGAAGCCTATCACTGCGGTGACGAAGATCTGTGCTATATTTCCTCTGAATACATGGAAAAGTCCGAAGAGGAGGGACGAACCTACGACGGCATATATCTCTTTGCCGAAAAGGCTTTTCAGTTTACTGTATATAAAGCCGCGGAAAACCAGTTCCTCTGCGGCGCCTACCGAAAGTATGCAGTAAGCGAATTCGTATACGAACTTCCATAATTCGTCATAGGACTTGCCGCTGTTTACGTACTCTCCGAAGCCTGCGAGAACAGGTATGCCTGTCAGCACAAGTGAGGTCGCAAGACCCAGTCCGATGCCGATAAGTATCTGTCTGATGATACCTTCCTTTTCAAATCCAAGGTCGGCAGGGCGCATTTTATCCTGACGGATAATTATTATCGGTATCACAGCGACAGCCCAGTAAAGGACGAACATCAGAGGGGCGCGAAGCGGGACGGGCATATTTGCTATTTTTGTGTTGAACATATACAGCATGAACACACCTACAATGCTGCCCATGGCGCCCATAGTAAGGCTTACGATGTCATTCTCACGCTGTTTTGCCAGACTTGCCGCGCTTGTTGTTCTGCCTTTTTTCCATACGCGCTCTTTTTTTATATCTTTGGTCATAAATTGTTCTCCGTGTATTTATGTTGATACGTTTTACTTTTATTCTGTGAGATATCTGTCAGTTATTGAAGGTGACTTTGACATCGCCTATACCTGTATCGGTTTTTATGGAGTATTTCTTATTGAATTCATCTTTATCGTTGGTGAGGTTTATATTGCAGTCGCCTACACCGCAGTCAACATTTATATCGCCGTTGACCTCACCGTTGAATGTGAAATCGCCTGTGCCGAGGTCTACCTTCAGACCGCCTGTTTTTGCGTTGGAGATATCCAGTTCGCCTGTGCCGATATCGGCATCAAGCAAGCCTTTGCATTCAATATCACTGATGTTCAGTTCACCTGTTCCCGTATCAAGGGAAGCGGTATCGCACTTTACTTCTGAAACGGTTATCTCGCCTGCGCCTGCATCCAGCTTAATATTATTGTACTCGGTATCGGGGAGGTAGAGGACTGCGTCTATGACGGCGCCCAGCTGCATGAAATCAAAGCTGATATAAAAATCACGTTCGAGTCCGACGCGGAGAATTCCGCCGCTTTCTTTGAGGACGTAGTCCTTGGGTACATTACCTTCAAGGTGTACCTTATCGTCATTGCTTCTGCGTATCTCCAGTTTGCCTGCGGAGGCTTTGATATCCACGGATCTTGTCTTGCCTAGGTCGATCTCCTCGGAAACGGATATGGTATTGACGTTGGTGTATTTTGATCTGTCAGATGTTTTATAGAACACTGCACCGCCGATCAGCATGACTGCACCGACGACTATCATTCCTAGGGAGAAAACGGGGAAACCTCTGCGGGTGGTGGTATATGTCTTTTCTTCAAGATCTATATTATTCATAATGTTGTCCTCCTTATCATCCGAATAACTTTCCGAAAAGGCGGCGTATGCCGTTTATGAAAGCGCCTGCCAGCTTTCTGATGCCTGTGAAGCCGGGTCTTGCCACAAGACCGAAGATGCCCATGGCGATAAGACCGCCGCCTATCATCATTATACCGATGGGCGGAGCTATGAAGAGATGGGCTATACCTGTTGCCAGAAGTGATACGCCGCCTGCGATAAGGGCTATGACTACGGAAAACAGTGCAGCCACCAGACCAATGAGTGCTCCGAACAAGCCTACCACCGGACCTATCCACAAGGGGAAGGTAAGTATTACGAGCAGTATCTTGGCGAAATTATTGTTGCGCTGTGTTTTCTGTTCTGATGTCATTTTGGAATCGTTGAAGCCTTTTTCAAAAGCGTTTTTAGCATCGTGGATAGCACTGCTGATCGCCTGATTTGCTTTTGTGGCTGCATCAAAGAATATACCGGAGGCTGCAGCAGAAGCGTACGGACCGTTATTTGCGGTGTTGGTATTTTCGGCACCTGTATAGCCGTAGCCGTAATTGTAATTGCCGGTATTGTTTTGGGTGGTATTCTCCTTGCCGACTTCTTCAAATGCAACATCCTGAACGTCTTCAAAGGGAGCTCTTTTTGCAGTGCCTACTTCAAAGGCGGCGTCACCGTCGGGGTGGATGCCGTTTTCAACAAGTATCTCCTTGGCAAGTGTTTCGGGGTCACCCAGAGTCTGAGCTGTCTGTTCGTCACTGCCGTAGCCTGCATCAAGGAAAATCTCCTCATAATAGCTGAGCGCATCCTCGATATCCTCGCGGGGCAGCCCGCCTTTTTCAAGGTTATATCTGAGGCTTGTAAGAAATTCAAGTCTGTTCATTGTCGTCCGCCCCCTTGTTCATCAATATACTGTCTACCTTCTCTTTATGTGCCTGCCATTCACGGCGGTATTCCTCCAGTGCCTCGTTCCCTTTCGGGGTGACTCTGTAATATCTTCGGTTCCTTCCCATGAACTCCTTATCGTATGTTTCCAGAAACTCATTTTTCTGGAGCCTTCGGAGTACGGGGTAGAGGGTCGATTCGGAGATATCAACGGCTTTTCTGAGAAACTGGGTTATCTCATATCCGTAGGTATCGTCGTTACGGACCACTGAAAGCACCATAGCATCAAGCAATCCTGCATTGACCGGAAATCCCATATTTCTGCTCCTTTCTTTAATTACTCTGTGCATAAGTCATTCTCCTTGCCCTAAGGCGTTTCTTTTGTTTTGTGTCATCTCGTCTCTTTTGCTCTGCAGTGCAGTATACTGTGTAATATATTTTCTCTCACAGTATTTTGAGTTGTGCAATATCTTTGCTCTGATGATATTATACGACGTATAATATCATTTGTCAATATAATATTGCAAGATTTAAAATGTTTTGTGTGATTGCACAACCGAAAAGACATTTTGTTGCACGAAGTAGGATATTTTGCACAACAAGGCAGTTCATTTAAGCGATAAACGGGTGACTTTGGTATTGTGTGCGCGGTGGCTTCTATTATATAGAGGGGGATATGATATGGTGAAGATACGGTCGGGAGGTGTCAATTAATGGAGCAGTGAAAATATGAAGTCCTGGTGCATTGGATGTAATTTCCCCGTCGAGCGGTTAATTAATCGGCGGAGAAAATTGTGAAGTGGTGTTCACAATTTGAATTGTAGATTGTGTCAATAGAATGGTTATCTGAACGAATGAATTAGCAATAATGCTTAAAAACTACTGGAAAAATCTTACAATAGGTAAAAATCCTTTAATAATTAGGAAGAAATCTGTATAAAATAAGGCTTGCGAGGTAATACTTTTGAAGAGGACTATACAATTTTTGTACACAAATTTCAGAGGTCGGAATGGGGCAAAAAGGGCATTTTGGGCGATTGTGCGAAATGCCATCGAAAACGTTTTCTGAACTATGGTTTAAGCAAAGAAGGATAAAAAGTAGTGGAAAAATATGGAAGAAGTTTATACTTCATTAATAAACGATAAAAAACAAGTACAAACAACCTCTGTTATGACATGAGAGGGTGATAAAACGTACATTTTTTGTATATAATTTTTGGAGCGAAGGTTTATGATGAGATTCGGAACGCAAATTTTCGGTAATGGTTTTCGTCGGGGGATGACTGAAAATTGCGGTGATGATAAGAGCGTGAGCTAAAAATGGTCGGCGGTCGATTGTTTAAACTATTTAACTCAAATTGTATAATACAACAATGGAAACGTTTTATTAATAGGTGAATTAGCAAGAATGCTTAAAATTTGGTGGAAATAATTCCCATATAGACAAAGATCATTAATAAATGGACAGAAAAATGTATAAATAAGAGCTGCTCGGTAACAATAAATAAAGCAGCTGTACATTGTTTGTTTATAATAGATATAGGGCGAATATTGCTGTGGATAAGGGCGGCATTTGTCCGAAAAATTTCGCTGCGGATCTGAAGGAGGTCATACCATGAGGGGCAATAACGGAAAAATTGCTATAACCAAGGCACAGTACAAGCAGATGTATACCGCCGCATCACGCGGCAGCAAGTGGTACAAAAACGTGCCGAAAGCCTTTGTTATAGGGGGACTGATATGCACTGCCGGTCAGGCGCTGGATTCAATGTACCGCGCTTTGGGACTGGATGAAAAGGCTGGTGCTTCGGCTGTATCCATTACCCTGATATTTATTTCAGCCCTGCTGACAGGTCTGGGGCTTTACGAAAAGATCGCCAAACACGCAGGTGCAGGTACCCTCGTGCCTATTACAGGCTTCGCTAACTCCGTATGTGCACCTGCTGTTGAGTTCCGCACAGAGGGCTTTATCACCGGTATCGGTGCGAAAATTTTTATCATAAGCGGACCTGTCATCCTTTACGGTACCCTGGCAAGTATAGCTTACGGCATCCTCTACTGCATATTCAAATGACAACACGCACAGGTGTGTAATGTGTGTAGGGGGATCCACCGATAAACAATATATACTTCTTTATAAACACCCTAAGACAGATACCTATATAGAAGTTTTGCCCCTGAGTGTTACAAAGCACTCAGGGGCATTGTGCATATTTATGTTGCTAAGCTAAATCAGAATTTATCACTATATTTCAATGACCGTGTTCCTCAAATTCTTTCCAAAGCAAGTCATAGATACTGTTAAGTCTGTCAATAATTTGTTCGTTTACCTCTATATACTTATCCGTAAACTGCATTCCGCGCTCGCCCATAAAATCAACACAGTACATAAGTGAATAAAACAAAAATGCTTTTTTTCTGAATACTGCTCAAATTCATTTCTTTCAGAATATATTTTACATAATCTGTATCATATCCCATGTTCAGGAGAGCAATGTTTGTTAGTGCAACATAAGTAAGCCTATCTCCGATGCCTATCCAATCTATATCAACTATCCCGGATATATGCCCGTCATGTATCAATAGATTTTTAGTGCTTACATCATCTAAATATGCTATTGGCTCTATTCTGTCAAAATACTTATCTAAAGCTATTGCTGATTTGCGAAGTCTATCTACTTTTTCAATATCAAAATATTCGTTTGCCGCAATACGCTCTTCAGCTCGGTCAAGCATATAATTAATTTCGGAGTGCCATGTCCATTCGGAAGGAATATCTTCTAATTCCAATGCTGCGACACGCTCCTGAATGCACACAATTTCACTTGCAATAGTCCTCTTATCCTCATCACTAAGAAGTGAATATACAAGTCCGATATCCTTTCCTTCAAAATATGTAAGGGTAATATATTCGGTATCTTCAAATACGCCTTTGGCAACGATTTTAGGGATAGGTATTTCTATAAATGCCAATTTCTCCAACCAATATACTGTATCATTGTAAGCGTTCTTTTCGGGACTGCACCGAATGACATACGTTGTATCAGTTAATTGAACAATAAAGACATAGTTGCCTTGTCCTACCGAACATCGTTCAATTGATTGTGGAATTTCAGAAAAACACTTTTTGCATAATTTGGATATAATGTTATCGTCCAATCTAAGCACCTGCCTATAAACTCCGATTTTTGTCAGTAACAATTGTAGCACATCATCTCTGTACTGTCAATAGAAACGCCATAGTACTTCTTTATGCGTACCGTTCTTACGCGCAGGGGTGTTTTTTCATCAGCAAAAAGCGGACAGCCCGAAAGCTGTCCGCCCATACCAATGATCTGTATTACAAACAATGCAGCATAAAACTTCAATAATGCCGGATCAGGCTTACATCTTAGCCCTGTCCTTAGCTCTCTGCTGATTGCTCAGTGTTCTCTTTCTGATACGTATGCTCTTGGGAGTAACTTCCAGCAGCTCGTCATCAGCCAGGAATTCCAGTGCATCCTCCAGGGACATATTTCTCGGAGGGATAAGACGCAGAGCATCGTCCGAACCGCTTGCACGGGTGTTGGTCAGATGCTTCTTCTTGCAGACATTTACTACCAGGTCATCAGACTTGGGTGATGCGCCTACTACCATGCCCTCGTATACCTGAGTACCTGCTGTTATGAACAGCTCGCCTCTCTCCTGTGCATTGTACAGACCGTAGGTAACAGCCTCGCCTGTCTCAAATGCAACCAGTGAACCCTGTGCTCTCTTGGGGATATCGCCCTTGTAAGGCTCGTAACCCTCAAATACCGAGCTCATAATGCCCTCGCCCTTTGTATCGGTCAGGAACTCGCTCTTGTAGCCGAAAAGTCCTCTTGCAGGGATAAGGAATTCAAGTCTCATTCTGCTGCCGATAGGATTCATAGCCTGAAGCTCGCCCTTACGGCTGCCCAGCTTCTCCATTACAGAACCAACGCAGTCCTCGGGAACGTCTATTACAACTCTCTCGATAGGTTCGTTCAGCTTGCCGTCTATCTCGCGGTACAGCACACGGGGTGTGGATACGCCCAGCTCGTAGCCCTCTCTTCTCATATTCTCGATGAGTATGGAAAGATGCATCTCACCTCTGCCTGCAACACGATAGGTATCAGCATTATCAGTCTCGGATACTCTCAGGGATACGTCCTTCAGCAGTTCCTTGAAAAGTCTGTCTCTGATGTGACGGGTAGTAACGAACTTGCCCTCTCTGCCTGCAAAAGGCGAGTTGTTTACCGAGAATGTCATCTCGACAGTAGGCTCGCTTATCTTTACGAAAGGCAGAGGCTCGAACTTGCCGGCTTCACAGATAGTATCACCGATAGTGATGTTCTCGATACCGCTTATACATACGATATCACCTGCTTTAGCCTCGTTGCAGGGAACTCTGTTCAGACCCTCTATCTGATACATGGTAACTATCTTGCCGCGGTATTCCTGCTTGGTGTTGTGGAAATCACCGATGCTTACGTCCTGATTTACCTTCATCACACCGCGCTCTATACGTCCGATAGCTATACGTCCGACGTACTCATTATAGTCGATAGCGGATACCAGATACTGCATACCGCCCTCTTCTTCGACCTCGGGAGCAGGTACATAGTTGAGTATCATGTCAAACAGAGGTATCATATCCGTACCGCCGTCCATGGTAAGCGAAGCAGTACCGTCTCTGCCTGAGCAGAACAGTACAGGGCTGTCCAGCTGCTCATCGGTAGCGTCAAGGTCGAGAAGAAGTTCGAGAACTTCCTCGACTACCTCTTTAAGACGCGCATCGGGACGGTCTATCTTGTTAACAACTATTATTATCTTATGACCCAGCTCCAGAGCCTTCTGCAAAACGAAACGGGTCTGGGGCATAGGACCTTCAGCAGCATCTACCAGCAGCAGAACGCCGTTTACCATCTTCAGTACACGCTCGACCTCACCGCCGAAGTCAGCATGGCCGGGGGTGTCGATGACGTTTATCTTAACGTCCTTGTACTTGATAGATGTATTTTTCGCAAGTATGGTGATACCTCTCTCACGCTCGATATCGTTGGAGTCCATGACTCTCTCCTCAACAGCCTGATTCTCTCTGAAGGTACCGCTCTGCTTGAGCATCTGGTCTACCAGAGTGGTCTTGCCGTGGTCAACGTGGGCGATTATCGCCACATTACGCAGATCTTCTCTTACCATTTTTCTTCCTCCCATTTTCATTACAGAAGTTTATTGCTTATTGTTTGCCTGTTTTTTCCCAATTTTTTAATTTACCCTTAACTTTCATAATTCAGGACTGTTCTTAGCACAATGTAAAGTGCAATTTAACGAACTGCCCCAAACAGCAAAATAACCCTGCGCTCAGCGCAAGGTCACTTTCAGATAATATATTATATCATATAGCAGACAATTTGTCAAGCATTGTTAAATAATTGTCTTTCATTGACTTTTCATCTTCTTCATGCTATACTTTAAACGTAAGTTGTAACGAAATTGAAACAATTCCGTTAAATATTAATATTTATACAAATAATATGTACTTTCAAGGAGGTATGAAAAATGCAATCAAACAAAAAACCGATCACAAACCGCGTAATCAGCATAGCAATGTCAGCAGCCATGACGATGACCCTGCTGCCTTCAACGGCATTCACAGCTAGCGCTGCATCTGCCGGGTCTCCCAAAACAGTATTGTCGGTCTCCAACACCGTCATCGTGCAGCCCATTGATGTTATAATCGAAGATCATTCCGAGACAGGTCTGGCAACAGCTGCCGTATCCTTTGATTATATCAAGGCTGAGCTCATTGAGAGTGACGGAGAAGTTCTCTCCGAGCTGCCCGTTAATACCGAAGACCCCAACATCGTAAATGCAAATATACCTCTATCCCTTGCAGGCAGAGATCTTAAACTGAGGGTGTACTACTCCGAAACAGGGTATGTCGATACCGAGATATTCCATGTTATGGCATACAGGCTCATAAATTACTCCGAATGGGTAGTCCTCTCCGGTCAGAACAAAACAGCAACAGCCACATACACCGCAGGCTTCACTCCGCTCCACGCTGATGTATACGTAGACGGTGAATTCGACCGCAGCTGCAACGTCAGCGGAAATACCGCCAGTGTCACCATGACAGAAAACGATGCGGACTTGAACGTACTTGTGCGTATGTACTACGGCTCCGGCGAAAATGACTATGTCAGCGCTTCAACCTACGTATCAATGGCTTATGATTACGAGTTTGTAGATTCTGTATTCAACACCGTCATACCCGAAAACGAGCATGAAGCCAAGGTTTGCGGTATGCTGTCTTTCAGCTGCAATAAGATCAAGGTATTCTGCGGCGATAAAGTGGTCTATGCAAGCCCGGCAAACGATTATCTGACCTGGGCACCTGTTGCAACTATATCCGATGAGTACATCGGTCAGGATCTTTTCATGAGAGCCTACTATACAAACGATTACGGCTATGAGGGCTATGTGGATTCTTCCCCCTTCCGTTTAGTCAGGGCAAACACAAACTATCACTTCACCAAGCAGCCGAATGATATCGACGTAACAAATAACCAATTGTCCGATCTTACTTGGGAAGTTGACTTTGCCCCCGTCATGACCGAAATAATATTTGAAAGCTGTATGTATACACCTCTTGATGAACCCACACAGAACTTCATCGGTGCCGAAGAGTTCATGTCTGATTACGGATCCGGCTATTACAGGGTAAGGACATACTACGGATCAGGTGATCAGGATTATATCGAAAGCTCGGTATTCAATTGTGTCGCACCCGAATTCACTGTACAGCCCGTCGGCGGATACGTTGCTGACGGCAAGAAGCTGAAGGTAGAGTGGAAAACAAACTTCAAGCCTATATACCTTGCACTCTATGCAGACGATGAATTCGTAAAGGAACTTGACCCCGCTTCAACCTCGATCGAGCTTGACGGCAAAGACGTAAATGTATACGAGATCAGTGCGAAATACAGCAACAACATAGGCATAAGCAGCTACTCATTCAGTGTTATACCAACTACCAAGAAGATCTACACCGTGACAGCCGACAAGAACGTATATCTCTACAATATGACAATATCCTCATTGTCACGCACCGCCGAAGAAGGCGATGAATTCTATGTATACTACCTCGGTGAACGCGGAGAATTTGTCAGCTGGAACAGCGCTGCCTCAGGTGTCACCTTCGTAGACCCAAAAGACATCGAAACAAGCTTTTTCATGCCCGGTAAAAATGTCACTATCAAGTACATCACAAGTACATCCGATCATAACGGCCTCCGCGGCGATGTCAACGGCGACGGCAGCATAACCGTTACCGACCTCTCCAAGGCAGCGGCACTTGTAAAGGGCAAAAAGACTCTGTCAGCAGAAGAAGCTGCACGCGCAGATGTTAACGGCGACGGTTCTGTTACCGTTTCGGATATCTCAAGGATAGCTGCTCACATCAAAGGCAAAAAGTCTATCTCCTGATAATTATACGATCATTACCGAAAAAGGCACTCCCGATATTTCCGGGAGTGCCTTTTTGTATCAGTATTTAACTGTGAATTTTACTCTGTCATTTCCGTCAGCATCAGGATCAGCCATTTCAGCCTTGATTATGGTGATAGGTGTTCCGGGTGCGGAAAGCTCAGGGTTTGAAGACTGTGAGTAACCGCGTGATACGGTAGTGAAGCCGTCAACAACTTCCATGCCCTCACTTACTTCACCGAAAGCCGCATACTGTCCGTCAAGGAAAGCGCAGTCGGTAAAGCAGATGAAGAACTGGCTTGAAGCGCTGTCAGGATCGCTTGATCTTGCCATGGATACTGTGCCTCTTACGTGCTTGAGATCATTCTCAACACCGTTCTCGCTGAACTCGCCCTTGATAGTCTCAGAAGAACCGCCCATGCCTGTTCCCTCAGGATCTCCGCCCTGTGCCATGAAGTCATCAACGACGCGGTGGAATGTCAGTCCGTCATAGAAGCCTTCCTTTACCAGCTTTTTAAAGTTCTCACAGGTTATGGGAGCCTTGTCAGCGCGGAGAGTTATGGTGAACTCGCCTTCCTTGAACTCTCTCTCTGTGAAGTTTACTGTGAACTTCGCTCTCTTATGGCCGTCGGTATCGGGATCTATCATCTCAGCCTTGGTTATTGTAATGGGCTTTACGGGCTCAGCCAGCTCATAGTTCTGATTCATCTGTCTGTCGCAGTTGAGGAACTTGTCAACTACCTCCATGCCCTGTGATACTTCACCGAATGCCGCATAGTTGCCGTCAAGGAAATCGCAGTCATCATAGCAGATAAAGAACTGGCTTGAAGCACTGTCGTTGTCCTGTGATCTCGCCATGGATACGGTGCCTCTCTGATGCTTCAGGTCATTCTCGACACCATTCGCGCTGAACTCGCCCTTGATGTTCTCACCCGAGCCGCCTGCACCTGTGCCCTCAGGGTCGCCGCCCTGTGCCATGAAACCTGCCACTACTCTGTGGAAGGTAACTCCGTCATAGAAACCGCTGCTTACCAGCTTTTCAAAATTCTCACAGCTTATGGGTGCCTTGTCCTCACGCAGGGTTATCACAAAGCTGTCCTCCGAAGCATCCTCATCGCCGGAAGTAACTGCGTCACCGCCCTTATCATCTGTCTGTGCCGCAGCATCCTTTTTGTCAGCTGCCTTCGAGTCATTCTTCTTGTCTGTGTTCCCGCAGGATGCGAACGCACCGCAGGTCAGTGTCATAGCCAATGTCAGCGCCATTACTTTCAGCGCTTTTCTGATCCTGTTATTTTTCAAATCATTCATTTCCTTTCTTATCAAGTTTTACGTATCCCTTTACTGCTCCTCTGAAAATTCCACAGTAAATATCGCTCTGTCATGACCGTCAGCATCTGAAGATAGCATTTCCGCATCGGTTATGGTTATGGGTGTTACGGGAGAAGATATCTGTCCATCCTGTCCCATAGTCCTTTCAACGTTCAGGAACCTGTCAACTACCTCCATGCCCTCCGTCACCTGTCCGAATGCAGCATAATCACCGTCAAGTGCAGCGCAGTCATCATAGCAGATAAAGAACTGGCTCGAAGCGCTGTCGGGATCCTGTGATCTCGCCATGGATACCGTTCCTCTTACGTGCTTCAGGTCGTTTTCAACACCGTTGCTGTCAAACTCGCCCTTGATGTTCTCACCCGAGCCGCCTGTACCGTTGCCCTCGGGGTCACCGCCCTGTGCCATGAACCCGTCGATCACCCTATGGAATGTCAGTCCGTCATAGAAACCGCTGTTTACCAGCTTTTTAAAATTCTTGCAGGTGATAGGTGCTTTGTCCTCACGCAGGGTTATAACAAAGCTGTTCTCCGAGATATCCTCGTCACCTGTAGTGACTGTGTCAGCGCTGCTGTCGATAGTCTGTACCGAAGCATCCTTTCTGTCAGATGCCTTAGCGCCATTATCAGTGTCTGTGCTGCCGCAGGATGCGAACGCACCGCAGGCAAGTGTCACTGCCACTGTCAGCGCCATAGCTTTCAGCGCTGAGATCATACCGTAATATTTCAGATCACTCATTCCCTTCCGTATTTGATCCTGACCTCTCAATTATATCACCCTTCAATTCAAAAATCAATACAATGCTGTATATTTCACCGAAATTTCATCATTACTCCCCGCTGCGGTTGACTTTTCTCTGCATCGGCATTATAATTATATAGTATGCGTACAGCGCTTTAAAACGTCAGTACGCATAAGCGATAAACAGATAATTTAATGTGAGGTCACTATGGAAAAAACAAAACCAAAACTGCCTGCCGCCCTGCTGACAGTACTGTCAGCACCGCTGCTTATAATGGCAGTAATACTTTACGCATATAAACTCGACGGTGCTTATCCTTTCGGACACGGCACTGTGGCATGGTGTGATATGGTGCAGCAGGTAATACCTCTGCTCATCGACTTCAAGGATATCCTGGCAGGCAAGGACGGAGTCTTCCTTAATCTCAATAACGCCGCAGGCATGGATATGTGGGCGGTGATATTCTTCTTTCTCGCAAGCCCTTTCTCGTTCCTTGCGGCATTTGTAAAAAAGACGGATATGCTTTACTTTGCAAATATCCTGGTAATGCTGAAGCTTATGGTATGCGGCGGCACCGCTTCCCTGTACCTTTATAAGACTTTCCGAAAACTCTCCCCGGTATGGGTGACGGCACTGGGCATACTTTACGGTCTCAGCGGCTACGGGCTCATGTACTACCAGAACGTGATATGGCTGGATATGATGTACCTTTTCCCTCTGCTGCTCCTGAGCCTTGATATGCTGTTTGAGAAAAAGCGCGTTACCCCCTACACACTTGTACTGGCAGCCATGATGACAATAAACTATTATATCGGCTATATGGCGGTCATATTCATCATGCTTTTCACAGGTATATCCCTTACCGCTGTGCGCCGTGAGAAAACAGGCGGAGATACAGCAGTGCGCTTTATATTCGGTTCTTTCACGGCAGCCCTTATGACAGCTGTGGTATGGCTGCCAAGCCTTCTGCAGTACACAAAAAGCGGCAGGGTCAAGGAGGAGTTTTTCAGTTCTGTAAAAAGCGCAGGCTTCATAACCACCTATGAGACCACCCTCCCCACCGTACTCTGCTCCGCATTCGTGCTGACGGCAGCGGTATTTTTCACCTGTGACGGCAGACCGCGCAGCAAAAAGCTGAACCGTCTGCTCCTCCTTTCCCTACTGACCCTCATACCTATAATAGCCGAGCCCGTGAACCTTATGTGGCACACAGGCAGCTATATGTCCTTCCCCTCAAGGTTCGCCTTTATGACTGAGTTCATGCTGACGGTATGCACAGCTATGTATCTCGAAGACAAGGACGCTCAGAGATGTCCCCCGAAAAACAGGCTGACCGACCACACAGCTGTCATAATACCCCTGCTGGCTGTACTGTATATATTCATAAAGATACTTTCTGACTATGCAGACCGTCACCGTGATGATGCCTGTGCGTATGCAAGAACACTCTGGGGCGACAGGGAATCGCTGAAAATATGCATCACAATATTCCTTATGGTATCTGTAATGAGTACGGTACTGCTCATCCTTTACCGCAAAGGTGTCCTCAGCACAAAGACCCTCGCGTTGTTCTGTACTGCCCTTATCCTCTGCGAATCACTTATAAACACCAGGATATATCTTACCTCTCCCGTATATATAAACCCCGGACGCGCCGCTGAACAGAACAAGGTCTATGACCTTGCTGACAGGATAGACGATACCGATATGTTCCGCGTAAATACGGACGGCAAGCTGTTCTATGTAAACCTCGTCGGCGCTCTCGGCTACGGCTCTGTAAGCCACTATACCTCACTCAACGACCAGGATTATATGTACATGATGAAGCGCATGGGAGTATCCTCAAACTGGATGGATGTGGGCAGCTGCGGCGGCACAGGGCTCACGGATATGCTAATGAGCATAAAGTACCGTATAGTCCGCGGCAAAGCCGATAACGCCGTATACTCCAACGATGATTACTCCATAGTGCCCAATGAGAACTACCTGCCGTCGGGACTTATACTTGATGACATATCCTCGATCGAAGGTGACCTCCCCGATATCCCGCGCTGTGATATACAGCAGTTCATATGCGATAATACCCTCTCATCCGATGCGGTATCCGTCAGCACCTTTGAAGACACCGAAAACGGCAGCGGCAGCTATACCGTCACTGCAGATACCACCTACGAAATGACTATCGACGTCTTTGACAGGACTGCACTTTACTTCGATGCCTTTGACCGTCCGCAGGTTTCCCTTGGCAGCTATATCGACGGTACTTTTGAAGTGCTAGTAAATGGCAAGACGATCTCGGGCAGCTATCCTGACGGTGAATTCAACGGCTTGCTGAAGCTCGGTGAATTCGAGAACGAACCCGTCACCGTAAAAGCCCGTGCCAAAAAGGATATTACCCTGAGATCGCTGGGTGTTGCCGCCATAAATACCAATAAACTCCTTGCTGCCGCCGAAAGCGCACATACCGTGAACTTCACCCGAAAAGGCGGTATGCTCACAGGCAGCATCAATGCCCGCGGCGGAGAGTACTGCCTGATAAACGTCCCCTATACCGACGGTCTGAAAGTCCGTATCAACGGAAGATCCGTCCCCTGTGTAAAAGTACTTGGCGACCTTACCGCAGTACAGCTTTCCGAAGGCAATAACGATATCACCGTTACCGCCATGCCCAAAGGCTTTGTACCGGGGCTTATCCTTACCCTTATCGGTACAGTCCTCTGCGCACTGTGGCACTTCGTCATAAGCAAGAAACTCAAAGTCCCCGAAAAGCCTGCAAAAGTGCTAATGTGGGCTGTAATGGCTGCAAGCGCAGCCGTGTTCGCGGCAGTGTATATACTGCCCGTGATCATAAACCTCACCGCAAAGGAAGTGTGACCTATGACCCTGCAACAGCTGAAATATGTTATAACCGTGGTCAACTGCGGCTCCCTCAGCGAGGGTGCAAAGCAGCTGTATATATCCCAGCCTAGCCTATCGAATGCCATAAAGGAGCTTGAAAAAGAACTCGGCATCGAGATATTCCGCCGCACCCCAAGAGGTATGACCCTCTCCTCAGACGGAAGCGAGTTCCTCAGCTATGCCAGACAGGTGGTCGAGCAGGCTGAACTCCTTGAAGCCCGTTATTCCAGCGGACAGAAGATAAAGCGTATATGCTCCATATCCACCCAGCACTATGCATTCGCCGTTGAAGCCTTCGTAAAAATGCTCTCCGAGCTTGACCGCGAAAGCTATGAATACACCCTGCGCGAAACACGTACAGGCGAGATCATAGATGATGTGAAAAATCTCAACAGCGAAGTCGGTGTACTGTTTATAAACGACTTCAACCGCAAGGTCATACTGAAACTGCTGAAAGAGAACGGACTCACCTTCCACCCGCTTTTCCGAGTGGAGCCCCATGTTTTCATAAGCAAGGATCACCCCCTTGCCGGCGAGAAGATCGTCACCTGCAGCCAGCTTGAGGACTACCCCTTCGTGTGCTTTGAACAGGGTCAGCTGAACTCTTTCTATTTTTCCGAGGAGATACTCAGCACCCGTACCTTTAAAAAGCAGATACACGTCAGCGACCGCGCCACACTTTTCAACCTTCTTGGCGGGCTTAACGGATATACCATATCAAGCGGTGTGCTGGGCGGCGATATCAACAGCGGTACCATAACCGCAGTCCCTCTTGAGACCGATGAGGATATGCTCATCGGCTGGATAGAGAACGTCCGCGCAGGTCTTTCCGCCGCCGCAAAGCTTTATGTAAGCACCCTCAGACAAGTTATCTCTGGCTACGGCTTCGAGCTTATCGACAAGAACAATACCTGACTTCGGCAAAAATTCACATTAAATTTACAAAATTCAAAAATGAATATGGTATAATAAGATTTAGTATTTTATTGCGATAAAGCATTATTCTGAAAGGAAGTAAAATAATGAGTGACAAGAATCTTGAAGAAATGAGTTTTACCACACGCGCTATCCATGTCGGTGCCGAGCCCGACCCCGCAAGCGGCGCTATCGAGCCTTCTATCTATATGGCTAACAGCTTCCTGCTGCCCTATGACCCCTCTACCATGAACTGGTCTGCATCCGAAGCAAACATCTATACCAGAAACGGCGGCGTTAATCAGGGTATGCTGGAAAAGAAAGTAGCTAACCTCCACGGCGGTGAGGACTGCGTAGTTCTCGCAAGCGGTGTTGCAGCACTTTCCGCACTGTTCTTCACCAAGCTCAAAAAGGGCGACCATGTTATATTCTCAACTGTTACATATATCGCTACCTACCGTATATTCAACGAACTCTGGTGCGAAAAGTGGGGCATCGAGACAAGCATAGTTGACTGCACCGATATCGAAAAGATAAAGGCTGCAATCAAGCCCAACACCAAGCTGATACACTTCGAGACCCCCGGCAATCCTACCTGCTGTATCTGCGATATCGAAGCAATAGTCAAGCTGGCGCACGAGAACAATATACAGGTATCCGTTGATAATACATTCTCTTCGCCTTACAATACCAGACCTCTGGAATACGGCGTTGATTTCGTTGTTGAGAGCCTTACAAAGTACATCAACGGCCACGGCGACTCCATGGGCGGCGCTATCATCACCGACCACGAGACCTGCGAAGCTATACGCTATCAGGCACAGGTAAATATCGGCGGCTGCATCAGCCCTTTCAACGCATGGCTGATACAGAGAGGTGCTGCAACATTCCCCCTGCGTATGCAGGTACACAACGACAACGCTCTTGCAGTAGCAGAATGGCTTGAAAAGCAGCCCTGCGTAAGCTTCGTGGCTTACCCCGGTCTGAAGAGCTTCAAGGGTCACGAGCTGGCAGTAAAGCAGATGAAACACGGCTTCGGCGGCGTACTCAGCTTCGGTCTTAAAGGCGAGCACGACCTCTACAACAGAGTTGTTACTCACCTGAATGTTTTCACATCAGCTGTATCCCTCGGCAACACAGGCAGCCTGATAGTATTCCTCGGTGAGGACGACGAGAGAATGTACCTCTATCCACAGGAATTCCACGGCGGATTCTACCGCGTGGCTATCGGCATCGAGGACAAGAACGACCTTATAAACGATCTCAGACAGGCATTCAAGGCTGAAGGTCTTGAAACTGTAGACTGATAAGTACGTAACTAAGCCCCACCGTCATCACGGCGGGGCTTTGCTGTATACATAGAAACGGAGGAAAGTATGGCTGATGAATCTATACACAGCGGTCACCGCGAACGTATGCGTGAACGCTTCAGACAAAGCTTCGACCTTAACGGCTTTTCAGACCATGAGGTGCTGGAGATGCTGCTTTACAATATCATCCCCCGCGCCGATACCGCTGCAGCAGCCCACGCGCTCCTTGATACATTCGGCAACCTCCGTACCGTCCTTTCCGCCGATATCGACTCCCTCACCGCGGTTAAAGGCATAGGGCTAAGGTGCGCCGAACAGCTGTTATTCCTGGGTCAGGTCTTCCTGCGTGCCGAAAAAGAAAGCTTCGTGTCCGTCCATGCTGATGATTTTGATTCACTCAGCCGCTATCTTCTAAATTTCTTCAAAGGCGATACCACAGAAAGGCTATGCGCATTCAGCATCAACAAAGCAGGCAGACTTACCGCCTCTGCCGTACTTTCCGCAGGTATCACTGACCGTATCGCTTTCGACGTGGATGAGCTTAAAAGTTTCATCGCCCTTAACTGCACCGATATCCTCATCCTCGCCCATAATCACCCCGGCAACTCTGCCATACCCTCCGATGAGGATGTGATCTTCACGCGCAAACTCCGTAACCTCCTCGATGATCAGGTCTGCTTCCTGGATCACCTCATCGTCACCAACAATGAAGTCACCTCAATGCGAGCCCTCGGCTTTTTCCGCTCCTTTGAATGACTTGGCTCACAGGGCTGTACTACGTGTATCGGGACATTCTCTCGGGGAAAAACCTTTTGAAAAAGGGTTTTCCTAAGCGTCAGCTTCGCTATGCTGAACCCACTACCTAAAACTTTTATATGGAATTTGCGGGGGATAGCCGTACTATTATAGTATGGATGTCCTCCGCATTTTATTATACTTTATATGAATGGCTATCAACCGATTTACGGCATTTTTTTGTTTTATCAGATAACAATATGAATTTTTAATTACATTGCATGAAATCATTGACTAAATCGGTTTGATATGTTATAATTATACAAATCAAGGATCTCATTATGAAAGTGAAGTGAGAGTATGTACAGCGAACAGCAATATAAAAAAGATCTTGCGTTTATAGAACGTATGGATAACAGGTTATCTGAGAAAGCTATTTTCTTGATGTATTTTTTGCCCCTAGTTGCGTGCCTTGCGGCTCATGCGCTTTATTTGACGCTGTTTGCGTTTTCAAAGATATGGGCTATGGTCATATTCAATGTGTTCAGTGTCGGATTTTATGTGATGCTGATAATACTGGCAAAAAAAGTCAAAGAAAAGCTGAACCTGGTATATGCCACAATGGCGGAGATAATAATACACGCGGCGACGGCTACGGTATATGTGGGGCTGAAGCCCGATTTCTGTATGTTTTTGCTGATGATAATACCGCTGGCGTTCCTGATGCCGAACAAAAACAGGGTGATACCGTTTATAGTCATGTCCATATCGGTGCCTATCTACGGTTTGCTGAGGTTCTTATACCTTACCCCGGGGCGCGAGAAGTACGATATGGCGGAGCAGTCATATAACACGGTATTTTATGTGATAAATATAATTGTGGGTTCATTCGTGTTGGTATATGTTGCGTTGATATTCACCAGGATGCGTATGTATCAGGACTGCAAGCTGAGGGTGCAGACAGAACAGCTGAGGATAATGGCATCTACCGATCCGCTGACAAAACTGAACAACAGACGTCAGATGAATGAAAAGCTGGCGGAGATCTCTGCAGGAAGCAAAAAGAGCGGAAGAGGCTATGTTATCGGGCTGGGGGATATTGATGACTTCAAGCGCATCAATGACACCTACGGTCATACAAAGGGCGATGAGGTGCTTTCGAGAGTGGCTGATATCATCAGAAAAAATGTACCCGAAGGCGGATATGTTTCAAGATGGGGTGGAGAGGAATTCCTGTTTATCCTGCCCGGGACCGGGCTTGACGGTGGTATAGCCTGTGCTGAGGAGATCATAAACCGGGTGAGCCGAGAGAAATTCAGGGCAGGCGCAAAAAGATTCTCTGTTACGATGACGATAGGCGTATGCAAGGGCAAACCCCATGACAATATTGAAAAGATTATAAGTCTTGCTGATGACAGGTTGTACGACGGCAAGAACAACGGCAAAAACAGAGTTGAGCATTAATTCGACACTGACAGATCTGCGGGATATGACGCAGAAAATTTATGCTATCTATTGGGCAGAGGACAGCTATGTTTGCAAACGTAGCTATCCTCTGTTTTTTCTTTCTTTATAAAACATGGTCATCCCTTTGACGCAACACCGCAAAGTGCTATATAACAAAGGATAACCGCCGAGCATTTCTGGTTCTGATATTACACCAAATCAATTG
The DNA here is from genome assembly GCF_000179635.2 of Ruminococcus albus 7 = DSM 20455. Classification (NCBI taxonomy): domain Bacteria; kingdom Bacillati; phylum Bacillota; class Clostridia; order Eubacteriales; family Oscillospiraceae; genus Hominimerdicola; species Hominimerdicola alba. Next base: position 3,340,926 of record NC_014833.1, on the reverse strand, counting down.
GTGTGTAAACGGGATAATCAAATATAATAATGAAACATTGTGCTGGTGATTAAGGCTTCGATACAAGACCGATTAATATGGTACATCAGCGGGATGACCATATTATAAAAATTTCCGCGCTGCCCGAAAGAGTTAAATTTCTGTTTGGATACGGGTTTGTGGGATGAGTACCGTCGCATCACACAAGGGCGTTTTTATGCGTGGGGAAACGGTGGTATGCGCTTGCATTATGGGGGAGAATATGGTAAACTATTAACAGTAATGAATGGAGGTATATAACTATGTTATATTCAGTAAAGAACGGAAATACCGAGATATCGGCGGATACATTCGGGGCAGAGCTGCATTCTGTAAAACATGGGGGCAGGGAATACCTCTGGCAGTGCGGTGATGCATGGAAGCGTTATGCGCCTGTGCTTTTCCCATTTGTGTGCTCGCCTGAGGGCAGGGCTTACCGCGCTGACGGAAAGGACTACAGGATGAAAGCCAATCACGGCTTTGCACGGGATATGGAGTTTGAGTATGCAGGTACGGACGGGGATACCATAAGTTTCGTGCTGCGTGAAAACGAGGATACGCTTGCACAGTATCCTTATGAGTTTGAACTGACCGTCCGTTACACGGCACTGGAAAGCGGTGTAAGGGTGGAAAATATTGTTAAGAACACAGGTGACAGGGATATGTATTTCTATATCGGGGGACACCCTGCGTTCAACTGTCCGCTGGAAGAGGGCGAAAGCTTTGAGGACTATGATATAGTATACGAAAAGAATGAGCATATATTCGATGCCGCAGGAAATGTCCTTGCGGAGAACGGAAATGTGCTTGCGGTGACAAGGGCGCTGTTCGACAATGATGCTATAATTATCGACAAGCCCGAGTCAAAGGCTGTTACGCTGAAAAGCAGAAAGTCCGAAAGGGCGGTGACGGTTAAGTATCCGCAGTCGGAGTGCATAGCAGTGTGGTCACCTACGGGAGATGACAGGGCGGCATTCGTATGCCTTGAACCTTGGACATCTGTGCCTGTGTATGCTGATGATGCTTATCCCGATATTGAGAAAAAGCCTCACGCTGTAAAGCTTGGCGCAGGGGAAGTATTCAGCTATGGTTATGAGATAGAGGTGAAGTGATGAAGACACTGATACAAAGAGTGAATCATGCGCGGGTAGAGGTAGACGGCAAGGTAGTCGGTGAGATAGGCAAGGGTCTGCTGATACTTATGGGCGCAGGTCACGGGGATGATGAAAATGACTGTGAAAAGCTGGCGGACAAGGTCTGCAAGCTGAGGATATTCGCGGACGAGAACGACAAGACAAATCTTGCGCTGAACGATGTGGGGGGAGATATACTCTGTGTCAGTCAGTTCACGTTGTATGCGGACTGTCACAAGGGAAACCGTCCGTCTTTCGTGAATGCAGGAGAACCGCAGAGGTCGAATGAACTTTACGAGTATTTCTGCAAGTGCTGTGATGACCGCATAAACGGTAAGGTTGAAAAGGGCATATTCGGGGCGGATATGAAAGTCAGCCTTGAAAACGACGGACCTTTCACGGTAATGGTGGAATGTGTGAACGGAGAGATACTCAGATAAAAAACTATGCGGAGGTACGATGGCATACAAGATCAGAACTCTTGAAAAAAGCGAATATACTGTCCTTGAAGATTTTCTGTATGAGGCGATATTTATAACTGAGGGGGTAGAACCGCCTTCTAAGGATATAATCAAGCGCCCCGAATTGCAGGTATATGTTGAAAACTTCGGAACACGCAGGGGCGACTTTGCGCTGTGCGCCGAATGTGACGGCAGGATAGTCGGGGCAGTATGGACGAGGATAATGGATGATTACGGTCATATCGATGATGAAACACCCTCCTTTGCGATATCGCTGTACAAGGAGTACCGCGGACAGGGCATGGGCACCGAACTTATGATGAAGATGCTTGAAGTCCTGAAAAATGCAGGATTTTCAAGAGCATCGCTGGCGGTGCAGAAAGCGAATTACGCAGTTAAGATGTACAGGAAAGTCGGCTTTAAAATAGCAGATGAAAATGAAGAGGAGTATATAATGGTATGGGAGTGCTGAAGGACAAACGTATCTGCGGCGTATGCAGTGATGTTCGTGGTATCGCTTATAATTCTCATCAGAAAAGAAAAAACGGAAAACACACCATATGGAGGAAAACATGAGGATACTTATACTCAGACACGGAGAGCCTGATTACGTTAAGGACTGTCTTACAGAGAAGGGCATTGAACAGGCAGGTCTGCTGGCGGAAAGGCTGGCAGGGGAGGACATAAAGGAATTTTATGTTTCGCCTATGGGCAGGGCGCGGGAGACCTGCGATATAACGCTTAGAAAATTTCACGGAAAGCGGGCAGTGGTATGTGATTGGCTGCATGAGTTCGACCTTATGTGGGAAAATCCCGAGAGCGGCAGGAAAGAAACGGTCTGGGATGTGCCGCCGGATTACTGGACGGAGATACCGGGATTGTATGAAAAGGACGGCTGGTATGAGCACCCTGCCATGAAAGCGGCAGGCATGGGGGAGCGGATAAAAGCTGTGGATGCAGGAGTGGACGAAGTTCTTGCTAAGTACGGGCTTATACGAAAAGGCAGACATTACGAGGTGGAGCGCAAGTGTGATGACACTATAGCGATGTTCTGTCATTTCGGGGCGATGTGTGCGGTAACGGCGCATCTGCTGAATATATCACCGATGATAGTATGGCAGGGATTCAACGCGGACATGACGGCGGTAACGGAGCTTTGCACCGATGACAGATACGGCGGCAAGGCGAATTTCAGGATATGTGCTTTTAACGATACTCATCATCTGAAGGTGCATGAAAGAGGACAGCTGAAAGCAAAATAAGCAAAAACAAAAAGACACCGACCTCCCGGCTCGGTGTCTCTTTGTAGTAAGGAAAGTAAAATGAATTAAAAACATGAATGTCATTATTTAATGAACTCACTCGGATCTGAATCCCTCTTTGATGGGGATATACTCCTTCATGAGTTTTACCGCACCTTGTATGCCCGTCTTGGACGTGTTGATACAAAGGTCGTAGTTGGGCGCTGCGCCCCACTTCTGGTCGGTATAATAATTGTAGTAGGAAGCACGGCGTTTATCGGTCTTCTTTATGAAGTCCTCCACCTTGTCCTTTTCAATATCGTATCTGCCGAGTATCCTTGCCTTTTTATCGGCTAATTCCCCTGTCAGGAAGAAGTTTATGACATTGGGGTGATCCTTCAGCACGTAATCTGCACATCTGCCGACTATTACACAGGGACCTTTATCTCCCAGCTTTCTTATAGTATCGAACTGAGCAAGAAATATCTTGTGATTCAGTGGAAGATCGGGATTTATCCTGCCGTCGGGTGATACCGGATAGCTGCCCATAACAAGGGAGAACAGGAAACTGTTGGTATAGCTCTCATCGTTTTTGACGAAAAGCTCCTCACATATCCCGCTTTCCTTGGAAGCCATTTCCAGAAGTTCTTTGTCATAAAACGGTATATCAAGTTCTTTTGCCAGAGTTCTGCCGATCTCTCTGCCGCCGCTGCCGAATTCACGGCTGATGGTTATGATAGACTTCATAGAACATCGCTCCCTTCCTTTGGACTGATTATATTATAGCATATTTTTTGTGTTTTGTATACAAAAATTACGAAAAATCTTTCACAAAATTGGTCAAATTATTTTGTGCATTTAGCCAATTGACATATTTTATTCATAACTGGGATTGTTAATGAAATGAAAGAAATCCTGCAAGAGTCTGAAGTCATATAAAAAAACACATAGGACATTTCAGAACACACTTAATCAGGAGGTCGGAAAAATGCAGGATTATCGCAATGTTAGGTAAAACTAACCGAATTAAATACAACTAACCGAACATTTTGCGTAAAAATGCATAAAAAAATGCAGTCAAGTTTGTGTATTAATTTTTCTAAAATGCTTGAAAAGGGTGTCGAAATAATGTATAATAATAATGTTGGCTGCACGTTGATAAAAGGGGCATATACGCACTTATATCCCCTATACCCAAAAATAAATGTACAGCGCATGATCAGTATATTTTGTTATGCAAAATCAATTAAGGAGGTTATTTTATGACTGAGAAAACCGTTATTCCTTTTCAGGGTACTCCTGAGCAGGAGGCACAGCTTAAGGAAGTCATTGCAAAGCACCATGACCAGCCCGGTGGACTGATGCCTACATTGCAGGAGGCTCAGGGGATCTACGGCTATCTTCCTATCGAGGTCCAGAAGATGATCGCTGACGGACTGGGCGTATCACTGTCGGAGGTATTCGGCGTTGCTACGTTCTACAGCCAGTTCTCACTTACCCCCAAGGGCAAGCACAGGATCAGTGTCTGTCTCGGTACTGCCTGCTATGTTAAGGGCTCCGATAAAATACTGGAGGCTGTTGAGGCAAAGCTTGGCATCAAGAGCGGTGAGTGCACTGCTGATGGTATGTTCTCTATCGATTCCTGCCGCTGCGTAGGTGCGTGCGGTCTGGCTCCCGTAATGCTGGTAGATGAGGACGTTTACGGCAAGCTGAAACCCGAACAGGTCGCAAAGATCCTGGATAGCTACAAGTAAGGAGGTAAGGCAGTATGACCATCGAAGAACTGAATAAGATCAAAGCCGCTAAAGCGGATATCGTTAAAGTCAGGACAATAATTGCCGAGGAGGGCGAAAAGCTCGCTAAGGAAACAGGCTACCGCAAGCAGGTACTTGTCTGTGGCGGTACAGGCTGCCAGTCCTCTCATTCCATGGACGTGCTGAAGGCACTGAAGGAAGAGCTGGCTGCTAAGGGCATAGCTGATGAAGTACTTGTAGTAAGAACAGGATGCTTCGGCCTTTGCTCACTCGGACCCATTGTTATCGTTTACCCTGAGGGTGCTTTCTATGCACAGGCTACTCCCGAGGGCATCAAGAGGATCGTTGACGAGCATCTCGTGAACGGTGAGATCTGCAAGGATCTGCTGTATCAGGAGACTGTTCACGAGGACGGTTCCATCATATCTCTGTATGAGACAAACTTCTACAGAAAGCAGAAGAGAATCGCACTGAGAAACTGCGGCGTTATCGACCCCGAGGATATCGAGGAGTATATCGCTACCGACGGTTATCAGGCACTGTATAAGGCACTGACCTCCATGACTCCCGATGAGGTAGTTAAGGAAGTTCTCGATTCCGGTATCAGAGGACGCGGCGGTGCAGGCTTCCCCACCGGCAGAAAGTGGATGTTCACAAAGGACGCTCCCGGCGATGTAAAGTACGTTGCTTGTAACGCAGACGAGGGCGACCCCGGCGCATTCATGGACAGATCTATCCTCGAGGGTGACCCCCACGCTGTTATCGAGGCTATGACAATAGCTTCCTACGCTGTAGGCGCTCATCAGGGTTATGTATACGTAAGAGCTGAGTACCCTGTTGCTGTTAACAGACTCCAGATCGCTCTGGATCAGGCAAGAGAGTACGGTCTGCTTGGCAAGAACATCCTTGGCACAGGCCACGATTTCGATATCGAGATCAGACTGGGTGCAGGTGCGTTCGTATGCGGCGAAGAGACTGCTCTGCTGACCTCTATCGAGGGTAACAGAGGTGAGCCTCGTCCGAGACCTCCTTTCCCTGCTGTTAAGGGTCTGTTCGGCAAGCCTACTCTGCTGAACAACGTTGAGACATACGCTAACATCGCACAGATCATCAGAAAGGGTGCTGCTTGGTACTCTGCTATGGGTACTGAGAAGTCCAAGGGTACTAAGGTATTCGCTCTGGGCGGCAAGATCACCAACGTTGGTCTGGTTGAGATACCTATGGGTACAACTCTCCGTGAGATCATCGAAGAGATCGGCGGCGGTATCCCCGATGGCAAGGCATTCAAGGCTGCGCAGACAGGTGGTCCTTCCGGCGGATGTATCCCTGCACAGCATATAGATACTCCTATCGACTACGAGAGCCTCGCTGCTCTGGGCTCCATGATGGGTTCAGGCGGACTTATCGTTATGGACGAGGACAACTGTATGGTCGATGTATCCAAGTTCTACCTCAACTTCACTGTTGATGAGAGCTGCGGTAAGTGTACTCCCTGCCGTGTTGGTACAAGAAAGCTCCTCCAGCTGCTGGAGAAGATCACTGACGGCAAGGGCGAGATGGAGGATCTGGAGAAGATCCAGGATCTGGCTACACACATGAAGTCTTCTTCACTGTGCGCACTGGGTCAGTCTGCTCCTAACCCTGTACTCTCCACACTTCAGTATTTCGGCGACGAGTATCTCGCACACATCAAGGAGAAGAAATGTCCTGCAGGCGTCTGCAAGAACCTGCTCCAGTATGAGATCATCGCTGACAAGTGCAAGGGCTGTACGCTCTGCGCTAGAAACTGTCCCGCAAACGCTATTACAGGTACTGTCAAGAATCCTCACGTTATTGATACAACCAAGTGTATCAAGTGCGGTGTCTGCATGAACAACTGTAAGTTCGGCGCTATCATCAAGAAGTAAGAGGAGGGTATAGAACTATGGAAATGATTCATCTTAAAATAAACGGCATACCTGTTGAAGTTCCCGCAGGTTCTACCGTTCTCGAAGCTGCTAAGGCTGCTAATGTTGATATACCTACACTCTGCTACCTGAAGGACGTTAACTGCATCGGCGCTTGCCGTATCTGTGTAGTTGAGATCACAGGCGCAAGAGGTCTTGTTGCTGCTTGTACACATCCTGCAGCAGAGGGCATGGAGGTATTCACAAATACTCCTAAGGTTAGAAAGTCCAGAAAGACTACTCTGGAACTTCTCCTTTCAAACCACAAGAAGAAGTGTCTGTCCTGCGTAAGAGCTAACAACTGTGAGCTGCAGAAGCTCAGCGTTGCTTACGGCGCAGATGAGGACAGATTCATGCCCGAGGAAATGAACAAGCCTATCGACGACTCCACTCCTTTCCTCGTAAGAGATAACAACAAGTGCATACAGTGTATGAGATGCGTTGCTGCTTGTAAGAATGTACAGAGCGTTTCCGTTATCGGCAACATCAGAAGAGGTTTCAACGTTCACGTTGGTTCCGCATTCGATATGCCTTTGGCATCTACCGCTTGCGTAGGCTGCGGTCAGTGTATCGTATCATGTCCTGTAGGCGCTCTTACCGAGAAGAGCAGCGAGAAGAAAGTTTGGGACGCTATCGCAGATCCCGAGAAGAAGGTCGTATTCTTCACCGCTCCTTCTATCAGAGCTACTCTGGGCGAAGAGTTCGGCAACCCTGTTGGTACTAACGTTGAGGGCAAGATGGTCGCTGCTATCAGAAGACTGGGCGACGTTAACATCTTCAACATGGACGTTACTGCCGACCTCACGATCATGGAAGAAGCTAACGAGCTGATCGAGAGGATCCAGAACAAGGGCACTCTGCCTATGTTCACCTCTTGCTGCCCCGGTTGGGTAAAGTTCTGTGAGCACTTCTATCCTGATTTCCTGCCTCATCTGTCGAGCTGCAAGTCTCCTCAGCAGATGTTCGGCGCACTGCTCAAGAGCTACTACTGCCAGAAGAACGGCATCGATCCCAAGAACCTGTTCGTAGTCAGCGTTATCCCTTGTACTGCTAAGAAGTTCGAGGTAACAAGAGAAGAGCAGAGAAACGGCGATTATGATGACGTTGATGTTGCACTCACGACCCGTGAGCTGGGCAGAATGATCAGAGAAGCTGGTATCGACTTCAATGCTCTGCCTGACGAGAAGTTTGACGATCCTTTCGAGATCGCTTCCGGTGCAGGCGCTATCTTCGGCGCAACAGGCGGCGTTATGGAGGCTGCTCTCAGAACCGCAGCTGTTAAGCTGGACGGCAAGTGCGAGCCTCTGGAGTTCCACGATGTAAGAGGTACAAAGGGTCTGAAGGAAGCTACCTACACAGTAGGCGGCGTTACCGTAAAGGTAGCAGTTGCTTCCGGTCTTGCTAACGCAAGAGAGATCATCGACGGCATACTCTCCGGCGAGAGAGATTACCAGTTCGTTGAGATCATGGCTTGTCCCGGCGGCTGTATCAACGGCGGCGGTCAGCCTGTTCAGAGCGACGCAGTTAGAAACTTCGTTGACCTCAAGGCTATCAGAGCTAAGGCTCTGTACGATGCAGACAGCAGCATGAAGCTGAGAATGTCTCACGAGAGCCCTGTTTGCGATATGCTGTACAAGGAATTCTTTGAAGCTCCCGGCGCTCACAACGCTCACAAGTATCTGCATACTACCTACGTTAAGAGAGGCAAGTATCAGGACTAATATGCTAATACGTTCAGCCCGCAGATTTTTCTGCGGGCTGTTTTTATGCCTGAAATTACAGCAGAAATCCTGATGATCACCGCTGCGGAAAGATATCCAAATGAGTGCGCTCCACAATGGAGATCTATAATAAAAGAGTGGACGTCCTGTAACAAAGGGCGTCCACTTGATTATATCTAATTATAGGTTTTTCAACAGACTGAGCAGCTGTGTTTCCGCGTCTGCTCAACGTTTTATATTACAGATCCTGAACGCTGTCTATCTGCCAGCTGTCAGTACCGATTACTTTCTTCAGTGTTATCACGCACTTTCTGCCCTCACCTGAAATATTCATACCGTCCTTGTGCATAGCATCTACAGTATAGGTATCAGCATCTATCACATTGACGCTGCCTTCGATACACTCAAACAGATCATAATTGCCTGTTCCCATATAGTGAGAATCAAAATAATATTGTCCATCATGTTCAACTATAGCGTTCTCTGCTTTGTACAAGCCATATGTGTTGCAAATGTTCTCACTCAGATATCCGCCGTAGAGATTATCCCTTACCTCCTGCAGGTAATCTTCACTATACTCACCTAAATCATAATATCTAAACGAACCGAGAGTTCTTTCACAGGGTTCAAAATTCTCGTCACTGGTTCCATGAGCCCACCTTACCTGAAGTCCGCTGGCATTATAGCCTGCATTATTAAATACTTCCACTGCTGTGAGCGCGTACTGATAAAGTGCCGATGTATCCATGTCCACACTGTTTTCCTGTGCATTGTTCACCGCGGTAGCTGTTTCAGCCTGTGACTGAACAGGCATATCATTCTTTACAGAATCTTCAGCCTGAGCAGGCTCAGAGTTGTCCTCAGCCTTTGAAACGTTATTATCTTTTGCTTTGGATTCGGTTGCCGATGAAGATTCAACAGAGATCTCTTCCTTGATCTTTGTATCACCTGCCGGAGCACCCTGCTTTTCATTTGATGCCTCTGCAGGGGTGATGTTCACAGCACCTGTTTTTTCATCTACTGAGTATGTTCCGCTGCATCCTGTGAATGCTGCCATTGAAACTGCTGCTATTGCGGCTGCGATGATAATTCTTGTTTTCATTGTAATTTCCTCCGTTTTTTATTTTTCATTTTACCCGGGTCATTGTTTTTGCCTTACATAATATTAGACGGAAGAACTCACTTAATAGTTACACTTTTTTGAAAAAAATTTTTTTCAATAAAAACAGCCGTTAAAAAAACTGACAGGGGGAAGATTTCCACCTTGTCAGTCTGTAGCTATAATATCATTCTTTATGGATAAGCTCCATTTCGGTGCATTTCCATTCTTCGCCGTGAAAGCTGTAATAACCGTCCTCAGTACCGATCATGCTGAAACCTGCCGCGAGATAGCAGTGCAGTGCCGCGGGATTATTCTCAAACACCCCGAGAGTTATCTTTTCAGCGCCGAGAAAATCAAAGGCGTAATTTTCTGCCATAGCGAGCATACTTTTGCCGAGCCCGTGTCCGCGCCTTTCGCTGTCCACTATGACGAACCCGAAACGCACTGTTTTTCTTTCTACATCGGTAAAGCGCATTATCATGTGTCCGCAGATACCCTTATCATCGTATGCCGTAAATTCCAGATGGCGGTCATTGTCCCTGTATTCGGAGTAGTAGCTGTTAAGTGCGTCTGCTGTCAGCGGGAAATCACCGAACCTGTCCGATGACCACAGCCTGAATGACCTTTCATCCTTTATCCAGCTGACTATCTTTTCAGCATCGCAGGGCTTGTACGGTCTGAGATGCATCAGAGATCCTCCAGCAGTACCACTGCTGTAGCCGATATACCCAGTCCCTCACCTGTGAAACCGAGTTTCTCCTCAGTAGTTGCTTTTATGGATATCTGGTCGATATCACAGCCGATAGTCATGGCGATATTGTTGCGCATATCCATTATGTAAGGAGCAAGCTTGGGGTTCTGGCAGCATATAGTCATATCGGCATTAGAGAAAACATAGTTGCTGTCATCTACAAATTCGATGACCTTGTCCAGCAGTTTCATACTGTCGGCGCCTTTGTATTCAGGGTCGGTATCTGGAAAATGCTGACCGATATCACCAAGTGCCAGTGCACCGAGAATGGCATCCATAAGTGCGTGCACGAGAACATCAGCATCCGAATGACCGTCAAGACCGTACTTATAGGGTATCTCTACTCCGCCCAGTATCAGCTTTCTGCCTTCGGTTAGCCTGTGTACATCATATCCGTGACCGATACGCATATCTTATACCTCCTTGTAGTTACCGAGAAATTTAAAATAGCTTAGCTCCTGTGAAAGTTCGCTGAGCAGTGTGGTAACTTCCTTCTTGCCGATATCGCCCTTGAAATCAAGGTAGAACATAACATCAAAATCCGTGTTGGCTATGGGCATACTTTCTATCATGGTCATATTCAGCCCTGCCACCGAGAATTTTGTCAGCAGCCTGTAAAGGGATGATGATTGGTGGGGGAGTGCAAGGCACACGGATATAGTATCCGCATTATCCGCCTTGAAGGTTTCGTGAGAGATGAGTATGAACTTTGTATAATTCTCGGCAGCGTTCTGAACGCTGTGCCTGAGTATCTCAAGTCCCAGTTCCTCGGCGCATTTTTCAGAGCAAATAGCGGCACAGGGCTCCTGACTGTCCTTAACGTAGCAGGCTGCCAGTGAGGTATTGGAGAAGCTGTGGGATTTATATCCGCCTCTGTTTATCAGGTCTGAGCACTGTCTGAGTGCCTGTTCATGTGAATAGATATCGCGGATATCTTCAAGCTTAACGCCCTTTCTTGCGGCAAGGCAGTGGGATATCTTCAGCTTGGTCTGTGCGCATATCTTGAAATCGTACTGACGCATGAGTTCGTAGGTCTGTACAACAGACCCTGCTGTAGAATTGATTATAGGCAGTATGCCGAATTCAGCCGCACCTGCGGATACAGCCTTGAATATCTCCTCGAAGCTGTCAAAGAACATGGTATCGGCATCCTCAAAAAGCTCGCCGCAGGCAATATGATTATAGGAACCGTATGTGCCCGGCACAGCTACCCTGTGCCTGCCCGAGAGGTCAAGCTTTTTAAAGGGGATAAACCCTGCGTTATCGAACATTCTGCGGTATTGCAGACATTTTGATATATCCATCATGGTCTGGAAGTATACCCTTGTGGCACCCTGGAGTCCTTCGGGGGCACTGTCAGTCACACGTGCTATGACTTCCTTTTCCCTGTCTTTCTGAAAAACAGGCAGACCCTTCTCTATCTTGTAGGCTGCTACCTGCCCGCAAAGCTCCATGCGCTTATTGAAAAGCTCCTGAAGCTGTTTGTCTACATCATTTATTTCCGCCCTGATATCATTAAGATCCATATTTTACCACCTGTAATCTGTATTTGGATTTATTTTACCACATTTTGAATAATTTTTCAATAGATATTTTATTAAGTTCTCAACTGTTTACATTGGCGGAGGCTTATGCTATAATGCTGTAAAATAACATAAATATAAAGAACATAAGAAACAAAAAACGATAAATATCATGTTAAATTGCCTATACAGAGGACATACTGTCTTCTGATATAAATAACATTGTATTTGTAAAGGAGAAAAACAAATGAAAAAAGACATCAGAAAAATCACATCCGCAGCTATTGCTGTTGCGGCTGCGGTCGTCACAGGCACTGTCTGCGCATTTGCAGCAGGCAACGGTGACGTTAACGGTGACGGAAAGGTGACCAGCACCGATGTTGTAAGCATAGGTGCTCATGTAAAGGGTAAACGCGTCCTTTCGGAAAATGCTGCCGCTGCAGCAGACGTTAACGGTGACGGAAGTATCACCGCAACAGACATAACCAAGCTGGCGGCACATATAAAGGGAAAACGCTCACTTAGCGGTTACGTGCCGCCCGAGCCGCAGCCTGAACCCGAGCCCGAGCCGAAGGGCCCTGTTATCACGGTGAAAAACGGTGTTACCTATGTTGACGGCATACTCATAGTGAACAAGAGCTATGCACTGCCAAGAAATTATGGGAACGGTCTTACATCTGCAACACAGAAAGCATTCAATGCCATGCAGGCAGGTGCCAAGAATGACGGCATAACTCTGTGGATATGCTCGGGCTTCCGGAGCTACAATACACAGTACGATCTTTACTGGAGCTATGTGAACCGCGACGGTCAGAAGGCTGCTGATACATACTCCGCAAGGCCTGGTCACTCCGAGCATCAGTCGGGACTTGCCATAGATATCAACAACGCGAGCACCTCATTCAACGGTACCCGTGAAGCCAAGTGGATAGCCGCCCACTGTGCCGAGTACGGCTTCATACTGCGCTACCCGAAGGGCAAGGAGAAGAAAACGGGCTTTATGTATGAATCCTGGCACGTAAGATACGTGGGCAAGGATCTTGCAAAGAAGATCACAAAATCGGGACTTTGCCTTGAAGAATATCTTGGAATAGATTCCTATTATCACTGATAAAGACTATAGGGGCGGTACTGATACGTATATAATTACCGACAGGGGACAGCTGTGTCAGCAAACACGGCTGCCCCCTGTTTTTTCTGGCGGATACGTTTACGGGGGATAACCTTTCTTCAGAAAAGCTATCCCCCGTTCAATGTTATAAAGTTATGTATAAGTACCGCCTTATGCGGTAAAGTATCATCAGGTTATGCTGTCAAATGTGAGCTTGTCCCATACACCGCAGTAGGTCACGTTCATGCTTTCGAGCACTTCGCTGAACTTCGCCTGTATAGCAGGATTATCGTTGGCTGCTATGAGGCTGTCGATGTTTTCTTTTATATAGTTCATATCAGGCTCAAGGCGCTTTATTATGAAATAACCGTAAGTAGGATTTTCTACCACCTTGTCAGATATCTGACCGGGTTTGAGGGAGAAAGCTTCTTCAAGTAACTCCTTGGGGAAATCTCCTGTGTTGTCGCGCTTCATGTAGTAGCCCCTCTTGGGATCTTCCTCCATGCCGCTATCCCAGTTGTACTCTTCTACCAGCTTGGTGAAATCCTCACCGTCCTGAGCAAGCTTCAGAACTTCCTCAGCTACTGCCTTTGCCTTTTCGTTGGCAGCTGTCTTGGCCTCTGCGTCGAGTGCGTTGTATGCGGAGTTCTTGGCGTTTACCTTCTGGGAAAGTGTCATATCATCAAAGGTGGCAGCTGTGCTGTCATCAAGGTCTACCTGTGAATAGAAGGGTATCATGATATGAACTTCATGTGCATACTGCTCGGGATCCTGTACCAGTTTCAGGAAATCCTCCTCGGTAGTTGCGTACTTTCCGCCATTTTTAAACAGTGTATCCATGACCTTGTTGTAGGTCTGTGCTCTTACGAACATCTTTTGCAGAACATCATAGGTAAGGTATGATCTTTTCAGCTCCTTCTGGAATTCCTCCTCGTTGCCGTAATCTGCCTTGCACTTGTTTACGTTTCCGTCAATTACCTGCTGATCCTCTTCGTCAAGAACTATCTCGTTGTCTGCAGCAAGCTTATCGGTAACAAGTTCATTCTTGATAGCGCTTATGACGTAATCCAGGAACTTCTGATAAGTTTCGGGATTGCTTTTCAGGTCATTCTCATCTATACCGAACTGCTTGTACTGAGCCAGGTTCGTAAAATAGTAGAACCTGAATTCATCGAAGGTAACATCAATACCTGCGATATTGCACATAACATAATCTGTGGTATCTATCTTCTCGCCGTCTATGGTCAGCGAAGGCTCAGGCAGTACCTCTTCCTTTGCGGGACCTGCTGCTTCATCCTCTGCTGCGGTAGTATCGGCATCGTTTGCGGACTTCTTGTCCTTATCCTTTTTATTGCTGCATCCTGCCATAGCGCTTGTGCATATAGCCAGTGCCAGCAGAAGGGCTGTCATCTTTTTTATCATATTATCTATCCTTTCCTCACCGGGTCTGAAAACCTATTGATTCAAAATAATTATGCAATAACACATGATACATTATAAAACAATTATGTGATAGATTTGTGTTTTAATTTGAAATATTCTGTTTTTCTGAAATTTACAGCAGCGATCGTATATGGAGTATCTGTCTTTCAGAAAGCCGGCGGCATAGTTCTGATACATTATCTATCTGCACGATAAGGTCTTCGGAACCTGTTTCTGCCAGGGCGGGAAGTTTTGATATCTCAGCTGATACTGCCGTGACGTTCGAGGAATTATCTATAAAAGCGAGCACCTTACTGTGGCTTCCCCACATACTGCAAAGTTTTGCCGTATCATTTACGGTGTCCTCTCCCATGACTGCCTCTGCTCTGATCTTGCTGCAAAGCAGCTGAATGCTCTTATCGAAGCTGTTTACATATACTGCGGAGGATATCCCTGCTGCCAGTATCAGTGTGAGCAGCAGTATGCTTATCACCAGTCTTTTCATTTCGGTATCTCCTTTTTTATGATGGTATAATCCGAGGCGCTCTCAGCTGTCATTATGAATATCTCTCCCATATCTGTACCCTGTGTCTTTATCACTCTGTCAAGCCATACCTCATCAAGCCCCAGATGATCCAGCGCTGACATTGATATCTCACCGTCGCTTATCACCATAACGGGAGGGTCGCTGTTTTTCAGGTGTATGCCCATATCCTCGGCTGTGGGTGGCGAGGCGGTCTTCTTCGGACACACAGATATAGTGCCTGTAGTTTCAGCGACAGCGAACTGGACATCCTTCAGGTCGAACACCTGCTGGGCGCGAAGTGCCGCCATAAGATCGTCTGTGGTGAACCTGAGCTCACGCATGACTTTCTGGTCTATCTTTCCGTCGGCTATGATAAGCTTTGCCGAACCGCTGACAGTGCGCCGTATCCTGCGGTACCTCAGGCACAGGAAGGATATTATCACATCTATGCTGACCAGAGTGAATACAGGGACTATGCCCATCATCATGGGTATGCTTATATCCTCTACTGTAAGTGTTACCACATTTGACAGCAGCATGGTTATCACCAGCTCGGACGGCTGAAGATCACCTATCTGACGCTTGCCCATCAGCCTGACAGCCGCCATGATGACAAAATAAAGTATTAATGAACGTATAAAAACTATCAGCATTTACGATACCTTTCCTTGTGCTTTCTTATATCTTGCATTTTTATTCTGATTGTGATATAATATACTGTGTACGTATATTTATAAGTATAGCTGCTCCTGTTAATGCAGGCGGCACTATAGCCAATCCCGGAAAGAGCTGATGATACAATGACCGATTTTTCGGATAAATACAGCGTGCTGCGCGACTTCTTTGGACATACGGATTTCCGCGGGGGACAGCTTCCCCTTATAGATGCGCTCCTCAGCGGACATGATGCTGTCGGTATCATGCCTACAGGTGCAGGAAAATCCATGTGCTATCAGATACCCGCGCTGATGCTTGACGGCATAACGATTGTCATATCTCCGCTGATATCACTGATGAAGGATCAGGTCAACAGCCTTATACAATCCGGTGTAAGGGCGGCTTATCTGAATTCCTCCCTGACGATGCAGCAGTACAATACTGCTCTTGCCAATGCTTCAAGGGGAATGTATAAGCTTATCTATGTTGCCCCCGAAAGGCTGTGTACGCCTTCTTTTATGGAACTGGCAAGAAATGTCAGGATATCCCTTGTGGCTGTTGATGAGGCTCACTGCGTATCACAGTGGGGACAGGATTTCAGACCACACTATCTGAGGATATCGGAGTTTCTTTCACAGCTGCCGTACCGTCCGACGGTAGGCGCTTTCACGGCGACGGCGACGGACCAGGTAAGGGCTGATATATCAAGGCTGCTGGGACTTGACGATCCCGTATGTGTGACCACGGGCTTCGACCGTGAGAACCTGTATTTCGGGGTCACACACGCTAAGGACAAGTATGCTGCCGCTAAAAAGATAGTGCTTGAAAACAAGGGCAGCTGCGGGATAATCTACTGCGCCACCAGAAAAGCGGTGGATGAGGTCAGTGAAAAACTCACTGCTGACGGCATACCATGCACCCGCTATCACGCAGGGCTTTCGGCGGAGGAGAGAAAAAAGAATCAGGATGATTTCATCTATGACCGCGTAGACCTCATAGCGGCGACCAATGCATTCGGCATGGGTATAGATAAATCCAATGTCAGCTTTGTACTGCATTATAATATGCCCAAGAATATTGAAAATTATTATCAGGAAGCAGGACGTGCGGGACGTGACGGCAGCGAGGCAAAGTGTATACTGCTTTACAGCGCAAAGGATATAGTAACAAATAAATTTCTTATAGAAAATTCAAGGGATAATTCAGAGCTTGATGATGATACCAGTGAACTTGTCCGCAAGCGTGACCTGCAGAAGCTGCGCAGTATGACGGACTACTGCAACACGGGCAGATGCCTGCGTCAGTTCATACTGGATTATTTCGGAGAAAAGCGTAAGTGTACCTGCGGAAACTGCTCTAACTGTCTGGGAGAGACAGAACTTACGGATATAACCGTTGATGCGCAGAAGATACTTTCCTGCGTATACAGACTGCACCAGAGGAATATGCACTTCGGTGCGGTGGTGGTATCGGCGGTGCTGAAGGGTTCAGCAAATGCAAAGATAAAGCAGTTCGGACTGGATACCCTTTCCACCTATTCGATAATGAAAGATGTATCCACAGCGCAGATACGCTCGGAGATACAGTATTTACAGGCTGAGGGCTATCTCACTGAGGGCGAGCACAATACCCTTGTGCTTACACGAAAGTCAGCCGAGGTGCTGATGCAGAATAAAAAGGTAAGTATGCGTTTGCCTAAGCACAGCAAGGAAGAACCTGTTATAAAGAAGAAGGAACACGGTGTTACAGCCTTCGACAGAGAGCTGTTTGAACGTCTGAGAAAGCTGCGTGCGAAACTGGCGGCGGAGATATCTGTGCCTGCATACATAGTTTTCGGAGATTCCGTACTGCGTGAGATGTGCGTGAAGATGCCCGTAACGCAGAGCGATTTCCTTGAAGTGCCCGGTGTGGGCAAGGTAAAGCAGGAAAGGTACGGTATGTACTTCATCGTAGAGATACAGAAGTACCTCCGCGAACACCCTGAAAGAAAAGATATGCAGTCAGATAATGCCGAAGGAGGCAGTCTGGCTGATATGATAAAGAACGGCGCAGAAGGTCTGCAGGGCACCGATGAGGAGTTATCGCTGCCGCAGATGTGTGATGAGATACTCACTCAGCTGGGACTAAGCGCCGATAAGAAGCCTGTCAGTGAGGCTATAAAAAGCTGGCTGATAAACGAGAACTACCTGACGGAAAAGGTGGAGAACGGACAGAAGCGTCTGGCTGCCACCATACTTTCCGATGAGGCAGGTATAATCGAGAGGGAGAAGATCTCATCCCTCAACAGGACTTACAAGACCGTTCTTTTCCCGAGGACGGCACAGGAATTCGTATACGAGAATCTTGGGGAGATACTTTGAGTATACCGACGAAAGAGGTAGAGATAAATGTCATATTTAAAAGATAAGAAAAGAGTTGTCGTAAAGGTGGGGACATCCACACTTACACACCGTACGGGAAGACTTAACATAAGGCGTGTGGAAGGTCTGGTAAAGAATCTGGCAGACCTGCAGAATGCGGGACATGAGATAATACTCGTGTCAAGCGGCGCTATCGGTCTGGGTATGTCCAAGATAGGTCTGGTGGAACGACCAAAGGATACCCCCACAAAGCAGGCGTGTGCGGCTGTGGGTCAGTGCGAGCTGATGTATCTTTACGACAAGCTTTTTGCTGAATACAGCATAAATGTGGCACAGCTTCTGCTGACAAAGTTCGTGCTGTTAGAGGACAGAAGACAGAACGTTCAGAACGCTCTGGAAAGAGTTATACAGCTGGGCGCTATACCGATAGTCAACGAGAATGACACTGTTGCTATAGACGAACTTGAACTCGAAGTAGGCGAGAACGATTCTCTGGCGGCTACCGTGGCTAAGATAGCAAATGCAGATCTGCTGATAATAATGTCCGATATCGACGGACTTTACGATGCCGATCCGCGCCTTGACCCCGATGCCAAGCTGATACCCGTAGTTGAAGAACTGACCGACGATATCAGGAAACTGGCAGGCGGTGCAGGCACCAAGATGGGTACAGGCGGTATGATAACTAAGATAAATGCAGCCGAGATCGCTGTGAACAGCGGCATAGATATGATAATCTTAAACGGCAAGAACCCCGATAATCTGTACTACCTGTTTGAAACAGGTAGTCTGGGCACAAGGTTCAAGGCTAAGGGTTCACCTGACGAGAAAAAAGTGCCTGCTGTCGATGAAAGCAGTGACAGCGATATAGTTGAAGAATAGTGATATACATACCGTTTATACCAACCGAGACAGTATTCGCGGTGTTGTGGGTCATCATAAGAGCGGTGCTGGCTTTAAAGAACAAGAAGTTCGGTATCAAGCGCGAACTTATGATGCTTTTGATGTATGTGAATTTAGCTGTGCTGCTGAGGATAACATTTTTTCCGATGCAGATAAATAACGGCAGGGTGCTGCCGCTGGAATTCGATACCGCGAATATCCTACCTCTGAGGATAAATATGATCCCTTTCGTGAATATCCTCGATTACATCGACCCTGTTGATATACTTCTCAATATCGCAGGCAACGTTATGATGTTCATACCTAGCGGAATAATACTGCCCATACTTTTCAAACGTCTTGACAGCTTTTGGAAAGTAACTGCGGCAGGTGCAGGGATGTCACTTTGCATAGAGATATTGCAGCTGCCCTTTGCGGTAAGGGCGAGCGATATCGACGACCTTATTCTGAACACCGCAGGCGTTATGGCAGGTTACGGGATATACGCACTGTTTCGGCATATGAAGCGCGGCGGGAACACAAAAACAAAAAGCACCGCACAGGAGGGATAGCATGAAGTATTTCGTCCATAATAATGAGCGCGTCAGCACTGTATATTATGAGTTTTTCAAAGGCGAATGGGACTGGGATAAGGGCGACCGCTACCATAACGACGGTTCCATATTCCTGCATGACGATATAATGTATACCTGCGGGCTGGAAGAGATACTGAAAAACGTCCTGCCTGATTACGATGACTGCGGCGAGAACCTTATCTATCCCGAAAAGTGGGAGGAAGTTTGCCGTCTTGCCGAAAAGAAAGGCGGAATAGTCAAAGAGATAACCGATGAAGCTGCCATCTGGGTGGAAGACGCATTTGAGAACTGCGGGTGCTTTACGATACTGGGACTTTGAACCGAGGTGTATCATGACTGCTGACGAACTTAAATCAGAAGCTTTTCGGGCGGCACAGACGAAAGGTCTTGAAAACTGTCTGAGCAAGGAAAAGTGGGATATACTGCGGCAGGCTATGATGAACGAAATGCCGTTTCAGCCGCCGTATACAGTGAAATTTATCACAGATGAAGAGCCATGCACCGAGGAAATAAACTGGTATGAAGCGTATTTATACGAAGGCTTGTTCAACGGTGCCTTTGCACTTGAATGGGTGAAGATACGACCATGCACCCAAAAGGTGCGCGGTAAACTTATTGCCCCCGAGATAATTGATGCGGGGAAAGAACTTGAAGATATACTGAAAAAGTATTCCATACCTTACGAAGAAGAAAACGGCGTGTACTGTATATACGGATATCGCTGAAAAACAGAATAAATGATGCTTGAAAGGAGCGTTAATTATGGGTTACATCGACACACTGGGTCAGAGAGCGCAGGCAGCCAAGGGTACTATCGCTTTCGCTTCATCTGACATGAAAAATGATGCACTGCTGGAGATAGCACATATCCTCCGCAACAGCAAGAAGGAGATAATCGAGGCTAACGCAGTTGACCTTGAAAACGGCAGGATACGCAAGATGAGCGAATCCCTGCTGGACAGACTTGCACTGAACGATGCAAGGATAGAAAGCATGGCAAATGCCTGCGAAGCACTATCAAAGTATCCCGATCCCGTGGGTGAGGTGATCGACGGAAGCACTCGTCCCAACGGCATGAAGATAGAGAGAGTCCGCGTACCTATGGGCGTTGTTGGCATGATATACGAAGCTCGCCCCAACGTTACTGTTGATGCGGCTATACTCAGCCTTAAAAGCGGCAACGCAGTTATCCTCCGCGGCGGCAAGGAAGCTATAAACTCAAACAAATGTCTGGCTGACCTCATGCGTGTTGCAGTAAAGAGGGCAGGTTTCGATCCCGATATAATCCAGCTGGTTGAGGATACCGACAGAGGCATCGCTCACGATATGATGACAGCTAACAAGTACATCGACATACTCGTTCCCCGCGGCGGCGCACAGCTTATCAAGGCTGTTGTACAGACAGCTACTGTTCCTGTTATCGAAACAGGTACAGGCAACTGCCACGTATATGTTGATGCATCCGCTGACCTGAAAATGGCTGTTGATATCGTTGATAACGGAAAGACACAGCGCCCCTCGGTATGCAACGCAGTGGAAAGCTGTCTTGTACACCGTGATGTTGCCGAACAGTTCCTGCCCAAGCTGAAGAAGCGTCTTGACGAGCACAATGTTGAGATACGCGGCTGTGAGATGACAAGGCAGATACTTGGCGACTGCGTAGTTCCCGCTGATGAGGATGACTATGCTACCGAGTTCCTTGACTACATCATATCCATAAAGGTAGTTGATGATCTGGCTGAGGCTATCGAGCATATCTCAAAGTACAGCACAGGACATTCTGAGTGCATAGTTACCGAGAGCCTGTTCTCCGCTCAGGAATTCACCAAGCGTATCGACGCTGCGGCTGTATACGTAAATGTATCCACACGTTTCACCGACGGTGAGATGTTCGGTCTGGGTGCTGAGCTGGGTATATCAACTCAGAAGCTCCACGCAAGAGGACCTATGGGTCTGCGTGAGATGACCACAACCAAGTACATCGTAACAGGCAACGGTCAGATAAGAAAATAATTCGGGATAAGTCAGCAGACGTTTTCGGTGCTTGACATCTCTTTTGGAAAGTAATATAATTCCCTTTTGACTTTTGTGCCGTTAATATGACATTGGGATTCTTTGGAGGATAATATGAAAAAAACTAAATTGATTTCACAGTATAGCATTGACATAGAAAAAACTTTGACTGATTGGTTTTATTCAAATACTGATTCCAGAGACGGTGTTTTTATAAAAAAGATCATTGAACCAAAACGGAAAGTAATGATCTTTATAGCTGAAGATTATTATCACAGAATAAGCTCTACCCTTACTTTGACAGTAATTGTTGAACAAACTATCGATCAAATATTTGTTGAAGTTGTTTCAAGCGGTGGAAAAAGCGGACTTTTGGGTTATTCAAGCGGATCTGAAGACAGTGCAGTCAATCGCGTTGTAAAATTTTTAAAAGCGTATGGTTTTTCTGTGATAGATCCTGAAGGAACACTTTTGTAAAAAGGGAGTATTATAAAAAACGAATTAAAAAGGTAAGGTTGTGTAAATATGAAAGATCTTGTATCGGCTTCTCTTCTGGGCTGCGATCTGGCAGACCTGAAAAACGAGATAGAAAGCATTGAAAAGGCAGGCGCTGACTGGCTCCACTGTGATGTCATGGACGGCGTATTTGTAAACAATATAAGCTTCGGCACCCCTGTGCTGAAATGTGTAAAAAAAGCGGCAGGAATACCGCTGGACACTCATCTGATGATAACCGACCCCATTCGCTATATCGACGATTATGCGGAGCTGGGATCGGATATGATCACCTTCCATCTTGAAGCTGCAAGCGATCCGCAGGCAGTCATCGACAAGATCCATGCCCACGGAAAAAGTGCAGGCATATCCATAAAGCCCGGGACACCTGTTTCGGCAGTAAAGCCTTATCTTGAAAGCGTGGATATGGTACTTGTTATGACGGTTGAACCCGGATTCGGCGGACAGAAATTCAACCCCGATACCCTTGAAAAGATCAGCGAGATACGTTATCTGCTCGACAGTATGGGACGTCCGCAGGTCGATATTGAAGTCGACGGCGGTATCAACGGACAGACCGTAAAGCTTTGCCGCGAGGCAGGTGCCAACGTGTTTGTTTCGGGTACTTATATATTCGGGGTTGAGGACAGGAAAGCTGCAGTAAAATCGCTGAAATAAAAAATATTTACATATTTCGCCTCCGGTAATTCGGAGGCGATTTTTTATACATATTATCTTTACATTTTGAACAATATATGTTATAATAATAACGGAGGTGATCGGCATGGCAAATATTCTTGATTATCTTGACTGGCGCGGCGATCTGCCGTTTTCGGCGTCGTCCTTCAATGCAGTAGATGCCCTTATTCTTGCTGAGCTGAGCTATTTCCCCGCGGAGGGTATCATCCCGGCGGGTATAGATAAGACCATAACTATTGCAGAGCTGCGTGACAGCTTTGATGCAAAAAAGGTACCGCAGGAGCTTCGTATAGTCAGCTACGATCAGGACGTGGAGCTTGTTGAAAAACTGGCAGCTTCACGCAGATTCGATGGTATGCGGCTGTGCGGCTATGTAAACAAGGTAGACTCCTCGCGTGATCTTCAGTTTGCAGCCCTTACCTGTATATTTGACTGTTTCACCTATGTGGCTTTCCGCGGTACCGACAGTACCCTTGCAGGCTGGAAGGAGGATATGAATTTCAGCTTTATGCAGGAAACAGCTTCACAGAGCATGGCGGTAAAGTATATCAACGATAATTTTACTGACGGTGATGCTGTACTCGTTTTCGGCGGACATTCAAAGGGAGGAAATCTCGCTATATATTCCACCGCCTTCTGTAATGAGACTGTGCGCAAAAGGGTAAGGGCGATATTCGCCTTTGACAGCCCCGGATTCGTAGAGGAGGTAGCAGCTTCAAAGGAATACCTTGCTGTCACCGATCGTGTGATAAGCGTGATACCCCAGTCCTCTCTGGTGGGACAGCTGCTTTCATGCAGTTCCGAGAACCGCATAGTCAAAAGCAGTGCAGGCGGACTTTCACAGCATATCGCCTATACATGGCAGGTCAACCGATGCGGATTTGAATATGCCGAGGAATTGTCCAAGCTGGGCGTATTCGTCAACAAGACCATGACAGGCTGGATATCATCACTGGATGAAAGTGAACGCCACGGATTCGTGGATGCAGTATTTTCAGTGCTTGAAGCGGCTGAGGGTGAAACTTTCAACGAACTCAGCAGCAACAAGCGCAGATCCATTACAGCTATACTCGGTGCACTGAAACGTCTGCCCCCGGAGCAGCGTTCTGTGGCAAAGAAGGCGCTGTCGCAGCTTGCCTCATACGGCAAAAGGGCAGTTATCTCGGGTCTTGAGGAGGTACTGGCTGATAAGGAGCTGCCAAAGCTCCCGAGGATCCCTGTAAAAAAAGCATTACCTACAAAAAAAGCAGATGCCTGATGCACCTGCTTTTTTTGTGTAGTGTTTATATGTAGTTTGGAGAATAGTCAGTTCAGTGTGATCTCAACTACCGAGCAAGCAGGGAGCTTTACAGTTATCCTGCCGTTTTCCAGCTTGACATCGTGAGCCTTGATAGATACCTTTTCGGGATTGTCGAAGGTGTTGAAAGCGTGTACATCCTCGGTGAGTATCTTTGCCTTTGCTTTCTTAGCATCGAAGTTGCAGATATCGCAGCTTATCTCAGCATCACCGTCGATAGAGCAGTTTGCGAGAGTGATGGTCATAACGCCGTCCTTAACGGAAGCGGATGAAGAGATCATAGGTGTCAGCTTGCCGTCACAGCAGTTCTCGTTCTCGGTGTAGCAGTATACGCAGTCTGCATCCTGATGAGCCTTGAACATATCAAATACATGGTATGTGGGGGTCTTTATCAGCTTCTCGCCCTCGGTGAGGATTATAGCCTGCAGAACGTTTACTACCTGTGCGATGTTTGCCATGATGACGCGCTTGCTGTGGCGGTTGAATATATTCAGCTGTATAGCCGCAACGATAGCATCACGCATGGTGTTCTGCTGGTAGAGGAATCCGGGATTTGTGCCGGGCTCAACATTGAACCAGTTGCCCCATTCATCCATGATAAGACCGATCTTGTTCTCGGGATCGTAGCGGTTCATTATCTCGGTATGTCTGGTCAGCATAACGTCAACGTAGTTTGCCAGGTTGAGTATGGTATAGTAATCGTCATTGTTGAATTCGGTAGCCGAACCCTTGTCTACCCAGTTGGGCACGTTGTAAGCGTGGAAGGATATGCCCTGTACCTGATCGGGATTAAGGTCCTTCATCAGCACCTGAGTCCAGTGGTACCAGTCTTCTCCGCCGCCTCCGGGACCGCAGGCTACCTTGAACAGCTCGTTGCCGCTGTAATTCTTGCAGTAGCTCTGGTACTGTCTGTACTGGTCGAGGTAGTACTCGGGACGCATATTTCCGCCGCAGCCCCAGTTCTCGTTGCCTATGCCGAAGTACTTCAGCTTCCAGGGCTTCTCTCTGCCGTTCTTTCTTCTGAGCTCAGCCATGGGGGATATGCCGTCGAAGGTCATATACTCTATCCATTCAGCCATTTCCTGAACGGTGCCGCTGCCTACGTTGCCTGCGATATAAGGCTCACAGCCTACCAGCTCGCAGAGCTCCATGAACTCATGGGTTCCAAAGCTGTTATCCTCAACGACTCCGCCCCAGTTGGTATTTACCATTTTCTTACGGGTAGACTTCTCGCCTATGCCGTCCTTCCAGTGGTACTCATCAGCGAAGCATCCGCCGGGCCAGCGGAGAACAGGCATCTTTATCTGCTTGAAAGCCTCGATAACGTCTTTTCTTATACCATGTATATTGGGTATTGATGAATCCTCTCCCACGTAGATACCGCCGTAAATACATCTTCCCAGATGTTCGGAAAAATGTCCGTATATCTCGGGCTTGATATGACCTGTCTTATCGTCGGCATTGATAAGCATCTTGAAGTTTTTCATGTCGGTATACCTCCTGTTTATCTGTATTCGCGAACGTCCGCGCATCGTATTCAGTAATTACAATATAACATATTGACAAAATGATTTCAATGATGTATAATATTTTTGTACTTACTTATCCTACTATTTGTATTTATTCAGAAAGGTGCGACACACATTGTACAGACTTCATAATATCGGACTAGATATGCATCACACAGCTGATTTTTCAATAGACCGCCCCAATGGCTCGGGGGATTGCTTACTTATCATATTCAAAACTGATGCCTTACTCACCCTTGGGGGCAGGGATATGACCGTATCTCCGGATACCGCTATAATTTACAGCAAGGGCAGCCCTCAGTATTACCGCGCGATATGCGGCAGCTATGTCAATCATTTTCTTCACTATGATATGGATGATATTGACAGCGACAGCCGTATAATATACGATAAGCTGCTTGTTCCGCGCAGGATAGGGGATGCGGAGGAACTGCTGCGTATGCTGAGCCGTGAGCAGCTTTCCACCTCACCGAACAAGGATGATTATTCTTCTGCGCTTATAAAGATGCTGCTGATGAAGATATCCGAGCAGTCGGATGAACCCCGCGGCACACAGATTGATCCCCATGCAGAGCTGCTTGACAGTCTGCGTGCCGATATGTATGCAAATCCGGGGCAGTTCACCTCGGTAGCCCAGCTTGCCGAAAGGGTAAGACTAAGCCCCTCACATTTCCAGCAGCTGTACCGCAGCAGATTCGGTATAAGCAGTTATGAGGATCTTTTATCTGCCAAGATAAGGACAGCACAGTACTATCTTTCCTCCACTGCACTTACTGTGCGTGAGATAGCGAACCTCTGCGGCTATGAGAACGAGGTCTGCTTCATGCACCGTTTCAAGGAACGTACAGGCAAAGCTCCCGGGGCTTACCGTAAGCTTATAAACGGTGAGTATCGTGGATAAGCTTCGCTTTGCCGCCGCTAGAAAAAAACTTCTTGATGAACATCGGCGTGACGGTATAGGCACTCTTTCGGAAAAGACCCTCCATGCAGTACTCAAAGAGTACTACGGCGGCGGTGATGAAAGCAAGGAGATACCTATCGGCGGATTTGTGGCAGATGCAGTTTCCGAGGACGGAGTCATCGAGATACAGACAAGGGCGCTGTACCGTCTTGAACGCAAGCTGGAAGCCTTTCTGCCCCTGTGCAGGGTAACGGTGGTATACCCCATTGAGGAAAGGAAGTACCTTATGGCTATCGACCCCGAAAGCGGTGAACTCATATCCCGCAGGCTATCCCCTAAAAAGCAGAATGTATGGCATGGCATAGCCGAGCTGTACGGTATACGCAAATATCTTAAAGATGAAAATATCACAGTGCGTTTCCCAGTGCTGACTGTTGAGGAAACGCGCATACCCGCCGCAGGCAGACGGGTGAAAAAGCTGGATAAGCTTCCCGTGGATATGACAGATGAGATAGTCATATCCTGCCCCGGGGATATAATGCCCCTTCTGCCCGACGGACTACCCGAAAGCTTTACATCGGCTGAGTTTGCAAAGCTATGCCGTGTAAATAAAGATACCGCAGGAAAATGCATACGCACTCTGGCGGTACTGGATATCATAAGTGAATGCGGAAAACGCTCCCGCAGTAAACTATGGAAGCTGACAAATAACGATAGAACGGAGGAACAGGAATGAAAAGACTCATAAGCGCAGCTGCAGCTCTGATGATAGTTATGTCAATGGCAGGATGCTCGGGCATTGATGCAAAGGATAAAGAGCCATCTTCTGCTGCACTGGCAGCCGAGGAGCAGCCGAAGGTGGATGCTGCCGCAGGTATAGCGACTATATCCATAGTCACCGATGACAGTGATGAAAAAGGCTCACTTGGTTTCGTGACCGACCCTGTGGCACCCCATGTTTCCGAGCTGATAGCAAGCTGGACACCTGGCTACAAGATACCTCCCGAGCCTTATTACAAGGAATGCACCATAACGCTGTATGATGAAGATGCAAAGCCTGTATCCGAAGGTATTCGAGGTAATGTCAAGGTTCGCGGCAACTGGACGACCACATACGATAAAAAGCCTCTGAGGATAAAGTTCGATGAAAAGCAGTCCCTGTTCGGGCTCAATGACGGTGCTGAAATGAAGAACTGGCTCCTCATGGCAGGATACAAGGACGGCTCAATGCTGCGCGACAAGGCATCGCTGCAAATGGCAAGAGGAATACTTGAAAAGGACGGGCTGTATGCGGCTGATGCAAAGCTTGTGGATGTGATGATCAACGGTACCTACTGGGGCGTGTATCTTTTGACCGAACAGCAGCAGATATCACCTGAAAGAGTTGATATCACCGAAGCCGAGAAGGACTACAAGGGCACAGATATCGGCTACTTTATGGAGTTCGACGGCTATTTCTACAACGAGGACGAGCTGCACAGCTTCTTTGTTGACTACAACGATAACGCGCCGCTCACACCCTATGACGGCAAAGGCGGCAGCGGCAGGACCATGCAGGCACTCGGCAGCGGAGATCCTGAGGATCCCAAGGAGGATGTGGGCATCACTATCAAGAGCGATATCTATTCTCAGGAACAGCACGATTTCATAGCAAATTTCACCAACAATGTATACAACATAATGTACCGCGCTGCTTATGATGACGAAGCATGGGTGTTCGATGACAGCTTCTCCAAGATCACAAAGTCAGATGAACTAACTCCCCGCGAGGCTGTAGAAAAGGTTGTCAATGTGGATTCTCTTGCTGATATGTACATCGTCAGCGAGCTTACCTGCGATGCGGATATCTATTGGTCAAGCTTTTTCATGGATGCTGATTTCGGAGAGAAGGGCGATAAGAAACTGACCTTTGAAGCACCGTGGGATTTCGATTCGGGGCTTGGCAATAAGGACAGATGCGCTGACGGTACAGGCTATTATGCCGCAAATATAGTACCCGATGTAAACGGCGGAGCAAGCGGCGGCGGTGCGTATGATACCATAAATCCGTGGCTGGCTGTGCTGATGTACGAGGACTGGTTCACCGATATCATAAAGGAGAAATGGAAGACAGCCTATGATGCAGGGGTCTTCACCGATGCCCTTGATACCATAAACAGTGATAAGACAAAATACAAGGATGCATTTGTGCGCAACTACTCCCGCTGGGACAATCTTGTCCACAACGATGATTTTGCAAACGAGCTCACCGACAGAGCAAAGAACTGCAAGACCCAGGAGGAGGCAGCCGACTATCTCCATGAATGGCTGGCAGCCAGGGTGGAGTTTATGAACGGAGAATTCAATAAATAGCAAATAATGCCGGGGAAGATGTTTTCCCCGGCATTTTATGTGGGCAAAAAAATATCCCCGAAGCAAAAACTCCGGGGAAAACGTCGCTGAGAGGATTCGAACCTCCGGCCTGCCGCTTAGGAGGCGGCCGCTCTATCCAGCTGAGCTACAGCGACTTATCAACTTAATTATTATACCACATATCGAAAAAAAATGCAAGCCTTTTTTTGAATTTTTTTCTCAGCCGATGATATCCTTTATCACTTCGCCTGCAAGTATCAGTCCTGCCACGGAGGGGACAAATGATACCGAGCCGGGAACGGAACGTCTGCCGTTCTGCGGTTCTTCGGAGTTTTTACGGGGTGTGATTGGTTCTTCCTCGGAGTATACCACTTTCAGTTTTTCAACACCCCGTTTTTTCAGTTCGCGGCGCATTACCCTTGCAAGGGGACAGCCTTTGGTCTTGTATATATCAGTCACCCTGAATGCGGCAGGGTCAAGCTTGTTGCCTGCACCCATGGCGGATATCACAGGGACACCTGCAGCCTTTGCACGCATTATTATCTCTATCTTTCCCGTAACGGTGTCGATTGCGTCAACTACATAGTCATACTGTGTAAAATCAAAGCTGTCAGCCGTATCGGGCATGAAGAAGCAGCTGTGGACATTCACCTTTATATCGGGGTCGATGTCATGCACCCTCTCTGCGGCGACTTCTGTTTTCAGCTTGCCTATGGTGCTGTGCAGTGCGATTATCTGACGGTTGATATTGGTGATACTTACGGTGTCATTGTCAATAAGGTCAAGGGTGCCCACACCGCAGCGTGCCAGTGCCTCAACGGCAAAACCGCCTACACCGCCTACACCGAATACTGCCACGCGGCTGTTTTTAAGTTTATCCATAGCTTCGCTGCCAAGCAGCAGTTCGCTTCGTGAATACTGTTCTTTCATATCTGTCCTCCAAAAACGGCAGAGCGCCAGTGCGTTCCGCCGTTTATAGTCTATCTTTTCGGGAGCCCGTTCTCCTCCTCGTATTCAACGACCTCTTCCTCGGTCATGCCCAGATCCTTGCTGAAATCATGTCCTATGAGATCACGCCTTGTTTCTATGGGCTTGTCATCGTCAACGCCCTCCGTAGCATCGGGTACGAATACAGTACGTACTGTACTCAGTATTATCCTCAGGTCTTCCCTGATCGACTGGTGTTCGATATACATAAGGTCGAGCTTCAGCTTGTCGTATGGGGTGGTGTTGTACTTGCCCATTATCTGAGCATAGCCTGTCAGCCCTGCTTTTACTTTCAGCCTGTACTTGAATTCGGGCATTGTCAGCTCATATCTCTCCGCCAGCTCGGGACGTTCGGGACGGGGTCCCACAAAGGACATATCGCCTTTGAGTATGTTTATCAGCTGCGGAAGTTCATCGAAGCGTATCTTTCTGATTATCTTTCCCACGGGGGTTATGCGGTCATCGTTTTCGGATGCCAGCCTTGCACCACCCTTTTTCTCAGCATCGGTTATCATGCTCCTGAATTTCAGTACCTTGAATCTGCGTCCCCCTGTGGTGAGCCTTACCTGTGAGTAGAACACAGGACCGCCGTCATACAGCTTTATGATCAGGGCGGTTATCAGCATGAAGGGCATGAGCACTATAAGCATTATTCCTGCCAGTGCTATATCGAAGAACCTTTTCATCATGCGCTGTTCAAATTTCAGACCGTCATTCCTGGAAAGCAGCAGGGGAGTATCAAACAGGTGGAAGTCGTCAGCACCGCGGATTATTATATCAGAAAGCTTGGGGTTGATATAGGTGCGTATGGAATGCTCAAAGCAGAATTTCACCAGCTTGTTTCTCAGATCACCCGGGATATCGGTTATTATAGTGCCCTCATACCTGAGTATGCGCCGTTCTATCTCCTCAAGGCTCTCATCACAGCTTACAGCCGCACATATATTGTACTTGTCAGTACGCTGCGCCATTTTGTTTACAAGGTATTTTGCGTTGGAATTTCCGTAAACTATCAGCAGCCGTCTCGGCGGATACATCTTGGTGTATATCATCGTAAATGCAAAGCTCCACGGAAAAGCAAATACAAGCTGTATCGCAGCAAGCACCGCCATGGGGGATAGATCCATTCGGTTACGCCCTATAAGTGCGATCAGCACCATTTCCAAGGCATTGGTGCTGACTATGCCCAGCACCTGTGAGCCGAAAAGTCCTATGAATTTTGAATATCCCAGCCTGAACCCGTTGAACAGACTTGTGAATGTCGTGTACAGTACACAGTAGATGCCTATCATCAGGAAGTTGCCGTACCTCCAGAACGGGTCATGCATCTTGTTGTTATAATGGTTATACCACACATATGAAAAGCCCATTACAAAGAACAGGATTATCACAAGTGCAGCGATAAAGTTCAGCAGCCGCTTATACTGTTCGCGGTTTTTAGTGATATTTTCCAATATATGACATCCTTTTTATTATATAGAATCTGATCGTTAATTTATAACATTCTAAAATAACATTATATCATATTCTGTCGGATTATTCAAGTATCATCGCATTATTTCAGTTATTCGCTGAATAACTTTCAGATTTGATGTTCGCTTTTTGGGACAGCTGTGTAAATATCTTGTGCTGTTTCTGTGCACAGTATACAAAAAAGCTGTTGAGTGATCTCAACAGCCTTTTTCATGTTTGATGAGGTCATGTTCCCTCAGTCCATTTGGGATAGGATATACTCTTTGCGCAGTTCAAGAGTATTTTTGTCCATACCTTTGACAGCGAGTTCTGCGGCTTTGTCTAAATACTCGCAGACTTTCTGCTTGTCACCGCGCTTTGCGGCGCATCGCGCCATAAAAATGTAAGCCCCTGCAACATCATCACTTTTATCGCTTTCAAGCAGCGGTGATGTAAGAGTTTCTGCTTCATCGATATCACCGTTTGCGATCGCACGATTTATCTTAAAACATTTTATGGATACATTTATTAGATCATTTTTCTTCTTTTTGCTGTCAATGAACTTCATGGCATCGTTATAGTAGCTTTCAAGCTTATCTGTTTCGTTCAGATAACTGCAAGCTGTGATACGAAAAGAATAGTACTCCATTATGCCCGTATCGGTGATGCTTGGGTCATCAAGTGTGGCTTTGCTGAATTTATCCAGTATATCCATTGCCTTGTTAAACTCTGCATTTTTCTGATAATATCCGGCAAGAACGACAACAAACGTATTTATAAAAGGTATATTGATGCCGCTGGGCTCCATATTATTCAGATGTTCTTCAAGTTCTTTCATTGTTTCAGCGGATAAACTGCCATTTTTTGCTTCTGCTTCTATTCTGGTCATTAATTCATATTCTTTCTTGGTACTTTTCACTCCGCGAAATGTTGAAACACCGTGTACAATAATTGTTGCCAGCAGAGCTATGACCACAGTAAAAACAATACTATCTATGCCCCAAAAATACTTTGCCGCAAAATAGTGAATAATGCCAACGCACAGAATACGTATTATAGATGACATTAAATAACGGGGATATGATAATATAAAAATCATAATAAAATATCTCATTTTATCTCCTCATCAAAAAGCTCGGGAAAACAAAGTCTTAATTATCAACAAGATATTTACTATTATAAAAATGACCTGAAAAATAATTATATATCTGTACATATTTTTGTTGTTGTTTTTATAGTGCTTATAATTTCCGGGCAAAGATAATAGCAGAGAAGATAATGTTAATAGATAGAATATCAATTCTTTCATGGTCTCCCCAAAATAATAAGTTAAACTATCGATCAGATAGCCGCAAATGCCTGCTTCAGATCGTCCAGTATATCCTCAACGTTTTCAAGACCAACGGAGAATCTTATCATACCGCCGTCGATGCCTGCGGCTACCAGCTGTTCATCGGTCAGCTGTCTGTGTGTAGCAGAAGCGGGGTGCAGTACGCAGGTACGGATATCTGCAACGTGAACTTCGTTGGAAGCAAGTTTCAGGCTATCCATGAACTTGACAGCAACAGGTCTGCCGCCCTTGATAGAGAAGCTGATAACGCCAGAAGCACCAAGAGGCAGATACTTCTGTACCAGAGGATAGTACTTGTTGCCCTCCAGACCGGGATAGAACACGCTCTCGACCTTGTCGTTATTGTTCAGGTACTCAGCTACGATCTTAGCGTTCTCAACATACTGCTTCATACGTACAGGCAGTGTTTCCAGACCGAGGTTCAGCAGGAAAGAGGAGTTAGCAGCAGGGTAGCAGCCGAAGTCTCTCATCAGCTGCATACGAGCCTTTACGATGAAAGGTGCAAAAGGATACTTCTCGGTGTAAATAGTGCCGTGATAGCTCTCATCGGGTTCAGTCATGCAGGGGAACTTGCCGCTTGCTGTCCAGTCGAACTTGCCGCTGTCAACGATAACGCCGCCTACCTGTACTGCATGGCCGTCCATGTACTTTGATGTGGAGTGTATAACGATATCAGCACCCCACTCTATAGGTCTGCAAAGTATAGGTGTAGCAAAGGTGTTGTCAACTATCAGCGGA
This sequence comes from Ruminococcus albus 7 = DSM 20455, assembly GCF_000179635.2. Taxonomy (NCBI): domain Bacteria; kingdom Bacillati; phylum Bacillota; class Clostridia; order Eubacteriales; family Oscillospiraceae; genus Hominimerdicola; species Hominimerdicola alba. Next base: position 3,307,908 of record NC_014833.1, on the reverse strand, counting down.
ACGCCGTTAGCGTGTGCAGCCTTTGCGAACTTTTCGATATCAAGTACAGTCAGTGAGGGGTTAGCGATTGTCTCACCGAATACCAGCTTGGTGTTGGGCTTGAATGCAGCCATAAGCTCTTCCTCTGTGCAGTCTGGGTCTACCCATATGCACTCGATGCCCAGCTTTTTCAGTGTTATGCTGAACAGGTTGATAGTGCCGCCGTATATAGCGGTAGAAGCGATAAAGCTGTCACCGCTCTCGCAGATGTTCAGTATCGAGCAGAGGGAAGCAGCCTGACCGGAAGAAGTACACATAGCTGCCACACCGCCCTCGAGAGCAGCGATCTTCTTTTCAACTGCGTCAGTAGTGGGGTTCTCAAAACGTCCGTAAATAAGGCTGAGGGTGGGGTCATCAAATACCGCAGCCACAGCATCGGTGGAGTCATACACATAAGTAGTGCTCTGTACTATGGGCACAACTCTGGGTTCTCCGTTCTTGGGGGTATATCCCTCATGCAAACATTTAGTTTCGATCTTCATTAGTATCTGTCCTTTCGTTTACTATAATAAGTCAGTCCCGAAGTTCGGGTCTGAAATTTTTTACTTGCAATAACTGTTGTAATCCACCTTGCTCATGCTGACGGCGCTCTCCATAGCTATCCGCGCCGCCTCGGTGACGTCCATCTGCTTGCCTGCCGCGTATACCGCCTTTTGCAGAGCAATGCCGTATATGATATGCAGCTCGCCGTCCTCGGCATACCTGCTTGCTATCTCATTAAGGGGGAGCCACAGCTGTTTCAGGTAGATGCCCATATCATCGCCAATTTCGCAGGCGCGGGGCTTTCCGAAATTCTCGCCACCCACGGTGTAGGATATGTAGCGGAATATGTCGTTCACATCGGGCAGTTTACCGCCGTGCTGTTTTACAGCGCCGCCTATCATCGACCACACCGAATACTTCTCGTTGACGAGAGGTTCGTTTATAAGGTCTCCGAAATAGAATTTCCTGCCCTGCTTGTCGGTCATTATCATGAACACCTTGTCCTCCGAAAGACCGTTCTTTTTCATGAACATCACGCGCACATCTTTCTGACAGGAGTATCCCGCCAGTGCGCCCACCGCACATATCAGCGACTGAGGGTGTATCTCCGCCCTGCCGCCACGCATGGCATTTATAAGGCGGTCAAGTATCTCGTCCGCCGCTTTCTGATATTTAGTTATATCCATTATATCACTCTTTAGTAGAAAATTGAATGTGTACCGCTGAAAGTATCCTCCGCCATACCTTGAAGTACAGCACAGCTGTCCCGAGACCGCCTGCAATACCTGTCACCAGCCGCCTTGTGTTGGTGGATCCCTTTATCTTCATTGCCTGCAATACCCAATCCGCCAGCATGACTTCGCAAAAGCATACCGCCGCCCATGAGGATTTCCGCTTTTTCAAAGCAAGGTGAAATCCGATAAAGTGACCTATCATTACCCCCGTGCATCTCGCACACACAGGGAACTGCCACTGCCCCAGAAAAAAGCTTCTGTCCGCCCGCTGATGACAACCGTACATCGCACCGCACTCCATGGCTTTCACCCAGAGTTCCTGCTTTCTGTTCTCGGTCATACCTTGAATTTCTTTCCGCAGCTTGGGCAAGCCCAGTAAGCGCGGGTAGTTGTCTTGGTTTTCATTCCGCAAAGACCGCACAGCAGTCCCACGGGATTGTGAAGCAGCATAAAACCGCACAGACCTTTGCAAACGCCGTAATCTCCACCTGTTGTGGTGGTTTCATTTACTATCTGACAGCCTGGATACCCGCATTTCGGGCAGACCTTTCCGCCATAATAGCCGTTGTTATCGTATCTTCTTCTCATTTTGGTTCTCATGTATATTTTCTGTATTCTTTTGCAAGTTTTTTCAATTCCGATACGGGGTCATGTTTCCATGTGAGAAATTTATCTCACGGAAACTTTCCGCACACCGCAGAACACGGCACCGTGCTCTGTTGCACAAGCAAATATCCTGCATCTGCCATTCTGCTTATTTTTGCATCCGGTGCAGTTCTCACCGCAGGGAGTTATACTATCGAAATAAGTACTGTCTTTCATATCTTATAAAAAGCAGCGCCGTCCCCCGTGAGCATTATCTCGGCAGGGGAGGCTTTCAGCTTTTGAATATTTGTCTTTATATTATACGTTTATCTCTGCAACATCGTCCGATACGCCGTTAGCATCGATGATTGGCTTTACAACGTTAGCTATGAACTCATCTACCTGCTGAGGGCATCTGCCGATGTAGTTCTCGGGCTTCATTATCTCAGCCAGCTCTTCTCTTGTTACCTTGAAGATCGGGTCAGCCGCGATGAGGTCAGCAAGATCATTGTCAAGACCGTCCTGCTTAACATGAGCACCTGCTATCATGGAAAGCTCTCTGATATGCTCGTGAAGCTCCTGTCTGTCGCCGCCCTTTTCGCAAGCGTCCATGATTACATTCTCGGTAGCCATGAAAGGCAGTTCAGCCATAACTCTCTTGGTGATGATCTTGTCGTATACCACCAGACCGTTCTCGGGGTCAGTAACGTTCAGCATGATGTTGAGTATAGCGTCAACACCGAGGAAAGCCTCAGCTACGGAGATACGCTTGTTAGCGGAGTCATCCAGTGTTCTCTCGAACCACTGTGTACCTGCTGTGAATGCAGGGTTCAGTACGTCGCACATAACGTATCTTGCCAGTGAGCAGATTCTCTCATCTCTCATGGGGTTACGCTTGTAAGCCATAGCGGAAGAACCTATCTGGGTCTTCTCAAACGGTTCTTCTATCTCCTTGAAGGACTGGAGAAGTCTTATATCGTTGCCGAACTTCATAGCGCTCTGTGAGATAGCAGCCAGTACCTGACATACAGCGAAGTCGACCTTTCTGGAATAGGTCTGACCCGATACGGGAACAACTGCATCAAAGCCCATTTCCTCAGCTATCAGCTTTTCAAGCTCCTTTACCTTGTCGGTATCGCCGTGGAAAAGCTCCATGAATGAAGCCTGAGTACCTGTTGTACCCTTTGAACCCAGCAGCTTCAGTCTGCCGAGCTGGAAATCAAGGTCTTCAAGGTCCATTACCAGCTCGTTGCACCAGAGAGTAGCTCTCTTGCCCACGGTAGTCAGCTGTGCGGGCTGGAGGTGTGTGTAAGCCAGACAAGGCAGGTTCTTGTACTTGTCAGCGAACTTAGCCAGCTGGTCAATTACCTTAACAAGCTTTCTCTTAACGATAGTCAGAGCATCGCGCATGATGATGACATCGGTGTTGTCACCTACATAGCAGGAAGTCGCACCCATGTGGATTATGCCCTTGGCGTTGGGGCAAACCTCACCATAGGTATGTACGTGAGCCATAACATCGTGGCGGAACTTCTTTTCATACTCAGCAGCCTTAGCGTAATCAACATCGTTGATGTGAGCGGCAAGCTCATCCACCTGTGCCTGAGTTACATTAAGACCCAGCTTCATCTCAGCCCTTGCCAGTGCTACCCAGAGCTTTCTCCATGTGGTGAACTTTTTGTCAGCGGAGAAGATATACTGCATCTCCTTGCTGGCATACCTTGTGCAGAAGGGGGATTCATAGCTGTTAGTTGACATAGTCATTACCTCTTTCAAATAATTTCGGGTGAAAAAATATTTACCGCGATAACACCCATGCATATGACTGTAAAAAACTAATTGACAGGTGCATGGGGCATCAGATAAATTTATTATACCATACTATTTTATAAAAGTAAAGACACAGATGGATAAATTATCGGATATAGGCGCGGAAACAAACTGACGCATCAGACAAACCGAGCCGCGAACCGAGCTTTTGGTCAAGCTTTTCGCGAAAAGCTTGCGGGAGCGCGAGGGCAGAGCCCTCGCATCAAGGCGCAAAACAAAAATACATAGCGATCTATAAGAGCACAGCAAACTAACCGTCCTGTCAAAAATGCGCGGCAATAACAAAATTCCGAGCGTGTGCAAAACTAATCCACCCGCACAAACTTTGTCCGTAAATTATTGCCGCGCACGCCGTCAAACAGCGAAGCGTCTTTGACGGCTTGACCCGAGGAACGAGGGGCGAAAGCTCACAAAGCTATGTCCCAGAACCAAACCGTCGACCAGCCAGCAATCCCCGAGCTATATTATCATACAGGCATCTGCTTACTAACAGCCGGAGTGCTTCATTCTTATCCTTTGTACTGCGATGGACAAGGTCGCCCCTTACGGGGCGAGTCATCGGAAGCGCTTCGCTGTCCGATGACGGGCGCGGCAATATATACGCACAAAGTTAGAGCGTGAACGTTTGTTTGTCCGCGCTCCGAGTTCTTTTATTGCCGCGCCTTTTGGGTCGGGAGTTTGTTTCGCTCTTATAGTTCGCATTGCATTTTGGTTTCTTCCCTTGGTGATTGAGGGACTCCGCCCCTCAAACTCCCCGCAAGCTTTTCGCGAAAAGCTTGACCAAAAGCACAGTAGTGATATAGAAGTTTTTTCTCCCTTAGTGTAGTCGCATAACACCGTCGGTTATGCGACCTTTTTTCCATATTTACCTGTTTCAACGGAAATCGTCGATACCGCCACATCAAAACGATAGTGAATGACAATATCCTGGATTCGCTTTCCGCTGGACTTGTCTGCTTCATGGACTACTATCCTGTCAATCAGTTCGTGCATGATCTTCGGAGTAAGCACCGTGATATGCTCATATTGCTTGATGACATTGAGGAACGCCGTTACATCAGAGGACTTCTGTTCAGCCGTTTCGACAAAGGCAGTAAGTTCCGCAACAGTGGCTTTCAGCTTTGCCTGTTCTTCCTCATATCCTGCCGACATCATCGTGAAACGCTCGTCCGACAGCCTGCCGAGTACATTATCCTCATAAAGCCTTGTAAAGAGCTTGTCCAGTTCAGCGATACGCTTTTCAGCCTGTTTCAGCGTTTTCTTTGCTTTTGTAAGCTCTGAGGATTTACGCTGTACGGAACTGCTCATGACACGCTTGACAAACTCCTCCTCATTGCCTCTGACCATCGTCAGGAGCTTGTTCAGCTCACCGAGGACAATTTCGTTGAGTACGCAAGTGCGGATATAATGCACCGAGCATTTGTCCTGTTCCTTTGCGTAGGTGGAGCATCTCATGTGTTCCTGTTCGGGACGCTCGTTCTTGCGGCGGCTCAGGTACATCTTCTCTCCGCAGTTGGCACAGTAAACCATTCCTGCGAACGGATTCACTATTTCGCATTTCTGCGGTCTGCGCTTATTCTTGCGAAGCTCCTGCACCAAGTCGAATGTTTCCTGAGTAATGATAGGCTCTTGCGTATTCTCGAAGATCTGCCACTCGTCCTCCGGATTGTAGATGATCTTATGTACCTTGTAGGACTTCATCTTTGTGCGGAAGTTGACCGTGTGACCGCAGTATTCAAGGCGTTCAAGGATATGGGTAATCGTATTTGCACCCCAGCGGTAGGTCTTTGCGTTATGCCGTCCGTTATCACGACCTTGCGACAATGCGTAGGCAGTCGGTGTAGGGATACCCTGTTCGGTCAAGATACGGGCAATCTGCACCGGACCGTAGCCGTCAATGCAGAGCTTGAAAATCTTGCGTACCACCTCGGCGGCAGGCTCATCAATTACCCACAGGTTCTTGTCGGTATCGGACTTCTTGTAGCCGTACACGGGCGGACACAGGTGCTTGCCCGACTGTCCCTTTGCCCTGAACACAGCACGGATCTTCTTACTGCAATCACGGGCGTACCAGTCATTAAAAATGTTCTTGAAAGCAAGCAGTTCGTTCTCGGACTTTGCCGTGTCAACATTATCGTTGACGGCAATGTAGCGAACATCGTAGTCAGGAAACACCATTTCGATCAGCTCACCTGTTTTCAGGTAGTCACGACCTAATCGGCTCAAATCCTTAGTGATTACCGTAGCGACCTTGCCGTCCTCAATGTCCGACATCATCGCTTTGAAGCCCTCACGCTCCCAAGTCGTGCCACTCACTCCGTCATCGACGTAGAAAGTCGGATTTGGAAAGCCGTTGTCCTCAGCGAATTTCTGCAAAATTGCTTTCTGGTTGGTAATACTGTTGCTCTCGCCGTCCAACATATCGTCCTGCGAAAGACGGCAGTATAAAGCTGTGATCTTGTCTTGCATAATAACCTCACTTTCCGACAGGATACAGCAAGCTATGATAATAGTTTAGCGCGCATTGCCGAAAAAGTCAATACACACCAAGCTAAAATTTCACACAGCCTGCTTGTCCTGTTCTTGTCCGGATTCACCGAGCATTTTCTCACAGTCCTCTGTGATGAGCCTTGCAAGTATATCGCTCAGGCTCTCCCGAAAAGCTGGGTTAAAGACAGTTTTCACTCTGTATGTTGTATGCCCGATATGATACTCGGACACGTTATCTGTTACCGCAACGGCGGCAGTTGTTGTTTCATTCATAGCGAATTTTTCTCCTTTAGCTTGTCTGTTTCTATGCTTTTGGTTTGAGGGCTTCGCTTTATATCTCTTACCCTCATGGTTGTTGGTTGTGATTATAGCCGTGCGGAACGGCATTGCTGCCGTCCCTCTCACAGCTATCGTTTTGTTGTCGGAAATATGTTAATCCTTGTAGGAATTATCTCCGAAGAAAGAAGTTTGCCCGACAAATTCATCATCGGCAGAGCCGTTGTTGGAAACATTGCCCGACTTGTTGTCTGCACCGTCAGAGCTATCGACCAGCCCCTCGATGTCAGCGTAGGACATTCCGCTGTCGGTCAGTTTGCCGATCAGCATATGCTCCGCAGTGACTGCATCGAGAAGTGCCTGCCCCTCAGCACCACCGTAAAGCTGTGAGAGCTTATCGTAGGTGTAGAGTTTGCTGTCCGTAATAATCTTACGACGGCGTTCATAGGCTGCCTGAATAGAACTGTTCAGTTTGTTGAGCTTTGCCTGATTTTCAGACAGCACTCCGTCCATGACGGTATCAGCAGAGTTGTCAGCGACCTCACTCTTAGCTTTCTTGCTCATTCGCATCACCTCTTTTCGGTTTGGAGTATCGCAGGATTTGATTTAACCCCACGATAATATTATAGCAAATTTCGGAGCTATCTGTCTATTCGCAGGGCGCATGAACTTTGTGCGCCATTAGAGTTTTCGAGTTCGTCAAGTTGTTATGGGGATAATTTCAACGGCAAACTTTTCACCAGATTGCCGCCCTCATTGCGCTGAAACTGCGCCGTACCAGTTTAGAATATTGACACCGATGATGATTGAAAGCATCACGCTGGAGCGTGAGCGAGATACCGCCGACCGAAGCGGCGGTGAGAGATGTCGCATTCGCTCCACGAATTCGCTGACGGAGCATCGAAAGCCTGAGCAGAGAGATAAGCTCAGGCGAAAAAATATGCGCCATAGCGCAACAAAAATAACAAGCATTGTATTTTGCGCCGCACAGCGAGCGAAAATACCAAATGCTTGTTGGGTACACCCCAAGCCCCGAAATGACCGCACAGCGGTCAAAAAAATATCGGCTTACGCCGAAATAAAAACAAAGGAGACACCACTATGGAAACCGAGAAAAAGAAGCGTGGCAGACCGCCCAAGCGCAAGGCTATGGAGTTCGAGGGTATGACTTATGAGGGAGCTATCAATCACGCACTTGACCAAGAGGTCAGAGCCGAGCTTGACGATACCCTTGCACACAAGTCCGAGGACGAGCTTTCCGACGATGAACGCAAGTACCTGAAACGCAAGAGGGAGAAGAAGTCCTACACGCTAAATGTTCGCTTTACGGAATCGGAAATGCAGGACATTTTAGCAAGGTGTGAGCAGTACGGGTACAAGAACAAGACCGAGTATATCCGTGACTGTGTTCGGGCGAGGGTTGATCTCACTCCCGACCGCTCCGAAATTGCCGAATGCAATCGCCTGATGAAACGCATCGGAGCGAACATCAATCAGATACTTGTCCGACTTTACAGCACAGGTCACATCTATGCCGAGGATATTACCGAGATAAAGAGAGGGGTTAATGAAATTTGGCATATACTTCTATCCATACGATCCGGGCAACAGTCAGCGCAGCAATCGCTTACATCACAAACGGAGATAAGACCATCGACGGTTTATATGTCAACTCTTATGCTTGCCGAGCCGATAGTGCAGGAGCAAGCGAGGACTTCCGAGCCGTCCGAAACACAGGAACAGGACGCACCCAAATCCTTGCCTACCACATGATACAGAGCTTTGCCCCTGGCGAAGTCACACCCGAACAAGCTATGCAGATCGGAGAGGAGCTTTGCGACCGTTATCTGAAAGGCGATTATCAGTATGTGATAGCCGTCCACCATGATAAGTCGCACCTGCATTGCCACATCATTTTTAACAACACAAATTTGTATAACGGACTCAGCTTCACCACCGAGCATAATCAGGGCAGGAAGTCAGAAAGAGCGTGGGCAGAGCTGCGTGAGATTTCGGACGAGATATGTGCCGAACACGGTATATCTGTTATCTCCGAGCCTGAAAAGGGACATGGGGTATCTCACTTTGAGAGGGATATGCAGAAAGAGGGCAAGTCGTGGAAAGATAAACTCCGTGTCAGAATTGCAGAGGTCATGCTTTACAGCCGTGACTTCAAGGACTTTCTTGAAAAGTGCAGTGAGTGCGGTATCGAATATGTGTATAAGCCGAGCAATAAGGTTAAGCTGAAATTCAGGCTATCAGGTGACGGTCAACAGAAGTTTACAAGAGCCGACACCCTGGGCGCAGACTTCACCCCCGAACGCATAGCCGAGCAGATAGCAGAGATACAGGAAAAGCTGTCAGCGGCGAATGTCACTCCCGATATGCTTATCGAACCGCCGAAGCCTGTTGTTCCAAAGACCGAGCCGAAGCCGACACAGACAGTCACCGCACCGACAAAGCCGAAACAATCTGCCGAGCCTAATACTATCACAGAAAAGAGTGAAACCGCAAGGAGGAAAGCTGCTGCGGAACAGGTGGAGAAGTTCTTTGCAGCCCGACGAGCAAGACGGCAGGCACAGCTTGATATGCTTAACGCATCTTCTGCAAAGCCCACCGAGCCGAAGCCTGAACCGTCTGCCCCGATACCACAGCCCACACTTACCGAGAGTAAAGCACCTGAAAAGAAAGAAGATCCGTGGGCAGAGATCAGGGGTATGCGTGACAGCGATAAGATGATTGCCGACCTTGAAGCTGGCGGTATCACATCGCTTGACGATCTCAGGGGCTTCTTCTGGAATTTCAAGCATCCTGATGACCACACGGACGAACTTGCCAAGCTGAGAGCTAAGATAGAGCCGATAGACAAGCTCATTGCGATGATGGAACAGCATTCTCAGAACTATGCTATATACAAGGAGTATCAGGAGCGTTCTGCTTTTACACAAAAGAGTTTCCGCAAGAAGAATGCTGCCGCTATCGACGCATTTGAAGAAGCCGACAAGTATATTGCCGAGCATATCAAGCCTTACTACATCAAAGGGAAAATGCCTAAGCAGAACGATTTGCAGGCGAAGTCCACCAAGCTGAAAGAGAAATACAATGCTCTGTTGCCTGAGCATAATGCCTTTGTCACTAAGCGTGACACGGCACACAAGTACACCCGACAGGTGCGTAACTATCTCCAAAACAAGGAACAGCAGGAGCGTAACAGGCAGTACCAAGAGAAAAAACGCACTCAGCAGAGGAAGAAAGACACACTTGAATAAAGAAAGGAAAAAATTATGAGCAAAATCGGATATATTCGTGTATCAACAGAAAGACAGGAAACCGCCCGTCAGCAGGAAATCATGTGCGACTATCAGGTTGACCGCATCTTCTCCGAGAAGCTGTCAGGAGCGAACACCGACCGTCCTCAGCTCAGGGCTATGCTTGACTATGTGCGTGAGGGAGATACCCTCTACATCGAGAGCATAAGCCGTCTGGGACGCTCCACGAAAGATTTGCTGAACATCATCGACACTCTCACCGACAAGGGTGTTACCCTCGTCAGCCATAAGGAGAACATCGACACAGACACGCCTACGGGCAAATTTATGCTTACCGTGTTCGCAGCACTCTCACAGTTGGAGCGTGAACAGCTCAAACAGCGACAGCGTGAGGGCATCGAGATCGCTAAGGCACAGGGCAAGTACACGGGACGGAAACCTCTCCCCACCGACTGGACGAGGTTCGGGCAGCTCTATGGGGAATGGAGAGCGAAGAACATCACAGGCAGGGACTTTATGTGGAGAATGGATATGTCGGCAAACACCTTTTACCGCCGTGTCAGGGAGTATGAATCCACTCACGGCATTGCCGAGCCGACCTCAGCTTGACCGTCTGGCGAACGGAAAAGCCCCTCAGAGCCGTACACTGCTGCGGAGCGGAAAACTAACCGATGAAAAAAGCGTCCTCTCTGAAAGCTCAGAGAGAACGCTTACGGTTAGTGTGTACCTTTTGGGTATCTGTCTGTTATGGAACGCTCCATTATTCCGATAACGACTTATGCGGAACGGAAAACGTGTGTGCCAATAGGCTATGGTTTATTGAATAAAGTCATTCGAGAATTATGTTTCTATATAATTCGTCAATTGGGAGGATTTTGTACGGAGAATTAAAGTGAAAATCATAAAATGCAGGTTTTTCAATTAATTCATCAGTAATAATAAATCTATACTCTTTTTGATTAGAAAACGAAATGTCTTTACATAGCAAATGACGATAACGGTTATCATATGTCATGCTGCTATTATGTACAATCTTTTCATCTCCAGTTGTTAAATACATATACATCTGCATTGTATTAATAGAGTAATCATAATATCTGATATGATCAGATACTATCTTGTGACCAATAATACTTTTTACATCCTCTATGAAAGTATCTGAACTTTGAATGATTAAAGCGTGAGTTGCATCAGGGAAATCGCTTTTGATAGAATCTAAATGCTCATGCTCTAAACTTAACATATTGTCCTCAGATATAGAATACGACGAAAGACAAAATACAGGCATATTATTAACATCTTGAATGCTAATTAATATTCTGCGTTTTGGCATAATCCCTACTAATTCATTCGTATCTTTATCGTATACCTGCGCAGCCTCGATTTGTAAAGGCATTTTCCCTTCTAACAAATCACCTTGTCCTTTGTTATGTAGAAGTTCCTCCATTTTAACATAGTTTTGGGAAGGCGAAAATCTTAGCTTTCCATCAACAATCTGCTGTAAATGTTCTTCCTTTCCATATTTCACAAAAACTGTTTTCATTTATTATTATCCTCTTATATTGTTATAGAGTATATTCAATTATACGCATTTAAGCTGCAAGCCAATCAAGAGCCTTGCTTCTGATCTTTTCATACCACTCCATCTCGTTGTTTACACTCTTAGCAACTTCCATAGAATACTTGCAGAACTTATGCACCTGTTCCGGAGAAGGCTCGTAAGTTGCCTTACCAGATTGTTCGACCATTTTTGTGAAAACATCTAATTCCAAAGGAATGATGACTGATTCTCCACCATAAGATGACAAGTTCAATTTGTGAAGAACAAAGAAGTGAGCTATGCAGGATTCGTTGATTTTAGGAGCAATGAAGAAACAATACGCTTCTTTTCCTGTCTCCTTTTTGAGCTTAGCTAAATGCCTTGATACAGGTTCTCCTTCCATTTCGTATTGTTTTTGACCGCTTTGCATTGTAACTTCAACTGCAAGAGCGAATTTGCCGTAATCACAAACAATGTCAGCCATATTGCCTGAAGCTGTTGAAAGCGGATCACCATTATCATCAAATTTGAGATTTGCAACAATGTTGCCGCCATCAAGCATAGTCATAGCTCGCCAAGTATTCCATTCAAACATAAGCGGAGTGTCATAGTAGGCTTTATTCATAATATCGCCAAATGTTCCAATGACATCAGCATACTCCTTATAGTCTTTCAATCGCTTAACCTGCTTGCTTATAATACCAGCTTTTCTTTCGGTCAGCTTATGCTTTAATTCCTTTTTGAGTGCAAATATATCCCAATCTGCGTAACTGATACCTGGAGATATAACACTGAGTTCTTGTATTATGTTATCTCTATCATCTGTGTACAGAGTTGGAACTGTGCTATCAAACAGGTATGCTTTATATTCTCTTTCAGAATCAATAAATACGGGTTTCCTATCAATATTATTCAGATAGTATTCAACCTCAGCTTTCTTTTCAGGCGTAATATAGAGGGATTTTCCTTTCTGAGAGATAGATACAAGACCAGTTGCTCTTAGATACCTAAAACAAGCATCTGTGTAATCACGCTGATTAGATGCTTTCGTCTTTATAAATTTAGCTACCGAAGCATCTTTTGACTCTCTTGTTTTGGTATTGCCTTGCTGAATGTCATCAGAAAAAATAGAAAATATCTCATCATCACGATATTTTCCCATAAAGTTTTTGTAACTACCTCTGTTATTTTCCTTAGCTTTTCTGAATTTCAATATTTTCTGTACAACTTCATCAAATTTGGTATAACTTGTAAGCTGCATACCAAAAATCATTATTTCATCAAAAGTGACTTTTTCAAGTGTATAAACCAATCTTAAGATTTCAAGGTAAGGCTTAACGCAGAAGGTTACATCAGGGTTCGTTGTTTCGGTATGATACGGGGACGGTAACTGGAATTTCAAGAGCTGCCTTAGCAGTGCTTCTTCACACAAATCTTCATCAATGAAGTTCTTTCCTGCATCTGTTAATTGTATGGACGGTTTTAAATCAACAAAACCTAATGCCTTCGGACCTCTATTTATTCTATCACGAGCGCTGAAAGCTAAATCCTTTGGTGAGCCGGTTCCTTCAAAATGCTCATCTTGAACTAATTCCTTTATAAACTCCTCTTGAGTAGTTGTATTCCACTCCTTACCAGTAAAATCTTTTACAAGCAAGGAAATTTCAGGAATCATCTTGAACGGAGAACGAGGAGAAGTAATGAAAAATAATGTTCGACCTTGTAATCGTGCCATAACTATATCTCCTTTAATAGTTTGTTACTATTATATGCATAGATTCAGACTTAAATCTGTTCCTTATATTGACCGCATAAGACTTTTCATATTCGCCCTTAACGAACTCACCGTATAATTCTTCTGTAAGTTCCGTTTTTCCTATAATCATCAATGCTTTGCATGACAGATTACGGAAGTCGGCAGCGAGTCTACGATGCTGTTCTTCGTCAAAGCCGTTTTTGAAGTCAATATTACCATAATCATTAAATATACAGTCGTATGGTGGATCTAAAAACATAAAATCCTTCTCGGTTGCCATTTCAAACACTTTAGAGTAATCGCCTGACATAATATGTGCTGATTTGATAAGCGCAAAATGCTCAGGAGTAATTAACTGTGTGTTGAAGTTCTTGTATCTTCCAAAAGGAACATTGTACTCGCCTTGGGCGTTAAACCTTATCATGCCTGAGTATGCTGTTTTATTGATGAAGAAGTAGATAACTGACTCAAGATACTCAATGGGGATTTTATGATTGTACATATCTCTTATAAGGTAGTACAAAGCCTCGTTTTTATTTTCCACTCGCTCATCAGGTGTTAATGCTTTAAGCTGTTCATATTCAGCTTGATTGGCTTCATATAACGCTTGCAGTCTATCTAACTGTTCTCTTACAGCGGTAGGATTTGTCTGTAATTCAAGATAGAACTGAATGAGCTTTTCATTTATATCATTAATAACAGCCTTCTGGGGAGCAAGATGAAAGAAAACAGCTCCTCCACCGAGGAAAGGCTCAAAATAGGTATCAAAGTCTTTTGGTATAAAGCTGGAGAAATTCGGGATCTCCTTTGACTTTCCACCTCTGTATTTAAGAATTGGTTTCATAATACACCTCGTTATTTGCCAATAATAGGCGAATCAGCGTATAGCTATCTAATTATATTATAGCATTTTAGCGGCTTTGAGTCAATACCGAATGTTGATTATCACGACAAAAAGGTCTTACCCCTAATCAATTAGAGATAAGACCTTTCAGGCAATACATAGTTATGAATTTATCTCGTTCATTAAAGCCACCCCGTCCTTAAAACCGACCTTGTACGCAGCTCTCATCTCAGCGGCGGCAGTATCGCTCACGCAGTCGAGGAGCTTGTGGAAGGTGGTGAGCTGGGCTTCGGTCAGCGACTCCTCGAACGGGATACAAAGAGCGTTAAACTCGTCCGAGAACTCAGCAGCGTGAATATCACCCACACGGAGGTTGTAAATCATATCAATCATTGTAAGCACCCTTTCGGTTATTTTTTAGCTTGCTGTACCTGCCTTACAATGTTTGTCTGAAAACTTCTTTATGCCTACTGTCGTAAAGCTCTCTTCTTTGGCATTCTTATCGCAGTTTGTTTATGGCATAAAAATACCCGCAGGGAAGTTCCTGCGGGTAGAATGGTTTATCAGAAGCCCAGTATCTTCTTGAAGTCTGCCTTCAGTGCAGCCTCTGTCTTTTCAGCGTCAGCTCTTGTATCACCGATAGCGGTGTAGTAAGCCTTGATCTTAGGCTCGGTGCCCGAGGGCCTTATGACAACGCTTGCACCCTGTTCAAGCTCGAATACCAGTACATCGGACTTGGGCAGAGTAAGAACGGTCTTCTTGCCTGTTGCGATGTCGGTCTGCTCGGAGGTCTTGTAGTCTGCAAATACTGTTACTTTCAGTCCGCCGATCTCCTTGGGGCCGTTTGTCCTCAGATCTGCCATGATCTCCTTCATCTTTTCCATGCCGCTTGCACCCTCGCACTGGAAGGATTCCTGGCTGTGGAGATAGTTGCCGTACTGCTTGTAGAGCTCCTCTCTTGCCTGCAGCAGAGTGATGCCCTTTGTACGGTAGAATGCTGCCATTTCGCAGATCAGCATGGAAGCTACAACAGCGTCCTTGTCACGTACATAGGAACCTGCAAGGTAACCGTAGCTCTCCTCAAAGCCGAAGATGTATCTGTCAGCCTGATCGTCCTTCTCCAGGAAGCCTATCTGCTCACCGATGAACTTGAAGCCTGTCAGAACGTTTCTCAGCTCAACACCGTACTCATCAGCTATCTTCCTGCAGATATCTGTAGTAACGATAGTCTTTACAGCAACAGGATCCTTGGGCATGGTACCCAGGGCTGTTCTTTCCTGGCAAACGTATTTCAGCAGCATAGCGCCTACTTCATTTCCGGAGAACAGTACATAGCTGCCGTCGGGAGCGGGTACTGCAATACCTACACGGTCACAGTCGGGATCGGTAGCAAGCAGCAGGTCGGGCTTTACGCTCTTGCAGAGTTCAAGACCCTTAGCCAGTGCCTCTTTGATCTCGGGGTTCGGGAAAGGACAGGTGGGGAAGTTTCCGTCGGGGTTCTCCTGCTCGGGAACTACTGTAACTTCCTTGATGCCTATTTTCTTCAGTATAGCTCTAACGGGCTTGTTGCCTGTGCCGTTGAGAGGTGTATATACCACCTTCAGACCGCTGTCTGCAACGAGATCGGTATGTATGCCCTGCTCAGCCACCTTGTCAAGGTACTTGTCGATAACGTCCTGACCGATGTACTCGATCATGCCGCTTTTCAGACCCTCTTCAAAGTCGATATACTTAGCGCCGCCGAACATATCAACAGCCTCGATTTTCTCGGTAACAACGTTTGCAGCATCGATAGTCAACTGACAGCCGTCCTCACCGTATACCTTGTAGCCGTTGTACTTAGCGGGGTTGTGTGAAGCAGTTACCATAACGCCTGCCTGACAGCCCAGTTCACGTACTGCCCATGAAAGGCAGGGAGTAGGCATAAGCTCCTTGTAGATGTATGCCTTGATGCCGTTAGCTGCCATAACAGCTGCGGTAGCCTTTGCGAATACATCTGACTTTATTCTTGAATCGTAGGATATAGCTACCTTTGCATTCTTGAAAGTAGCGTTCACATAGTCAGCAAGGCCCTGTGTAGCACGTCTTATGGTATAGATGTTCAGTCTGTATGCGCCTGCACCGATAACGCCACGCAGACCGCCTGTGCCGAATTCGAGATCTCTGTAAAAACGGTCGAGGACAGCTTCATCATCGCCCTCAATGCTTTTCAGTTCAGTCTGAAGATCGGGATCGTCCACAGCTTTCTCACACCAGAGCTTGTAGAGTTCAGTTTCTTTGCTCATTTTCATCACCTCATCAGAAATTTGTTCCGCCCTGCGGAATTATGTTCGTCAATGTCCGGATATCTGCATTACTATATTACATTATACCATAATTAAAAATATTATCAAGGGGAAAAGAAATTTTTTAACAATATAAAATCGATTACTTCCGAGTTTTTTGAAATATAGACAAATTTTTGTTTATATCTGACTTGATTATTGGAAACTTTTGTGGTATAATAAAGCTCATATAAGATGATCCGTAAAGCAGAAGGAGAAAACGGTATGAAACACAAGGCAGATAGATCGGACAAAGCCGAAAAAGCGCCTTTGCGCCGGTGGATAGCCATGTTTGCGATAACTTTATCGCCGATAATACTTACGCTGATAATCGCACTTGTTATCGATTTGACAGATAGTATCAGGACCTATCGTGATATCGGGGTCATGCCGGGAAGTATCGTTGAAGGCTTGGAGATCAAGGGGGATGTACCCTCTTGGTTCACCGAAGAAGATAAGAAATCGGCGGCAGATGAACTGGCGGAATATATAAACAGCTGTAAGTTCACAGTACTCGATGTGGAATACGATATCGGATCTCAGGACTATATCGAAGCAGAATACCCCGGATATCCCGACAACTGCCGCATGGTGCTGGGATTTACAGAATACAACTACGGCTGTGAGGGCGCAAACATCGGCATACACTGCCGGGAATACGTTCGGGCGGTGGTCGTCAGGGACAGTGAAAGCTCTCCGTGGACAGTCATCGAACACGGATACCTATAGATAAAACGAGTATCAAAGGAGGTACAGACTATGTCAAACAGTGAATACATTACCGAAAAAAGATATTTCCCTTCAAGTGACAAGGGCAAGAAGATATACTATGAGATATACACCAAAAAGGATATTCAGCCGAAAGCGGTGATACAGATCGTTCACGGTATGTGTGAGTATGTGCGCCGTTATCGTGAGTTTGCAAGACTTCTCAATGACAACGGCTACCTTGTGGTGGGCAACGACCATCTCGGACACGGCATGACAGCTGCCAAGCTTGCCGAGGAAAAGGACGGTGTCATAGACCCGAATGAGAACGAGGAGCGCGGCTTTATCAGTGAGCGCGACGGCTGGCAGCACTGTGTGGCTGATATGCACCGCCTTACACGTATAATAAAGAAAGAGTACCAGGGCATACCCTATTTCATGTTCGCACACAGCATGGGCAGTCTTATGGGCAGGGCTTATGTCACAGCTTATCCCGGTGAACTGGACGGCATTATCTACAGCGGCACAGGTGCACTGCTGGGTACGGAGTCACAGCTGATGCTGTATCTGCAGGGCATCGAAAAGGTGAAGGGCAGCAGGTTCAGACCGCCCCTTACCGATAAGGCGATGTTCGGAAAGTACGGTCTGTACAATTCAAAGTCGGGCAGAGACGGCGGAGGCTGGCTCAACCGTGATGCGGAGGAGGTCAGAAAATACTCGGCTGACCCATACTGCAATTTCAGCTTCACTGTCAACGGCTTCCTGAATCTGCTTGGGGTGAACTACTATGTAAACCGCAATAAGTGGTTCGAGGTATACCCGAAGGAACTGCCCACGTATATCATATCGGGCAGCAAGGACCCTGTGGGGGACTGCGGCAGGGGAGTGCTGAAGGTCTACAACAAGCTCCGGCTGTATGACTGCGATGTTGAGATGAAGATATACAACGGTGCAAGACACGAGCTGATAAACGAACTCAACAGGGAGGAAGTTTACAGGGATATACTTGACTTCTATGAGGGCGTGCTGTCCGCTGAGGCAGAGGGCAGAAGCTGATGTATGCGCGTATAAACAGCCTTGGTCTGCTGGGGCTGAATGCCTTTGACGTCACTGTGGAGATAGAGAGCTCCGAGGGGCTTGAAAGCTTCGATATAGTGGGTATGGCGGATATCTCCGTAAAGGAGAGCCGAGAGAGGATACGTTCGGCTTTCCGCAGCAGCGGCATAAATTTTCCGCAGGCGAGGGTGCTGGTGAACCTTGCGCCTGCCGATGTGAAAAAGACGGGTGCTGTACATGACCTTGCAATAGCCGTGGCAGTACTGAGGATAATGGGCATATCGAATGATGAGTATATGCGTGATTCCGTGTTCATAGGCGAGGTAGCCCTCAATGGCGAGATACGTTCTGTACAGGGCGTTCTGCCTATGGTCATAATGGCGCGTGAGAACGGCATCAAAAGGATATTCGTGCCGCTGGATAATCTGCGCGAAGCCTCGGTGATAGAGGGTATCGACTGCATGGGTGTGGGTTCGCTGGGTGAGCTTGTGTATCATCTTGCAGGAAAAGCCGAGATAGTTCCCGCACAGCCGTATAAGCCCGAAAAAGTCAGCTATTTCGGCGCTCTTGACTTTGCAGATGTACGCGGACAGGGCTTTGCAAAGAGGGCGCTGGAGGTGGCGGCGGCAGGAGGTCATAACGTGCTTATGGTGGGTTCTCCCGGTTCGGGTAAATCCATGCTTTCAAAGCGTATGCCTTCCATACTCCCTGCCATGACATTCGAGGAATCCATTGAGACCACCAAGATACATTCAGTGGCAGGACATATCGACAAGGATTCTCCACTCATCACGGTAAGACCTTTCCGCTCGCCTCACCATACGGTGTCCACGGCAGGTCTTGCAGGGGGCGGAAGTGTGCCTAAGCCAGGTGAGATATCCCTTGCACATAACGGTCTGCTGTTCCTTGATGAAATGGCAGAATTCTCCCGTGCATCCCTGGAGATACTGCGTCAGCCAATAGAAGACCGTCAGGTGACCATATCCCGCGCATCGGGCGCTATAACCTATCCTTGTTCATTCATGCTGATAGGTGCCATGAACCCATGTCCATGCGGATACTACGGACATCCCACGCGAAAGTGCATATGTTCACACAAGCAGGTGGTGAACTATCTCAACAAGATAAGCGGGCCTCTGCTGGACAGATTTGATGTGCATATAGAAGTCGAGCCCGTTGAGTACGGTGATCTGTCATCGACCCAGAAAGAGGAATCCTCGGCGGAGATAAGGGAGAGAGTGCAGAAAGCAAGTGATATACAGACGGCGAGATTCGAGGGGACTTCAATAACCTGCAATGCGAGGATAACTCCCGACAGACTTCATGAGTACTGTCGGATGACCGATGAAGCACGCAATACCCTCGGCAGGGTGTTTGATGACCTTGGGCTTTCGGGACGCGCTTACGACAAGATGATGAAAGTATCGCGGACGGTTGCTGATATGGATAACAGCGAAATGATAACCGAAGCCCATGTGATGCAGACGGTGATGTACAGAAGTCTTGACAGGAAATACTGGAACGAGTGAAAGAGAAATGACAGTAAACGGAATTATCGTTCAGGAATATACGGATAATCCTTACAAGGGCGTGGACGGCAGCGGTTACAGCAAGGATTCGGCGCAGAACTGGTTCCTGAACTATGTTGAAGATGCGGACAAAAGTTTTGAAGGATACTATGATGAACATATCGATATCGGTATGACTTATAACATACCCGATCATTATTGGGTGGCTGCCTGCAATGATATGGAGTATATATATAAATACGTAAAAGAAGCAGAAAAGCGAAACATAAGATACAGACTGCTTCTGGCTGAAACGGACATACCGCGTCCGAGGTTTGAGTGTCCCGACGTTGAAAAGGTGTTTCTTGGATACGACTACGCCTATTCATCGGGGGATAATTATTCGGCGGTTTATAATGAGATACCTTTTGTGTTCCCGCAGTTCAAGCTTAATCAGTACGGTCTTTTTCAGACGAGAGAAGAGATAGAAGAATATATCGCTGAAAGAGAACGGTTTGAAAAGACACACCCTCCGCTTACGCTGGAAGTGGGTGATTTCGTGATATTCAGACTTCATGAGATCTTTCTTTGATGTGTCATCAGATCAGAATAATGTAAAATGTGGACTATGCCCCGAAGTGCGCTTCGGGGCTGTTTTTTGCCGTGGGGGTCGGTGGTGTTTCCCTCTTATACAGTATAACACGCCGCCTCATATCCCGTAGTAATAGTCGGCGACTGCCTGCCATCGTGCGCATAAGTGGGATCTATTCTTTGTTCTTAATAACTTTTGCTATAAAATATTATTTCAAACGGGGTAACGGTCGACGCAGTCACCGTGCCCCCATACCACCACGTCCGAACCCTAACCACGACTGTGTCGGCGGTGGATTCGGGATGTTTGCCATGCTTAGAAAAAAATTATGTCTTTCTACTATCAGTGATTTGGGTCGAAAAGTTGTACGTTTTTGTACAACTCTTGCAGAAATATGTCCGAGTTAAATTTAAAAACAGTTGTTTGCACAATATCAGAGGTTTGGATATAGGCAGTAACACAACAAAAATGGAAAATAATGACAATTGTGATGAGCGGTGAGTCGCCATAAAAATCATGGGGGAAAAGGGAAAAATCACAGCTGAAAACTATACGACCGTATGCCTTTGTATTTTTGGGTACGTGGGTATTGCCTGACGTACTTTGATGGGATGGCTCTTGTTCATAAAAAATTTACGGAATATCTTATGAATGGTCATTGTAAAACTTTCAGCCCCGCATGACATTGGTTTTTGTTAAAAGCGGCGAAAATGGGTAAATGAGGGGTGCAGTCAATGGAAAAGGCTTGACAAGGGACGGAGTCTGTGATATAATTTTATACTGTATCATAATGGAACTTTACGCCCGTGTGAACGCCCTGAAAGTGCGAAAACAGGCTGAAGTCCATGCTTGTGAGGCACCTGACCGACCTTTGTCAAGAGGGCGGAAAAGTGCTTGTTCGCAAAACGTTCACAAAGGTTTCAAAATAAATTAAGGAGTGATCGAGTCTATGGTTAATGTCAAGGACGTAAGACTTGGTAAGAATACCAGAAAAAGCTTTGCCAAGATCAACGAAGTCCTGGAAATGCCTAACCTCATCGAGGTGCAGAAGAACTCGTACCAGTGGTTTCTGGACGAGGGACTCAAGGAGGTTTTCAGAGATGTTTCGTCGATCACGGATTACAACGGTAATCTGGAGCTGACTTTCGTGGGATACCGCTTTGATGAAAATTCAAAGTACACGATCGCAGAGTGCAAGGCGAGAGATGCAACGTACGCTGTTCCCCTGAGAGTTACTGCAAGACTGAACAATCTCGAAACAGGAGAGATCAAGGAGTCGGAGGTCTTCATGGGCGAATTCCCGAAGATGACCGACAGCGGTACATTCGTTATCAACGGTGCAGAGCGTGTTATCGTATCTCAGCTGGTACGTTCTCCCGGTGTTTACTATGCCTTTGATAAGGATAAGACAGGTAAGGATCTGTTCAAGACCACCGTTATACCTAACAGAGGTGCATGGCTCGAGTATGAAATGGACTCGAACGATGTCGTTTATGTCCGTATAGATAAGAACAGAAAGATACCGATAACCACATTCATCCGTGCCCTCGGCTTTGGTACGAATGAGGAGATCGAGGCTACCTTCGGTGTTGACGAAAGACTGACCCAGACCATAATGCAGAAGGATCAGACCGCTAATCGCGAGGAAGCTCTGCTGCAGGTATACCAGAAGCTCCGTCCGGGCGAGCCCCCCACGGTAGAGTCCTCGGAGACACATCTGAACAACCTGTTCTTTGATGCAAAGAGATATGATCTGTCACGTTTCGGCAGATACAAGTATAACAAGAAGCTGGGCGTAGGCTCCAGACTTGTAGGGCACAAGATCACAAGACCCATAATCGCTCCCATGACAGGCGAGGTACTGGCTGAGGAAGGCGACCTCATCGATTACGATAAGGCTATGGAGATCGAGACTGCAGGTGTAAAGGAAGCTTATGTTACCGTTGAGGTCAAGGAGTACGAAACTGCTCCCACAGGCGAGACCATAACAAGAATGGTGGATAAGGAAGTCAAGATCATAGGCAGCGGCATGGTTGATCTGCAGGCTTATGTTGACTTCGATCCTGCTGAGTGCGGCATCAACGAGAAGGTAAGCTTTGCAGTACTCAAGGAGATACTGGAAAGCACCGACGATCCCGAGGAGATCAAGGAAGAGATCAGGAACAGGGCTGATGACCTGGTGCCCAAGCATATCATCATTGATGATATCGTGGCTACTGTATCCTATTTCCTCAACCTCTGCGACGGCGTAGGTCAGGTAGACGATATCGACCACCTGGGCAACAGACGTATCCGTTCCGTAGGCGAGCTGCTGCAGAACCAGTTCCGCATCGGCTTCACCAGAATGGAAAGAGTTATCCGTGAGAGAATGAATATACAGTCGCAGGACAGCGAGGTAATAACTCCTACTGCACTGATAAATATAAGACCCATCACTGCGGCTATCAGAGAGTTCTTCGGTTCATCTCCTCTGTCACAGTTCATGGATCAGAACAACCCTCTTGCTGAGCTGACTCACAAGAGAAGACTTTCCGCCCTGGGTCCTGGAGGTCTGTCGAGAGACAGAGCCGGATTCGAGGTTCGTGACGTTCACTACACACACTACGGCAGAATGTGCCCTATCGAGACACCTGAAGGACCTAACATCGGTCTGATCTCCTATCTGGCATCATTCGCAAGAATAAACAAGTACGGCTTCATCGAGGCTCCTTACAGAAGAGTTGATAAGGAGACAGGCGTTGTTACCGACGAGGTAGTATACATGACTGCCGATGTCGAGGACAACTTCATGGTAGCTCAGGCTAACGAGCCCCTGACAGAAGACCACAAGTTCGCAAGACCCAAGGTAAACGGCAGATACAGAGATCAGATCCTGGAGATCGAGAACAGCAAGATCGACTTCATGGACGTATCTCCTAAGATGGTCGTTTCAGTCGCTACCGCTTGTATCCCGTTCCTCGAGAACGACGATGCGAACCGTGCGCTGATGGGATCGAACATGCAGAGGCAGGCTGTGCCGCTGCTGAAGACAGAGTCACCTATCGTTGGTACAGGTATGGAGTACAAGGCTTGTATCGACTCCGGTGTTGCAGTGGTATCCACCAAGGCAGGTGTTGTTGAGAGCGTTGACGCTGACAAGATCGTTATCCGCGAGGACGACGGCAATATGCACACCTACGAGCTGACAAAGTTCAAGAGATCCAACGCAGGTACCTGCACAAACCAGAGACCTATCGTTGAAAAGGGCGAGCGCATCGAGGCTCATCAGATAATCGGTGACGGTCCCGCTACATCCAACGGTGAGCTTTCTCTTGGTAAGAACGCACTGATCGGCTTCATGACCTGGGAAGGTTACAACTACGAGGACGCCGTTCTGCTGAACGAGAACCTTGTAAAGCAGGATAAGTATACTTCTATCCATATCGAAGATCTGGAAACAGAAGCAAGAGATACCAAGCTCGGACCCGAGGAGATCACAAGAGATATCCCCAACGTGGGCGATGACGCTCTGAAGGATCTGGACGAGAACGGTATCATCAGAATAGGTGCCGAGGTACGCTCGGGCGATATCCTCGTCGGTAAGGTAACACCTAAGGGCGAGACCGAGCTGACAGCCGAGGAAAGACTGCTGAGAGCTATCTTCGGTGAAAAGGCAAGAGAAGTAAGGGATAACTCCCTGAAGGTACCTCACGGCGAAGCAGGTACTATTATAGAAGTAAGAGTATTTACAAGAGAGAACTGCGATGAGCTTTCTCCCGGAGTAAATATGCTGGTAAGATGCTACATCGCACAGAAGAGAAAGATCTCTGTCGGCGATAAGATGGCGGGTCGTCACGGTAACAAGGGTGTCGTTTCACGTATACTTCCTCAGGAGGATATGCCTTTCCTGGAAGACGGTACTCCTCTGGATATCTGTCTGAACCCCCTGGGCGTGCCTTCACGTATGAATATCGGTCAGGTTCTTGAAGTTCATCTTGGTATGGCTGCAAAGGCACTTGGCTGGAAGATAATGACCCCTGTATTCGACGGCGCACACGAGGCTGATATCCGTGAGTGCTTCAAGATGGCTCAGCAGAACTATCTCGAGCACAAGGATGATGAATTTGAGATACATCCCATGGATGAGGTCATCAACCCCAATGCACTGAGCATGAGCGAGGACGGTAAGTTCACCGTATACGACGGCAGAACAGGTGAGAAGTTCGATAACCGCGTTACTGTCGGTTATATGTACTACCTCAAGCTCCACCACCTCGTTGACGATAAGATACACGCACGTTCCGTTGGTCCTTACTCACTGGTAACACAGCAGCCTCTCGGCGGTAAGGCTCAGTTCGGCGGACAGCGTTTCGGTGAGATGGAAGTTTGGGCTCTGGAAGCTTACGGCGCAGCTTATACTCTGCAGGAGATACTGACCGTTAAGTCGGACGACCTGAACGGACGTGTAAAGACCTACGAGGCTATCGTTAAGGGTCAGAACGTTCCTAACCCCGGCGTGCCCGAGGCATTCAAGGTACTTATCAAGGAACTGCAGTCCCTGTGCCTTGATATCAAGGTGCTCAACATCAATAACGAAGAGATCGACCTCAAGCAGAAGTTTGATGATGACGACGATCTCATTCCTACACACTACGCTGATGACAATACCAAGATGTCCGCTGAGAGCGAAGACTTCGGCGACGGCTTCGGCGCTGAGGACGAGGACGGTACTTCCGAACTCGAACGCAGTGATCTGGACGATTACGGCAGCAGCGGCAGCGACGATTACGACTACGGCGACGGCGACGACGGAGATGAGGATTATCTCCACGACAGCTACACCGGTGACGTTGATGAGGACGATCTGTTTGAATAAACAGCAGACGTTTAGTACGACAATAATTAGCATTGGTAAACAGGACGAGAGGCACAGGGTGCCTCCAGTCCCGGCTTCTAACTTCTAAAGGAAGGGGTATCGCTGTTGGATTTTAATGTATTTGAATCAATAAAGATCGGTCTGGCATCTCCCGAAAAGATCAGAGAATGGTCATACGGTGAGGTCACAAGACCCGAAACCATAAATTACCGTACACAGAAGCCTGAAAAGGATGGTCTGTTCTGCGAAAGGATATTCGGACCGCACAAGGACTGGGAGTGTCACTGCGGTAAGTACAAGAAGATCCGTTTCAAGGGCAAGATATGCGAACGCTGCGGCGTTGAGGTAACAAGGGCTAAGGTAAGACGTGAGAGAATGGGTCACATCGAACTGGCTGCACCTGTATCACATATCTGGTACTTCAAGGGCACACCCTCCCGCATCGGTCAGATGCTGGAGATCTCCCAGAAAAGACTGGAAGAAGTGCTGTATTTCACAAAGTATGTAGTAATAGACCCCGGCAACACCGAGCTTGAAAAGGGCAAGCTGCTTACTGAGCAGGAGTATAACGATCTGCTGGTAAAGTATGACGAGAGCGATTTCAAGGCAGGCATGGGTGCTGAGGCTATCAAGCAGCTGCTGGAGGAGATCGACCTCGATCAGCTTTCAAATGAACTGAAGGAAGAGCTCAAGGAGCTGCCTGCAGGTCAGAAGAAGATCAAGCTGCTGAAAAGACTGGAGATCGTAGAGGCATTCAGGGCTTCGGGCAACAGACCCGAATGGATGATACTGGACGTTGTTCCTGTTATCCCCCCCGATATCAGACCTATGGTAATGCTGGACGGCGGCAGATACGCTACCTCCGACCTGAACGATCTTTACAGAAGAGTTATAAACAGAAACAACCGTCTTAAAAGGATGCTGGAACTGGAAGCTCCCGATATCATCGTAAGAAATGAAAAGAGAATGCTCCAGGAAGCTGTTGACGCACTGATCGACAACGGCAGACACGGCAGACCTGTTACAGGTCCTAACAACAGAGCGTTCAAGTCCCTTTCGGATATGCTGAAAGGTAAGCAGGGACGTTTCCGTCAGAACCTGCTGGGTAAGCGTGTTGACTACTCAGGACGTTCCGTTATCGTCGTAGGCCCCGAGCTGAAAATGTATCAGTGCGGTCTGCCTAAGGAGATGGCACTGGAGCTGTTCAAGCCCTTCGTTATGAAGAGACTTGTTGACACAAATCCTCAGATCAATATAAAGAGCGCAAGAAAAGCAGTCGAGAGAGCACGCCCCGAGGTATGGGACGCTCTGGAGAACGTTATCCAGGGTCACCCTGTAATGCTGAACCGTGCGCCTACACTGCACAGACTGGGTATCCAGGCATTCGAGCCCATACTCGTTGAGGGCAGAGCTATCAAGCTGCACCCTCTGGTTTGTACAGCGTTCAACGCCGACTTCGACGGCGACCAGATGGCGGTACATCTGCCTATATCCGTTGAGGCACAGGCTGAGGCAAGATTCCTCATGCTGGCTGCTAACAACCTGCTGAAGCCTTCGGATGGACGTCCTGTGGCTGTTCCTTCTCAGGATATGCTGCTGGGTTCATACTACCTGACTCTCCAGAAGACAGGCGAACCCGGTGAAGGCAAGGTGTTCAGAGATGTCAACGAGGCTATCATGGCTTATGATAACCACGATGTTACTCTCCACGCAGCTATCAAGGTAAGGATCACACGTCAGATCGGTGACAAGACAGTATCCAAGATCATCGACGCTACTGTGGGAAGACTTATCTTCAACTCCATTATCCCCCAGAATCTGGGCTATGTTGACAGAACAAGCTCCGAGAAGCAGTTCGACCTGGAAGTAAACTTCCTCGTAAAGAAGAAGCAGCTGGGCGATATCATCGACAGATGTATACAGAGACACGGTACTACAACTACTTCCGAAGTTCTTGATAACATCAAGGCACTGGGCTATAAGTACTCCACCAAGTCTGCCATAACCGTTGCGGTATGCGATGCAGATATCCCCGCTTCAAAGAAGGATATCCTCGCAGAAGCCGATGCACTGGTCGAAAAGGTAGACAAGCAGTACAAGAGAGGTTATATCTCAAGAGAAGAAAAGTCCAAGAAGTTCATCGAGATCTGGAACGCTGCTACTGATAAGGTAACAGATGCACTGAAGGCAAGCTACGACACCGAGCACAATCCTATCCATATGATGGCGGACTCCGGTGCCCGTGGTTCGATAAACCAGATAAGACAGCTCGCAGGTATGCGTGGTCTGATCGCCAATACATCGGGTTCTACCATCGAGATGCCTATCAGAGCTAACTACCGTGAAGGTCTTAACATACTGGAATACTTCATATCCTCCCGAGGCGCACGTAAGGGTCTGGCTGATACCGCTCTGCGTACCGCTGACTCGGGTTACCTGACAAGACGTCTTGTTGACGTATCTCAGGACGTTATCATCAGACACAAGGACTGCGGCACTACCGTTGGTATCGAGATATTCGATATCAAGAACGGCAACGAAATGATCGAGCCTCTGAGCGAGAGACTTGTGGGCAGATACCTTGTTGAATCCCTCAAGGATCCCAAGACAGGCGAGCTGATCTGCTCCAAGGATAAGCTGATAAGCGAGCACGATGCTGCCAAGATCGTTGCTGCACTGGAAGAAGAGGGCAAGACCTCTATCCAGATCAGATCGGTACTGCAGTGTAAGGCAAGAAACGGCGTATGCGCTAAGTGCTACGGCGCTAACCTGGCAAACGGCAATATAGTACAGGTCGGTGAAGCTGTCGGCGTTATCTCCGCACAGTCCATCGGTGAGCCCGGTACACAGCTGACCATGAGAACATTCCATACCGGTGGTATCGCATCGGCAGAAGATATCACACAGGGTCTTCCCCGTGTCGAGGAACTGTTCGAGTCCAGAAAGCCCAAGGGCGCAGCTATCATCTCCAAGATCGGCGGCGTAGTTCGTATCGAGGAGATCAAGAAGACAAAGCAGATCACCGTAACAGAGGATATCATTCCCGACGGACGCATCGAGCCCGCATTCGAGACTTATCCTATACCTTACGGCTACAAGATCAGGGTTAGAGACGGTCAGACCGTTATACCCGGTGAGCCTCTCACCGAGGGTTCGATCAACCCTGCTGATATACTGGCTGTTAACGGCGAAAAGGCTGTACAGAACTACATCATCACCGAAGTTCAGAAGGTTTACCGTCTGCAGGGTGTTGATATCAACGATAAGCATATCGAAGTTATCGTTCGTCAGATGATGAGAAAAGTCAAGATCGACGATCCGGGTTCAAGCTACAGACTTCCCGGCGAACTGGTTGACAAGTACGAAGTTGACAGGCTCAACGAAGAGATACAGGCACAGATCGATGCAGGCGACGAGAGCGCAAGACTCATCACAACACTGCCTGTTCTCCAGGGTATCACCAAGGCTTCCAGCTACTCCGACAGCTTCCTTTCCGCAGCGTCCTTCCAGGAGACCACAAAGGCTCTTACCGACGCAGCTATCAGAGGCAAGACGGATAAGCTCCAGGGCCTTAAAGAAAATGTTATCATCGGTAAGCTCATACCCGCAGGTACAGGTATGGACGTTTACAACAAGGTTGAGATCGTCAAGAACGAGAGCGGCGCACATACTGCTCCCACTGAATCGTTCATCTGATAGGATCCCGGCTTGATAATATGAAATAATAATCAGCAGCTCTTCGGCTTCGGTCGGGGAGCTGCTTTTTATGTGTGAAAAAAATCTTAATAAAATGTATTGACATTAAAAATTGTTTTTGGTATACTTTATGCTATCATGAAAAAAACGGTGTTTCGGGTGACAGATGAAAGTCAGAAGAGATGAACAGGAGGCAGCGGTATGACAGCAGAAGAGTTACACAGAATGGTTGAAGAAAGCAAGGGAAATGAGAGCAATATCTGCCAGATATATGCGATGAAAGACGGTGCGACGTTCTATGAAGACAGCTGGCGGGGCTTCGGGACGGCGGACACTGCGAACGTTATGTCGGTGACGAAAGGCGTGATGGCAGTGCTTGCGGGTATCGCGGCGGACAAGGGATTTATCGGCGGAACGAAAGATAAGGTGCTTGACTATTTTCCAGGATACAAGGTCAAGCGGGGCGAAAAGACCATCTATGATGTGACGCTTGAACATCTGCTGACGATGACAGCGCCCTACAAGTACAGGAGCGAACCTTGGAAAAAGGTATGTACTTCGGATGACTGGACGGTAGCCGCTCTTGATCTTCTTGGGGGAAGATCGGGGATAACAGGGGATTTCAAGTATGCAACTCTCGGAATACAGATATTTGCGGGCGTGATAGAAAAAGCCTCGGGCATGAGATGCATAGACTTTGCCAACGAATACCTGTTCAAGCCGCTGGGGATACCCGAGCACAGGGTACACGGTGACAGTTCAAAGGAAGATCAGTTCGATTTCCTGATGAATAAGAACCCTCGGGAAAACGAGTGGTACAGCGACCCTCAGGGAACGGTAACTGCGGGCTGGGGTCTGACACTTTCGGCGAGGGATATGGCTAAGATAGGACAGATGATGTTGAACGGCGGAAAGTACGGCGGTGCGCAGGTGGTATCGGAAAAGTGGGTGGAGAAGATGACCTCGCCTTTGCAGAAACTGCCTGAAACTTTCGGGGGACTGTACTACGGATATTTATGGTATACTATCGATGAGAGCGGCAAAGTTTGCGCTGCAATCGGGGATGGTGGAAATCTGATATACGTGAACAGAGAGAAGAATATATCTGTTGGGGTGACAGGGACGTTCAAACCGAGGATATTTGACAGAGTGGAATTTGTGGAGAAAAATGTTCTTGGGTTGATATCGGGGATATGATAAATAATTATCAGCAGCTCTTCGGCTCAGGTCGGAGGGCTGTTTTTTACGCCCGAAGAACTGATCATTATATTGACATTAAGAATAGTATCTGGTATACTGGTGCTGACAAAATGCGGTGCGTCAGCTGAATGAAAAAAATTTTTTCAGACCCGTGCAACATTTTTGGAACTGTCGGCGTTTTATTATACAGAGAGGGAGGTGAGGCGCATGGCTGATATCCTAAGCGATTATGAAGAGTTGTTAAAAGAGTACAGCGACATGGTCACAAGACTTTGTGTGATGCATACCGGGGATATGTCCGATGCGGAGGACGTATATCAGACGGTGTTCTTCAAGCTGTACAAGGAACTGAAAAAGGGTGTCATACCAAACCCGAAAGCATGGCTTCTCAGGGTGACGGTGAACGAGTGCAGTAGCTTATGGCGTTATCGCCTGCGCAGGAACACCCTCAGTCTGGAAGATGTCAGTGACATACCCGTTCAGCCTGCCGACCGCGAGATATGGCAGCTGGTGATGGAACTTCCGCCGAAGTACAGAGATGTGATATACCTTTATTATTATGAGGAGCTTACAGCTGATGAGATAGCAGAGGTCACTAAGACAAGACCTTCAACTGTGCGCTCACAGCTGAAACGCGGCAGAGAAAAGCTGAAAGGTCAGCTTGAACAGGAAGGGAGCGGACGTTATGAAACAGATGAGATTTTTGGATAATGTCAGAACACCCGAGGACTGGCAGCGCAGGGCTCTTAAAGCGGCAGAGGCTGAGGGCATGGAGCCGAAGCTGAAAAAATGGCAGTCCGCAGGGATAGTTGCGGTGACAGCGGCAGCGGCTGTGGGAATGGTGGTCATACCGATGTTCTATGGTTACAGTAACAGCGATGTACAGATTAAACACACATCATCTGACAGTACACCTGCAAAAAGCCGGGCATTATTGCCGCCTGAGGAAGAATATGATGAGAACCCTGAAAAATGGGCAGAATATATCAAAGATGCCAAGGCTAAGATGAACGATATGTACGGTTATACAGAAACTGTGAATGTGCTGGACTGCGTGAAGTCTGAAGATGATGGAACGATCTTTCTTGCGTGTGCGCGAGAGTCCTACCAGTTTGGAAATCATGTGTTATGCACACAGCTTATGGCGGATGGCGATGCGCTTTCGGGAAGCAAGGAACTTCCGAAGTTCGGCGATAAAGTGGTGCTGGGCTTCGATGAACTTCTGGGCGAGGAATGCCTTGATATGAATTTCACCATGGAAGTAAACGGCAGGAAATATTTGGGAGTACAGCCCAAAGGAACACTTTTCTGCAACGGATACGCCGATCTGGGCAGATGGACAGATGGATTTTTTGGAGATATACTTCGCACGGCACAGGTTGCTGCAAGGGTCTCGGATTATACATTCGACGATACGGTCAAGTATTTGGTGAGAGGCACCTATAAAAATATCAATCAGGTAAAGCCCGAGGTCGAGTGCAGTATCTCATATGACAAAAGAGATACAGAGATCAAAGGCGAGATGATGGCGACATTGTTTGATGAAGCCTACGTCCGCGGCGGCGCAACATCACAGCTTTATGTGATGAAAATTGAAAAGACCGACGGCGGATACCTGTGGGCAGGCTCATATTTCGATCGCATAGAAAAGACATGTTCGATCGGTATAGGCGGAAGACAGTACACCCTCAAAACAAAGTGTGATACCGATATCGAGATACTGAATGTCAGGGCAGTGGCGGACAGCACCAAAGCAAATACGGCGTATCTGCTGATAAACGTCATCGATACCGAAAGAACGGGAAATATCAGGGGCAAACTTAAAATTGATGTTGTTCCGACCAATCTAAAGGGATCAGATATCAATGTCATTGAAAACACGGTCATTCAAATGACAGCTGCTGAAAACGGTGATTATGACTTTACAGTTGAACCCTTCGGTGATGTTGTAGTTAGAAAGTTCGACGATAACGGAAATAAAAGAACGCTGTTCCTGTATACCTTTGAACTTACAGCATCAAAAAATGCAGACTTTGATGAGATAAAAAATATCATGTTCAAAGAGGACTCCAAAAAGCATGAGATATCGTCATTTGTGATAAACAGTAATGATGAGTATGTCATTAGATGTGAGGATGACCGCGTTAAGAAACTATATATTGCTCGCGACGAGGAATACAGCGGCGGAAAGCTTCTGCTTATGTATGGAGTGGAGTTCGATGAAACAGTCTCAGAGCCACCCGACGGAATAACATTCAGCTTTGGCAAAAAGAACGGTGATGAGATAGTTTGGGCGGGCAAAGCGAAGTTCGGCGGAGCGGAGACACAAAAAAATACAGGTTCGGAAGTTATCAGTATTGAGCGAAGAAATGTTGACTACAATATAGACCCGCAGCGATGATATCGTGTATAATTGGGTGAAACTGCTAAGGAAACAAAGAGAGAAGTCACAGCTGACAAAAACGAGCGCGGACGATAAAACGTCTGCGCTCGTTCTATATTTAAAGCACCGCAGCATTCAGAAATTGTACACAAGAAATACTGCGGCTTATCACTTCTATATGAGTGCAGACCTTGTATTACGGGGTGTTTTGTGTGAAGTGTAAAAATTATATGAAATAGCTTGACATATCGGGAAAAGTAATGTATAATAGTCGAGTACGCTGACAATAGGGTCAGTGTAACTATTTGACGAAAGGAGAGAAACCATGCCAACCTTTAACCAGTTAGTAAGAAAGGGCAGAAACGTACTTGCAGACAAGTCTACAGCTCCTGCTCTCCAGAAGGGCTTCAATGCCAAGAAGAAGAGAGTTATCGATCAGAGCTGTCCTCAGAAGAGAGGCGTATGCACAGTTGTCAGAACAGCTACTCCTAAGAAGCCTAACTCCGCAATGAGAAAGGTAGCCAGAGTAAAGCTGACCAACGGCTACGAGGTAACTGCATACATCCCCGGCATTGGTCATAACCTTCAGGAGCACTCTGTTGTTTTCATCAGAGGCGGAAGAGTTAAGGACCTCCCTGGTGTAAGATACCACATCATCCGCGGTACTCTTGATGCACAGGGCGTTGCTAAGAGAATGCAGGCTAGATCCAAGTACGGCGCTAAGAAGCCTAAGGCAGGCGCTGCTAAGTAAGCTTTATAAAGCTTGCGGAAACTACGGGAGGTATCCCGCTTAAAATTTATGGAATAACTCATTGCCGCGTAAAAGCGGAGACCACAGTTTTTGTGGAGTGATTGATATATATTGTATTGGTAACTCTGCATGGAACTGACGGGGCTGTGACGGACTTTCAGGTTTGGTCACAGAGCGAGTACCTATGAATTCATTATTTGTGAAGGAGGGAATTAAAGTGCCAAGAAGAGGTAGAGTTACTAAGAGAGACGTGCTCCAGGATCCTGTATACAACAGCAAGCTGGTTACACGTCTGGTAAACAACATCATGCTCGACGGTAAGAAGGGTGTTGCCCAGAAGATCGTTTACGGAGCATTCGAGATCGTAGAGGAAAAGACAGGCCGTCCTGCTCTCGAGGTTTTCGAGGAGGCTATGAACAATATCATGCCTGAGCTGGAGGTAAAGGCTCGCCGTGTCGGCGGTGCTACCTATCAGGTCCCCATGGAGGTTAGACCTGACAGACGTCAGACACTCGGTCTGAGATGGATCACTAAGTATTCTCGTGAAAGACACGAGGATACCATGAAGGAAAAGCTCGCAGCTGAGATCCTCGACGCTCTTAACGGTGTAGGCGGTTCATGCAAGAAGCGTGACGACACACACAAGATGGCTGAAGCTAACAAGGCTTTCGCTCATTACAGATGGTAAGAGTATAGAGGAGGATATATCATGGCTAGAGAAACTAAGCTCCAGGATTACCGTAATATCGGTATCATGGCACACATCGACGCCGGTAAGACAACTACTACTGAGCGTATCCTGTTCTATACCGGTGTTAACTACAAGATCGGTGAGACACACGACGGTGCATCTACAATGGACTGGATGGCACAGGAGAAGGAGAGAGGTATCACTATCACCTCTGCTGCTACTACTTGCTACTGGAAGGGTCACAGACTCAACATTATAGATACTCCCGGCCACGTTGACTTCACCGTTGAAGTTGAAAGATCTCTGAGAGTTCTCGACGGTTCAGTTACCGTTCTTTGTGCAAAGGGCGGCGTTGAGCCCCAGACCGAGACTGTATGGAGACAGGCTGACAACTATAAGGTACCTCGTATGGTATACGTCAACAAGATGGATATCATGGGTGCTGATTTCTATAACGTACTGAATA
Organism: Ruminococcus albus 7 = DSM 20455; assembly: GCF_000179635.2. Taxonomy (NCBI): domain Bacteria; kingdom Bacillati; phylum Bacillota; class Clostridia; order Eubacteriales; family Oscillospiraceae; genus Hominimerdicola; species Hominimerdicola alba. Next base: position 3,273,832 of record NC_014833.1, on the reverse strand, counting down.
TGCTCCACGAGAGACTTCAGTGCAACGCTGTTCCGATCCAGCTGCCTATCGGCGCTGAGGAAGATTTCAAGGGCATCATCGATCTCCTTGAGATGAAGGCGTACATTTATTATGATGATCTGGGCAAGGATATCAGATGTGAGGATATCCCCGCTGATATGCAGGAAAAGGCTGAGCAGTACAGAGCTGACCTGATCGAGCATCTGGCAGAAGTTGATGACGATCTGGCTGAGAAGTTCTTCGCTGATGAGGAGATCACCATCGAAGAGATGAAGACTGTTATCAGAAAGTCCACCATCGCTAACACAATGGTTCCTGTTACTTGTGGTACTTCCTACAAGAACAAGGGCGTACAGAAGCTGCTCGACGCTATCGTTGACTATATGCCTTCTCCTATCGACGTTCCCCACATCAAGGGTGTTAACCCTGATACAGGTGAGGAGTGCGAGAGAATTTCAGGCGACGATCAGCCTTTCGCAGCACTGGCATTCAAGATCGCTACAGACCCCTTCGTTGGTAAGCTGGCATACTTCAGAGTATACTCCGGTGTACTGGCAGCAGGTTCTACCGTTTACAACTCCACCAAGGATAAGGACGAGAGAATCGGACGTATCGTTCAGATGCACTCCAACGACAGAAAGGATATCGATACCATCTATGCAGGTGATATCGGTGCAGCTATCGGTCTGAAGAATACTACTACAGGTGATACTCTCTGCGACGAGAAGAACCCTGTTATACTGGAATCCATGGAATTCCCTGAGCCTGTTATCCAGCTCGCTATCGAGCCTAAGACCAAGGCAGGTCAGGAGAAGATGGGTATCGCGCTGGCTAAGCTGGCAGAAGAAGACCCGACCTTCAGAACTTATACTTCCGAAGAGACAGGTCAGACCATTATCGCAGGTATGGGTGAGCTCCATCTGGAGATCATCGTTGACAGACTGCTGAGAGAGTTCAAGGTTGAGGCTAACGTTGGTGCACCTCAGGTATCCTATAAGGAGACTATCACCAAGGAAGCTAACGTTGACTACAAGTACGCTAAGCAGTCAGGTGGTAAGGGTCAGTACGGTCACGTTAAGATCAATGTATTCCCCAATGAGAGCGGCGCAGGCTACGAGTTCGTAAACAAGGTAGTCGGCGGTTCTATCCCCAAGGAGTACATCCCTGCTGTTGACGCAGGTATCAAGGGCGCTATGGAGAGCGGCGTACTCGCAGGCTTCCAGGTTGTTGACTGTAAGGTTGAACTGTATGACGGTTCTTACCACGAAGTTGACTCCTCTGAAATGGCGTTCAAGATCGCAGGTTCTATGGCATTCAAGGAGGCTATGAAGAAGGCTGCTCCTATAATCCTTGAGCCTATCATGAAGGTATCCGTAATAGCTCCCGATGATTATCTAGGTACTGTTATCGGTGACCTGAACTCCAGACGTGGTCAGATCCTCGGTCAGGAGCAGAGAACAGGTGCTGTTCAGGTTGACGCTCTTGTTCCTCTGTCTGAGATGTTCGGTTATTCCAACGACCTGAGATCCAAGACTCAGGGCCGTGGTCAGTATGCTATGGAACCCCACAGCTATACTCAGGTACCGAAGTCTATCGCTGACAAGATCATGACTTCCAGAGCTAAAGACTGATTTTAGCAAAAATATTTTGCAAAAACTATTGCAAAATTCTCAATAATTTGGTATAATAATACTACGGTATGTCAGATGAGCGTTCAGTATATCTGAACGCTGCGTCTGAACGAAGTATAAAATTTATTTTAAGGAGGAAAATTCCTATGGCAAAGGCACATTTTGAAAGAACCAAGCCCCACGTTAACATTGGTACCATCGGTCACGTTGACCACGGTAAGACTACCCTGACAGCTGCTATCACCAAGACACTGGCTATGAAGGGTCAGGCTAAGTTTGAGGCTTATGACATGATCGATAAGGCTCCCGAGGAGAGAGAGAGAGGTATCACAATCAATACCGCTCACGTTGAGTATGAGACTGATAAGAGACACTATGCTCACGTTGACTGCCCCGGCCACGCTGACTACGTTAAGAACATGATCACAGGTGCTGCTCAGATGGACGGCGCTATCCTGGTTTGTGCTGCTTCTGACGGCCCTATGGCTCAGACAAGAGAGCACATCCTGCTGGCTCGTCAGGTTGGCGTTCCTGCAATCGTTGTATTCATGAACAAGGCTGACCAGGTTGACGATCCTGAGCTGCTCGAGCTGGTTGAGATGGATATCAGAGATCTGCTGAGCTCTTATGATTTCCCTGGCGATGATACTCCTATCATCGTTGGTTCTGCTCTGGCTGCTCTTGAAGCTCCCGATGACCTGAGCGATCCTGCTTACGAGCCTATCATCAAGCTGATGGACGCTGTTGACGAGTACATTCCTACTCCTGAGAGAGACGACGCTAAGCCTTTCCTGATGCCTGTTGAGGATACTATGACCATCTCCGGCCGTGGTACCGTTGTTACAGGTAGAGTTGAGAGAGGTGTTCTGAACACTGGTGAGACCGTTGAGATCGTTGGTCTGTCTGATGAGAAGCAGTCCACAGTTGTAACCGGTATCGAGATGTTCAGAAAGACTCTGGATTCCGCTATGGCTGGTGATAACATCGGCGCTCTGCTCCGTGGTATCACAAGAGATCAGGTTGAAAGAGGTCAGGTTCTTTGTAAGCCCGGCTCCATTCACCCCCACACTAAGTTCAGCGGTCAGGTTTACGTTCTGAAGAAGGAAGAGGGCGGCCGTCATACTCCTTTCTTCAACAACTACAGACCTCAGTTCTATTTCAGAACAACTGACGTTACCGGTATCATCTCTCTGCCTGCTGACAAGGAGATGTGCATGCCTGGTGATAACGTAACTATGGACGTTGAGCTGATCACTCCTATCGCTATTGAAGAGGGTCTGCGTTTCGCTATCCGTGAGGGTGGTAGAACTGTAGGTTCCGGCGTTGTTACTGCTATCAACGAATAATCAATAGCATTAATGCTGTAACATCAAGGACCGAGTCGAAAGGCTCGGTCCTTTTTTATGTATTCGGGGTCATTTTAAGACCTTTACAATTTCAAACAAATATGTTACAATAAATTAAATGCTGACCATGTGGGTCTGTGTGCATGAATTTGGATATGATAAGGCTGGTATAAATATATGAACAAAAAAGCAGTAATAGGCATACTCGCCCACGTTGACTCGGGCAAGACAACGCTATCGGAGGCTATGCTGTATAAAAGCGGGGCTATCCGCAAGCTCGGAAGGGTGGATCACAAGGACGCTTTCCTTGATAATAATGCCATTGAGCGTGATCGCGGTATAACAATATTCTCCAAACAAGCAGTCTTTGAGTACGGCGGAGTGGGATTCACTTTGCTGGATACTCCCGGCCACGTTGACTTTTCAGGCGAGACCGAGCGTACTCTCAGGGTGATAGATGCGGCGATACTGGTCATCAGCGGTACCGACGGTGTACAGCCCCATACCAAGACCCTTGCACGTTTGCTGGAACGCTATGATATACCGACTTTTGTATTCGTTAATAAAATGGATATGGACGGTGCACGTAAGGATTTTGTTATGAACTCCCTGACCGCTGCCATGGGCGACAGATGTGTTTCCTTCGCTCAGCCCCGTGATGAACTATATGAAGCCCTGTCCCTCTGTACCGAGGAGATGATGGAGGAATACCTTGAAAACGGTGAGATCACCGATGAAAAAATGATATCGGCTATTGAATGCAGAAGACTGATACCCGTTTGCTTCGGTTCTGCTCTCAGGCTGGAGGGCATTGAGGGTCTGCTGGACTGCGTTTCAAGGTATATCCCACTTCCCGAGGAGAAGTCCGGGTTCGGCGCGAAGGTATACAAGATAACCGAGGACGGCGGCGCAAGACTTACCCACATGAAGATAACCGGCGGAAGTCTGGCAGTGAGAGATGTGCTTACCTATACCGACCGCGAGGGTGAGGAGATCACCGAGAAAGTCGGCAGGATAAGGGTGTACAGCGGCGAAAAAGCGAGAAATGCCGAGGAAGTTTCTCAGGGTGAGGTCTGTGCAGTGCCGGGATTAACTTCCACGTTTGCAGGACAGGGTCTTGGGGCTGAACCTACCGATACCGAGCAGATACTTGAACCGGTTCTTACCTACCGCGTGAAAGCGCCCGAGGGTGTGGACGAGCATACACTCCTTGGCAGGCTCAGGATCCTTGAAGATGAGGATCCCACCATGACCGTCAATTACAATGAACAGCTCCACGAAGTCACAGCGGCGCTCATGGGCGAGGTCCAGGCTGAGGTGCTGAAGCGGATTGTCAGCGAGCGTTTTGGCATGGATATCGAGCTTGGCGAGGGGCGCATAGCCTACCGCGAAACTATAGCTGAGCCCGTGGACGGTGCAGGTCATTTCGAGCCTTTGCGCCATTATGCCGAGGTTCATCTGCGCCTTGAACCCCTGCCCCGCGGAAGCGGTCTGGAGTTCTACAGCGACTGCAGTGAGGATATCCTCAGCCGCAACTGGCAGAGGCTGATACTTACCCACCTGAAAGAGAAGACTCACCGCGGCGTGCTGACCTGTTCGCCTATTACGGATATGCGCATAACTCTTACTGCGGGACGTGCGCACCTTAAACATACCGAGGGCGGAGATTTCCGTCAGGCGACTTACCGCGCTGTAAGGCAGGGTCTGCGCAAGGCGAAAAGTATCCTGCTGGAGCCTTGGTATGCCTACAGGCTGGAGATACCTGCGGCTAATGTGGGCAGGGCGCTCACCGACCTTGACCGCATGGGGGCGCACTGCGATCCCCCGGAGACTGACGGCGAAAACGCTGTTCTCACGGGTACTGCCCCTGTATCGAAGCTGAGGTTCTATCATACCGAGGTGGCAGGCTACACCAAGGGGCTTGGAAGGCTTAGCTGTCGTGCGGCAGGCTATGATACCTGCATAGATGCTGACGAGGTCATCGCTGAGATAGGCTATGATCCAGATTCCGATACCCACAATTTTGCGGATTCCGTATTCTGTTCCCACGGTGCGGGACACGTTGTTCCGTGGGGCGAAGCTGATGAACATATGCACGTAAGCCCCGAAACAGGCAGGCGGCAGTATCAGCAGGCGGAGGAAGTCCGCACCCGCGCTGTGGATTTTGTACGGCGTGCAGTTGAGGATGAGGAACTCATGGCGATATTCGAGCGCACCTACGGTTCCATAAACCGCAAAAAACGTGATGCTATGCGTACCCCGAAAGAGGTCACAAAGACCAAAGCTAAGCCGCGCCCTGTGCCAACGGGTCCCGAGTATCTCCTTGTGGACGGATACAATATAATATTCGCATGGGACGACCTTAAAAAGCAGGCGGCGGAAAGTCTTGACCTTGCGCGAAGCACGCTGATAAACCGCCTGAGCAGTTTTCAGGGGTGCAGGGGATGCGAGATGATAATAGTCTTCGATGCGTACCGCGTTAAAGAACCCGAACATATCGACAAGGCAGGCAGCGTAAGCGTGGTGTATACCAAGGAGGCTGAAACTGCTGACACCTATATCGAAAGGACTGCGCATCAGCTGGCAAAGGATCACCGCGTAACAGTAGCGACATCCGACGGACTGGAACAGGTTATAATCATGGGTTCGGGCGCACGGAGAATGTCTGCGAGCGATCTTAAACATGAGGTGGAATCCTCCGAGAGGGCTGTCCGTGAGTATATCGAGAAGCTGAATTCCAAAAGGCTGAAATAGTCAGTGGCGGAATAACGAAAAATACTCGTTAACAAAACGTTTACAATTATCTAGTCACTTTGGGTGATGTGCGTTCGGGCAAAATGGTATATAATACATACATAAGATACAGAGAACACAAAAAACTCCGTATCCGCTTAACATTGAGAATTACCACTTTTAACCCGACTTTATAAAAAACAACAAGATCAAGCTCAAAGGTTTTGGCCAAGGACCTCTGAGCTTGATTTTGTTTTATATGGTTTTTCCGCCTGCGATATTTATTGTAAGGCGGATATTTTTTGGAACTTTGTGGAATATACACAAACAAGGCTTTGGAAATTCAGCTTATATTCCTGAATAAATTTGTTGAACTTGAAGTTAAAACGTGTTATAATTAGTATAATACCAGTGGAAATTCACTATATTGATAAACACAAACATGACCTTTTACAACAAAGGGATCGAAAGTAAGGAGGGTGACCGGAATGACTAAAAGGCTGATGAAGGATCTGCTTGCAGCTGCGGTGGCATCAGCGGCACTGTGCGGCACTATGATCGGTGCGCATGCTTATGACCTTGAAAGGCATACGCAGGCAGAGATCAAGGATATGTATAATAAGATGTATTTCGATCTTCATGATGTATCGCAGTACAGTGAAGGTTACTCCGCTGAGTACCCGACTTACGCGGGAAAACTGGAGCAGGACACCCTGGATGACGGACTGGATTCGGTGAACTTCTGTCGATATCTGGCAGGTCTGCCCTATGATGTTGAGCTTGACAGCACCTACAATGAACTGGCGCAGAATGCAAGCCTGATAATATACATCAACAAGGTGCTTAGTCATACCCCTTCCAAACCTGCGGTCATGAGCGATGCTGTATACGAACTGGCTTACAAGGGCTCGGGTGAATCGAATATCGGTAAGGGATATATGAACATACAGGCTTCGGTAACAGAGGGTTATATGGCTGATACCGATGAGAGCAATATCTCAAAACTGGGACACAGACGGTGGCTGCTCAATCCAGATATGCAGAAGACGGGTCTTGGTGCGGTCTATGACAGCACTGCCATGTACGTAAGGGATAAATCACGCAAGGAAAAATTCACGGGTGATTATATCTGCTGGCCGCCTGCGAATATGCCCTATGAGCTTCTTGGTGAAAACAAGAACGGCTATGCCTACTCGGTTACGCTGAACACCAAGACATATTCCAAGCCCGAAAGGGACAAGGTAAAGGTAACACTCACATCTAAGCTTCTCGGCAAGACATTTACGTTTGATAAGAACTCACCCTCCGATGTTTCTAAGCTGGTGGGTTATTTCAACGTGAGCGATGCCAACATAACATCCAACAACAACTGTATAATATTCAACCCCGGCATACTTCCGAGGAACGATGTTATTGATGTCAGGGTCACCGGCATATACGACAAGGACGGAAATGAAAAGCCTGTAAGCTACAAGGTCAATTATTTCGATCTGCTGGATGCGGACGATTATACCCTCGGATTCCCCGAGGACAAATACGAAGTAGAACTTGGAACTTCCATGCTGCTGAAAGGTTACGATCATCCACTGAGCTCAGGCGGATACCGTATATGGAACTACTGCGAAACAGGCGGCAGGATACGTGATTATTTTGATATGATACAATCGGGCGGCAATATATACTTCACAGCCAAAAAGGAGGGTGTTGTATACCTCTATGAGGGTACCGCCGATGATTCCTTTGATGATATATACACCAAGGTGACTGTGACCCACAAGCATACAAGGGGCAGCTGGATAGTTGAGAAGGCTCCCACGGAAATGGAAGCAGGTTCAAGATTCAGGGTGTGCAGTGAATGCGGCAGGCAGGTGGACAGGGAAGTTATGCCTGCGACCTCCGTTGCTGCGGCTGATATAGAGCTCGCAGAGGATAGGTACGTGTACAGCGGAGAGGCGATAGAGCCTAAGATCAAGGTGCATTCGGGCGGCAAACGTCTTACTGAGGGCACTGATTATACTGTTAGCTACAAGGATAATGTGTACGTAGGTACTGCCAAGCTGACAATAAAGGGCAAGGGCTATTTCAGCGGCACCAAGACAGTTGATTTTGCCATAGAAAGGCGCGAGCCTGTTCAGCTGAGCAAGCTGAACATAACTGTTAAGAGCGACGGGCTCATATATACGGGCAGAGCCATAGTGCCAAAGGTCACAATAAAGGAGGGCGCTTACACCCTTGTGAACGACAAGGACTATACCCTTCAGCTTGAAGATAATATCAATGCGGGCACAGGTAAGCTGACCATAAAGGGCGAGGGCGATTATCTCGGCACCAGGAGCTATAGTTTTAAGATAGAGCCCGCGGATATAGGCTATCCCTGGAGCGTTGACAGGATAGAGGACGTAAGGTACACAGGCAGACCGATAATGATAAGGCTGGAGCTGAGAAGTCCCGTATCGGGTGAGGCGCTTGTTGAAGGCGAGGATTACACAGTAGCCTATGCAAACAATGTGGGTATCGGCAAGGCGACTATCACTGTCACGGGTATGAAAAATCACAGCGGTACAGCAGCGATGGATTTCAACATAGTATCCCCCGAGGACTACAAGGGTCCCGAACAGCGCGATGATGTTATTGATGTAGACTGCAATACAGGTATATTGATAAAAGGCGGCAGCAACGATACAGAGGTGATATTCGTCGATAAGGACGGCGGAGTTACCAGAATGTACGCCAATGCTGACGGCACCCTCTATACGAACCTACCCGAGGGTGAGTACACCGTTTGGATAACAAGATCATCATATATGTCGGTCAGGACAGAGATAAGTGCAGGCGATGATTATGTGTCGGTAAAGGCTGATATATTCAGGTACGGAGATATCAACAAGGACGGTCTGGTAAATGTTACGGATACATCCATGTCAGCCGCATTCACTAAAGGTAAACGCGTGCCAAAAAACGATGAGCAGCGTATGCTTTCGGATGTGAACCGTGACGGAAAGCTGAATGTTACCGATACTTCAAAGATAGCAGCACATTCAAAAGGAAAGAAACAGCTGTCAGTAACAGATATCCCACCCATTCCCGGCATCAGCTGATGACATAAGGACGGTGTCCGTACAAAAGTTAATATTATTTATCGGGGGAAACTTTTCTGAAGAAAAGTTATCCCCCGAATCCGTCTGCAAAGGCTTTGCTTTTGCAGATCCAAACAGACTTTTAACTCTTTTGGGCAAGATTTTTTTTAAGACAGAAAAAGACAGGGGGTAGCTACGTTTTAAAACATAGCTACCCCCTGCCAAAAAGAAATATAAGTTTTCGTAAAATGGGGGTCAGCATCAGCGAAGCTGACGCTTGGGATTTCCAAAATAGATAGCATAAACTTCTGTACGGATACCGTTCCTGGTGTTTATCAGTCGCCTGTTACGTTGGTGAGTTTATACAGCTTACGGAACTCGGTGGGAGTACAGCCTTTGATCTCCCTGAAAACTCTGTTGAAAGTAGTAAGGCTGGAAAAACCTACCTGCATGGCAGCCTCGGTTACGGATATATTCTCATCCAGCAGCAGCATTTCGGCTGCTTTGATACGTCTGTGATTGAGGAAGCTGATGAAAGTGGTGCGGCTGTATTTCTTGAATATACGAGAGAAATGGTACTTGCTGTAGCCTGCCATTTTAGCCAGGTCATCGAGGGTGATATTGTACATATAGTTCTGCTCGATATACTTTATTATACTGCCGAATTTTTCCATATACTTCTCGTCATCGTACTTTACGGCGCTTATCTGATTCTCCTTGATCCTTGCGAGGAGAGTAAGCAGTTTTATGTAGATGTAAACTTCGGAAAGCACATCGAAATTGCTGTACAGCGTATATATCTCCTTTATGAGATTGCCGAGAGAGGTACGGAGCTCCTCGTCATACTCCCTGCCGAACATCACAGGAGATTTGAGCACCGAGTAGAGATCGTACAGTGCGGGATTTGAGCTGATGCTTCTGTTATCGAAAAGCATTATTAGCCTTCTGCCGGACTGTGCCTTCATTGAATGGAGAGTACCGGCAGGCACTATGAGTATATCCCTTTCGTGCAATTCGTAGGTCTTGCCGTCACATATAACGGTATAGCCGTTAGTGAGCGGCATGACGATCTCGATGGCATTGTGCCAGTGGAGAGGATATTCCTCATTGTCAACGTTATCGTAGATAAGAACGCTTCGGTTCTCGATATAATCGACAGTCTCGAAATCACCGTCAAGATGAACTATCATATAATTTCCCCCATTTGATACACGGCATATACAGCATACCGCAGTACACATCCCTGCCGCGCGTTGATTGCTTAACTTTACAAAAAGCATATCTGTCAGCAAAAGTGCAGACAGACAAAAAATTGCTACACCCTATTTGATATTATAGCACAATCCTTTTGATTTTTCAATATATTAAACAGAGTTTTCTATAATTTATAACAATTTTTTTATAAGAAATAAGCAATATTTGTGACCGATAACGCAAGAAATGAGTTGAAAAAAATGTCAATATAGTGTATAATCAGATAATAAAATGCAACCGGAGGTGCTGTTATGAGCGTTAAGATCTCAGAAAAAGAATATAAAAGCTACGGCAAATGTGTGTTTATAGAGAATGATGTGTGCGGACTGGCTGTTACGGTGGAGTTCGGACCCAGAGTAATATACTTCGCGCTGAACGGAAAAGAAAATGTCATGCTTGAGGACGAGGAAGGTTCTTTCACTGTTGATGTGGAGGGCTACGGCACATGGCGCAACCGCGGCGGTCACAGGCTGTGGGTAGCTCCCGAGCTCATACCGGAGACCTATAATCCCGATAATGATCCTGTTGCATATAAGGCTGAGGGGGATACTGTGACCTTCACGCCTCCTGCTACTCCATTTGGCAAGCAGCTTGAAACAGTTATTACTCTTGATGCTGATAAGCCGATAGTCAAAGTCACACAGCGTATAAAGAACGTTGGCGACAAGGAAGCAGATTTCGCACTGTGGTCCATAACCGGACTTACAGCAGGCGGTACCGCTGTTATACCAATGTGTACCAGAAAGTCCGGCTATCTGCCAAACAGAGTTATGAGCCTGTGGGATTATTCGGATATCAACGACCCCAGATTCAAGCTTACGAACGAATACGTCCGCATAAGACAGGATAAGTTCATACAGGGAGCTTTTAAGGCAGGCTTCAATGTTGAAGACGGCTTTGCGGCTTACGCTGTTAACGAGCAGATATTCGTCAAGTGTTTCGGAGAGTATCAGTTTGTTGAGTATCCCGATTACTCCTGCAATTTTGAGATGTATACAAACAGCAAGTTCCTCGAATGCGAGATACTTGGTGAAAAGAGAAAGTATCAGCCCGGCGAGACCGCAGAGGTCACCGAGACCTGGCATCTGCTGGACAACAAGGGCGATGTTGAGCCCGAGCTCGATAAGATAAGAGCGGCTGTAGGTAAATAATATACGGTCGGAAAGATCATGATATAGATTATGAAAGGTTAGGAGGAAGATCATGAAAAAATACCTTGACGAAACACTTTCGGCACAGGAAAGAGCCGAAGCACTTACCGATGAGATGACAACCGAGGAGCAGGCAAGTCAGCTGAGATATGATGCACCTGCTGTTGAAAGACTGGGCATACCCGCATACAACTGGTGGAACGAGGGTATACACGGACTGGCACGTTCCGGTGTGGCAACTATGTTCCCTCAGGCTATCGGTCTGGCGGCTATGTTCGATGATGAACTTACCAAGAAGACTGCAGAGGTCACCTCTGAGGAAGCAAGAGCAAAGTACAATGCTTACTCCGGTGAGGAGGACCGCGATATCTACAAGGGTCTTACTCTGTGGGCACCTAATATAAATATCTTCCGTGACCCCCGCTGGGGCAGAGGTCATGAGACCTTTGGTGAGGATCCTTACCTGACCACAAAGAACGGCATGGCTGTTGTAAGAGGTCTTCAGGGCGACGGCAAGGTTATAAAGGCTGCAGCTTGTGCAAAGCATTTTGCTGTACACAGCGGCCCCGAGGCTATACGTCATTCCTTTGATGCAAAGGCAAACGCAAAGGATATGGAAGAAACATATCTTCCTGCATTTGAGGCACTGGTAAAGGAAGCCAAGGTAGAGAGCGTTATGGGCGCATATAACCGCGTGAACGGTGAACCTGCCTGCGCAAGCAATTTCCTGATGGACAAGCTGAAGGAATGGGAGTTTGACGGCTATTTCGTTTCTGACTGCTGGGCTATACGCGACTTCCATGAGAACCACATGGTAACTGCAAATGCTATCGAATCCACAGCTATGGCACTGAAGGCGGGCTGCGATGTAAACTGCGGCTGTACCTATCAGAACCTTCTGGTAGCGCTGGAAAAGGGCGCTGTAACCAAGGAGGATATCCGCACAGCTTGCGTACACCTGATGCGTACAAGGATACGTCTGGGTATGTTCGACAAGAAGACAGAGTATGATGATATCCCCTATGACAAGGTGGCTTGCAAGGAACACAAGGCTATATCCCTGGAGTGCGCTGAAAAGTCACTGGTAATGCTGGAAAACAACGGCATACTCCCTGTTGATACAAGCAAGTACAAGACTATTGCAGTTATAGGTCCCAATGCTGACAGCAGAACAGCACTTGAGGGCAACTACAACGGTCTTTCAGACAGATATACCACATTCCTGAACGGTATCCAGGACAGATTCGATGGCAGAGTCATCTTCGCTGAGGGCTGCCACCTGTACAAGGACAGAGTTTCTAATCTGGCACAGGCAGGCGACCGCTATGCAGAGGCTGTTGCTGCTGCTAAGTTCGCTGATATGACAATACTCTGTCTTGGTCTTGATGCTACTATCGAGGGCGAAGAGGGCGATACAGGCAACGAGTTCTCATCGGGCGACAAGAACGGTCTGACACTGCCTCCTCCTCAGAGAGAACTGGTAAAGAAGATAATGGCAGTCGGCAAGCCTGTTGTAACAGTTGTATGCGCAGGTTCCGCTATAAATACCGAAAGCAAGCCCGATGCGCTGATACACGCTTTCTACCCCGGTGCAGAGGGCGGCAAGGCACTGGCTGAGGTTCTCTTCGGTGATGTTTCACCTTCGGGCAAGCTGCCTGTAACATTCTATGAGGATACTGATAAGCTGCCTGAGTTCACTGACTATTCCATGAAGGGCAGAACTTACCGCTACACCACCGAGAACGTACTGTATCCCTTCGGCTACGGTCTTACCTACGGCAGCGTAAAGGTGACAAAGGTAGAATACAAGGACGGCAAGGCAGTAGTTACCGCAGAAAACAGCGGCAAGGCTACAGAGGACGTTATACAGCTGTACATCAAGGATTACAGCGAACACGCAGTACCCAATGTCAGCCTGTGCGGATTCAAGCGCATCAAGCTGAATGAGGGCGAAAGTGCTGTATTCGAGATAGAAGTACCTGAAAAGGCATTCACAGCCGTTGATGACAACGGTGTAAGAAAGGTGTTCGGCAGCAGGTTCACACTGTTTGCAGGAACATCTCAGCCCGACGCACTCAGCGAAAAGCTGACAGGCATCAAGTGTGCAAGCGTCGAGATCAATAAATGACATATCTCCCTAATTACCCATTATACAAGCGAAAAGCTCTCGTCCTGAGAGCTTTTTGCTTTTATACAGCAAAACAAAAACGCCGCGGAGGCAGGTGCTTCCGCGGCGTGATGAATTTATTAAGAGTTGTTCTGTTTTGCCACAACGGATTCGCCGCAGTATATCTTGCGGAGAACGGGCTTTTCGATCTTGCCTGTGGGGTTTCTGGGAACATCCGCAAATATGACCTTGTGGGGTCTCTTGTAGCGGGGCAGTTTGTGGCAGAAGTCGTTGATATCTTCCTCGGTGCAGGTCATGCCATCCTTGATCGAGATTATGGCAGCTGCGATCTCACCCAGACGCTTATCGGGCAGACCGATGACCGCAACGTCCTTGACAGCAGGGTGCGCACGCAGGAAGTCTTCTATCTGTACGGGGTAGAGGTTCTCACCGCCGCTGATGATAACGTCCTTCTTTCTGTCAACGAGGAATATGAATCCGTCCTCGTCCTCCTGTGCCATATCACCTGTGAACAGCCAGCCGTCCTTCAGGGTCTCCTCGGTAGCCTTGGGATCGCGGTAATAGCAGGTCATTACACCGGGACCCTTTACGCAAAGCTCACCCACTTCGCCGCGGGGAACAGTCTCTCCGCGTTCATCTACTATCTTGACCTCCCAGCCGAAGCCTGCCTTACCGATAGCGCCAACCTTGTGGATATTCTCAACACCAAGGTGTACGCAGCCGGGGCCTATGCTCTCGCTGAGACCGTAGTTGGTATCGTACTGATGATTCGGGAACAGCTTCTTCCACCTGGATATAAGTGAGGGCGGAACGGGCTGTGCACCGATATGCATAAGTCTCCACTGGGAGAGCTGATATTTGCTTATGTCGATATCTCCTCTGTCAACTGCATCGAGGATATCCTGTGCCCACGGCACCAGCAGCCATACGATAGTGCAGAGCTCGCTGGAAACAGCTTCAAGGACGAACTTGGGCTTTACACCTTTGAGTATAACAGCCTTGCTGCCTGATATCAGGCTGCCGAACCAGTGCATCTTGGCGCCTGTATGATAAAGGGGCGGTATGCAGAGGAACACATCGTTTTCGGTCTGACCGTGGTGTGCCTGTTCAACTCTCGCGGAATGTACAAGGCTCATGTGCTTGTGGAGTATAGCCTTGGGGAAACCTGTAGTACCCGATGAGAAGTATATAGCCGCATAGTCATCGTCTGTAAGTTTTATATCGGGTGATGCGCTGGAGCAGTTTGCAGTAAGTCTGTCATAGTGCTCAGCGAAGGTGGGACATCCCTCACCAACGTAGAACAGCAGACGGTTCTTGCTGATATCGTCAACTATCTCCTCAACTCTGCCGATAAACTCGGGACCGAATACAAGTATATCCACCTCGGCAAGCTCGACACAGTACTTTATCTCATCGGCGGTATACCTGAAATTCAGCGGCACAGCAAGTGCGCCTGTTTTGAGTATACCGAAGTATATCGGCAGCCATTCAAGGCAGTTCATCAGCAGTATTCCGACCTTGTCGCCCTTCTTCACGCCGCGGGATATGAGCAGGTTTGCGAAACGGTTTGCCTTCTCGTTGAATACCGACCATGTTATCTCACGTCTGTAAGGAACATCGGCAGTTGGCTCGATAAGTTCGTATTCCTTCCATGTTACGCGCTTTTCGCGTATCTCGGGATTGAGCTCCACAAGAGCGGTCTTATCGGGGAATTTTGCTGCATTGTTTTCCAAAAATTCTGTTATTGGCATTATTTACTATCCTTTCCGAATCGTTTTGTCACAGAGTACTTCACTTTGCCCTGTGAAAGTATAAAAGCTGTAAAGTACAAAAGCAATTAAATTAATTTTATCATATCCCGCAGGAAAAGTAAAGGCTTTTCCCGGCTTTTTTTACACAAAAATAGGGGCTCGGCTTACAGCATTTTGCACAAGGGATGACAGCTGTATCAAAGAGTTTCGGGGGGTGCAGGTGGTTGATTTTTTCGGGGAAATGTGCTATAATAAAAAATGAGAAAGTGTATGATCTCATAATCAATAGAAAGAAGTGTTATTATAATGACCAAGATCACCATTTTCAGCGGCTTCCTGGGCGCAGGCAAGACCACGCTGATAAAGAAACTCATCGCTGAGGGCTACAACGGCAAAAAACTCGTACTTATAGAGAATGAATTCGGTCAGATAGGTATTGACGGCGGATTCCTGCAGGATGCAGGCGTTGAGATAACTGAGATGAATTCAGGTTGTATATGCTGCTCACTGGTGGGCGATTTCGGCAAGGCACTTGTCCAGGTGCTTGATACCTACAAGCCCGACCGTATACTCATAGAGCCATCGGGCGTGGGCAAGCTCAGCGATGTTATCAAGGCAGTGCAGGATATCCACGCACACGATGTTGTACTGGACGGTTTCACAACTGTTGTTGATGCTGCTAAGTGCAAGATGTATCAGAAGAATTTCGGTGAGTTCTTCAACAACCAGATAACCTATGCAAGCTGCCTTATCCTCAGCCATACCACAGGTGTTCCTCAGGAAAGACTGGACGATGTGGTAGCAAGGCTCCGCGCCCTGAACGACAAGGCTCCCATAGTTACTACCGAGTGGGACAAGCTGACAGGCAAGCAGCTCACTGATGCCATGACACAGAAGAATACTCTTGATGACGAGCTGAAGGCTCTGCTTGAAGAGGAGCATGAGCATCATCATCACCATGACCACGACGAAGATGAGCATGAGCATCATCATCACCACCATGACCATGACGAAGATGAGCATGAGCACCACCATCACGAACACGGCGAGGACTGCACCTGCGGCTGCCATGATCACGACCATGACCATGAGCATCACCACCACGATCACGACGAGCATGAGCATCATCACCACGATCACGATGAGCACGAGCATCATCACCACGAACATGACGAGCACTGCACCTGCGGCTGCCACGACCACGATCATCACCACCACCATGCAGATGAAGTATTCACCAGCTGGGGCAGAGAAACTGCAAAGAAGTTCACAGCCGATGAGATACGTGCAGCGCTGGAGGCACTTGAGGATGAGAAGAAGTACGGCTATGTTCTGCGTGCAAAGGGCATCGTAGAGGGTACTGACGGCACATGGATACACTATGACTATGTTCCCGGTGTGCCCGATGTAAGAACAGGCTCGGCAAGCACCATAGGCAGACTTTGTGTTATTGGTGCAGAGCTCAAGGAAGAAGCTGTTGCAGAGCTGTTCGGTGTGCAGTAAGACAATATTATAAAATACGGCTGAAAAAATCATATACCGAAAAGGAGGTTACAGCATGGAAAAGTCAAATCACGAGATCAGGAAGGATCAGTTTTATCCCAGAAGCTTTCAGGGAGAGGACGGCAGCACGAAGTATGCGCCTTTTGATAACGGCGGAGAGAGATTCGAGTACAGCAGCGAGCTGAACGGCAGGATCTTTGAAAGGGTCACGGTAAAGTTCAGCATGGACGGCGAGGACGCACAGTTCAGCGGAGTGTGGCACGGACATATATTCACCGAAGATGAGATATCCGTGCTGTGTGACGGCGGAAGCATCACCTTCGATTCGGTCGAGGGCGACAAGATATATACCGTGACGGGAAGCCTTAAAAAGATACAGAAGGAGATAGACCCCTTCAACGTGTCTTTCAATTCAAGCTACAAGCTGTACAATACTGCCGAATACGAATTCGTGCCCGATGTATTTCCGGGGAAGTACGTGCCGAAGATAACCGAGTTCGACAAGAAGACCCTGTATATATACAACGAGGGCGAGCTCGTTGAGATGAGCTTCCTCTGCAGGGAGCTCCCCGATGCGGCAGCGCTGAACCGTCTGCTGGGCGGGGGCATAATCGAGGTGGTAGGCAAGGAGTTCTCCGAGAGCGGACAGCCTGCGGCTTACTACGGTTATGAGCTTAAAAAGGCTTCGTCAAAATACGGCGGCTGTGTTATACACTACAATGACGGCAGCTATATACCGCTGAAAAACAGCCTTGGGGAGTACAGGTTCCTGTACGAGAGAAGTCTTGCTTCGGGAGATCTTACGGTGACACTGAGCAGCTTCTCCATGCCTAAGGATATGGATCTTAAAAAGGTGGCTGAGCAGCTGTTCGATATGGATTTTCTCTATGATACCTTCAGCAGCGAAGTGCTTGAACGCGACCTGGATAAATACATGATGCAGGCGCTGAGATGCCCTGTGAGATTTTCCGGCGTATGGTGCGGACACATATTCACACCTGAGGAGATAGGCGCACTCAGCCGCGGTGAAACGGTGGAGTTCGACTACTTTGATGCAAGCGGTACCCTTTGCAGGGTGAAGGGCGGTCTGGAGATCGGCGGTCTGCAGTGCATACTCCAAAAGGAGAGCGGCTCGGTGCTGCTTGACCAGTACGATATCGCACGCGGTTCGTCTGAAAAGCTGGTGCTGCCTGACTATGAGTGCGAGCATGAGTATTACTGCTGCATGACATTTGTGCCTGACGGCGGCATGGGCAAGTTCGTGCCTGTTGCGGAAAAGGACCAGTTTGAATCCTATGACCCTGACGGAATGGTGCCGTTCTGACGGTATGCAACAGATACTTCGGGCGGATATAGCCCGTACTAGATTATATTCGGGAGAGTAAACTGAAAATGAATGAAGATAATTTTATCCCCGTGTACCTGTTCACGGGATTCCTGGAGGGCGGCAAGACCTCCTTTATAAAGCAGACCCTTGAGGACAGGCGTTTCAACAACGGCGACAGGACACTTCTGCTTATATGCGAGGAGGGCATGGAGGAGTACGACACCAAGGACTTCGATAAGAGCCATATCTATCCCCGTGTTATAGAGGATAAGGACGAACTGAACCCTATCAATCTGCAGAAGCTGTATACCGAGGTACACGGTCAGAGAGTAATGATAGAGTACAACGGTATGTGGACGATGAACGATCTGCTGAATGCCCTGCCCGATAACTGGGCGATCTACCAGATAATGAATTTCGTGGATGCTACTACGTTCATGAACTACAATCAGAACATGAGATCACTGGTGGTGGATAAGCTTTCCAACTGCGAGCTTACCGTGTTCAACCGCTTTGACAAGGCGGCTATGGACAAAATGGAGTTCCACAAGATAGTAAGAGGTGTAAGCAGGCGCTGCGATATCGCTTATGAGTGTACCGACGGTACATCGGAGTACGATGATATCGAAGATCCTCTGCCCTTTGATATAAACGCTGATACCATAGTTGTTGAGGACAGGGACTACGCACTGTGGTACAGGGATATCAACGAGGAGCCCGAAAAGTATGACGGCAAGCGTATAAAGCTGAAAGCTATGGCGGCGATGAATCCGAAGTTCCCAAAGGGTACTATCGCACTGGGCAGGAAGATAATGACCTGCTGTGTGGAGGATATAACATTCTGCTGGCTTGCGACCCTTTACGATAAGGAGATAGACCTTACCAGGCCCAAGTGGTTCAATGCGACTTTCACCGTCAAGATGCAGAAGCATAAGCTGTACAAGGGCAAGGGCCCTGTACTGGTGGTAGAGGAACTTACACCTGCCGAGGCACCTGCACAGGAAGTTGCGACATTCTATTGATGACGGCACGTATCACTGGCAATAAAAAATTACGAGCGTATGCAAACGAATGCATACGCTCTGTTTTGTGGTACGGTTTATTTCTTGGTGCCTTCGGATGCGTTGGCAGCGGGTTTGATGCGCTTTTTGCGCTTGGATAAAACGTAGCCTGTTATTAGCGGCAGGGATATCAGCACTAAAGTTGTGCCTGCAACTATCAGCGAGATAGTACGGGGATGTGCGCCATGCCGCTGAAATGTTAGACTGCTGCCGTCTGTATGGAAGCCGTATGGGGTGTCACGGGAATATTCGGTATCCGACGGTGATGTAACACCCAGGATGTTACCGCTGCCGTCAACATAGGCTGCCTTGAAAGCGCCGTAGGCTATGCTCAGATCTATAAGATCGCAGGATGCCGAGGACGAGGATGACATCTTCAGTACCTCTTCATCTGGGTAAATGCAGAGGGTGCCTGCTTTTTTGTGGTGCAGCGAAAGGCTGACATAGCCGTTTTCACTGTATCTGGCTATTTCACTTTCTGCGCTGATATCAATGGGATGACCGCTTTCGGCGCCTTCTGCGCATACTTCCGGGGGCTGTGTGAAATCGGTGTAGTTATCATCGTCAGTCGGCAGCTTCACAAGGATATCCGTATATACAGTTCCCTCAGGGGCGCCGTCTGTTGTTATGTGACCGACAGCAGGGTCATAATGCTTTACGGCAGCGGCAGGGATGGCAAGTGTAAATGTCATCAATGCTGCTGTTAACAGAGCGTACAGCTTTTTCATAAAATCAATCCTTTCAAAAGGTATCTGCTTTTATGATTATATCACCGGCTGAACGTCAAGTCAAATCCGATAATGCGGATATGGTGTATAAACTCCGCAATTTTCGGGCAATATATACCTGAGACCGAAGCGTTTACAATATTAAGAAAATACTAAGGCTTAATGTAACCGAATTTTAATTGACATTTTGTATGTAAAAATGTATAATAATAAGGTAAAATATTTTGTGAGAGCGAAGTGCACAATTTTTTGAAAGGAAGACAGGCAGATGCCCGAGAATAATCAGTATAGAAATAATCACTCACGTCAGCCGATGCATGATCAGCACGGTGGTCAGTACAGACAGGGTCAGCCGAATATGCAAGGCAGACCTGACAGGCAGGCGCAGAGACGCCCCGCTCCTAACAAGCAGGGCGTGAGAAAATCAAGAAGACAGCTGGAAAAAGAAGCTCAGATGGCTTCGGCAGTAAAAGGCATAATCGCTATAATGATAACTTTCCTTATAGTTATCATAGTTATAATGCTTTTCTGGAAGAATCTTTTTCCGGATAATGCAAAGGGTGATGTAGCTACAGGCACGATAACATCGACTGAATATATAGCACCCGAGACCAAGACTGCTACGGAGAATGTAAATTCTAAAAAGTCCTCCAAGAAAAAGACTTCCAAAAAGGAAGAGGAAGAAGAGGATGAAGATGAGAATACACAGAAGATAACCTGTACAGGTGCGGTAATACTGCATCCCGAGCCCTCATCGAGTTCCGCTCAGATAGATGTTATCCCCGGCGGAGTTGAGGTGACCTTCATACGCAACGAGAACAACTGGTTCTACGTTGATTATAACGGACAGAAGGGCTACGCATGGGGCAACTACTTTACAGCACCCGTAGGTGTAAACTAAGCATGAGTACAAAACACTTCCGCTGAGGTGATGCGGAAGTGTTTTTTTGTAAAATATAAGCGGCACTCCCGACGGACGGAAGTGCCGCATTTTTTTTATTCAAAGTCCTTTACATCAAGGTCGGGCGGAGCATCTATGTCCTTGCCTGCATAGCCGCCGTTTTTACGCCGCTGTTTTACACATTCTGTCAGAAGATACTCTATCTGCCCGTTAACGGAGCGGAAGTCATCTTCTGCCCATGAAGCTATATCGTTGTACAACTTCTCTGAAAGTCTCAGCGGTATCTGCTTCTTTGCTGCCATAGCTTAGTACAGGCTGCCCGAATTTACTACGGGCTGTGCATCGTGGTTGCCGCAGAGAACTACCAGCAGATTGGATACCATAGCTGCCTTGCGCTCGTCATCCAGTTCAACAACGTTCTTTTCGCTGAGCTGTTCAAGTGCCATTTCAACCATGCCTACCGCACCGTCTACTATCAGCTTTCTTGCGTCAACTACTGCGCTTGCCTGCTGTCTCTGGAGCATAGCGGCAGCGATCTCGGGAGCATAGGCAAGGTAAGTTATACGCGCCTCGATGATCTCAATGCCTGCATTCTTTACTTTTTCCTGTATCTCATCACGGATACGCTGTGCAACTATCTCGGAAGATCCTCTCAGGCTGCCTTCATCGGCTACGCCGTCGCCTGTGGTGTCAACGTTGGGTGCTACATCATAAGGATAGAGCCTTACGATATTTCTCAGTGCGGTATCACACTGAAGTGAGAGATACTCCTTATAGTTATCTACCTCGAATACTGCCTTTGCGGTGTCAACAACTCTCCAGATAACTGCTATGCCTATCTCGATGGGGTTGCCGAGGCAGTCGTTGATCTTCTGCTTGTTGTTATCGAGGGTCATCATTTTCAGGGAGATCCTCTTGTCGATCTTCGCATAGCCTGTTGCAGGGTTTACAGCACCCTGTCCGCCTGCTGTTGTGGAAGTCTTTGCGGTATCGTTCTTTACATCACCGCTCTGGCGGAGCTTTGTGTTAGCTGCGGGGTTAACGGCTGTGCAGAAGGGGTTTACCCAGTAGAATCCGTCACCCTTGAGTGTGCCCTTGTATTTGCCGAAGAGTGTCAGTACCAGTGCTTCCTGCGGACGGAGAACTTTGAGTCCGATGAAGGGTATCCAGCCTATTGTTGCCCATAGACCCGAGATCACCTTAACAATTATGCCTGCCGAACCTCCGATGCTTATTCCCGCAGGGATACCGAAGAAAGCTGCTATATAGAGTATGGTGAAAAGCATCATCATTCCCATTCCGTTTTTCTTTGTTGATAAAATTTTCTCTGTCATAATGATCGTCTCCTTTATTATATGTTTTGATCGTTCCGCTTTGTTGAATGACTGAATATGCATCGTCGGAAAATAAGCTTATTTCTCTTTATCATAGTTATCCTTCCTTGTTGTCTGCGGTCATCAGAAAGTGCCTGACCTGCGGTTTGTTTCTTTTATATCTCTTTCTGATATCAAAATAATATCACATTTATTTCAAAATGTCAATATCATTTACCTCTGTTTACCTCCGCTTTGTATGCATCAATAAAATCAACACAACAAATATCGTACCCGATATACAATTTTCACATAAACACGTGTAGAACTTTCAGACAACTGTCAAAAAATTTTCATAAAACCTATTGAAATACACATGAAAGTATGATATACTTACATAAAATCAAGCAGACATCCGTGAAGTTTTGAGATAACTATTTAAAATGGAGTGATCAGCTATGACAAGACCATATACACTTTTCTGTGATTCGACCTGTGATCTGCCTGAAGAAAGACTGCTGAAAATGGATTGCAGGATAATCCCCCTGACGTTTGAGATAGACGGAAAGTCCTATACGACAGAGGAGATATCCATGCAGGAGTTTTACAGGCGTATGCGTGAGGACGCTGACACAAAGACCTCTCAGATATCTGTGGGGGTTTTTCGTGATGCTTTTGAGGAGGAACTGAAGCAGGGGAGAGATATACTGTATCTTGCTTTTTCTTCGGGACTCAGCGGCACCTACAACAGTGCGCTGATAGCTAAGGACGATCTGACGGAGAAGTATCCCGAGGCGAAGATAATAGTTATAGACTCCCTCAGTGCATCCGCAGGTGAAGGACTTCTGCTGATATATGCCGAGATGAAAAAACGTGAGGGCATGGATATCGAAAGTCTTGCAGGCTGGCTGGAGGTCAACCGTTTCAACATCTGCCATGTATTTACAGTCGATGATCTTAAATACCTGTTCCGCGGCGGAAGGGTATCGCGTGCTTCTGCGATAGCAGGTACGGTGCTGGGCATAAAGCCTTTGCTGAATGTGGACAATGACGGTCATCTGATACCTCAGGACAAGGTGCGCGGCAGAAAGCAGTCCATAAACAAACTGGGACAGATGATACGCGAGCGCAAGGGCGAACGTCTGAACGATATAGTTGCTATCAGCCACGGCGACTGTATCGAAGATGCAAAGTATGCTGAAAATATGATGAAGGAGATATTCGGTGAGAATATCGAGGTCGTTATGTCATACATCGGACCCGTTATCGGTGCCCACTCAGGACCCGGTACACTGGCGCTGTTCTTCTGGGGAGATCACCGCTGAATGGCTGAAAACGATTTACTAAGGGGATAAAAAGGCATTGTGTGAATGCCTTTTTATTTTTTTCTTTCCTAATTCGGAACTCCCCGTTTTATCCCTTTACAATTCTATTTGGCTGTGATATAATATTAATATAGTAAAACAAACAACTTAAACCGATAGTCAGGAGAAGAACTATGCTGATAGATTTTCACTCACACTTTCTGCCGGGGATAGATGACGGTTCACGAAATGTGGAAGAATCATTGAAGATACTTGATGTAATGACAAAGGGCGGTATTGATACCATAGTAGCAACGCCCCATTTTTACTGCACAGAACAATCGGTGGATTCTTTTCTGGAGAAGCGTGCAAAAGCCTATGAACAGCTGGCACCGCAGTTAAGACCCGAGCACCCTGCTATCCGTTTCGGTGCTGAGGTGCTTTACGATCATTCTCTTGTGAATTATGAAAAGCTCCCCGAACTTTGCATCGACGGTACTAACTGGCTTCTTTTGGAGATGCCCTACACAGATCTGGACGACAGGATCATCGACGGTGTGGCATCCATAACCGAAAGAGGAGATGTAAAGGTGTATGTGGCGCATATCGAAAGGTATCTTAACTTTACTTCAATGAAACGTTTGGAGGAACTGATGCGTCTGGATCTTCTGGGACAGATAAATGCAAAATCTCTCACATCATTCATGTCAAAGAGGCGCTGCATGAAGCTTATCGAGCATGGGTATGTTCATGTGCTGGGTTCGGATTATCACCGCATCGGCAGAGGTGATGTTACGGTGAATATCGGATACGATATCATAACCGGCAACAGGAAGTTTGATGATTTTGCGGAATACGCTGAGGAAAACGGCAAAAAGATACTTGCGGACGAACCTCTCGACAGCATAATATAGCTTTGAGGTGATATCATGTACGATCATATCAGTGATGAAAAGCGGAGATATACGTGATTCTTGACAATCCTGCAAAAATCGTGTAAAATAGTATATTATATTGATATTTTCAGCGGGAGGTAATTTGAATGGATAACAACAATCGTCCCCGTGCAAGACAAAAGAACTATCAGTCGGGCGGCAGTGGCGTTCATAAGCGCGGCAGCGGTATCGGCGGAGGTCCTGTCGGTTCGGGCAGCGGCGGAGGAAGTTCCTCGGGCGGCGGAGTTAACCGTGCTGCACTGGGCGGCGGAGGTTCTCTGCTGATAGTTATTGCTATAGTAGTATTCAATCTGCTGACAGGCGGCAAGGGCGGAAGCACTTCGGGCGGTGTCGGCGGAAACGGTTCATCGCCTTCGGGCTTTGAAGCTGTGGATACTTCGGGTTTCACAGCATACAACGGCACTGAGCTTGATACTACGGTGGCAGCAGGTTCCCGTGAAAAGTATACTTCCATAAAGGGTGACGGAAAGGACACAGTAACGCTGATGGTATACATCTGCGGCACTGACCTTGAATCAAAATACGGCATGGCATCCTCTGACCTGGCGGAAATGGCTGCATCCAAGTACGGTGACAACGTGAACATAGTTGTGTATACCGGCGGCTGCAAGGCATGGAAGACCAAGGGCGTCAGTGAGAACGTAAACCAGATATATCAGGTGAAGGACGGCGGTCTGAAACCGCTGGTAAAGGATGACGGCAAAAAGCCGATGACAGATCCTTCCAACCTTTCATCCTTTATAAAGTATTGCAGCAAGAATTTCCCTGCAAACAGAAACGAGCTCATCCTGTGGGATCACGGCGGCGGATCGGTAAGCGGTTACGGCTACGATGAGAAGAACAAGTCTGCAGGCTCAATGGACCTTGCGGGCATAAACAAGGCACTGAAAGACGGCGGCGTGAAGTTCGATTTCATAGGCTTTGATGCCTGCCTTATGGCTACTGCGGAAACAGCCCTGATGCTGGGTCAGCACGCAGACTATATGATAGCATCAGAGGAGACTGAGCCCGGTATCGGCTGGTACTATACCAACTGGCTGACAAAGCTGGGTGAGAATACTTCTATGCCCACTATTGAGATCGGCAAGAACATAGTTGATGACTTTGTGGCTGCCTGCGGCAAGAAATGCCCCAGTTCACAGACCACACTTTCTGTTATCGACCTTGCTGAGTTTGCAAATACCGTACCTTCAAAGCTTTCTGCTTTTGCGACTTCCGTAAGCGGAAAGATAACCGCAAAGGACTATAAGTCCGTATCAACTGCAAGAAACAACACCCGTGAATTTGCAAAGAGTTCAAAGATAGATCAGGTTGACCTGGTAGACCTGGCAGAC
Source organism: Ruminococcus albus 7 = DSM 20455 (assembly GCF_000179635.2). Classification (NCBI taxonomy): domain Bacteria; kingdom Bacillati; phylum Bacillota; class Clostridia; order Eubacteriales; family Oscillospiraceae; genus Hominimerdicola; species Hominimerdicola alba. The sequence goes on along the minus strand of NC_014833.1, from coordinate 3,248,334 downwards.
AAGGTGGGTACTTCCGAGGGCAAGGCGCTGTGTGATGCACTGAAAGGTGCTGTTAAGTACAACCGCACCTCTGCAAGCATGACGAATGCTTACGGCGTGTCCATATACTTCCCTTATCAGAGGACTTCATTTGTTGACTCAGCCTGCAGTACCTACAGCGCTATCGGCATGGGTGATGAATACAGCAAATGCATACGTCAGTTTGCAAAGCTTGAAACAAGCGGTCAGATAGCTGCGGGCGGTACCGGTTCACCTATAGGTTCACTGTTCGGCAGCGGCAGCAGCGGTTCAAGCGGAAGTGCTGATATAATCAGCGGACTGCTGGGCGCGTTCCTCGGAGGCTCGGGAAAGAGCATTGACGGACTTGACAGGAACAACACCGACTTCATGAACGAGGATTCCATATCTGACAGCGATACTGCAGAGTACCTTTCACTGAATTATTTCGATGTAAATAATCTGGTATGGGATGAAAAGGACGGCAAGCATCTTATGGAGCTCCCCGAAAATCAGTGGAAGCTGGTGCAGAGCATTGACCTGAACCTTTTCTACGATGACGGAAACGGCTATATTGATCTTGGTCTTGACAATATGTACAGCTTTGAGGACGGCAAGCTCGCTGCCGATACCGATAAGACATGGCTATCCATAAACGGTCAGCCTGTGGCTTATTATCATACCGATACTGTTGAGAACGGTGATGACTACACCATAACAGGATATGTTCCTGCGCTGCTCAACGGTGACAGAGTTGATCTGATACTGAAATTCACCGACGAGAAGCCCGAGGGTGAGGTCATCGGTGCGACAGACGCTTATGTTGACGGCGAGACTGATACAGTCGCAAAGGGCGAGATAGATATCAAAGACGGCGATACAATAGATTTCCTCTGCGATTACTACAGCTATGACGGTGACTATCAGGACAGCTATATGCTGGGCGAGCAGATAACCGTAAATGGTGCGCTGAAACTCAGCGATACCGATGTTGGCGACGGCAGCGTAAGGCTGACATACAAGTTCACGGATATATACGATCAGGCTTACTGGACACCGTATATCACACTGAAATAACAGCATAGCCGACAGGGCATAACTTTAAGAATGATGACAGGCGCGGGCGGTCACAGTGAATGTGGCTGCCCGCTGTTCATGTTTTAGCGGCGGCTTTACTTTTTCGGGAAAATCTGTTATAATTAGCTGAAAACGAAATATAACACAATCAGCGGAGCACCTGATTTTTCGGGTGTGAAGAAGAATACAAAGGACGTGATGATATGACACTCAGGTATCCTGACTATTTCTGTGATTTTGTATGCACAGGAAGCGGCTGCAGGGACAATTGCTGCAAGATGGGCTGGGACATCGAGATAGATGATGATACACTCGGATACTACCGCGAACACGGCGGAGAACTCTGCGAAAGGCTTTGTGAGAATATCTATGAGGAAGACGGCGCACATTATATGTCGCAGGAGGGCGGATGTCCGTTCCTTTCGGCTGAGGGGCTGTGCAGTGTACAGCAGGAGATGGGCGCTGAACATATATCGGAGATATGCCGTGAGCATCCGAGGTTCTACGAATGGTTCGGTGACTACAAGGAGGCAGGGCTGGGGCTTTGCTGTGAGGAGGTCAGCAGGATAGTCATGACACATGAACGTCCTGTGCTGTTCACAGAGAAGCAGACCGATGAAGCACCCGATGACCTTGAGTTCGATATGGATATATTCACGGCAGTGAGGAATATAAGAGACAGGCTGATAGATATCGCACAGGACAGAGGTTTCACCATACTGCAAAGGCTGGCATTGATATGCTGGTGCACTGAGGATATAAATGAGGCTCTGCTTGATGAGGATGCCGAGCGGCTCAAAAAGATATCGGGTATGCTGGCAATAGACGGTTTCCGAATGGAGATAGCCATACAGGCGGAAAACGAAGCACTCACGCAAGCAGAGGATAAGCCTGCACTGCTGATGCGGCTGTTCTCGGTATTTGAGCGTATGGAGTATATGAACAGCTTCGGGGATAGGTTTGCGCTGACCCGCGCTGATGCCGAGAAAATGCTCGGTGCCGAAAAGGGCTTTAACAAGGAGTATGCCGATCTTCAGTATGAGCTTGAAAATATACTGGTATATTTTTTGTACAGATACTTCATCAAGTGCACAAGGGATTTTTCTGCGGAGGAAAGGCTGTATTCAGCTGTGTACATGACACTGGCGGTAAGGGGGATATTCCTCAGGGAGTACGCTGAAAACGGTGCTTTGCCCGATAAAGAAAGCCGCATAGAACTGGTCAAGGACTTCTCAAAGGAAGTTGAGTACGATGCGGACAATACGGATATGATATTTGAGGATATACAGCAGTATGACGATGTACGTGATATGCTGTGCGGACTGTGCTTTTAGGAGGAAGGTATGGGTATCTTTAAAAAGAAGGTCACTAAGAAAGTCCCCGAGGACTGTGAGGGTCTGGAGATAAAGGTGCAGACCTCCACCTGTACCGGTGAAAAGACCATTGGCTTTTTTGACAGAAAAACAGGTGAGCTCAGATACAAAGAACTGGTTCGTACAAGTGAAGATATCGACAGCTTCTATGAGAGCTACGGTCTTGTGCCGCCTGTGGATAAAAATGGCGAAAATGCCCATAATAGATAGTAATGATACTTTACCCGATGTTAGGTTTTGTCTATAAATACTATTGAATTTTGTGACACGTTATTGTATAATAGATAGGTTAGGATATGTCACATTATAGGATTTTTTGCTTTGGAGAGGTAAAAGATGGAAATAATAGATAAGAAAAACAAAGAACTGCTTAAAGAGTACGAAAATTTTGCGAAGAACAGCGAGTACGGAAACTTCATGCAGTCGCTGAGATGGCCCAAGGTCAAGGATAACTGGGGCTGGGATGCAGTAATATCACGAGGCGCTGACGGTAAGATAAGAGGTACTTGTCTTGTTATAATAAAGAATATACCGATCTTCCCCACAACATTCCTGTATGCGCCACACGGTCCTGTCTGCGACTGGAGCGATAAGGAAGTAATGACCGATCTGTTTGAGGGCATAAAGGTACTGGCGAAGAAGTACCGCGCATATCAGTTCATGTGGGATCCGCCCTTTGAGGAAAAGGAGAGGGATCGTTCAAAGCTGATAACGGATATGGGATTCTCTCATATCGACGATGCTCCCGAGCTGACTACCATACAGGCGAGAAACAACTATATGCTCCGCGATATAAAGGGCAAGACCGCCGATGAGGTAATGCAGTCGTTCAAGCCCGACTGGAGAAACCGTATCAGAAAAGGTCCTAAAAAGGGTGTTTACTGCGAGATATGCGGCACTGAGGCGCTGGATGATTTCTACCCTATGATGGAAGCTACGGGTATCCGCGACGGCTTCTCCATAAGAGGCAAGGATTACTTTGTAAAGTTCATAGAGGGTCTTGGAAAAGACCACTGCCACCTGTTTATGTGCTATGTAGATGAGGACGGTAAGAAGATACCTCTTTCGGGTGCGGTTACTACACAGTATGCCGGCAAGACCTGTTATGTATACGGTGCATCCGCAAACCACCACAGAAACCTCTACCCCAACTATCTGATGCAGTGGACTATGATAAACTGGGCGCTTGAGGGCAACTGCGATATCTACGACTTCATGGGCATACCTTTCTACAAGGACGAAACCAACCCCAACTACGGTGTATACAAGTTCAAGAAGGGCTTTAACGGTGAAGTTGTTACCTATGCGGGTGAGTACTTCTATACATTCAGACCCATAATGAAGAAGATAGTTGACTTTGCCGAGAAGGTATACATGGATATGCATGAGCGCAAAAGGCAGAAGCTGCTTAAAAACCGCAATACAGATATGCAGTAATATAACGGAATATGACAGATATAAGGGCGGCACGCACAGAGTATTGCGTGCCGCCTGTTTTTGCGTATACATCATTTCATATCGCGGAACTGACTGCATACGTATTTGCGGAGCTCTTCACCGCTCAGGGCTATACCAAGCACTGCGGCAGTTTCGCTCCATTTGGGTATGCGGCGGTCAAGGTCTTCAAAATAGCGGTACTGTACAGCCAGCTTCGCTATGCCTTTTAGGCTGTCACGTCTGTCCTCCAGCCTTTTGCGGCGCATGGTGAGGTCAGCGAGCCTTACGGTATCATCGCGTATCTCGGCACGCAAAAGGGGCAGATACGGAGCGTTTTTCTTTTCTGCCCTGGCGGTGCGCACCAGCAGATCCATAAGATGCTGCCTTACACAGGCTTCATTCCTGCACAGTGAACGGTAAAGCGAGAACTCTTTGGAGCGTGTGCTTGCTATACTGTCATTATGGGTATGACCGTTCATCCTGGTAGCATCACCAAGGGGTATGTTTATAAGCTCGGCAATATAGGTGTATATGTCCAGTGAATCAAGGACATCCTTTTTGTTGGTATTTCTGTTCATTTTCTCCCTCCTGCGATCACGCATCTGTATGATATGCATTTAACCGACGGGGCGATTCGGCGCGGGCATATCGACGGATGCATATATTTTATTCTTGTCAGGGCTGTGAATACATTATAGCACAAATGTTCGTATATGTCAAGAACATTTGTTCTGCAATTTACGATTCGGCATTTTGTACATTCAGATGATATGGATATCTTACATCATTTTATAACATGGCTATCCCGTTAGCATACCACTTGATGCGACTGCATGAAGCGGTACATTTATTTATGCGTGCGGAGGGAGAAGAATACCGCCGCTGATTTTTTTATCCCATTAAAAGGCTGTAAAGCAAAAAAAGACACCTCTGCAAAACAGCAGAAGTGTCCGATAGAACGTTATAATATCATTACATATTCAGCAGAGTTTTGATCTCGCTGATGGCGGGGATTATGTTATCAACAGTCTTTACCATTTCAAAAAGCCTCAGACGTTCTTCCTCGTCGATGATACCGTCGCGTGCGATATCTACCAGCGCACGTGATATCTGGTCGAGGTCGGCAGCTGAGTTTGCAAACTCGATCACTATGCGGTCAAGATTTTTTTCGATCTTGACGGGAGAAGTATCGCGAAGCAGAAAATCCGTAGTGACGTTGAAGTAGTTGCTTATTGCAACTATCTTTTCAGCATCGGGCAGTGATTGTCCAAGCTCCCATTTTGATACTGTCTGCCTGCTGACATCAAGGGCATCTGCGAGGGTCTCCTGCGAGCAGCCCACGCGGTTCCTGAGGAATAACAGTTTATCTCCGATATTCATTTCCAAACTTCCTTTCAGATAGAAATACTATTAGAGGTATTATAACATGATTCTGCATATTTTTCAAGACGTTAGTCATTACTAACCTGATATTTCGGAAAAAAGCTGATGCATTTACAGTAAAGGACGAATATCTGCGTGAGAATATTTATGTCCTTTGCTTATAGCATCAGCTTTAAGGTCATTTAACTATTTGTGCCTCGGTAACATATATCAGCTCGCAAGAACCGTCGCCGGTATCTGTACGGGTGGTGCTGCTGTTCCAGGTGAAGGTATTTCCGCTGCTGTCGGATGCATCGACATCCACAAGGTAGCCTTTCAGCTTTACCCTGTCGCCGCGGCGTATTTTAAGAACAGTATTTTTTACATTGTTATCGGCCGGAATGATATGGTTGTTGGATGAACTTTTCTCAACATTTTCCACATCGCCCACGGGTATAAGCTCATCGAGATCATTCACGTGCCATGAGTACCACCTGCCCGACTGTGACCAGTGGAAGTTTATCCTGTCGTTATACTCAGCTGTTTTGCCCCATGCGAGTGCAAGGTCAACAGGTGCCAGAGCTCCGCTGACATTGGAATCGTAGCGTTTCGTATGCACTACCAGCGCTTCGATCTCATACTCTGCCTTGAAGGTGATATCAGCTTCGTAGCCGTTGACGAACTTCTTGGCTGAACCCTCGGCTTCTGTCTGAACAGGTTCGCTGAGACCTTTTATACCTCTTCGGACTCCTCTGCCCTCTATGAATCTGTAGGCAAGCACACCGACGACAATAGTCAGCAGAGTGAGAAATATAATTTTACCAGGCTTGATCCTTCGCTCCATTTACATCATATCCTCTATCTGATAGGGAAGTTCCACAGTGAATACCACACCGCCTTCAAAGGGGTTGTCAACGGATATCTTTCCGTCAGCAAGATCGACGATCCTCTTTACCAGCGCAAGACCAAGTCCGTTGCCCTCGGTGGCGCTTGAACGGTCACCCTGATAGAATTTCTCAAAGATCTTGTCTTTTTTATCTGCGGGTATCTGTGGACCGTTATCCCATATTTTGGTAACTACACCCATCTCTCCGCGGAACAGTGTTACTTTGATCTGTCCTTCCTGCGGTGTGAACTTTATTGCGTTGTTTATAATGTTCTGCCATATCTGCCCCATAAGGTCTTCGTTGCCGACGTATATGATATCTTCAAGGTCGATATCCATATCAATATCCTTTTTTGACCATTCGGGTTCAAGCATAAGTATGATCTTTCGTATCTGCTCATCTATGTGGAAACGCTTCTTCTTGCCGATAGTTGTCTGGTTTTCCAGCTTTGTAAGATTGAGTATGTTCGATGAAAGCTTTGAAAGTCTGGAAGTTTCATCAATGATTATCTGTGTATACTCGTCTCTTTCCTCCATGCTGAGAGTGGGGTTCTGCAAAAGCTTTGCAAAGCCCTGTATGGAAGCAAGGGGAGTTTTGAATTCGTGGGATACGTTGGATATGAAGTCACCGCGAAGGGTCTCGATACCCGAAAGTTCCTGTGCCATTTTGTTGAAGTTGCGCTGGAGAGTACCGTACTCATCCGAACCGTTCTCACGGACCCTTACAGAGAAGTTGCCCCTTGCGACTTCTGAGGTCGCCATACTCAGATCATGTATGGGCTGCAGCATGGTACGGCCCACGAAAGTAGTGATTATCGTACCGAGCATTATACTGGACATGAACGCCACGATAGTCACGAGATTGACTATCCAGAAAATATTTTCGCTGTTGAAAGTATTCACGCGGACGTATCTGTCTTTTATCTTGGTTATCATGATTGCACTGGGTATTATGCCCTCAGTGTTTATATAGTATCCCGTAGAGTCGATCTCTTCCTTGTTAGCCAGCAATTCCTTGTCATCGTCTTTAAGGACAGTGATATCATAAGAAGAATTGTTCAGCAGAAAAACTATCCGCTCAAAATCATAATTCTTATCATTCTGCAGTTCCTTGGCGGATGCTGCAAAGGCAGACATCTGAGTGACAGCGTTCTCTTTCATCACAGGGCTGAATATCAGCAGCAGTACACTCACGGAGATGCTGGCGGATATGAACATTACTATAAAGAACATCATAGCCAGCTTGAACTGCATGGTCATGCGCTGCTTGGGCGGATGTCTGACAGGCTTTAACGAAAGGGGCGGGGTATTCTTTGTTGCTTTTTTCACTGTTTTACCGCCTTATATCCCAGTCCTCTGACTGTTACTATGGAGAACGCTTCAGCACTGCCGTAGCGTTCACGCAGACGTTTGATGTGAACATCTACCGTTCTTTCGTCAACGTCCTTATCCATGCCCCAAAGCTCGTCCAGCAGCTGCCTGCGGGTGAATATCTTGTTTGGGTATGACAGCAGCTTGAAAAGCAGCTTAAACTCCATCTGTGGTATAGTTTCACCCTGCTGACCGTCAAAGGCTACCGTCTGTGCATCGTAGTCAAGTACACAGTTGCCGACGGTCATGGTGTGCTCGCTTGCGAGCTTCGATCTTTTCAGGAGTGCACCGACACGCAGTATCATCTCATTGATATCAATGGGCTTGACCATATAATCATCAGTGCCCGCATCGAACCCGATCTTTTTATCCTCGAAGCTTTCTTTTGCAGTTACCATTATAATAGGCATCTGAAAATTAGCATTCCTGAGCTGACGTGTAAGCTCATAACCGTCCATATTGGGCATCATTATATCCGATATGATCAGATCTATATTGGTCTTTTCCAGCATATCAAGGGCTTCAATGCCGTCGCTGGCGGTGAATGGCTGGTATCCGTTCTGCTTCAGTGCAGCACTCATCAGGCGGCGAAGGCTTGCATCGTCCTCAACAACAAGTATCTGGAACATTTTTTATCACTGTCCTTTCTTATTAAGTATCCCTATATACATATTTTCCTTGAAACGCACAAGTTATTACATTCCATAATAAATTATACTCCAGTTCAACAAGATATGCAAATACTTTTTTGGACGTTCATAAAATATTTACAAATAAAAACTGGATGAGTTCACATTAGATGAACATTCTGATTTCACATAACTATCAGATTTGACGGTGAATTTATGGATATTTCAGTCCTGAATGGCATGAAATTCAACTATATGCACAATGCAATGAAATAAAATACTTTTATAATTGTTGATTTATACAAAGTTGATGCCGATGCTTAATATGTCTTGCAGTTCATGTTCGGTTCACATAAGGGTGGTATTATATACCCAAGATAAGATTTGGAGAAGCGGTAAAGCCTAGTGTCCGGCGAACCCCAACTCTATGAATTTAGATGTTTTCCCTCGCGCGATCCCCCAAGTCGCAGCTTCACTGTACATTAGGTTTTACCGTTTCTCTGAATACTTGGTGCTTGGCAGAGCTTACAAATACTTTGCAGGTTTTGTCAATCATCAAATCCCTTTCATAATTCTATAAGAAAATTAATGTCCATTTTACGCCGAAATAGTGGGCATTAATTTTTTGCCCAAAACACCGAATATTAACAGCCCTTTCCGCATATCAAATGCAGAAAGGGCTGTGTGTTTACTGTCTTCCCGAATTCAGGAGATCATTCTTGATGTCCCAGAGCTTCTTTGAAAGATCAACATAATAGTTGTGCGGATTCTCAAAACGTGTGACTTCATCCCAGAGAGTACCGGTTTCTGCCGCCGCATACGAAACGATATCTGCATATGCAGGCTTTTTATAGACAAGCTTTCCGCCTGCGAATATGGGTACCAGCAGTTCCCTTGCTTCATAGTCGGTAACTGTCTTTTTCTTCCAGGTGAAATTAGGATCAAACAGGGTCAGGGGTTCGTTTACATTGATCTTTTCATCATGCACGCAAAGCAGATCGGCAATCGCCTTGTGATTCTCCCTGTCGTAGATGCGGTAAACTTTTTTGAAGTGAGGATTCGTGATCTTCACAACGTTCTCGCTTATCTTGATCTTCGGGGTGATATTGCCGCTTTCATCCTCAACGGCTACAAGCTTGTATACTCCGCCGAAAACAGGTTCGCTTCGTGCGGTGATAAGTCTTTCGCCCACGCCGAAGCCGTCTATGGCTGCACCCTGGAATATCATATTGCGGATAATGTATTCATCAAGGGAATTCGATGCGATTATCTTACAATCGGGATAGCCTGCATCGTCCAGCATTTTTCTTGCTTTTTTTGAAAGATAGGTGATGTCGCCCGAGTCTATCCTTACTCCGACAGGACGTTTGCCCAGGGGTTTCAGTACATCATCAAATGCTTTGACAGCGTTGGGTATACCGCTTTTCAGCACGTTGAAGGTATCAATGAGAAGCACTGTGCTGTCGGGATAGCATTTGCAGTATGCCGCGAATGCATCGTACTCGCTGTCAAACATCTGTACCCAGGAATGCGCCATAGTGCCGGTTGCAGGAAAGCCGTAAAGCTGGTCGGTGATGGTGCAGGCGGTATTCTTCACGCCGCCGATGCCTGCCGCCCTGGCACCGAGGATAGCCGCATCTGCACCGTGGGCACGTCTTGAACCGAATTCACTTACAGCCCTGCCCTGTGCTGCACGCGCGATACGGTTCGCCTTGGTGGCTATGAGGGACTGATGATTTACGCACAGCAGGAGATAGGTTTCAATAAGCTGAGCCTGTATTGCAGGGGCGCGTACCGTTATGATGGGTTCATTCGGGAATATAACAGTGCCTTCGGGAACCGCCCATACATCTCCTGTGAATCTGAAATCCGCCAGATACTTTAAAAACTCTTCGCTGAAGACTCCTTTACTGCGCAGAAAGCTGATGTCATCTTCTGAGAAGTGCAGATCTTCGATATAGTCGATTATCTGTTCAAGTCCGCAAGCTACGGCAAATCCTCCGTTGTCGGGTACTCTTCTGAAAAATAGGTCAAAATAAGCGATCTTGCTGTCCATACCGCTCATGAGGTACCCGTTGCCCATTGTAAGTTCGTAGAAGTCACACAGCATGGTGTAATTGAGTTCGGTCATAATATATCTTCCTCGTATAATAAAAGTAGTAGTTTTTAGAGTTCCTCTCCAAGAACTATGGTATAATATTGTTTAGATGCTGTGGATTGGTTTGATCTTCCTACCGTATGACGGTTTACGAAAGGCTCCGACCGCAGTCTCTATGCAATTTGTTGATCAGTTAGATACCGCCCGACGGTTTATTTAGAACGAGGTTACATTAGCGTAGAGTCTCTGTGGATCTAAACAGCATCAATAATTTTTGGAGATATCATTATGATCGTTGTTGGTATTGATGTGGCAAAGGACAAGCATGACTGCTTTATTGTTGATTCTGAAGGTACAGTACTCTTTGATGTGTTCACTATCCCAAACACTCTTGACGGCTTTAATATCCTGCTTGATAACATCAAGTCCGTTACCGAAAATTTTGACATAATAAAAGTAGGACTCGAGGCTACGGGACATTACAGCTACAATCTGTTGGGATTTCTGTTGAACAACGGCCTGCCAACCTACGTTCTGAACCCTTTGCACACTAATCTTTACCGAAAAAGCCTTACACTTCGTAAAACGAAGACAGACAAGGCAGATGCGCGCGTGATTGCTTCTATGCTAATGTCTTGCGTAGACCTAAAGCCCTACACAAATACATTATATCAGAGCGAAGAGCTAAAGTCAATGACCAGATACAGATTTGACAAGGTTTCCGAGCGTGCAAAGCTCAAGACCTCCGTATCAAGGCTTGTGACTATTCTCTTTCCCGAACTTGAAGCGCTCGTGCCTTCGCTGCACATGAAGTCTGTCTATACTCTTTTGAGCGAGTTTCCTTCAGCGCAGCATATCGCAAATGCTCACCTTACAAGGCTTGCCAATCTGCTTTCAGAGACTTCCAAAGGTCACTACGGCAAGGACAAAGCTATTCAGATCAGAGGTGCCGCAAGACGCTCTGTCGGCTCTGTAATGCCTGCAAAGTCGCTGGAACTCAGGCACACCATAAAGCTCATTGCTGACCTGACCGAGCAGATAGATGAGATAGAAACCGAGATAAAGAAGCTGGTCGATGCAACCGACACTACACTTCTGACCGTTCCCGGTCTCAGCTATTCAACTGTCGCTATGATCCTCGCAGAGGTCGGTGACTTTTCAAACTTCGCAACACCCGACAAAGTACTTGCATTTGCGGGAATGTCGCCCTCTACATACCAATCGGGACAGCTGACGAATTGTTATGCCAAGATGGAAAAGCGCGGCTCAAAGTATCTTCGCTATGCTCTCTACAACGCTGCCAAATTCGTCTGCACCTGGGACAAGACATTCAAAGATTATCTCGCCAAGAAGCGAGCCGAGGGCAAGCATTACAATGTTGCATTATCTCACGCTGTCAAGAAACTCGTCAGACTCATTTTTGCTCTTGAAAAGTCTCATTCGCCATATCAGCCTGTTGTTTGAAATTTTTGTTAATCTTCATTTTTAGGGGTTGACTTTTGATAGTTAGTCTTTCTGTAATAAATTATTGATATGCTCATATTTTACCACACCATGCCTTCGTTGTCAAGCGCATGGTATCGGATAAAAAATGGCCGGGACGTAAGGGCAGTACTCATACGGAAGTTTTATGTTATCTATTGGGGAAAACCCTTTTGAAAAAGGGTTATTCCTAAGCGTCAGCTTCGCTGATGCTGACCCCTTTCCGAAAACTTCTATTTCTTTTGGGCAGGGGGTAGCTATGTTTGCAAACATAGCTACCCCCTGTCTTTTTCTGTCTTTATAAAAAAACTACCCCCTGCCCAAAAGATTTAAAAGTCTTTTGAAGGGGGTTCGGGGGATAACTTTTCTTCAGAAAAGTTACCCCCGATAAATAATATAAGCTTCTATATGGACACTGCCCTTATCCCGACCATTCATGTTTATATCCTGCACTTGAAATCCTCATACCCGAAACGCTTCACACTCTCAACAGAGCCGTCAAGCTTTTCAAGGTATATCTCGGGCAGTGGCATACCATTAAAGGTGTTGTTCTTGCACATGGAGTATATCGCCATGTCGCAGAATACCAGCCTGTCACCTGCTTTCAGGGGCTCGTCAAAGGCATAGTCGCCAATGATATCTCCTGCCAGACAGGTAGGACCGCCAAGACGGTAGCAGAACTTCTTCTCGCCCTCTTTTCCTGCGCCTATTATCTCGGGACGATAGGGCATTTCCAGTACATCGGGCATATGGCAAGCCGCTGAGGTGTCAACTATGGCAAATTCAATGCCGTTTTTGCCGATGTCCAGAACTTCCGTCACAAGCCAGCCTGCATTCAGCGCACAGGCTTCTCCCGGTTCAAGGTATACCTGAACTCCGTACTTCTGCTGTATACTATCCACCGTTCTGCAAAGCAGGTCAACATCATAGCCTGCTTTTGTTATGTGATGTCCGCCGCCGAGGTTCACCCATTTCATCTGCTTTATGTAGCTGCCGAAATGTTTCTCGATGTGGGGAATAGTTCTTGCAAGAACATCGGCGCCCTGTTCGCACATTGTATGGAAGTGAAGTCCCTCGATGCCGTCAAGTTCGCCGCTCTCGAAATTCTCGGGGGTAACACCCAGTCTTGAACCTGTAAAGCATGGGTTGTAGATATCGGTATCTATCTCCGAATACAGAGGATTGCACCTTATGCCGCAGGATACTTTCCGTCCGCAGTTCTTAACATTGCCGCGGTGAAGTTTCCACTGGGAAAAGCTGTTGAAGATGATATCATCGCATATCTTCACCAGTTCAGCCATATCCTCTTTTTTGTATGCGGGGCTGAATACGTGGGTCTCTCCGCCGAATTCCTCATGCCCGAGTCTGGCCTCATACAGACCGCTGGCAGTGGTGCCGTCGATATAGGGGCGCATCATGGGGTAAGCGGCGTACATTGAAAAAGCCTTCTGGGCAAGAAGTATCTTGCAGCCCGTCCTTTTGCGGACGGACAGCAGTATCTCCATATTATGTTTGAGCGCCTTTTCGCTTACCAGATAGCAGGGCGTTCTCAGCGAATATATATCGCTTTCAAAAAGGAAGTCCATAGCCCCTCCTTACCACGGCTTTACAGTGCCGACTATCTCCGAGATGTTGTTTATGCCCTTATCCTCGCAGAATTTCTGCAAGCCGTCTATTATCTTGACGGGTGCAAAGGGGTCGTTGAATATAGCCGCGCCTACCTGTACAAGGCTTGCGCCCGCCATCATTATCTCAACAGCGTCCTCCCAAGTGGAAACGCCGCCCATTCCGCATACGGGGATATTTACGGCATTTGCAACCTGCCATACCATTCTCACAGCCACAGGGAATACAGCAGGGCCCGAAAGTCCGCCAACGTTGTTTTTGAGTATGGGTCTGCCTGTGTTGATATCTATCCTCATGCCGAGAAGTGTGTTTATCAGCGATACAGCGTCAGCGCCGTTTGCTTCAACGCTTTTTGCGATATCCACTATGCTTGTAACGTTAGGCGAAAGCTTAACCATAACGGGCTTATCGGAATTGTCCTTGACAGCCTTTGTTACCGCACCTGCGATATTGCAGTCGGTACCGAAAGCCGCACCGCCCTGCTTTACGTTGGGGCAGGAGATATTCAGTTCTATCATGTCGATGTCGCTGCCTTTGAGTTTAGCCGCCAGTTCGGCACATTCCTCAATGGTAGAACCTGCTATATTAGCGATTATGCGAGTATCCTTAGTTACCAGATTAGGCAGTTCGTAGCTGAGGAACTTATCAACACCGCCGTTCTGCAGACCGACGGAATTAAGCATACCCGAGGGAGTCTCGGCAACTCTCGGTGCGGGATTGCCCTCTCTTCTGTGCAGTGTGGTACCCTTTACGGAGATACCGCCCAGGGTCGAAAGGGGATAAAGACACTCATACTCTCTGCCGTAGCCGTATGTACCGCTTGCGGGTACTATCGGGTTTTTGAAATCAACACCGCAGAAATTCACATTCAGTCTGTTCATTCAAAAACCACCTCCTTGCTGTCAAATACAGGGCCGTCCTTGCATACGTGGGAATGAATCTCCTTGCCGTCCTTAACTGTACGGCAGGCGCATACCAGACAGGCACCAACGCCGCACGCCATTCTCTGTTCGAGAGATACCTGACATTCGATACCGTTTTTCTCAGCGATATCAGCTATCCTTTTCAGCATCACCATAGGGCCGCAAGCCACGATGATATCGGGCTTTTCCTTGGCTATCTGTTCTTCCAGCGCATCAGTGACGAAGCCCTTTCTGCCTGCCGAACCGTCATCGGTGCAGAGTATTGTCTCTACTCCCGCAGCCTTGAAATCTTCCTGTAAGATAACAGCAGCCATATTCCTGAAACCGCTTATAGCCACGGCATTTTTGCCGTAAGCCTTAGCGATGCCCACCATCGGGGGAACACCTATGCCGCCGCCGACGCAGATGGCTTTCTTGCCTTCAAGCACCTTGAATCCCTTGCCGAGGGGTGCGATAATGTCTATCAGCTGACCCTTGTTGAGTTCAGCCAGTTTCTCGGTACCCTTGCCGCGTATCTCGAACACAAGGCGGATAGTGCCCTTGTCCTTGTCTATATCACAGATAGATATAGGTCTGCGCAGGAAAAATCCCTCCGCAGCCACCTGTGCGAACTGTCCCGCTTCGGCAAGTTCAGCCACATCGGGGCACAGCACCTCGATATCGAAAATGCCTTTAGCCAAGGTCTTTTTCGATACTATCTGATATTTACCCTGTTTGTACATCATATCAACTCCTGTATATTATTCGGTATCATTTGTCTCCATCGCCCACAGTTCATCTATAGACTTGAAATTATCGGGAAAAAAGTATACCGATGTTTTCTTGTAAATTTCGCCGTCAACTGCGCGCTGCCACTTCACAACTTTGTAAGTCAGTGCCGCGTATTGCCTTGTGCCGCCCTCTTTAAGAGGAGGTAAGGGTATCGGAACGAACAGTATCAGCAGAACAAGCATTATTACTGCCGCGGTGATGATCTTCTTTCTCATGAAAATCTCTCCTTATTTTTCAAAAAAAGCCGACAGACTTTCTGCACAGAATTCCTCGTCATTGTCAATATACTCCATAAGAAATATCTTACCGTCGGGTTTCAGCACATAGGAATCTCCTGCGCCGTTACCTGCGAACACAACGCCTTCGCCGCCGTGTTCCTCGCGGTACCTCTTTGTTTCGGAGAGTATATTCTCAAAGGTGTCAACTATGTAGTATATATCCATTATCTCGCCTGTTTTCGGGTGGGGCATAGTTTCAAGTATGCCGTCCGATATCCGCAGAAGTTCTGCAAGTTCTTCGGGCAGAAATTTTTTCGACTGTTCGAACATTTCATCATCAAGGGGTGCACAAAGCCTGATATTTCCGCCATACTTTTTTCTGATAGCATCAATGATATCCATACAGCAACACCTCTTAAATATTATATCCTATAACAGCCCCCGTGTCAAGCATTTAGGGGGATAACTTGGCAGGGCAACCACGAAGTTGGGTAAGTATGCCAAAGAGGCAAAGCGCGCGGTATATGCCGACATAGTCGCATAAACCGCGCGCTTCGATTCGCAGCTTAGTTTGTTTGGGGCGCCGCTTTTCTACTCGCTGAATATTATTTATATCCTATACGTATCTCGTCCCCCGAGTTCAGCTGTATCTCGGCGAGTCTGCACCCGCTGTCGCTGTCTGCGGTGATATCCGATGACTGCCCTCGCCCCAGGGTCGGGTGCGGGTCATTTCGACCGATATTACACCGCCTAAGATCAGGCTTTCGGGCTGACCCAAAGGGTCTTTCATTTCAAGGCTGACTTCTCCGCGGGTATAGTCCGCAGAAAGCTTTATCAGCTCATAGTCGTGAAGCCCCGAATCTGCAAGTCCTGCCATATCAGTCAGGGAAAGCTATTCTGGGCAGGTAGGAGATTATATCCTCTTTCATGCGTATAACTTCTCTTCTTGCCGCCTTTGCGAAATCCTGTTCGTCGCATTCTTCCTTTTTGTAAGCGCACATAACGCCGCGGGAAGAGTTGACTATTGCGCCCAGGCCGTTCTTGTCGAAGCCCTTGCTTACGCCCTCAGCGCCGCCGCCCTGTGCGCCGTAGCCGGGTACTAAGAAGAATGTGTGGGGGAGTGCGGCTCTCATTTCAGCCAGCTGTTCGGGATAAGTTGCGCCCACAACTGCGCCCACGCCGCTGTAACCGTACTTGCCCATAACTTCACTGCCCCATTTTTCGCACATATCGCCCATGGTAGCGTAAACGGTCTTGTCGCCGATCTTCAGATCCTGAAGTTCGCCCGAGGATTTATTGGAAGTCTTTACCAGCACAAAAATTCCCTTGTCGTAAAGCTTGCACTGTTCCAGCAGAGGATTGATACCGTCTGAACCGAGGTAGCCGTTAACAGTCAGGGCGTCTGCACCGAAAGCTTCGATCTTTTCGCCGCCAACATCGGTAAGACCCAGATGTGCAGCCGCATAAGCTTCCATAGTAGCGCCGATATCGTTACGCTTGCCGTCGGTCATAACGAACATACCTTTTTCCTTGGCGTACTGGATGGTCTTGTAGAGGGTTTTTACGCCCTCATATCCGTACATTTCGTAGTAAGCTGCCTGGGGCTTGATAGCGGGGCAGATATCGTGTATCTCATCGATGATGCACTTATTGAATTCAAGGATAGCCTTAGCCGCAGCTTTCAGTGTGCGGTCATACTTCTTGAACTTCTTCTCCTTGATGAATTCTGGAACGTACTCCAGCTTAGGGTCAAGTCCCACCACCGAAGGGTTCTGTGTTTTTACTATGTTTTCAATAAGTCTGTCCATTGACATCGTCAATTCCTCCTTAAATATATATCATGCTATAAGTAGGGATATATCCCCGTCTTTACGCACTCCACCGTGAACCTAAGAAAATCACCGATGTTTACCGCGGGCGGGTCTTTGATATCCAGCATTGAAAGTCCGTCGTGAGAGAACCGCAGGAAGAAAATATCATCTGTATCCTCTATCTTGGCGGTAAAAATGTTCACTTTGCCGTCGGTGGAAATACACTCGCTTCCGCCTTTCAGCACCTCGGCAGTACTGCCATCTATCGGCTCGTTGTTATTAAAAGTGAACTCGATACCGTAGCTTTTGCCCTTTACAGGGGCTTCACGGAAATGCCACACGCCCCGCATTTTTCCGATAGCGCATTCTGCTGTGACCATGGTCACGCCGGTCTCTTCGTAGATATCTGTAACTCTGATATGCATATCATTTCCACCCGAAACCGTTGAACCACGCTCTTTCTTCAAACGCCTTTTTCTTCGGCAAAGTCGGTTCTTCCGAAGCTTTGCCCACAGGCAGGAAGCATACTAAATCGTACCCTTGGGGGACGTTCAGTATCTCTGCCATTTTATCGCATATCCTGTCATCATCGGTGATATGACCCTCGTACCAACAGCTTTGATAGCCTAGCTCGGTTATGGCGAGCAGCATATTCTCGATGGCAGCAGAGTAGTCCTGCACCGCGAAGCACTTGTCGCGGTAGGCGTTTATGCGCTGTGTCAGAACACATATCATGCTCGGGGCAGTCTCGCCCACAGGCGGGTCGATGACCTGATGCAGTTTCGCAAGCAGAGTTTTGTCGTCCACCGCGATAAGGCTGGTGGTCTGCTTGTTGCACCCAGATGGGGCGCTCAGTCCTGCTTCCATTATCCTGACAAGGTCTTCGCGGGGTACGGGGGTATCCTCGTATTTCCCGCGGTAGCTGTGTCTTGCGGATATCGCTTCCAAAACGTTCATAGTTTTACCTCAAAGATTGCCGTCAATGCAGAATATTGCGGAGATATTCGCTGTTCTTTCGATGAATCCCGCGGCTTCAAGGCAGAAGTCACGTTCATCACTGTTCATGTCGGCACAGCGTTTACGCAGAAGTTCTGCGATCTTCAGCCAGTCCTCTCTGCCGAACCAGTTGAGGGAACAGGGGTCGAAATTATCCTGCATACCCCAGCTGTTGTTCGGGTCGGGGTCTTTTACGGGGAATATCTCATCAAATATCGGTATAAGAAACTTTTCGCAGTCCGTTCTGTACACCGTAAGGCTGTCGTACCTGTCCCAGAAGATATTGCCGTCATCTGTGATAAAGGCGGGGGTCAGTTCGATGCATACAAGTTCATCGTCGGAGGAGTACAGCCTGAACTTCGTTATTTTACGCTCACAGCCGTACTCGCTGATGATATTCTCTGATGTTTTTCTGAGCATTGTATCGCCCCTTAAAGGCTGAATACCACCTTGCCGCGGCATATGGTGTACATATTCCTGCCTTTCAGCTTTTCGCCCTTGAATACTGTGTTCTTGCTCTTTGAATTCAGCTCTTCGGGAATGACTTCCCACTCAAAATCGGGGTCGAATATGCAGAGGTCGCATCTTTCGCCCACGGCTATCTTTATGGGTTCGAGCCCAAGTATCTTTCTTGGATTTATGCTCATTACCTCGGCAAGCTTTGAAAGGCTCATCTTGCCTGTGTGGTAAAGCTGAGTCAGTGTTACAGCCAGTGAAGTCTCAAGACCTACAACGCCGTTGGGCGCTTTTTCAAAGTCAGCCTTTTCCTCGGCGGAATGGGGTGCGTGGTCGGTTATGATGCAGTCGATAGTGCCGTCAAGCAGGGCTTCCTCCACAGCCTGTCTGTCCTTTTCTGTTCTCAGCGGAGGAGACATACGGTAGTCAGCATCGCGGGTGAGAAGCTTCTCATCGGTGTATGTGAAATAGTGGGGGGCAGTTTCGCAGGTGACTTTTACACCGTCGCGCTTTGCCGCCCTGATGATATTCACAGAGCCCCATGTGGATACGTGGCATATATGTATCCTTGCATCACAGCTCATGGCAAGGGTTATCTCTCTTGCGGTGATGCTGTCCTCGCTGGCTCTGTCCATGCCTTTTACGCCCAGCTTCTCGGAGACTTCGCCTTTGTTGATGATACCGCCGTTTATTATGTTAAGGTCTTCGCAGTGAGAAGTTATTATCAGACCGTTATCGATTGAAAGCTCCAGTGCTTTTCTCATAAGCTCGGCATTCTCTACAGGTCTGCCGTCATCTGATATGGCGGTGATGCCTGCCTTTTTGAGCTCGTCATAATCGCAGAGCTCTTCACCCTTCATGCCCTTTGTGACGCAGGCATAGGGGATAACGTCGATACCCGTCTTTTTTGCCTTGTCGAAAACATAACGTACACCCTCGGGAGAATCAATGGGAGGCTTGGTGTTGGGCATACACGCAACACCTGTGAATCCGCCTGCCTTAGCGGCGTTTGCTCCTGTTATGATATCCTCCTTGTAGGTAAGTCCGGGGTCGCGGGAATGCACGTGCATATCGAAAAGTCCCGGCACAGCGCAGAGTCTGCCCTTGCCGTCGATGACCCTTGTATAGTCCTCAATGTCTGTAATTACGCCAATGGCGGTTATTACACCGCCATCGACTGCTATATCCGTGATCTTGTCCAGCCCGCTCTGAGGATCGCAGGCTCTGACATTTTTTATCAGAAGTTCCATGAAATTACTTGTTAGCTCCGTCGTTTACACGCTGATCAGCCTTTTCATCACCATTGAATTCCTTGATGGTTCTGGTTCTTTCACAGTTGTAAACATTTTCCTTTGCATTTGACATGATGAATTTACAGCTTGAAGGTGCTTCCATGATCTCTTTACGCTGTCTTTCAGAAAGGAAAGTCCAGCCCTTGTCGGAGTAAGGTTCTTCAGCTTTGAGATCTCTGTAGGTGATCTCAGAGAACAGCTTCAGTTTTTCACCCAAATCATAGGAAGTATCTCTTTCGCCTCTGGGGTTGAGCATCAGTTTGATCTTGCCTGCCTTTTCGTTTACCTTGAACCAGCCCTCTGCGTAGATGTGATCCTCGTCGCTGAGTTTAACTATCTTGAATTCGCCTGACTTGTCAAAATAGAATCTTATGTCATCATCTTCGTCGGTCCAGTAACCGAGGACCAGCTGTCTGGAATCTGTGCCTTTATCGTGGTTGGGTTCGTTGAATATGTATGTGCAGACAAATACGCCGCAGACAACGATTATCACGAACAGTACGCCAAGTATGCCTGAAACTGCCTTTTTCATGTTGAATTCCTCCGTTCGGTATTATAGTGGTTTACTTTATTTCCAGCACCGCGCCTCTGTTAGCCGATGTGACCAGCGAAGCATAACGTGCAAGATAACCTGTCTTGATCTTGGGCTCTCTGGGAGTCCAGTTCTTTCTTCTTTCAGCCAGTTCTTCATCGCTGACTTTAAGCTGTATGCTGTGAGCGTTGATATCAATTGCGATGATATCGCCTTCTTCTACCAGTGCGATGTTTCCGCCGAGCGCAGCTTCAGGCGAAACATGACCGATAGCGGCACCTCTTGTTGCACCGCTGAAACGTCCGTCGGTGATAAGTGCTACTGTAGAGCCAAGACCCATACCCTGTATTGCGGATGTGGGGTTGAGCATCTCTCTCATGCCGGGGCCGCCCTTAGGACCTTCGTATCTGATGACTACGACATCACCGGGAACGATCTTGCCGCCGCGGATAGCCTCGATAGCCTCGTCCTCACTGTCAAATACTCTTGCAGGTCCTTCGTGCTTGAGCATTTCGGGAGCAACTGCAGATCTCTTAACTACGCAGGTATCGGGAGCCAGATTACCTCTAAGTACAGCGATGCCGCCGTTGGGCATATAAGGATCGTCGATAGGTCTGATGATATTTGTATCCTTGTTTGCAACGCCTGCAATATTTTCCTTGACGGTCTTGCCGGTGCAGGTGAGGCAGTCGGTGTTGATGAGATCCTTCTTTGCAAGCTCACCCAGTACAGCGTATACGCCGCCTGCTTCGTTGAGGTCTTCCATATAAGCGTGACCTGCAGGTGCAAGGTGGCAGATGTTGGGGGTCTTCTCGGATATCTCGTTTACCAGTTCGAGGTCAAGGTCTATGCCGCACTCATGAGCGATAGCGGGCAGGTGGAGCATGGAGTTGGTAGAACATCCAAGAGCCATATCAGCAGCGATAGCGTTCTTGAAAGCTGCTTCTGTCATGATATCGCGGGGACGGATATTCTTCTTCAGCAGTTCCATTACCTGCATACCGGCCTGCTTAGCCAGCTTCAGTCTTGCAGAGTAAGCCGCGGGGATAGTGCCGTTTCCTCTCAGACCCATACCCAGAACTTCTGTCAGGCAGTTCATGGAGTTTGCGGTGTACATACCCGAACATGAACCGCAGGAAGGACAAGCCTTGTCCTCGAATTCCTGAACGTCTTCAAGGGTCATCTTGCCTGCATTGTAGGAGCCTACTGCTTCAAACATACTTGAAAGGGAAGTCTTGCTGCCCTTTACACGTCCTGCCAGCATGGGACCGCCTGAAACGAATATAGTAGGAACGTTCACTCTAGCGGCTGCCATCAGCAGACCGGGAACGTTCTTATCGCAGTTGGGTATCATAACAAGAGCGTCAAAGTGATGTGCCAGTGCCATACATTCAGTGGAATCTGCGATAAGATCTCTTGTAACCAGCGAGTACTTCATACCCTGATGACCCATAGCGATACCATCGCAAACAGCGATAGCGGGGAACATTACGGGAGTACCGCCTGCCATAGCAACGCCCATCTTAACAGCTTCAACGATCTTGTCGATGTTCATATGACCGGGAACTATCTCGTTGTAGGAAGAAACGATACCTACCAGAGGTCTTTCCATTTCCTCTTTTGTGAATCCCAGTGCATTGAACAGCGATCTCTGAGGGGCTTTCTCAACGCCCTCGCAAAAATAATTGTTTGACATTCTGATTACCTTCTTTGTTATATTTTTTCACCTTTGGGTGACTATTTTATTCTTTCATAGGGTCTGCCGCCAAGTATAAAGACGGATATGCCTGCAAACAGCAGGGGGATGGAGTAGAGCCACCACATTTTTCTTGAGCCCAGTGGTTTCAGTTCTATGCAGTAGTCTGCTACGTTATCTTCGGCAACATCAGATGCGGGCAGAGCGTTGTAATAAAGGCTGCTATACTTATCCTTCCACTTCTTTACGCCTTCTTGTATCAGCTTTTTGTCAGCCTTGCGGCTTGTGATGATGCCTTCTACCTTATATGGAAGATTATACTTTTCCATATTGCCCGAGAATAGCTGATGATACAGATCGGTATAAAGATACTCGTCGATTATCACGCATACATACTTGCCCTTGTCATTATCAAGCTCCACCAGAAAATAGGATTTGTAAGCGCCCTCGCTTATCTCATCCGAATCTGTGGTATAGAGTTCAAGGGGTTCGACACCTTCGTCAGTGGCGTTGATTGGATAGCCTTTTACTACAGTGGAGAGTTCTCCATTGACATAAACACCGCTTTTTATATCATCATATTTCAGCTTTGATATATCCTTTATGTTTATGCACCTGAAAAGTATCACCATTCCGAATATCATAGCGGCGATACCGATAACGAACACCGCCAGACCTATTAAATGCAATTTGTTAAGTTTAAGCTTCATATTCGTTTATCTCATGCGGAAAAAAAGATCACTGATCTTTATTATCCGTATCCTCCTCCGGTACTTCGGCTACTGACTCGACATCGACGATCTCGCCTTCGGGTCTGCCCTTTTCTTCAGCCTTGCGGCGTGCCACGGCATCTTCACCCGTGAAAACGCTCTTGACGCTGTCCACAGTCCTTGCGGCATCGCTTTTCAGCCTTCCGCTGCCGACGTATTCTTTTGCACCCTTTACGGCTGCACTTGCTTTGTCCTGTATCTTGCCGCTGGTCACAAATTCCTTGGTCTTAGTGACCGCTTTGCCTGCTTCTTCTCCCAGCTTTCCGCTGCCGAGAAATTCCTTGGTACTTTTGACAGCTCTGCTGGCATCATCGTGCATCCTGCCGCTCTGAACGTATTCGCGGACGGGAGCCATGGTCTTATCAAAGCCTTCGCGGAGCTTTCCGCTCTCTACATATTCCTTTGCATTTCCTGCAGCGGCTGCAAGTTTATCCTTTAAACCCATATCAAAGCCTCCAAGACTATGTACTATACTTATTTGTTAAGACCCAGGAAAGCCGCACCGATTATACCTGCATCGTTGCCAAGCTTGGCAATAACTATCTCGGTGTTCTTTTCGGAATTTCTTGTGTATACTTCCTTAGCTACCAGCTCCTTGAGGGGCAGCAGCAGAGGATCGCCCTCGTTGCATACGCCTCCGCCTATGCAGAGTATATCTGGCTGGAAGATATTTATGGTGTTTGCGATACCGCAGGCGAGGTACCTGATGTAATCATCGACTACCTGCTTTGCAACAGCATCGCCCTTTCTCATGGCATTGAAGGCTGTTCTTGCAGATACCTTGCCGTTGTCATCAGCCTCTTCTTTCAGTATGCTCTCGGGGTGTTTTGCGATGGCTTCGTTGGTCATGCGGATAAGTCCGGTCGCAGAGGAATATACCTCAAAGCATCCTCTTCTTCCGCAGGTACACTGAGGACCGTCAACGTTTATAACTGTATGACCGATCTCGGCGCCTGCGTAATTGAAGCCCGAGTATATCTTGCCGTTTATGATTATACCGCCGCCCACGCCTGTGCCGAGGGTGATGCATACTGCGTCGTTAGCGCCCTTTGCAGCACCTGCGATATACTCGCCGTATGCAGCTGCGTTAGCATCGTTTTCAACATAGCAGGGCTTGTCGATATGTGTTTTCATCAGTTTTACAACAGGAAAGTTCAGGAATCCCAGATTGTTGGAATACTCGATCACACCTGCCTCGGAATTTGCAGTACCGGGGGTACCGATGCCTACAGCTTCGATATCGTCAAGGGTAAGTCCTGCTTCCTTGACAGCTTCAAGGGCTACCTTAGCCATATCAGCGCATATCTCCTCACCGGGTCTGGGGAGGTTGGTCTTGCAGCTTGCTTTGGCAACTATCTTGAAATCCTCGCTTACAACACCTGCTTTGATGTTGGTGCCTCCAAGGTCGATACCAATGTAATATTTCATATTATCCAACTCCTAAATATTTATTTGCGGATATCCCGCTTTCCTTATTTAACTGTTTCAGGAACGCACTGCGGTCATATTCGCCTTATAACTTTTTTATGACAGGCTCAGTATCTGCCGCCACATTGATTATGTGGTCGAGACAGCATATCTGATAATGCTTGATATCATCAAATATCTGATGGGCAAAGGTGCTGATCTTTACATAATCGAGCCAGTCGGAATCTGTCGCTGTACATACGCAGTTATGATCGTCACTTGTGCCTCTGTCGCCGTTGTCATAACTCTCGTTTATAACGGCGTAGCTTATGTATGTCTCGAAAACCAGCCGCCAGCGTCTGTCCTCATTCGGGTCAATGGAAATGCTCTTTTTTACAAGTTCAGCCACATCTTCACCGAACTCCTCTGCCGTACTTGCTATATCCTGCTCGTCTATGGGAGAGGTCGTTGTACCCATGATATCTATCACAAGTCCGTCCTCGGTCTCTGCCAGCCTGTCAAGATAGATATATTTCTCTGTGTTTACATCTTCGAGAAATTATTCAAAACTCATTTTCAGTCGTCTATCTTCGTTAGTATCAGGCTGCAGCTGCCCTCGACAGTGAATCTGCCCGTACCTGCGGATATGAACAGACTGTCGCCCTTTTTGGCACTTACAGGGTCGGAATTGCCGTCTGTAACAACGGGAGAGCCTTCCAGTATCAGCAGGCTGACAAACGAACTGTCGTCCGCATCAAACTCTGCCTTTTCCTCGATATCCACCTTGTAGGTGGTGAAGTATTCACACTTTGAAAGCAGCTTTATGCTTGCTCCGTTTTCCTGTACCACAGGGGTATCGGGATAAGTTTCGGCAGGAGCGAGCTTTGTGACATCCTTAGCCTTTTCCACATGAAGCTCACGGGGCTTGCCGTCCTTGCCTACTCTGCCGTAATCGTAGATACGGTAGGTGGTGTTTGAATTCTGCTGTATCTCAGCGATGAGTATACCCTTGCCGATAGCGTGCAGAGTACCCGACTTTATGAAGAAAACATCGCCCTTATGTACGGGGACGTTGTTTGTGACTTCCAGCAGGGTGTTATCAGCTATGCGCTGTGCAAATTCTTCCTTGCTTATCTCATGCTTGAACCCATAGAGGAGCTCAGCGCCCTCGTCGCAGTCCACAACATACCACATCTCGGTCTTGCCGTACTCGCCTTCGACACGCATAGCGTAGTCATTATCGGGGTGTACCTGCACCGAAAGGTTATCCTTGGCATCTATCAGCTTGATCAGTATCGGGAAATTCTCGAACCTTTCGCAGTTGGTGCCAAGTATCTGTCTGCCTTCTTTGTCGATGAGCTCCTGCAGTGTCATGCCGCTGCCCGATATAACGCTCGGACCGTCCTTGTGGCATGAAAGCTCCCAGCTTTCAGCGACCTTGTCGTAGCTGCAATCCTTGCCATACTCATCTCTCAGTCTTGTTCCGCCCCAGATATAATCTTTGAAAGCGGGTTCTAATAAATAAATACCCATATCATATACCCCTCTTTTATTACCTTATCGCGTACATTTTTTATGCACACGCACTTATCGAAAAATCTAAAATTCACACTCTATACTATAATAGCATATATTGCTGTTTTAGTCAATATTTTTTAAGAAAATTATCCTGCTGTTGTTAAGCGGCAGATACTGTCAAAGTATATAAAAATCTGATCATCCCGCTTACACACCGATCAAGCTGGTGTAATATCAGAACAGGGTAACATCAACACGATGATCCATTGTTATATATCACTTTGTAGCGGTGTGTCAAAGTGATAGCCATGTATAAAAATAACTTATGATCATCTGTAAATTGTTTTAATGGAAGGATTCAGTATTCAGCGAAAACGACTTCGTTAAGTAATTGGTTGAAGTGCCATATTAAACAGGCTAAATTTTGTGAATGTTATTGATTGCTAACAATTGAGAAAAGGTGTATAATTAAAATGAGTAAGATGCAATTTTTATAATTGTGATAGTAATGTTACGGAATATGAACATGGTATTTGTATTGCGCGTGAACGGAGGCTTGATCATGAGAAGTATATACAAACGGCTGATATGCAGCTTTGTGTTTGCGGCGTTTGTGTGGATCGGTGCTGTGTCCGCAGGCGCGGAAAGATCCACGGCAGACACTGCTTCGGATGCGGCGATATTAGCTGAAGACGGTGACAAGGCACAGATGGATGAACAAGACGGCTCAGGCAAACAGATATTTCTCTGTATTGGCGGAGGTGTTGTGGTCATCGTGGGGATAATATGTCTGCTTGCAGATAATAAAAAGAAATAGGCTCGTATTTTTCGGGCAAAGCTGTGACGGAGGTGAACGGACACAATGAGAAAAGCGGCATTCGTGAGTATCCTGGTATTTCTGCTTGGGGGATGCTCTGCCGGCAGTGGCAATACTGACAGCGGCGGAGAAAATAACTCCGCAACGGTGGAAGAACAGGTAGGGAACCGTGAAAATGACAGGCTGTATGTCGAAGAGAACGGCAGCGGATCTTTGATATATGTATCGGATGACGGCAGGACGGATGAAAGAATGGGGTGTGATAATGGGCATTGTGTTCTTTCACTCGGCTTAGCAAACTAAAAGCCATACTTCAGCATCGTAAATGACACACTGTAAGCTCAAACCACCCGATTTCGGGAAAAGTTCAAAAAACGGGACTGCAAATATTACAAGACGGTTAAATTTTCCGGGAAACGCTTGCAAAAACGCGGAAAATGTAGTATAATACAGCTTATATAAGCAGTCGGGTCATGAGAACATTCTCGGAAAGAAGCGTTAATTATGGAGAAGACATTTTTCATCAGAAAATCAGCCTCTTCAGATGAAAACAGCGCACCTGCATACGACAGGTTCCAGCGGATAGAAAAACTCAACCTTCTGGTTGACAGCGGCTGGGTCATCAAGAGCTTCAAGTGCGATGCACATGAAGAGTACTTCATTCTGGAGAAAGCAGATCAGTAACACGCAGGGGGAATGACCGCAGGGTCTTTCCCCCTTTTTATTTACAAAGTACCTTTTGGCTTTTGTGCTGTTGAGTTAGATCGGGATTTGTGGAGGTAAAAAATGAAACCCTATTCATATTACGATAATCAAGCATTGGAATATTGGTGGGATTCTGCTCACGAAAAGGATCCAAATGATTTCAGAAATGCAAAAGTGATCGTATTCGCTCCCGATGAAAGTGACCTACATGAACTTACTTTATTTTGTATAAGAGTATTAGACCATAATGGAGCGTGGGATTTTGAAATTGAGCACACTGATAATGCAGAACAAAATATCATCACTTTTAAGTATAATGGGACAATTACTGCATTAGATGCTATTTCTAAAATTCGTTCTCATTGTGTCAACTCCATAAAATGGAAGTGCATCGATCAATAAATTCTGATTTTCCTTAGGAACACTTTTGCAAAAATTTAGTTTAAAAATAAGGCAGGCGGGAGAGTCTGTCATAAAAAGGAGGTCATTTCATGGATATGAAAGTAATGAACAAAATAACTTATGGGCTGTATGTGCTGACAGCAAGGTGCGGCAACCAGTTTAACGGGTGCATCATCAATACGCTGGCACAGGTGACGACTTCGCCCAACCGCGTATCCGTAACGGTGAACAAGGGCAATTTCACCGAGTATATGATACGCACAAGCGGCAGGTTCAATGTTTCGATGATAGACGAAAGTGCGGACTTTTCCCTGTTTACACACTTTGGTTTCCAAAGCGGAAGATGGGGCAACAAGTTCTATGACTACGCACTGAAAAAGGCGGAGAACGGTCTGCCGATAATTGAGAAGGGCGTGTGCGCGTATATCAGCTGTGAGGTAGTGCAGACAGTTGACCTTGGCACCCATACAATGTTCATCGCGGACGTTGCCGACGGTGAAGTGATATCCGACAAAGCACCTATGACCTATGCATATTATCATGCCAATGTAAAGCCAAAGCCTGCGGCGGCATCCGGGGGCAGTACGGGGGAGAGATGGGTATGCAATATATGCGGCTATATCTACGAGGGTCATCTCCCCGATGATTTCGTCTGTCCTCTGTGCAAACACGGTGCGGCTGATTTCACCCGCATGGACGGCGGTGCTGAGGAAAAGCCATCCGATGCGGCTTCGGCAGATGATGCAGATGAAAAATGGGTGTGCGAGGTCTGCGGATATGTTTACGAGGGCGCACTCCCCGAAGACTATGTTTGTCCCGTCTGCGGTGTAGGTGCCGACCAATTCAAGCGGCTGGGATAGTCCGCAATAATCGGTCAGCATCAAGCAGGACAAGGCTTGACATTAATTGCGGATATATTGTAATATAGGAAAGGAAGATGGATGATGGAATGTCCCAGATGCGGAGGCATGATGACGGACGGTGTACTCATGGGCAGCGGAAAGACCACAGGGGTCAGCTGGATGACCAAGGAGTACCGTATGAAGCACGCTTTCGCCCCCATGACACCCAAGGCACGTGAGGAAGCGCAGATAGTGAGCTTTAAGCTGGCTGAACTGAATACCTACATGGCTGATGTTTTCTGGATATGCAGAAAATGCGGTATAGTAATGGCTGAACTCCCGAGACTGAAGGAGGCTGTCAATGAGTAACTGTGTAAGATGCGGCGGTGAAGTCTTTGTGAAGACTCTCCTCAGCGGTGAGGATGGGGCACTCATCTATAAATATTACCCCGAAAATGATACGGTGGAGCATTATGCCAGGTACGACCTCAGCTGTCGTGAATGTGCAGGCTGTTCGCAGAAGGATGAGCCTGTGCTGAGTGCAAGAGAGGGCGGCGGTGACCCGAAAACATTGGCAGAAACGTTAGTCGGTGAGGGCATGGCTTTCGGAAAATGTCCCGAATGCGGCGGACGGCTGATAAAGGATATGGCTGGAATGGGCAGTGCGGGAAATCTGCTGAAAAAATTTGCAGAAAAGGAATTTCCGTACAGCTTTGCGCTGTTTGACCTGTGCGCTGACTGCGGCAGGATCTATGATGTTCACGAAAAGTTGATGGGGGTATAGAAAAATGAATGCTAAGCTTAAAGATGAGATACTTAAAGTACTTAAAAACGGAGATGTGAACGGCCTCGATGCGGAATCACTGAGCGATGAGGATCTGCGTACTTATATCACTCTGCAAGCCCTTAAAAATGACAGCAATGGCGGAAAGTACGAGTATGCGGTGGAAACTGTCCGCGACCGTGACAACGGCGGCGCTGATGAAGCGTCTCTTGCCGATGTGCTGACGATGTACGGCGAAAGGGGCTGGCGGCTGAAATTCTGCTTTACCGATGAGATGAGGGTAGAGCGCGACGCTGAGGCTGACGCGACGATAAACGATATCGTGCTGATATTTGAGAGAAAGATCTGATATGGAACACGAACTCTTTATAAAAGAAGTCCGCAGCGGGATATACCTGCTGGATGAAGGACATGAAGCGACAGGATATCTCGTCGTTGGCGAAGAAAAAGCCTGCGTCATTGATACCATGAACGGCTGGAACGACCTTTGCGCTGCTGTGCGCAGGCTGACGGACAAGCCGCTTGTACTGGTGAATACACACGGTCACCCCGACCATATACTGGGTAACATATATTTCGACAAAGAGATAGATCATGCGCTTATAAGTCCACGTGACAGGGCGCTGGCTGAGAGTTTCTTTGAAACCATACCCGAGGTAAAGGAGATGTGCCGCAAAAGCGGACACAACGTACCGCCTTTCGGGGATATACGCGAGGGTGATGTAATAGACCTCGGGGGCAGGACGCTGGAAGTTTTCGAGCTTGCGGGTCACACCGACGGAGAACTGTTGCTGCTGCTTCGTGAGGACAGGATACTTTTCACGGGCGACGGCATAAATCATCATCTGTGGTTACAGCTTGACGGCTGTCTGCCGATGAATGAAGTGCTTGCAGAACTTGACCGTCTGATGTTCCTGGAGGAAATGGCAGATGTGATACTGCATGGTCATGCGAGAGATTTCGATGATATATCATTGATGGGCTGTTTAAGAAACGGCATTGCGGAACTCTGTGAGGGCAGGAATGAGAATGACGAGCCCTATAACTGGTTCGGCGGTACGGATCTTCAGCATCATTTCCGCTGTCCTGAGGATAAGCATTATCAGCAGGACGACCATGTGATATGTTACAGAAAAGAAAATCTGCCTAAATGATATCATGTCAATAAAAATCTTTTTATAAAGGAGTAGAAGAACTATGGCATACGTAATAGGAGTTGACTGCGGTACAAGCGGTACCAAGACAGTACTTTTTGACGAGAAGGGCACAGTGATAGCTTCAAAGACTATCGAGTACCCCATGTATCAGCCGAAGAACGGCTATGCAGAACAGGACCCTGCTGACTGGGCTAATGCGATGGTAAATACCATCAAGGCTGTAATGGCACAGAGCGGTGTCAAGAAAGAGGACGTTAAGGGTATCGGTATATCGGGTCAGATGCATGGTCTGGTAATGCTGGATAAGGATAACAACGTGCTGAGAAAGTCTATCATATGGTGCGACCAGCGTACCGAAAAGGAAGTTGCATGGATGACAGAGAAAGTCGGCACAGAAAAGCTGATACAGATAACTGCCAACCCTGCACTGACAGGCTGGACTGCGGCTAAGATACTCTGGGTAAAGAACAATGAACCCGAGGTATACGAGAAGGTCGCTCATATCCTGCTGCCCAAGGACTATCTGCGTTTCGTCCTGACACATGAGTATGCTACCGAGGTATCCGATGCATCGGGTATGCAGCTGCTGGACGTTCCAAACAGAAAGTGGTCTGATGAACTGCTGAGCGTTTTCGAGATAGACAAGAACTGGCTGGGCAAGGTATACGAGTCCTGCGAGGTAACAGGCAAGCTGACAAAGGCTATGGCTGACGATCTGGGTCTGTGCGAGGGCACTATCGTAGTGGGCGGTGCAGGCGACAATGCAGGCGCAGCTATCGGCACAGGCGTATGCGAGGACGGCAAGGCTTTCACTACCATAGGTACATCGGGCGTTGTATTTGCGCATACTTCAAATATATCCATCGACCCCAAGGGCAGAGTACACACCTGCTGTGCAGCTGTTCCTAACAGCTGGCACGTAATGGGCGTTACTCAGGGCGCAGGTCTTTCACTGAAGTGGTTCAGAGATAACTTCTGCAACGCTGAAAAGGAGACTGCCAAGTACATGGGCGTTGATGAGTACTACCTGATGGACAAGCAGGCTGAAAGCGTACCTGTGGGCGCTAACAGACTTCTGTATCTGCCTTACCTGATGGGCGAGCGTACACCTCACCTTGACCCCAATGCAAGAGGCGTATTCTTCGGTCTTTCCGCTATGCACACCAAGAAAGAGATGCTCCGTGCAGTAATGGAGGGCGTATCTTATTCTCTGCGTGACTGCGTAGAAGTATTCCGCGAGATGAATATAAACGTATCAGATATGATGGCTTGCGGCGGCGGCGGAAGCTCACCCCTGTGGCGTTCAATGCTGGCAGACCTCTACAACTGCCCTGTTAAGACCGCTTCCTCCAAGGAAGGCCCCGCACTGGGCGTTGCACTGCTCTCAATGGTAGGCGCAGGCGTCTACTCCAGCGTGCCCGAGGCTTGCAAGGCTGTTGTACGTACCGACAAGGTTCAGGAGCCTAATGCAGCAACAGTTCCCAAGTACGAGAAGTTCTATCAGCTTTACCGCGATATCTATCCCGCACTGAAGAACGAATTTGCTAAGCTGGCTAAGCTGTAATAACACTGCCAAAGAGCAGAGCTTTTGGTCAAGCTTTAAAAGCGAAACAATCTTCCGACCACAAAAAGGCGCGGCAATAATCATCAATAAGAGCGTGGACAAAATCAATGTCCACGCTCTTTCTACGTCCGTAAAATAATTGCCGCGCCTTTTTGTGAGGGCGGAAGTCTGCTGTGCTCTTATAGTTCGCTGTGCATTTTGGTTTTGCGCCTTGATGCGAGGGCTCTGCCCTCAACAGTCAGCCTTGCTGACTGTGGCTCCCCGCAAGCTTTTCGCGAAAAGCTTGACCAAATGTTCACTAGCGATAAAGCACGAATACCGCCTTATGCGGCCTTTTTGCGCCTGTCGAAATCTCTGCCATCAAGGACTATCCTTGATTTAACAACATTGAACCTGAAAATGATCTCGATCTCCTGCTGTCTGTGACCGCTGGATTTATCGGGTTCATGGACTATTATCCGTTCGATCATTTCACGCAGGTTATTTGGTGTCAGCTCGTCGATGTGCTTTATCTTCTTGACTAGCTCTATAAAATCGTGAATATCCGAGCATTTCTGCTCTTTGTCCTCGATGAACTTGGTAAGCTCTGCGACTTTCACTTTAAGCTGTTCCTGCTCGTTT
This sequence comes from Ruminococcus albus 7 = DSM 20455, assembly GCF_000179635.2. Lineage (NCBI taxonomy): Bacteria > Bacillati > Bacillota > Clostridia > Eubacteriales > Oscillospiraceae > Hominimerdicola > Hominimerdicola alba. Next base: position 3,215,714 of record NC_014833.1, on the reverse strand, counting down.
TCGTAGTTCTTGGACATCACTTCAAATCGAGAATCGCTGATCTTGCCCAAAACATTGTCCTCATAAAGTCTTGTAAACAGCCTGTCCAGCTCGGTTATTCGTTTTTCGGACTTTGTCAGCAGCTTTTTCGCACTCTTGACCTCGCTCATATATTCAGAGTTTCTGCTGTCAATAGTCGTTTTCACAAACTCCTCTTCGTTCTTAGTGACCGTATCGAGAATGCTATTCATTTCCGCAAGGACTACCTGTTCAAGCACCACTGTCCTTATATAATGTGCAGAACACACCTTGCTATCATACGAATAGCTTCCGCATTTGAAATGCTCAGTGCTTTTGCCCTCTTTCGAGTGTCGGCAGATATACATCAGTTTGCCGCAGTCGGCACAGTAGACCATCCCCGAGAACGGGTTTATCTCGTTGGTTTTCTGCTTGCGCCTGCGATTGTTTCTGATCTCCTGAACTAAATCGAAGTCCTGCTGGCTGATTATCGGCTCATGAGTGTTTTCAAAAATCATTCGGTCTTCAACCGGATTTGTCAGTGTTTTGTGGCATTTGTAGGACTTCTGCCTGGTCTTGAAGTTGACTATCTTACCCAAATATTCCTGCCTTTCAAGTATTCCTACAACCGACTTACAGTTCCAGCGATAAGGCTTTTCGCAGGTTATCTGACCTGTCGATCTTAACTCGTTGTAAGCAGTCGGTCTGAGTATTTTCTCGTCAGTCAGGATATTTGCAATCTTCATCGGACCATATCCATCGATGCAAAGGCGGAAAATTTTTCTGACAACAGGTGCGGTTTCCTCGTCTATGACCCATTGGTCTTTGTCATGTTCAGACTTTTTGTAACCGTAGGGCGCGATAGGTGACAAAGGTTTACCTGACATACCTTTCGCCTTGAATACAGCCTTTATTTTCTTGCTTGTGTCACGAGCATAAAAGTCATTAAACACGTTGCGGAACACCATCATGTCATTTTCGGATTTCTGCGTGTCCACATTGTCATTGATGGCTATGTAGCGCACGTTATGGTCAGGGAAAATCATTTCAATATATTGACCTGTGATCAGATAATCTCGACCCAAACGGCTTAAATCCTTAGTTATTACCGTGCCTATTTTTCCGTTCTCCATATCTCTGACCATGCGCTGAAAGTCGGGTCTGTCGAAGTTCGTTCCCGACCAGCCGTCATCGACATAGAACTCGGTGTTATGGAAACCATTCTTCTTGGCAAAGTCCAGAAGCATGGCTTTCTGATTTGTTATACTATTGCTCTCGCCCTGCAGATCATCGTCATTACTCAATCTGCAGTACAATGCTGTGATTTTGTCTTTCATTCAATCCTCTCTTTCCGACGATCACAGCGGATCATTTATAGTATACCACGTTCTTACGAGAACGTCAATATCTATTGACCCGCTGTTCCCTCGGATCATTTTATGTCGTCAAGATGACATCGCTTTGCATATCTCTTTTGTTACCAGTCGCTGGAGCAGATCTTCGAGGGATTCTCCGCATTCAAGATCGAAGTAGGTTTTGACGATGTAGGTCGTGTGACCGATCTTGTACTCTCGCACCGAATTAAGCTCGTAGCTCGGGTTCTTCTGTTCTTCTTTTGTAAATGTTGTTTTCAAATTCATTCTCCTCTCGTTTGAGGAGATGATGTTTTTGAAGTGGATCCGTTTACCTGCCGTAAGGAGTGACGGCAGGTATTTGAAGATTTTACAAATAATTATCAAGGCTGATGAGACCCCGAATCTGTTCCCGAAACACTGTCAGCAATAGCATGGACGAACGGCTCCTGCCGACAGCGGATAATTGTGCATAGGTATCACCCACCTTTTCTTTACTCTTTGATCTACGCTGATTCGCTGTCATCAGCGGGGATAGATTCAGCTGCCTCACCATTTTCTTCAACGGACTGTTCTTCCTGATTTTTAGCCTTAGCCGCTTCCTGTTCCTGCCTGTACTTAGCTATTACTTCATCGATGAACTCTACACAATCATCGTGCATGAACATGAAATCGATGATCTCACCATATTTGTCCAGCGGCAGATCAACAGTCATTTTGTTCCTGAACTTCTTGCCGACTGTCTGATTAGTCACCATTTCGGCTTTTTCCAGTTCGTCGGCAATCTCGGCATCGAGCTTCTTTTTCGCAGTCCGCATGGTTTTCATTTTATTTTGCAGCCGTGTCATCTCATCTTCATACTCTTTTGACTTCTCGATTTTTTCTTCTGTTGTCAGCTTTTTGTTACTCAATAGCATTCTCCTTTCCTTGAGGGCAATTCTGCCCCTGCTGCATACGCAGCTATTCGCATACGCGAAAGTTTGACATGGCGGTAAGTTTTGTGAATTTTTTATTCGATAGTCATTACCCACCATAACCCCGTAGGGCGCACTTATACAAACTCTTCGAGTTTGAAGTGCGCCAAAGAGAGAAAACTCCCTCTCTGGACTCTCCCTTATGCAAGCGATACCGCTGGGGTGCCATACAGCACGTGTTTGAATATGCTGCTATAATTACCGCTTAGGCTTTTTGGACGGTGCAGATTTCTGTTGCGTATTGCTCCGGTCGTCCCTTTCAGGGTTATGTTTCCTGAACTGAGTTAGCAGACTAATGGCTTTTTCCTTTACGGACTTTGGTACAAATAATTCGTACTTATCTTGATTGTAGAAAATAAACTCACATGGTACATTGTGACTTTGCAAGTATTTCTCATACTGTTCCAGCACAGGCATTTCATCATGTATCGTGAAAGCCTCCGACACCTTACACCCGATATTGGTTTCGATGTATTCAATCGTATTCTGCTTATGCTCCGAGCTAAAAGCCAGCATCTTATTTTCAAGCTCTGCAATCTCAACTTCAAGATTGCGCCGCCTGATTCTTCTGTTCTTATTTCCCTTATCGGTCTTGAAGCCCTTGCGTTCAACAGCACAGACCTCGACACCAAGATGTATCTGCGGTATTCGATCTATGCCCTGATCCTTGTAACTTCGATGATCGACCCGAGCGTCCGAAACGAAATACAATTTGTGATTGCACCAATCTGCCCAGCGCTCACGCCACTCCAACAGAAGTTTGCGGTCATTCCACGTTCGTTCCTTTTGTGTGAATCCATTCTTTTCCACGCGGCGGGTGGTCAGCAGAATATGCACATGAGGATTTCCGTCGTCCTTGTCGTGAATGGCAAAATCACAGCACATACCTTTGCTTACAAAACACTGCTCGCAGAACTGCCGCACCAGATCAATCTGATCTTCTCTCGACAGCTCGCATGGCAATGCAGCGTTGATACTCCGGGCTGTTTGGGAGTTCTTACGCTTTTCAACACATTCGGCAGCGTTCTAGAGTTTGGCTCTGTTGCTGTATTCGGGCGGTGCAGATTTCGGAAGCAGTATCTCCTTGTGGACGACTTCATACTTATTTCGGTAATCGTGAATCTTACCGTCGCGCTCATTCTTTATCTTTTCACCTGCTATGTACGCAACACTTGCCACGCATGACCCGCCACTTGTCCGCGTGACCATTTTGACGTTGAAATGATATATTGCGGGTATCAGTCCTCCTTTCGGTTTGGATCAATCTTGATATGTGCATATGTTCGACTGCACTTTATATTATAGCACTAATGTTCGTATTTGTCAATAGCCTTTAGAATGTTTGTTCGGAAATTTAATGTAAATGGTATTAGTAAGGCTTGACTTTATCGTTCTCGTGGTATAACAGTAAGCGTATAACCCCCCGCATCATAAAAGCAAACAGCCGGGCAGATAACACCCGGCCGTAACATCATATTCTGGCTTTGATTTCTCCATTTCTCTTTGCGTCCATGTATATTTCTTTGAAATCAGCTTTGCTGTTCGGACCGAATATGATCGGCATAACAGATACCAGGCCATCGGAAATGATCGCATTTTTAAATGGCAGAAGCGCTGCATCAAGCAAAGTTGGCATCGGTGCATTTCTCAGCATTTCCTCCCAACTGCTGACAATGCCGTTTACAAGAAAAACAGAATTGTCATCGATCGATATAAATACCGATCCCTTTTTCCAATGTCGCTCAATGATAAATCTGCCGGTGATGCACCCTTTCCAGCTTTTAAGTATCTCCATGTGTTCTTCGGGCAGATCCGATCGCTCAAGATAATCATCAATGATCCATGTCCGTTCCCATAAAAAGTGGGCAACCTCCGCAGCGTCCTGTGGGTCGATCATTCCTTGCCCGAAATAATCTTCCTCAGGAAGTATATGATATTCTCTGTTCACATAGTCAAGCAGTGGAAAAAACAGTTCATAAAACAGCTTTGCATCTTCATTACTAAGTTTCATTTTCTTCCCTCCATGGTAATAATATCGTCCCCGCAGGCTGTGAAAACAGCTCGGTCAGGTATTTCTCAGCATCAACACCGTTCGCCTGTGCAGTTGAAATGATCGAATACAGCGTTGCACTTGATCTGGCTCCGTTTGCTGTATTTGAAAACAGCCAATTTTTTCGGCCTAACGCAAACGGTCTTATTGCGTTTTCGGCTCTGTTGTTGTCGATAGGCACGTCTCCGTTTTCAAGAAACGTGTAAAGATATTTCCGTTCATTCAACGCATATCTTACTGCATCTGTCAGCTTGCCCTTACCACTGACCTGAACATTTTCAAGCCACGCAAAAAACTCGTCAAGCAAAGGCTTTACCTTCACAAGGCGCTGTTTATATCTGTATTCTGTGGAGCTGTCGGCAAGCAGATTTTCTTCGTGATATATCTTGTTGAAATATTCTACTGCCTTTGCCGCAACAGAAGTGCTGTGCAGCTTTTGGTCGTTCGGAAGAGCCTGAATAAAACCACGCCTTGCATGAGTCATACAGCCGCATCGCTTAGCACCCTCGACTGCATTGTAGGCATCGTATCCGTCACAGATAAGATAGCCGATAAATCCTTTCAGGAAATTCGAGGCGTGCTCACCCTTTCGTGTCGGCTGATAATCGAAAATGATGATGCTCCTGTCATTCATTTTGCCGTTGCAGTAGACCCACATTCTTGATGTCGTGGTAGGCTTTCGGCCTTCCTCGTGAAGCACCTGAACGGTCGTTTCATCGGCATGGATCATCTGCCCTGCGATAAGCGTCTCATGCATTTTCTCCACAATCGGCAAACACCATTTTTCGGCAGCAGTGCCTACCCAATTAGACATAGTCGCTTTGAGCAGAGGTATGTTTTTGGAATTAAAGTCCTTTTCCTGACGGTGCAGAGGTACTGACTTTGCATATTTTTCGTAGATGATATGAGCCAGAAGTTCGGGAGAGCAATAGCTTCCCGGGATCATAGCGTGAGGATATGGCGCACGGATGATATGACAAGGTTCGTCCCTTTCTTCGGGCTTTTCTCCGCACTCGGGACACTTGTACTTATGTACTATATGCCTGCGGATATGATATTTTGGCGGCGTAAATATAAGTTCATCGTAAGCCTTTTCGGGAGTCAGTTCTTCCATTTCGGCGCCGCATATTTCGCATACCGGGTTGTCAATTTTGTGATGTTCTTCTTTTACAGGCAGATTGTTCATCCATTCATCGTGAGTGCGTTTTTTCTTGCGCTTGTGTTCGGGAACAGTAATTGTTTCGGCAGATTTAGCTGCGGATTTTTCTTCATTGTTTCCGAACATGGAAAGCTGAACACCGAACTCCTTTTCCATAACAACAGATGTCTGCTCTGTTTTTCTTCCGAATATCTGCTTTCTGAACCACGCTAACTGCTGATTGGCAAGTGCTAGTTCTTCCTTGAGAACAGCGTTTTCATTACGGAGCGATACAATTTCCGATGTCATATTTGGTTCGGACATAAAGCACCCCTCCGTTCGTGATGATACTTTAATGATACCACGAAAAGAGGGGCTTTTCAAGCACATATTCTGAATATTCGGTAAGTATTGCCTTAATACAGCGCCCCCGGCTTTCCCTCACGGATAGCCTTCGGCTGCTCTATTTTCAAGCCTTCCAGAAGCCAGCGAATTTGCTGAGATGTGAGCATTACTGCTTCGGTCTCACTGCGCGGCCACTGGAATCTTCCGTTGTCAAGGCGCTTGTACAACAGCAGAAAACCATCGCCCTCCCACAGCAGACCTTTGATGCGGTCACAACGTCTGCCGCAGAACAAAAACAATGCTTTCGAGAACGGGTCAAGTCGAAGCTGAGCCTGAACGATAGTCGCAAGTCCGTCTATCCCGCGTCGAAGGTCGGTGTATCCCGTAACAAGATAGACCTGTGCGTCCGCTGCCAGATCATTCAGCATAGCTCATGCACCAAAGCGGTCAGAGTGTCCGCAGATATATCTGCCGGAAGAGATATTTGAAGTCCGTTTTTCTCAATGCGGATATTTTCGTTTGAGCAAGGAACTGATACAGGAACGATGGTCGGAGAATTTTCGATATACTTTTCACGAACTTTTCTTAGGCGGTTGTAATACGTGTTTGGCTTGATCCCTTTTTCTTTGCACCATTCCCGGATCGTCAGACCGCTTGCCTGCTGTGCTTTGATCTGCGCAGACCATTCCTGAAGCTGCATTTCTTTTTGATTGTTGTGATGGATGTTGTTTTGTCCATACCTGTTACCTCCTTGTCTAATCGTCTCCAATGAACTCCATGGATCAATTTGGATTATTCAATTTACTTCATGGTGTTCCTTGGAGTTTATTATACTTTATTAGACTTCGGTGGGGTAGGTGCTGGGGGTTATACGCTTACGTATAACAAAAGTGCAGCAGATGTTGGTCTGCTGCACTTTTTAGTAGGTCATTTATTATTTGTAGTCTACCGTTAATTAAACTGGTTCAAATCTCGATCAAATGTTTCACCATTAAAGATACTACCCTGGAATATGATATTCTTAGCAATGATCCTTCCGTGAATATTGAAGTTGTTTGATTCGATCCTTACTGTTCCGTTTGGAGCATAGATAATACCCTTGATATCCACATCAGTTGACCTGATAGTTATATCTTTTTCACTGCAAATAAGGATACCTTCATCGGATGATGAAGCAAAGCAGTTGCTGGGATCAATGATCAGGGATTTACTGCTGAATATATCAGAGTCAGCTACAACACTGTTTCCGTAGATCCTGAATTCATTTTCGTTCTCACTTGTCCAGCCGTTTTCAATGCTGAGTATTGTTTCCTCTAATCTCGATTTAATTACACTCAGTACATCAGGGAATTCAATAAACTCAGAAGTGATCGGATCATTTTCAAGCAGTGTCTGCCAAGTATTGAACTGTGCTCCTGATACTGATGAACAATCACCTTCGACTGTAATAATAGAGCAGTTTGCTTCAACATTGGAATTTGAGTGCATACTGCCGTATACATTCATAAGCCAGCCGTTCATCTGAATACCCTTTATTGACGCATCATCATTCATAGAAAACAGAACGTCGACTCCCATAAATGAGAAATCAAAGCCGTCAAGCATAAAGCCATCGCCCGGTAATTCAATTGTCTGACCGTTCTCTGTTGTTACTTCATAAGTGATAAGGTATTCCTTACCGCCTCTTGAAGTGAAATCATTTGCAGGAACAACACTGAATGAATCTGTATTGTTTTCTCCAATGGAGAGGTCAATAACTTCTTCTCTTTCATAGACTACCTTTTCATGTGCTACGTCTATGATCTTGATATTGATCGTTCCATTTTCAATATCGTATCTTCCAATATTTTCGATATATCTGGTTATATCAATAGTCTCATCAGCCTTAAACAGCTTACCTGATGTATTCAGATAACCTGTCAGCTCATACTGTGGCAGTTCATGATTCATTACTTCGAAAACAGCCTGGCTTTCAGACACCAATATGTCACCATCGTAAACATTGGAAATTATAGTATACTGTCCTTCGGGCTGATCTGCAATATTCCATATCTCTGAAACCTCGACATAGCTTTTTGTCATGATCTCACTAAGAGTTTTAGAGTATTCTGTGATTACATTGCCCTCAGAATCCGCGATGGTAATTACATTTGTAAGTCCCTTTGCAGCTCTGATGTCAGAATTATTGTGTATTCTATCGAAGATATTTACGTCTTCATATTCGTAGTATGCCTCTTTATCAGTTGTGACCTGATTGGTGATCTTTCCTTCAGAGCCAATAACAGGAAGTGTTATCTTATCAAGTGTCTTGACTCTTGCGATGTTGTTTTCATCAGTATAATCAAGTCTGATGTTCTTTAAAAGTATAGCATCAATACCCGATGTCAGATTATTCAAATCAACGGGTACTACAAAGCTGATAGTCTCACCTTCATGTAGTTTATCATACTGCTGAACAAAAGATGAGCCGTCAGGCAGTTCACCAGTTATAGTAAGGTCTGTTGCTACAACAGCATCAGGATTCAGAATTCGTTTAGCTTCTTCTGTATCAATGATATTTTTCTTAATTGTATTGACTGCGGTTTTATCTGAATACTCATAGAAAGAAGCATTGTCCGGGATAAGCTGAGCTATACGCCGATACTGTTCCGTAGAGTCTTCATCGCCAAGTCCGATAAATGTTATGTTCTTATCAACAATCTTCTGCGCAACATTTTTCTGTACTTCCTCATCATCAAGATCTTCGATGGGAGTATCACTAAGGCTTATAACATATCTGCTATTGTCACTTTCAAAATTGTAATTATCAAGAACATTCAGGAGCTTTTCGCCCTTGATGGTCTGCATTGTAATATTTGCAAATGTAAAATATGATCTCTGACTACAACTATGACTTGCATGACTGGTGATCGGTCCATAGCCATTACCGTGGATATTAGGAAGCTCTGCGTTATCGATCACAATGTCATCGCCATCCCATAGGGAAACAGTGTCGCTGTTTGCAACGATCTTAATGTGATGTTCCGCATAAACATCTTTAAATTGGAATTTCTGGATTGCTTTTCCGGCATAGCCATTGTTTCTGAATGTATCGAGATTCACCTTATCTAATTCATATAATCTCAATCCATCACGCATAATGAGAACATAATATCCGCTAATCGTATTTGCTTCTGAATCAATCTCGGTATTAAAGAGGAAGCCACCTCCGTTCATACTATGCCAGTCAGTCTTATCCCTCTGAATATCGAAGGTAAATATCTTCTGTGAATCATTCTCATCAGGAACAAACAGGAAATCCTTATACGGTACATAACGATATCCAAGCATCTGAATATTCGTTTTATCAGATACAATATGTTTTGTATATCCGGTTTGTGTATCATATCCTGGGTGATCATATTCTATCCATTCATGAGCGTCTTTCGCAGAAAGGAATGATGTTGAAACATTGCTGAGATTTACAATATATCCCATGCTTTCAAGCTTATCCTTGATCGTTTCGATTTCTGCAGCATATTTGTCGATAAGATCAGTATTCTCAGATGAGGTTGTGAATATAAGGTCAACGACCCTTTCATCACGCAGATTTAATGTTACTTCTGCATTATCATCTATCTCTGTAAGGTAGTCCTTGTCAGTAGAGTAGGTTATGGCAACGCTCTTGTCAGATACAAAGTAGTTTGTAGTAGTCTGAGCGATCTGGTTTTCTCCTGACATAAGCTCTGCTTTGATGATATATGCATTTCTTTCAGAGGTATCGGGAGTAAAGCTGCCAAGCTGAATGTAGTTCATAGCCACATCGGCTTCGGTAATATCAACTGTATCTTCGGAAATCACAGTACCTGAAACATCAGTAACTGTCCAGTTGATAGAAAGCTGATCATCCTCTGTAAAGTTGCTGATATCAAATTCTGCTGTAACATCAACAGGATCAGTATCACCAACTCTTGAATAAGGCTGACTCAAAGCAAGTGTAATGCTATCAACTGCTAAACGATGCTGAATTCTGAAAGTCTGTTCAAATGACTTTGCAACCTCATCATTTGAGTCGCGAATTATCTCAGCACGAACAGTATACTCTCCATCAGGATTTTCCGCAGTATTCCATACTGCTTTATCGCCATCAAGAGGAATAGCTGTACCGTCAGGCTTAATGATTGACATTTCAAAATGTGCCTTATTGGTTTCAAACTCATTGATAACGCTGATATTGACGTTTTCGTTTGAGTTGAAAGCTGACACAGCGTAGCCCTTATAATTGGTGATAGCGATATTATCAATATTAGCTACCAGTGCATTCTGCTCTCTTACAAGCAGCTCAAGGTAAAGTGCCGTAGCCAAAGGATCATCAAACACTCCGCCATCTTCTGCCTGTAAAGCATAGTATGCGGATACATCATAGCGGCCATCCCTTTTCAGACTGTACAGTGCAGAATAGAAGTGCTGATACACTGTATCAAGGTCATATGCCGAAAGATCCTTCAAGGCCGGAAACGTTGTATCAAGATAGCCATCGAGTGCTTTAAAAGTATCTTCAAGATAGTATGACAGCACTGGATTGACATCTATTGTGTCAACAAGGATATTAGCGATGTCGGCAGTAAGATAAGCATTAGAGCTTAATCCCTGCTGATAGCTAAAGCCACCGTCCTCATTTTGCAGTGATGCTATGTAAAGCGCGGCATTTGTCATTGCTTCGGTCTCACCTATATCGGTCAAAGCCTTTAATGCCAGCTTTGTGTCGATGATGTCGCTGGTGTAGCCTTCGTCAAGACCGAAGCCTCCGTCGGGGTTTTGAATGGATAAAATCCAAGTAATAGCACTATCATCGACGATTTCATCTACAAGTAGATATTTAGCTACATCATCGATATTATTATAGTCATTTTCCCATATATAATCGGCGGAATCATTGACCATCATTTTCAAAAACATGATTTGATTATCATTTATGAAATTAACATTGGTATATATATATTCCAATGTATTAATTATTTCTGAAGTGTAGTCTCGATTATTTTTGACCCACGCATTCTCATAATTTTGAGTTTTACTAAAATAAATTAAAGAGTTGTCGATTAATTCATCAAAAGACTTAACAGGATTTATAGGGTCGTGAGAAATAGCTCCACAATGAATTGACATCGATAAAACAAAATGGGTTGTCAATATCGCTATTCCTCTTTTTAAAAGATTCATATATTAATCCTCCTAATTGTTGTTGACCTAAATCTATGAAGTCAAAATAAACAGAATAATTTAAGTAAGCAAAGTATTACGTTTCGTTAATGCTATGTTGTTTATTTTTTAGATTCAGATGTATATAAAACAGTTTTTGTAGAAAAACTATTTTATAATCTACTTATGAATACTTTATAACCATCTTCTATTGCCAATTTCAAAAATGCGCAGATAATAACCAACACTTTTTGACTCATTTCATCTAAATCAGCAATGTTAATAGATGTGAATTTATGATAAGCATCCCGTATATCTTTAAGTTCCCAAATTTCATCATCATACCAACCAATATACATATGATAAATATAAGCTATACCAGTCCAGCCTGTTGGTTCAGGATAAATTAAAGACATTATCCTATCAAAATAACCTTCCCATAAAGCAATTGCACATTCATTATTACATTTTTTGGCTATAAATCGAATTTCAGGTTCACCCTCAAACCTTGAATAAAAAGTGTAATCTATCATGGTGTTGGCTCACATCCTAAATCTAGCATTTCTAATTGACTAATTGAAGCAGTACCACATAAAATTGACATCAATAAAACAAAATGTGTTGTCAATATCATTATTCCCATTTTTATAAGATTCATATATTAATCCTCCTAAGTGTAATCTATCATGGTGCTGGCACATGTCCTAAATCTAACATTTCTAATTGACTAATTGAAGCAGTGCCATCGTGATACGCATCAATTGCGGCTTGCCATTTGAAACGAGGAACCCATTCTTCACCAACCAAAATATGAGTTACTCTACTTTGACCTGTGGGTGTACCACGTGTAACTCTAGTAACTACCCATGAATTACCCTTACCTTCAGGAGCACCTGGAGTACGGGTATGCCATCTTACTTCATATTTGTACGCATCGGTACTCCATTTATACTCAATCTGATCGTAACCATTTTTATGTTTGATGTTCCCTTCTACATTTTCAGGTATTTCAATAGGAGATTCTTTTGCCAGTTCGGAGGTTTTACCTTCCCAATCTTTAGCTGTAGTTTTTCCTCCGATTTTACTGTTAGGTTCTGCACAATCATTATTATGAACACCAATTCCATTGTCACCAACAAAGTAAGTGTGATTATTAGAGACTCTGAAATTAAACACGTCAACAGAAGATTCTAAAATTTCATGCTGAATCATTGTAATAACGGCATATTCACCATTAACAGTAATAAGAATATCGCCTGCTCTTAATTTTACCGCATCAACAAATCCCTTTTGCGCAACATAGAACGGATGATCAGGAGTAGTAGAAATGATCTCACCATTAACAGAAATCTTTATCAACTCATCAATTTGACGAACGAAAGTTTCTTCAACTACCTGATTGGATACTTTTAACGTTGCCGGGTCAAAACTCTTAACAATATCTCCAGCTTTAATACACTCTATCGGAGTGTATCCACATGAAGTAGATATTAATGTGCCAGCAATAAAGCAAGCTCCACCCTTTGCTTTACCAGCTTCTTCGTTTGCCTGTTCAATGGTATTCTTTCCTTCTGTATTTTCACCAGCAGGAGTCTTTCCTCCCGTGCCTTCACCGTTTGGATTACCACCTTCTGTGCCTTCGCCAGCAGGAGTTCTTCCTCCGGTGCCTTCACCGGCTGGATTACCACCTTCTGTTCCTTCGCCAGCTGGAGTTCTTCCTCCGGTGCCTTCGCCAGTTGGATTACCACCCTCTGTTCCTTCACCTGAAGGAGTTCTTCCGCCGGTACCTTCGCCTGATGGAGTCTCCATCCATTTATCTAAACCTTCAAAAGCCCATATAGTTAAACCAAATGATGCGAGTTCGATCATAGCTTCCTGGAATTCACGTACATTAAATTCATCACCTGAAAAAGCATTATACAAATGAGTTCCAATACTATATCCTGCTACAAAAGACATCACACAACCAAATATAATCATCGGATAAAATAACACGTGAAATGCGATAACAAGGTCTAAACACATTAGTCCGATACAAATACCATCTAATACGTTTATTGCAGTATTAAGAAGAACTTCCCACCAAGCCATAGCACCGCCAGCCATTCCACCTGAAATCATGTATCCGCAAGCGCATGTATCAGGATCAAGCACCATATAGCCAACGCCAGTCCACTGGTGTATTGTTATTTCGCGTTCAGGAATTATAATGATCTTTCCTGAATTAACCGAAGAACGGATATCACTGATCAAATGATCAGATAAAGTAAGCTGTGCAACTTCGCTATCAAGATTTTCCTTAGTGATATAGTGGATCGGAATACTATTCTGTTGTGCATACTGCAACGCTTTTATAGTTGAAACAGATTCAACTCCTGTAACTTGCTCTAAAATACCATGTTCCATCGCAGAAGCATACATACCTGCTTCAAGCATGAACTTCTTTTCAGATTCATTACTATTATCATTTGAAACAACACAATGTACATCGTGTCCGATATCAAGGAACACTCCGCCTTCCTTTAATTCGGAAGGAACGCCAAACGTATAAGTAACGTTAGCATTAAAGCCGATTATTCCCAAGCTTAGGGAACGTGTAGCTGTAACATTGTGAACACCTGCAACGACTTCATTATATGTATCAAGCTGAGAGAAATAAAGTTTACCTATTGCATACAGCATTTCACCCATGTAACTTTCGTTATAGCAATTATCTTCCGTCATTTTAGAGGAGAAATTATCGACTACAGATTTTACATTATTTAATTCTATCTCAGAAACATGACCGTAATCTAAAACGATGGAATACATTCCGCCAACAGTTACATTATTTGTTATTTCGCTGTTATTCTGACTGGAAGCTTTATTGCCAAGGGTAATAATGTATTTTTGGGTGTAACCTGTATTACATACACCACCTTCAGCTATAACTTCTCCATCAATAACAAATTGAGGTTTCATTTTGACGAGATATGTCGGAGTTGAGAAAATACTACCATATTCTGAAATAACATCACTATCAGCCTGTGTTGCAGGAACATAAGTTAATGTGAGTCTTTTTCCGTAAACATCAGGTGCATAAATGGTTTTATTGATATAATCATCACCATAGATACTGTTTCCCGAAGCCGAATTACCAAACAGCTTAAAGTTGATGGTATCAGTGTAATCAAGAGGGATATCGTCATATCTCTCTGTATCAGAAGCGTTATTATACGGCAGTGAAAGCGGTAAATATCCTAAATCTTCATAGATTATCTCTTTGCCACCGAAAACCTGAGCAACAGAATCATAACCGTTTTCAAGCATATACTTTACAAAAGCCGATTCCTTGCCATCAACCAATTTCGCTATGGTTGAAACACTTACTCCATTGATAACTGAATTTTCATTGAGATAATTTGATTCATCGCTCATATAAGCGTTAATTGTCTCAAGGTCATTACCGTCAAGATGTGTTGCTTTCTTGAAAGAAGCATCAAGCGGAATCCAAAGGCGTTCGCCGGAACGATTACCTGTTCCTCGATAATCCGTATAAGGAACATATGCTTCGACCCATGTATGCTCTAATCTGACCGCAACTGTTTCACCGTTAGAGATCATTCCCGTAGTTGGGATTCCAAGAGCAGCAATTGAGCGTATAGCTACATTGATGTCATCTGTAGCAGTCCATTCCATGGCCTGTTTAGCTGTGATCTCAATTTCTCCTGTCGCATATCGTGCAGGGATATTCCTGTCACGAAGTACACCGATCAGGAGGCTGGCTATATCATAGTCATTTCCGGCTTTTTCAGCAGAAGCACCGACAGCACCCTTTCGTGAGCCGAAATAGAACTCCATCATGTAGTTGTTTTTGATGTACTGATATACTTCAAGCACACTCTCAAAATCAGCAAATTCAGTCCTTACATCATCATTAATTATAGTATCGTTTGTCTGCTGAAGATCATTGCTTGAATAACTGTCGTCATCAATCTGATAATTGGTAACTGATTCGGGATTATATGTTGAATAGGTGATATTATCTTCCGAAATATCGTTAAACGGTAGATCATCAGCAAGTGAAACATAAGGTTTTTCAGGATTGATCAAAGCTGAAATATCTGCCATTACTGTTTCATAATTTTCAACAGTAACATTTGACAGTAATTCCTCAAGATCATTGTAACCTGATACGACGGTGTTCTGATATTCAGAAAAATCAGCTGAGCCATTGTCGCTCCCCCTTAATTCATCAAGAGTACGAGCTTTTAGCTCTGAGATCTGTTTGCTGAAATCAGCAACGCTTTTCTCAAGTTCCTCACTTGACTCCACGTTCTCCGGCATATTAGCAAATGCTTCGGCCAGTGATTGACTCGCTTTGCCCATATATGTCGTATTCTCTGCCAACACAAGTTCACTAACATCCCTGAGTTCCGTATTTGGGAACAAGTCTGTACTGTAATCAAGTGTTTGGGTTAACAAATTAGTTGATTTGGGCTTGCTTTTCTCTGCGACAATCGGAGCATAGTTATCTCCGACCACATAAACGCAGGTCATTGTTATGGCAAGCACCATAGCAATCAACTTATTTGTTGGTTTGCGCTTGGGTATTGTGTTCATTAACACGACTCCTTTCATAGTATGTAAATCCATTAGATTTACAAAAATAGACATCCAATATTATATCGCATTAAGTTTATTAATGTCAAGTTATGAACCGAAATTATAATCATAATCATGGAAGATAACAATAATCACATAAAGCAGAAGAATATTATGGCTATTTTAGTAAATTCCAAAGCTCATAAGATGTTAGATAGCATCCAATAAATTATACTAAATAGGTTCATTGATCATTGGATCTACAATAATACAATTAACTCAAAACAAAACTGACTACGCTTGAATCGCGTAGCCAGCTCGTTACAAAAGAATTAATATTTTATATCATCCAAAGCTTTTACAAACAGTACGAATAAAGTAGAGTGTTAAGTTTTTTTAGGATCCGCTGTATATCGTCTATATAGGATGTTGTTAGTTTACTAAATACTTCTTTATCGCTACCCAGATAAAGCTCTCCTCCTTGGCATTCCCGGAAAGTTAGTCACTTCTGTTGACAATCCCGATTCTATATGCTATATTTGGTGTGATAGAGGAGGCAGAAAAATGGCAAAAGTAATTTCATTGTGCGGGCTTGTATGTACGGGGAAATCAACCTATGCAAAAAAACTGTGCAGAGACAGAAAAGCGGCTCTGCTTTCGGTGGACGAGATAACGCTGGCACTGTTTCCCGATGGTGCAGGGGATATGCTGGATACATACGTTGAAAGAACGGAAAAACTTGTATTCGCAAAGGCTTGTGAGTATGCGGAAGTCGGTATTGACAGCGTGCTGGATATCGGCTTATGGACAAGGTCTGAGCGTGATGAAGTGCGGGAGTATTTCGCACAGAAAGGTGTTGTATTCGAGATACACTACATCACCGTTCCGCATGAGGAATGGCTCAGACGGATAGAAAAGCGAAATTCCGCTGTAATGGCAGGGAAGTGTTCCGCTTATTATGTTGATGAGGGACTTGCAGAGAAATGTCTGGGAGCTTTTGAAGAGCCGCAGGCTGACGAAGAGGTATATACAGTAAATGATTATCGGATATAGGAGGAAATATGGATATTATTTTTGATATCGGCAAGGTGCTGATAGATTTTGACTTTGAGGAATTTGTCGGGAGGTACGTTGATGCCGACAAAGCCGACCGCGTCACAAAGGCGATGTGGGGAAACCCCGATTGGATCGAACTTGACAGGGGAGTACTGCCCGTTGAGGATGTGCTGCAAAAATTCATAGCACAGGCACCTGACTGCGAGTGGGAGATACGCCGCGTATTTTCACAGCTTGGCAATATACCGCAGTTGAAAGATACTACCATACCCATGATAAGGGAGCTTAAAAAGCGGGGACACAGGGTGTTCTTTCTATCAAACTTTTTTGAATTCCTTCTTCATGCTGCACCCGAAGCACTTAGATTCACCCGTGAAACTGACGGTGGTATCTTCTCCTGCAACGAGAAGATAGTCAAGCCCGACCCTGCCATATATGAACTTATCTGCGAGAGGTACGGCATTGAAAAGGAGAATGCAGTGTTCATTGATGACAGCCCGAAAAATGTCCGCGGTGCTGAAAATGTGGGCATAAGGGCAATACTGTTTACAGGTCAGTCTACCGATGAACTGTTTGAGCAGATCGGTGTATAGTCTTAATATGGTATGTGAGCCTGCTTTTTCGGGAAAGTGACAATTATCTAATTATTGGAAATTTGTACGTAAATATAGCAATAATTGGTCAAAAAAATGTGTTATCTGTCTTGCAATAATCAGTTATCAATGATACAATATACTTAAAAATGTTACAGTAAGGAGTTGATATTATGTTGAGGATAACTAATACCGAAAACGGCAAGGTACGTGGATTGCCTGCGGCTGACCCGAGGATAACATCCTTTAAGGGAATACCGTTTGCGGCTCCGCCTGTAGGTGAGAACCGCTGGAGAGCACCTCAGCCCTGTGAGAACTGGGAGGGTACCCGCGATTGCTTTGAGTATGCGCCTATATCGGTGATGATATATACTGCCGCGAATGGCACGTAGACCCCGATATACCCATGGGTGAGGACTGCCTGTATCTTAATATATGGACGAACGCAAAGACAGGCGATGAGAAGATGCCTGTACTTGTATGGTATTTCGGCGGTGCATTTCAGTGGGGATATACCGCTGAGATGGAGTTTGACGGCGAAAGGCTGGCAAGGCGCGGAATAGTAGTTGTTACGGTGAATTACAGACTGGGGGCTTTGGGCTACCTTGCACACCCTCAGCTTACGGCAGAGCAGCCCGATGCTCCGTGTAATTTCGGTCCGCTGGATCAGCAGGCAGGACTCAGATGGGTTCGGAGGAATATCGCAAATTTCGGCGGCGACCCTGATAATATCACTATTGCAGGACAATCCGCAGGCGGCGGCGGTGTAATGGCGCAGATGGCAAGCAAGAGCAACGAAGGCGATTTCCAAAAGGCTGTGATGATGAGCGGACTTTTCAAGAACCCTTATGTGAGAAATGAATTCTTTATACCCCGTACTCTGAGAGATGCTGAAAAGCTGGGTGTAATGCTGTTTGATGAACTGGGGGTCAAGACCCTTGAAGAGGCGAGAAAGCTGGATGCGCAGTTTATACGCCGCACTTACAGTGATCGGATGATAAATAAGGGCATGATGTTCACCATAGTAAATGACGGGATCTTCTGCACAGGCGATCCTCTTGAAGGATTCTGTGACGGAACACGCAGTCGTGTGCCTGTTATGGCGGGCAATACCGGCGATGAGTTTTTTGAGTTCATCCATGCAGAAAATGAAGATCGGCTGAAGGAACTGGCAGAGAAGTATTTCGGTGATTCCGCTGAAGAATTTCTGTCTTATCCCGAGGCTCATATACAATACGGACAGGGCTATGCCCCTGTATCTGCCCCCGAAATGGGTGTGAAAGCTGCATTTCTTGCGGAAAGCAGAATGGCTGATGCAAAGCCATGTTACTATTACCGCTTTGTTCCCGATATCCCAGGTGACGATCACCCGGGTACTTTCCATTCCGTTGACCTCTGGTTCTTCTTTGAGACACTGGCTAAGGATACCAGACCTTTTGAAGGCAGGCACTACGATCTCGCAAGACAGATGTGTGATTACTGGGCAAATTTCATAAAGACAGGCGACCCTAACGGATATGACATCAACGGAAACAAGCTTCACGAATGGAGATGCTATACCGATGCTGACCGCGCCGAGATGGAGTTCACCTCAGACGGTGCTGTGGCAGGAGTTGAAAACAGTTCGTATACTAAATTTTTGCTTGACCATGTAAAATGAAGGAGGATATCACATGAGCAAAAAACAGGCATTTAATCCTTATCTTCCCAGCTGGGAGTACATACCCGACGGAGAACCCTATGTTTTCGGGGACAGGGTGTATGTATACGGTTCACACGATCTCTGGAACGGTTATGTATTCTGCATGGGGGACTACGTTTGCTGGTCAACACCTGTGAACGACCTTGGCAACTGGAGATATGAGGGCGTTATATATCCGCGAAACGCCGACCCTCTCAACAAGGACGGTCATATGTGCCTCTATGCCCCCGATGTTACGGTGGGTCCCGACGGCAGATACTATTTATATTATGTGCTTGACAAGGTGGGCGTTATGTCCGTGGCGGTATGTGATGAACCTGCGGGCAAGTACGAATTCTACGGATATGTACATTATAAAGACGGTACACGTCTGGGTGAACGCGAGGGGGATGAACCCCAGTTTGACCCCGGTGTTATCACCGAGGGCGATGTTACCTATATGTACAGCGGTTTCTGCGGTATAGGCGACAAGTCACGCACGGGCGCAAAGGTAGTTACCCTTGATAAGGATATGCTGACAGTCCTCACTGAACCGAAACTTATTGCCCCTGGCAGCTGTTACAGCGCAGGCACCCAGTGGGAAGAACACGCATTCTTTGAAGCATCTTCCATACGCAAGGTGAACGGCAACTACTATTTTGTATACTCATCGGAAGTTATGCATGAACTGTGCTACGCAGTCAGCGACAGCCCTATGGAGGGATTCAGGTACGGCGGTGTGTTGGTAAGCAATACCGACCTGCATATAGATACATACAAGCCCGCCGATATGCCCACCTGCCGCGGCGCAAACAATCATGGCAGTATCATCGAGATAAACGACGAGTGGTATATCTTCTATCACAGACATACCAACGGCACATGGTTCTCGCGTCAGGGCTGTGCCGAGAAGCTGACACTGAAAGAGGACGGAAGTTTCCCGCAGGTTGAGATCACCTCATGCGGACTCAACGGAGGACCTCTGGAGGGCAAGGGCGAATATCCCGCATATATCGCCTGCAACCTGTTCACCGAGAAGAAAGAACTCTACATCGGTGATCTCAATTCTCCGCGTATAGTGCAGGACGGCAGAGACGGTGATGAGGAGATAGGCTATATTGCAAATATCTGCGACGGCACCAACATCGGTTTCAAGTATTTCGACTGCAAGGGCATAAAGCGTATAAGCATAGCTACCCGTGCATACGGCGACGGTACATTCCAGATAAAGACCGCATGGGACGGCGAAGTGCTGGGCGAGATAAATGTTGTCGGTAATAATGTATGGACTGCATCGGGCACAGATGTAAGCATACCCGATGGCGTAAATGCCATATGGCTGACCTACAAGGGCGGCGGCACCCCTCAGCTGAAGTCCATAACGCTGGAATAAGCCTTTATATTGTATGATCAACGCCCGCGGAAAAATCCGTGGGCGATTTGTATCTTGCTGAAACTTTTTTGCAGACAAGTATGTCTGATAAGGTGAAAGGGCAAAGCACCACAAACTTTATAAAAAATATTTTTTGAAAAGTGAAACTTTTCACAACGGTATTTCGTCTGATAAGGTGTAAGGGCAAAACCACTGCACTTTATCAGAAAAAAATTTTTGGAAA
Source organism: Ruminococcus albus 7 = DSM 20455 (assembly GCF_000179635.2). Lineage (NCBI taxonomy): Bacteria > Bacillati > Bacillota > Clostridia > Eubacteriales > Oscillospiraceae > Hominimerdicola > Hominimerdicola alba. Next base: position 3,195,147 of record NC_014833.1, on the reverse strand, counting down.
GTGAAACTTTTTGCAAAGATATTTCGTCTGATAAAGTGAAAGGGCAAAGACCCTTGAAGAAAGGAGGAGAGGAGAGCCGTGAGCGAAGAAAACGTCAGGGACCGCTTTGAGATGATATACAACAAGACCTATGACTACATATATAAATATCTCATCGTCAAGGCGGACTCGCGTGAAACAGCCGAGGATATCCTGCAAAGTGTATATCTCAATTTGTACAAACGTATGCTGGCAGGCGACAGGATACTTGAACCCAAGCATTACCTTATGCGCAGTGCCAGGCATGGTCTGACAGACTATTACAGATCAAAGAAAGTGAACGACAGCATTGATGACGGAGTAGAGATAGTAGATGAGAAAGCACTGAACAGTCTGGAGAATGACGACGGCTTTACGTATGAAGAGATACTTCAATGCCTGAAAGAATCGGACGAAGTTACTTACAGGATATTCCTTTTGCACTTCGGTCACGACTACACAATTGAAAGGACAGCAAAAGCGCTTGGGCTGGCGGAGTCCACGGTAAAGTCAAAAATGTACCGTGCACTGAAAAAGCTCAGAAAAGAGATAAAGGAGGGTGAGAGATATGCGATTTTCGGACGGAGTAAAGAGATATGAGACAGATACAAAGAAAAGATTGTTCGATGAGATCATCGCAGCTGCAGAAAAAGATAATATGGTTATCCCCTTAACACACCACAAGTAAGATCACTGCACCAAAGCAGCCAAAAGCCTTAAATACGCACTGTTTCCCAGCTTACGACGGTTGAATTTGTAACAGTATTCGGCAGCATATAACGCTGTGTGGATCTTTTCGTTTCCGTGGTAAGTTCCCATGATCATTGCTTTGAAGTTTGATATAACTTTATGCATCCAATTCAGCTGACCGCTTGTCGGATCATATGTTTCAAAAACATGGAAGTATTTCTGTGCCAACGGTTTCTTGTAACTTCGAGCATTATCACTCTCGATCTTCGAGCCAGCGCGGATATTATCCCTGGCAAATCTACCCACAGTTATACCCTTTAAATTCGGCACATCTCTCATTTTAACGTACTCGGGATTTCCTGCTGCGTTCTTCGATAAAGCTACGATCATCTTGACTTTTTCAGTACCTCTGCCGCGCTTTTTACCGTGAGTCGGAGCACCGAGATACGTGTCATCAAGTTCAACGATTCCGTCGAGCAAATAGCGTTCTTCACGGCATTTCATAGCTTTTCTGATGCGGTGAAGGATGTACCATGCAGTCTTGTAGGTCACCCCCAAAGACCTCATCAGCGTAACAGCAGAAACACTGCATTTGTTGCTCATAATGAGGAATGCGGTGACTATCCACAGTCTGAGCGGAATATGTGTTCTGTGCATAAAAGTTCCGTTTGTGGCGGATATATCTGCTTTACAGAACTTGCAGCGCAGCAGATGGCGTGACCTTATCCTGCGGTACTCAGAGCCACCGCAAAACGGGCAGGCAAAGCCCTTTTCAAAGCGGATATCAAGCAGAAAATCCTTGCAAAAGCTTTCATCTGCGAACTTTGAATATATCCCATCAAGTGTGATCTCAGGTTTCGGAAATCTTTTTGACATAGCGACAGCTCCTTTCGTTTCCTGTCACTATTATACTATATTTTCCGGTTTTTGAGGTCTGTTTATTTGGACAGCATTGTAAATTATCTGTGGTGTGTTAAAGGGATAACCATGAAAGATAATATAAGAGAGATCTCTCACGCAGACGGCGAAACGGCTGTTATCATACAGCAGGACATGGAGGACAACAATATGACAGGCACAGGAGGAAAAGCAAGGATCCGAAGCAGCAAGGGCGGCATCATAGCAGCAGCCTGCGCAGTACTGGTCATCGGCGGCGGAATTTTTGCAGCAGGACGTATGGACATAGACCGCAATAATGATATTTCAGCTGCGGCTACAGAAACGTCTTGCACAACAGATTCTGAGGACAGCACAGCAGAAACAGAAGAACTGTCGGAAGATCATGATACAAGCATTAAGACGATAGAAAGAGAAAAAATAAAAGACGATAAGAAAGAGAAAGAAAAAGAAAAGGAAAAGAAAGCTGAAGAGGCTGGAGAAGAGGGAGAGAAATCCGAAATATCATGGCGAGATGAGGTGGACAGAGATACAATCGATCTCATAGACAAATCAGACTTTGTGGGTCTGGTTCGGATAACGGACATTCAGAAGGAAACAATAGACGGAGAGGAATATACAGATTATACCTGCTCGCTCATTGATGAGAATGATAATGCAGGAATAGTTTTCAAGTTTACAGGTGATACTACTATACCTGACGAGTTCAGCATAATGGAGAAAACTCAGGTAGAAGAACTGCTTGCCAAGGGAGATAAGATACTGGTGTGTGCAAAGAACGGTGTTCAGAGCACATCGGGCAGATATTCTCTTGAACTCACCGATGATCTTACAATGTTCAGGTGGGATAACGATGCAGCGAGGTATGTGAATGTTTACCGTCCGGGTCATATTATAACCGATACTTCCGAGGGTATATACGGCGATTATCTTTGCGGTCTGTACGAGAACGGTTTGGATAATTACTACACGGATATCCTTTGGTCAATGTGTGGCAGGTTCAATTATGATGCAATAAAGAACTGGTGTGAATTCCAGAGCCTGCCTTTCAATGTTGAGGCCGAATCTGGTCAGGATTTTCCCGATGGTGAGATAATCGGGATTAAATGGCCTAACAATTTCGAGAGCAACGGAGCTACTATTTTGATAAGTGACGGTCTTAGCTACACAGGCGGAAATGTTGATACCTATGAAAATAATCCGAAGGATATCGACCTTAACGTAAGAGATAAGGGCGTTACCACAAAGGAATTTGATTCATATAATATGGAACTTAGCAGACTATTCTACAATAGGAACGACAATACCTACGGAGTAGTTATAGACGTTTCAAACAAGGACGGCAGTGCATTCAATTATGATGAATGGGTGGCAGATCACATGGACTTTATTTATGGCGATTTTGAGCCCATTATGAAGCTGACGGATTCTTCCGCTGTGGATTCAGGTATAAACTGGCTGACAGAAGACAATATGAAAAATCACGTAGCCTGCGTATTCCACGCAGAAAAGCCTCTCTCGGAAGTGGACAGCAGTGTTCCGCTGAAACTTGAGGTAAATACTGTAAGAATTGGCGAGACCGAGGAAAAAGGCAAGTTTGAAGCAAACTTCAATATAGATATAACCGACATAAAGAAATGACAAATACTACCAAAGACAACAAAACGCAAATGCGGAGCGCTGTGTGATGAACACAGTGCTCTGTTTTTTTGTATATCCTCTTGACAAATCAGAAGAACTCTGTTATAATTGAGTTAGTTAGTAAAAACTAACTGCGAATAGATCAAAAGCAGGCTCCTTTCAATATGCCTTGTGCGATAGGGCGGACATTGAATAAACAGGGCCTGCGAGTCAATAATGTGAGAGATCACGTTAAATAAATGCCGTTTACGGCAGATAGGAGAAATAACATGGATTATTTGGTCATTGAAAAAGTAGTTGGCAGAGAGATACTTGATTCAAGAGGAAACCCTACGGTAGAGGCTGAGATAACTCTTGCTGACGGTACTGTTGCAAGGGGCACAGCACCCTCGGGCGCATCTACAGGTGAGTTTGAAGCACTGGAACTTCGTGACGGTGACAAGGGCAGATATCTTGGCAAGGGCGTAGAGAAGGCAGTGAACAATATAAATACTGTTATCGCAGAAACCATCACAGGTATGGATGCTTCTGATATATACGCTATCGACGCAGCTATGATAAAGGCAGACGGAACAAAGGATAAGTCAAAGCTTGGTGCAAATGCTATACTTGCAGTATCTATAGCCTGCGCAAGAGCAGCTGCAACATCTCTGGACATTCCTCTGTACAGATTCTTAGGCGGTATACAGGGCACAAAGCTGCCTGTACCTATGATGAATATCCTCAATGGCGGTGCTCATGCTGACAGTGCTGTTGATACTCAGGAATTCATGATTATGCCTGTTGGTGCTCCTTCTTTCAAAGAAGGTCTGCGCTGGTGTGCTGAGGTCTTCCACAGCCTGAAGGCTCTGCTGAAAGCTATGGGCGATGTTACCGCAGTAGGTGATGAGGGCGGCTTTGCTCCCAACAGCCTGAAGAGCGACGAGGAGGCTATCGAGAAGATACTTGAAGCTATCAAGGCAGCAGGCTTTGAACCCGGCAAGGACTTCATGATAGCTATGGATGCAGCATCCTCTGAGTGGAAGAGTGAGAAGGGCAAGGGCTTCTACAAGCAGCCCAAGAGCGGCAGAGAGTTTACCTCTGACGAGCTTATCGCACACTGGGAGGCACTTGTTGACAAGTACCCCATAATCTCCATTGAGGACGGTCTGGATGAAGAGGACTGGGACGGCTGGGTAAAGATGACCAAGCAGATCGGTAACAAGGTACAGCTTGTGGGTGATGACCTGTTCGTAACAAATACCGAGCGTCTTGCAAAGGGTATCAAACTCGGCGCAGCTAACTCTATCCTTATCAAGCTCAATCAGATAGGCTCTGTATCCGAAACACTTGAGGCTATCAAAATGGCTCACAAGGCAGGCTACACAGCTATATCCTCTCACCGTTCAGGTGAAACAGCAGATACTACTATCGCTGATCTTGCAGTGGCTCTCAATACCTGCCAGATAAAGACAGGTGCGCCTTCACGTTCTGAAAGAGTTGCAAAGTACAATCAGCTGCTTCGCATAGAGGAACAGCTCGACGGTTCGGCTTGCTATCCTCAGATGGATGCATTCAATGTAAAGAAATAAAATTTCTCCAAATTATAATATACGATATCCGACTTTCGGCTTTGCTGAGAGCCGGATATCTTTTTTCTCCGATAAAAAAGCTGCGTGACCGAAAATGGTCACACAGCTTTATATTGTTATAAATTATCTTCGTTATCCGCGGAGATTACTTTCTCTTGGAAACTACTGCAACAGCGCCTGCAAGAGCAAGACCTGCAAGAGCAAGACCTGCGGTAGCACCTGTTGCCTGGTTTGTGTTGTCAGAAGCAGCAGCTGCGGAAGAAGCAGTTGTAGTTGTGTTGTTGTTTACTGCAGCCTTGGAAGATGCAGTTTCAGCAGCCTTGCTGGAAGACTCAGCAGCCTTGGACTCAGAAGAATTGCTGGAAGACTCATCAGCCTTGGACTCAGGCTGGCTCTCGGGAGCAGCTGCCTTCTCTTCACCGGTGATCTCGATGCCTGTTATGGAAGCATCCTTGCCCCACCAGAGCTGGCAAACTACCTGTGCAAAGTACTTCTCATCAGTAGGAGCACCCCAGTACTCTTCGCCCTTAGCGCCGAAATCAAATGTCAGTGTGTAAGCGCCGTCAGAACCCTCAGCAGTGATAGCCTTCTCTGCGCCTTCATTGCCCCAGGACCAATCAGTGTCATTCTGATCCCAGCCGCTCTTATTGCTGTTGAGCATCAGACCGCCGCCGAATCCGTCAGAATCATCAATGCTGAAAGAGATCTTAACTGCGGATACAGTAGCAGGATCATAAGGGCTTGCAGCCAGATCAACGTAGAGCTGATTGCCTTCCTTGACCTCAATATAGTCAAGACCTGTGTCATTAGTGAAAGTGGTGTCTGCGAATGCAGGTATAGCCATTGTTGCTGCGATAGCCAGTGCAGACATTCCTGCAAAGATCTTAGAAATTTTCATATAGATTACCTCCAAATTTCATATTATTTGTTTGTGGGATACAGTTATATCCCCGATCCCTAGTTAACAGTATATCAATTTTTTCTCACAATGTCAAGCATTTCGAGAAAATAATTTCGATTTGGTTACAAAAACTATTACAAAATTTACACAATGGTTTTGTGCAGTTTTGACAGAAATCGTTTTCAATTAAGTTAAAGGTATACTAAACCATTGGTGTATTAAGCTGTGATAAACGACATTGAAATTGCTGTTTTGAAAGCTTAAATAGCGATATATCAGGCTTTTGCCCGTTCACAGAGCCAATTTCAAATGTCGTTTTTATATCACCTGTCTGTGAGTATCAGTGTGCCTCCACACCCGAGAATGCTACGCCGACGCGCTTGCCCTCGTAAGTAGCGACGTATGTGAAACTCTGTTCCTTTACTGTTATGTTTCCCTTTACGTCGATATCTATATAAGCTACGGGACGCTTTTCGATATAGAGCTCCTTTACCTTTTCGGGATAATTGTTGTCGTATATCCTGAGTATGTACTTCCTGTGGCAGCTTGAATCCCTGATAAGGGCTATGGTATTTACCGTATGGGTATCATCTATAGTAGTAACGACAGGCACGCCCAGGCTCAGCTGACTGCAAAGCATATCAAAGCCTTCGTCACCGTTGGTAAGGTTGAATTCCTCGTCCTTGTCATCCCACTGTAATGAGTTGAGTCTGTAAAGCGCCGCGCAGAGCTGCGCATCATCGTTGTTGTAGCCCTTGGCTATCTTTTCCATACCCTCTGCGATATCCAGGCTGAGAAGCTCTACCTTTGACCATGGCAGGTTGCCTGATTCAAACTTGCGTTTTGATATTTTCCAACCTCTGTTCTCTGCATCCGCACGGTAATCACTGTTGACCTGAAGGACATCACCCTTGCTGGTGTAGTCGATATAATCGGTCACTCTTGAATAGCGATGCCTGAATATATCGGCGGATACAGCACTCAGCGTTTTTCTTTCCTCATAAGCCTTGGCGGTACTTGTGCCGCTGAGGTCATATCCTGCAGCGTCCACCTTCTGGAGAGATGGGTCAGTGGGAGATATATCTCCCAGGGACATACGGAAATTGCCGAGATACCAGTCCCTTGCCATGACCGCCATGCCGAAATCAACACTTGCGGAGGTGGTCGTCCTGAAATTCTTGAAGGAGAATCCGTTTTTAGCAGGTTCAAAGCCCGTATTGTACAGCGAATAACCTGTTATGGTATCCGATGAATCCGAATATGAGACTATGTCGTAGTTAAGTGTGGTCACTATCTGCTTATATACATCGTCAAGTGCATTTGCTTCCGAGGCCGAGTAGTACTTTCCGCCTGTGGAGTAAGCCATTTCCTGCAGCCATGCGCGGTCTATCTCTCTGCCAAGACCAACAGTCAGAACTATTACCGACTTTTCGTTCGCAAGCCTTGCCAAGTTTTTGATAGACTCGGCATTTGTTTCATCTGATTCTCCGTCAGAGAGCATAACGATGATATTAACATATTTTCCGTCACCTGTGGCGGTAAACTCCTCTATACATCTTTTTAGAGCAGTCTGGTTATGTGTACCGTCGAAGATCTCATCTTCGGTCCTTATCCTTTTAATAACATCACTTAGCGCTGTCCTGTCATCGGTAAAGCCGCACATACGGGTGTATGTTCCCGTGAACTTGCTTATACCTATGCGGAAATCACTGTCGAACTTGTCTATCAGCGACTGTGTGAAATCAAGTCTCTTGAAATCCACATCGTTTTCCGATGACGTGGGACAAAGCTCCTTCGGGTACATGGAACCCGAGTTGTCGATAAGGAAAGCAACTCTGGTAGTTGCGGCCTCATTCACTGATGCATCTGCACCTACAACGTATGTGCCCGGCTCTGTGATAGTTGCCTGAACATATCTTCTTTTGTTGTCAGACCTTGATTCAAGGGGGATATACTCCCTGCTGTCAACATCGAACCTCATCACCTTGAGATCCTTGAATTCACAGCCGCATTTTCTCAGCCTTGATTCATCCACGGATATCTTAATAGTCGCTTCCATGCAAGGATACTCAGAGTAAAAATCGTAAGCCGCTGATACCACACTGGGGTTTGATGATATACCAAAAAGATCCAGCTTTTCTATGGAAGCGCCTGCTATGTTCGGGTTGCCGCTCAGGTGCAGTTTACAGCCGTTCAGCCGTTTTTCCACTACCATTACACGGGTATTGTCAGGGGTGCTGCCGTCCGTCAGATCAAGTCTCGGGCTCGTTCCTGCTATTACTTCGTAGCCGTCCAGCATCTCATCACCGTCAGTGTCGGGATTGAGAGGATCGGTGCCCAGCTTTATCTCGTCGCCGTCACAAAGTCCGTCACCGTCAGTGTCCGCATTCTGAACGCTCGTTTCAGAGTCTGATTCAAGCTGATTCATTATCCCGTCGTCGTCCCAGTCCTCGTTTTCGGGAAATTCGGGCTCTTTGTATGTACTTTGTATATCCAGCTGAGATATGGCGTTCTTTGCAGTATTTATCCTGTTGTTTCGGCTTATGCTCATGCCAACTAAAGCTATAACTACCACTACAGCTGCAAGCACGCCCAGCAGAGTTACCAAGGTTATTCTTTTTTTGCGAATGCTTCTATCAAGGCTTTTGACAAAATCATCAGCAGTAGGTTTACTATGATTTATCTTCATTGCACTTGCTCCGTTCTTCCGGTTTTTTATCAAAGCTCACGCTGACCTCTGGTCAGGTTTTGCTATGTCAGCTTATGTTATATGTTTATTCTAACATAATTTTGTTTATTTTTCAAGCGGTTAATTAGGAAAATATTACACAAAATATTGTGCTGAATTTATACTCTGCGTACATAAATCGGATCCGATCCTTTTATTTATTCATATCTTTACATGAAAGATCTTAAAATATCAAGGGGTACTTCCTATGCTTCTGCAGGATACGGATATCATCTGTGAACTTCCGGCGATTTCTGTCTTAGGGCGCTATTGTTGTTTTTTCACAGATGTTATCATAGGTGTAATATCCGAATTGCCAAATTGCATATATTTAATTAAACAAAATAAGTCACATTTCCGAAATTTATTTTTCCTATTGACAGCGTTTTGGATATAGTGTATAATGTTAAGTGAAAATTTTTGGGATAGTTTTTGACTATTCTGTGCAAGAAGGAGTTTTTGCTTATGACCATAAAAGACGCAAAACAGCAAGTGCTCGATTCTATCAAGGCTTATCTTGAAAAAGATGAGTTTGGTGAATACAAGATAAGCATCGAGCATCAGAGACCCTGCTTCCTGCTTGGACCTCCCGGTATCGGCAAGACCGCTATCATGGACCAGATAGCACAGGAAACGGGCGTAAACCTGATATCCTACTCAATGGCTCACCAGACCAGAGAATCTGCGATGGGTCTGCCGGTCATCGTTGAGAGAAACTTTGTCGGTGCAGATGTAAAGGTATCAGAGTATACCATGTCCGAGATCATTGCTAATATTTACTATACTATGGAGCAGACTCATATCCGTGAGGGTATACTGTTCCTCGATGAGATCAACTGCGTATCCGAATCCCTTGCACCTATCATGCTACAGTTCCTGCAGTACAAGATCTTCGGTCTGCACCAGATCCCTCCCGGATGGGTAATAGTTACCGCAGGTAACCCCCCTCAGTTCAACAAATCTGTTAATGAGTTCGATATAGTTACTTGGGACAGATTCAAGAAGGTCGAGATCGATGCTGAATTCCTCTGCTGGAAGGAATACGCTTACTACGGCGGTGTTCACCCCAGCATAATAGCTTTCCTCGAACTCCACCCCACTCTGTTCTACGAGATAGATGCTACTGACAGACACAACTACAAGATCATAACCGCTCGTGCATGGGAGGATCTCTCCGAGATGATCCAGCTGTACGAAAGTGCAGGCATGGCTGTTACTCTTGAACTGGTAGGTCAGTATCTGCAGGATCACGATGTTGCTCCTATGTTCTATGAATTCTATTGCAGATTCAATGAACTGCGTGAGGTATACGATCCCGATGATCTGCTGGACGGCAACATCACTCAGGAAGCTGTTGACAGAGCACGCAAGGCTGATATCGAAGAAGCTGTGGCACTGATGAACCTGCTGATGGACGGCGTTACTTATACTATGAGAACGACTATCCAGATGGAGAAGATGATAAGACAGATACACCCCAAGCTGGAGGATATCCTTATCAAGATCAACGAAGGTCTTTCCTGCCGTCAGATAATCGCAGAGCATATCATGACCACAAGGAAGAATCTGGATATGGCTGTAAAGGCGCGTATCATCTCACCTTCCAATAAGAAGATACAGCACTGGATAATCCACAATCTGGAAGCTTACATGGACAAGTGTACCAACGAAGGCCGTGACAACAAGCAGAGATGTACCATCATCATACAGAATGCGTTCACCAATCTGCTTAACGGTGCCAAGAACGTTACCAGCCAGTCCATGACAGGTCTGAAGAATATGTTCGTATTTATGGAAGCAGCATACGGCACTGACAGTCCCGTTATGAAGAAGCTTCTTGAAGAACTGACAGTAAACTGTCATACTACTGACTTCATCAAGAAGTATGGTTCTGACGAGTTCTACAGACTTATCGGTCAGCCCGCAGTTGAGCCTACCTATAACAATATGTATGAGCTAAATCTGGAAGACTGCCTCAAGTTTGAATAATGTACTTTGCTCCCCTGTTTATGCAGGGGAGTTTTTTATTTTGCCACAATGGAAATTTTGATCTGTGGTTTTGTGTATAAAACGTTTTCGTCCGGATGCGTATCTTTACTTTTCCGGAAATATATGATATAATCAGCAATAGTTGTTTTTTGTGAAAGTTTTACAGTAAGGGGGATCATGGATGAGTGCTTTTGTTGAATTCAAAAATGTAAAAAAGACCTATAAGACAGGCGAGGTGGAGATACACGCCATAAAGGATGCTTCTTTCGAGATAGAGAAGGGTGAGTTCTGTGTCATAGTCGGGGCATCGGGTGCCGGCAAGACCACTATACTCAATATCCTCGGCGGTATGGATACCCTGACCTCGGGCAGCGTGAAGCTGGATGGCAGGGAGATATCTACTCTCGGTAAAAAGGAGCTTACTGCGTACAGACGGTATGATATCGGTTTTGTTTTCCAGTTCTATAATCTGGTGCAGAACCTTACCGCCAAGGAGAATGTGGAACTTGCAGCACAGATATGCAAAGAGCCTCTCGATGCGGAAGAAGTGCTGAAACAGGTAGGTCTCGGGGAGAGAATGAAGAATTTTCCCGCACAGCTTTCGGGCGGCGAACAGCAGAGAGTCGCTATTGCAAGGGCACTGGCAAAAAATCCCAAACTTCTGCTCTGCGATGAACCTACAGGTGCTTTGGACTACAACACGGGTAAGGCAGTATTGAAGCTTCTGCAGGATACCTGCCGCAAAAGGGGTATGACAGTGGTAGTTATCACCCATAACTCCGCCCTTGCGGCTATGGCTGACAGGATAATCACCGTTAAGAGCGGTACTGTGGAGAGTATGAGGATAAACACAGAGATAGTTGACGTAGAAGACATCGAGTGGTGATATACATGAGGTCTAAGCTGAGAGTTTCCACGCTCAGGGATATAAAAAGCACTATCGGGCGATTCGTGGCAATAATGTCTATAATCGCGCTGGGAGTTGGCTTTTTCTCGGGCGTAAAGATAACCACTCCCGCGATGGTGAGGACACTTGGCGGGTTCATGGATGACCATGAGCTTTTCGATTACAGGATAGTGTCTACCCTTGGCTGGGAGGAGAGCGAGGTAGAAACGCTGCGTGAACGTGAGGATGTTCGTGCGGCAGATGGTGCCTACGCACTGGATATGATGTTCAGGGACGGAAACGGCAAAGACGTGGTCATAAAGGTCCATTCCCTGACGGAAGGCGTGAATGTGCCTGAGATACTGGAAGGCAGGCTGCCCGAAAATGACAGTGAATGTGTCATGGACGGTAAGACAGCTTATAAGGTCGGTGACGTGCTTACAGTCAGCAGTGAGAATGAGGAGGATACTCTTGAAAGCTTCAAACCGCGTAAGGTGACTGTTGTGGGGCTTGTGTATTCACCTGCGTATGTACATTTTGAAAGAGGCACCACCTCACTCGGCAACGGCACGATAAACGGATTCATCCTGCTTAACAGAAGCGCTTTTGATATGAAAGCCTATTCCGAACTTTATATAAAGCTGGATCATGAACTGGAGGTCTATTCGGATGAGTATAAGGACTATATGTCAGAACGTGAGGACAGCTGGGAAAAGGCAGCCGAGGATGCTGCCGAGGAAAGGTATGACCGTATAGTATCAGATGCAGAGGACGAGCTGGCAGGCGGCAGGAAAAAGCTGGAAGATGCCCGTGAGGAGGGTCAGCAGAAGCTTGATGATGCCCGTGCTGAACTGGATGACGCTAAGAGCGAACTGGATAAGGCTGCTAAAAAACTCAAAGATGCGAAGAAAGAGATAGCTGACGGCGAAAAGGAGATCGCGGATAACGAGAAAAAGCTCAGCGATGCAAAGTCAACTCTCGACAGCAGTGAAAGACAGCTTTGGAACGGCAAATATCAGCTTGACAATGCATGGAATCAGCTTGCAGCAAGCAAGGCGCAGATAGATACCAATGAGAAAAAACTCAAAGACGGCGAAGCAGAACTTGCAAAGGCACAGGCTGAACTCGATGAGGGTGCGGCACAGATAACGGCAGGTCTTGCGGAGACAGAAGTGCAGTCTGCGGCACTGAATGAGCAGTACGCGCAGTTTATGGCGGAATACGGCGAGTATCTTGAAATGTTGGATATGCTCCCTCCCGAGCAGGCTGAGCAGATAGCCGCTGCAAAGGCTCAGATAGATGATGGATTTGCTCAGATAGAAGCGGCAAAGGCGGAGCTTGCGGCGAAGCAGGAAGAAATTGCGGCAGGTCAGGCAGAGCTTGATGCACAGCGTGCAGTACTTGAAGAAAGCAGGAAACAGCTGGAAGCAGGCAAGGTGCAGTACAGTCAGGGATATGCGAAATACAACGCTTCCCTGGCGGAATATCAGCGGGGCAAGGCGAAGTACGACAGCGGCAGAGCCGAGTATGAGGACGGCGTGCAGAAACTGGAAAAGGGCAGGAAAGATCTGGAAAAAGGCAGGAAGGAATACAAGGACGGAAAAGCCGAATACGAAGAAGGACTAAAAGAGTACGAAGACGGTGAGGCTGAATATGAGGACGGCGTGACCTCCTTTGATGAGGAGATAGCCAAGGCGGAGCAGGATATCGCAGACGGCGAAAAGGAACTCCGCGATCTCAAAAAGCCCGATGTGTTCCTTCTGGACAGGAATACCAACATAGGCTACGCCTGCTTTGAGAACGATTCTTCCATAGTGGGCAAGCTTGCAAAGGTGTTTCCTGTATTCTTCATACTTGTGGCGGCGCTTGTGTGTATGACCACCATGAGCCGTATGGTTGAGGAAAGACGTACCCAGATAGGAACTCTCAAAGCACTGGGATATTCTGAAAGGGCGATAATGAGCAAGTTCACGCTGTATGCCGGCAGTGCGGCAGTACTGGGCTGGTCATTGGGATATGCACTGGGAACGTATATATTCCCGCAGGTAATATGGATGAACTATAAGCTTATGTATATCGAGCTTGATGTTGAATATCTCTTTGACTGGAAACTTGCGCTGCTGGCAGGTGCGGTATCGCTGATATGCTCGGTGGGTGCGGCGTGGCTGTCCTGCAGATATGAGCTTAATGAAACAGCAGCAGAACTTATGCGCCCGAAAGCGCCTAAGGCAGGCAAAAGGGTGCTGCTGGAGCGTATACCCTTTATATGGAACAAAATGAAATTCCTTCACAAGGTATCCATAAGAAATATCTTCCGTTACAAGAAGAGATTCTTTATGATGGTTGTGGGTATAAGCGGCTGTACGGCACTGCTTCTCACGGGATTCGGTATGTCCGACTCGGTCGGAGATTTTGCGGTGGTACAGTATGAGGAGATCGTAACTGCGGATGCTTCGGTCACTTATTCATCCGACAGCAGCGGTGATATGCCCGTTGAGCTCAAAGAAAAGCTGGATAATACAGGTGCTTCCTATGCTGAGCTTTATACAGGTTCATGGGATCTGGTGACAAAGGATGCTGTAAAGAGCATAAGCCTTGTTGCGCCTGTTGATTTTGCAGAGCTTGAAGGAAGTATGAATTTCAACAGACCCGATGGCAGCAGTATAGATGCTCCCGTGGGTGATGAGGCACTTGTATGCGTAAGTATCATGAACAGATACGGTGTGAAAGATGGCGACACCATCACACTGCGCGATGAGAATATGCGTGTCATGGAATTCAAGGTCAAGGCAGTATTCGATAATCATGTATACAACTATGTTTTTGTGCCGTATGAAGCTGTGGAAAGACAGCTTGGCGAGAAGGTCGGGCTGAATGAAGCTTATATAAACTTCCCTGAGAATACGGATGCTTACAAGGCACAGACAGATATATCGAAACTGAAAAGTGTAAAGAATGTCACGCTGTTCGAGGATGTAAAAAAGCGTATGACAGATTCGATGGCTTCACTAGACTACGTGGTGCTGCTGGTCATAATCTGTGCGGCACTGCTGGCATTCATCGTTCTTTACAACCTGACAAATATAAACATCACCGAAAGGGAAAGGGAGATAGCCACCATAAAGGTGCTGGGATTCTTCAAGAAAGAAACTTCGGCTTATGTGCTGAGAGAGAACCTGTTCCTGACAGGGCTCGGCATAGCTGTGGGTCTGGTGCTGGGAAATATGCTGCTGCACTTTGTAATGTCCTACCTGGTCGTTGATATGGTATGCTTCAAGGAACGTATACTTTTCAAGAGCTACATATACAGCATAGGTCTTACGGTCATATTCAATCTTCTGGTAAATCTTGTAATGGAAAACAAGCTGGAGAAGATAAATATGGCAGAGAGCCTTAAATCTGTTGAATGATATTTCGGGAGCAGTAATGTGATGCATTACTGCTCCTTTTGCGTAGGTAAAAATGTTCCGTGTGGAATATATGTTCTGGTTTGAGATCATATGGAGCGTATCATTGGTGAAAAACACAACAATTTATGAATAAAGATCAACGATCATTGACTTGTAATTACCTCTGTGATGTGGTATAATGAGTTGTAAGTACAATTTTAAGGAGTGAATGATATGGAGGATCTTCATGAATGCTGTCTGACTATGCCTGACGAGGAATTGAAAGATATATACCGCAAAAGGCTGAAGGAGCAGAAGCGGCTGGCGCGTATGACGTTCGTACCTCTGCTGCCTGCACTGGTGGTATATGGATTTATCGGCTGGACGAGCTTTCTGACATATGAAGCTTCGGGTTTTGTCAAGGGCGCTATGAGCTTTACTGCGGGCAGGGCATTTTACTATATCGGCTTTGCTGTCAGTGGTGTGGTGATGAGCACTGTCGGCATCAGACGGCGCTGGCTCATGTTTTTCCCGACGGCATTGATGGTGCCCTTCGTGATGTATCTGTTTGGTGAATTTACAGCTGAGATATTGCTGATGCTGGCATATCTGCTGTTTGCGTATTTCAGACTGGGTGTGGTGCTTTCGGATCTTGAACTGCTGAGAAGTCTTCCGAGGTTTCCGTTTGATAAGCACAGTGCTGACCGCGATCTGCGTATAATGAAATCAAAGGACGCGGAGAGATATATGGAGCTGGCATCGGGAAAAGCCATAGCTACAGGCTATGAAAGCATATTCAATGATAAAGCGGACCTTCCGAAAAAAACTAACAATAATTGAAACGTAAAAAATCATATCGTAAAGGAGAATCGACATGACTACTAAAGAGATCATCGAACAGGGTAAGGCATATCTGGGTATTGAATTCGGCTCGACACGTATCAAGGCTTGCCTGGTGGACGAAAACCTTGTCCCCGTAGCGGGCGGCGCTCACAGCTGGGAAAACAGGCTCGAAAACGGTGTGTGGACTTATTCAAAAGAAGATATCATCAGTGGTTTGCAGGATTGCTATGCAGACCTCAGAAAAGATGTTGCAGATAAATTCGGTGTTGAACTGACAACTTTCAAAGGTATGGGTATATCTGCCATGATGCATGGATATCTTGCTTTTGATAAAAATGATGAACTGCTGGTGCCTTTCAGAACATGGAGAAACACCATCACAGGCGAAGCTGCAGCAGAGCTCACCGAGCTTTTCGGCTTCAATATCCCCGAAAGATGGAGTATTGCTCACCTGTATCAGGCTATACTGAACGGCGAGGAACACGTTAAGGATATCGCTCATATAAATACCCTTGCAGGATATGTACACTTCCTGCTGACAGGCGAAAGAGAACTGGGCATTGGTGATGCTTCGGGGATGTTCCCTGTCAGGGACGGCGATTATGACAAGGATATGCTGGCTGAATTCCGCGGACTTGATAAGGTGAAGGTTTTCGGCTGGGATATCGCTGATATCCTGCCTGCGGTACATACTGCTATGGAGGGCAGCACAGCTAAACTTACCGAATCGGGCGCAAAGCTTCTCGACCCCTCGGGAAATCTTAAAGCAGGTGTGCCTTTCTGTCCTCCCGAGGGTGATGCAGGTACAGGCATGGCGGCAACAAATGCAGTTCGTGAGGGTACAGGAAATGTTTCGGCAGGTACTTCCATATTCTCGATGATAGTGCTTGAAAAGCCCATGAAAGGTCATTATCCTCAGATAGATGTTGTTACCACTCCCGACGGCGCAGATGTTGCTATGGTCCACTGCAACAACTGCTGCGGTGAACTGGACAAGTGGGTGAATATGTTCATAGAGTTCTCTAAGCTGACAGGTGATCCCGTTGATGTATCGACAGCTTATGAACTGCTGTATAAGAACGCTCTGAATGGCGCTCCCGACTGCGGAGGCGTGGTTTCATATAATACTATATCGGGCGAGCCTGTTGTAGGTCTTGCAAACGGCAAGCCTGCATACTTCCGTCAGCCCGACAGTACTATGTCATTGGCAGATTTCTTCCGCGCTGAACTCTACGGTGCTATGGCGGCACTGAAAGCGGGCAACGATATCCTCTTTGAAAAAGAGGGCGTTCAGCCTAAGAGCATAACAGGTCATGGCGGACTTTTCAAGGTTAAGGGCGTGGCTCAGCAAATGCTTGCTGACGCACTTAACAGCGATGTGAGCGTAATGTCTACCGCAGGCGAGGGCGGCGCATGGGGCATGGCTCTGCTGGCGGCTTTCGGTATCGAAAAGCAGGGCGAAACTCTTGCTGACTGGCTAGAAAAGCGTGCTTTCGCAGGCATGGAGAAGTCAACACTTTTGCCCGATGCCGCAGGTAATGCAGGCTGGAAGAAGTATATGGTAAACTACTCCGCAGGTCTGGCAGGTGCTAAGGCTTTCGGAGAGATATAAAAGCTGGCTTGGAACAAAATGATAAGCAGAAGAGAAACAGTTATCGCACATATAAAAAGTGAATACAGCGTATCTCCCGAATACCTCTTTGAGGGGGATTTCGACACAGCTGTTTTCCGTCATAACGATACGAAGAAATGGTTTGGCATAATAATGAAAGTCAAATGCAGTACACTTGGTATAGAAGGCGAGGGTACTGTCGATGTTATGAATGTCAAGTGTGACCCTCTGTTGGTAGATATACTGGTACAGCGGGAGAGCTTTCTGCGTGCGTACCACATGAATAAGCGGCTGTGGGTGAGCATACTCATCGACAGCGAGATAGAGGAAGGCGAGATATTCGGGCTTATCGAGCAGAGCTTTCAGCTGACGGATAAGAAGAAAGGCAAGAAAAACGATGGAGATAACCTACAGAAAACTCGAAGAAAAAGACCTTGATACTTTTATAACCATGCGTATAACACAGCTTCGGGAGGAGGGTGCAAAGGAGGATATCGACCTGCGCCCGAACCTTGCGAACTATTACAAAAGGCATATGGCTGACGGAACCTTCGTTTCGTGGCTGGCGCTGGACGGTGACAGGATAATCGGTACCAGCGGAATGTCCATAGTTGAGAAACCGCCCTATTTCAGCTGCCCGTCGGGTAAACTGGGACTGCTTTCAAGTATGTTCACAGACCCATCGTACAGAAGAAAAGGCATAGCGAAAAAGTTACTGTCGCTGGTAGTCGATGAAGCAAGAAAAGCAGGATGCGGGGCGGTGCACATTACTGCGTCGGATATGGGCGTGCTTTTGTATACCGATTTCGGGTTCAAAAAGAACGGCAATTTTATGTGTTATAATTTCTAGTAGTATAACAGGAGGTAAGATCATGTTAGAAGAACTCAAACAGAAAGTACTGGAAGCTAATCTGCTTCTGCCCAAGTACGGACTTGTAAAATTTACCTGGGGAAATGTTTCCGAGATCGACCGTGAGAGTGGACTTGTAGTTATAAAGCCCTCAGGTGTTGAATATGATGGAATGAAAGCAGAAGATATGGTTGTAGTTGACCTTGACGGAAATGTTGTTGAGGGTCATTACAAGCCATCGAGCGACACACCTACACATCTGGAGCTTTACAAGGCATTTGCTGAGGTAGGCGGAATAGTACACACCCACAGCAAGTGGGCTGCCAGCTTTGCCCAGGCAGGCAAGGGCGTTATCCCATACGGCACAACACAGGGCGATTATTTCTACGGTGAGATACCCTGCACCCGAAAGATGACTCCCGAGGAGATAGCAGGGGAGTACGAAAAAGAAACAGGAACGGTCATAATTGAGCGTTTCAAGGGCATCGACCCTATGAGCATACCCGCAGTGCTTGTACACAGCCACGGACCTTTCACATGGGGCAAGGATGCATTTGATGCGGTACACAATTCTGTTGTACTTGAAGAAGCGGCATTCATGAATTTCCATACAGTTATGCTGAATCCTGGTATCGCACCGATACAGCAGGAACTCCTTGACAAGCACTATCTGCGCAAGCATGGCAAAAATGCTTACTACGGACAGAACTGAAGAATGTACGATCATAAGGTAATGAGCGTGGGCATGATCTTTGCCTGCGCTTATGTTATGTCATAAAATATCGTCTGTTGCAGAATAAAAATATCGGTATAAAATGCGGTAAAAGCTTTGTTTTGGCACATCGAAATAATTTTTTCAAAAAAATATTTTTTTGCTGCAAGGAAATGCAGTTCTCAAACGTATTATATACAGAAAACCAAAAACGACCGCTGCCTTCCCCCTTGGCGGCGGACAGTAAGGGGGTGGTTTGACTATGGAAACAGCTTGTTTCGTGCTGAGCGGCTTTGCTGCCGTTTATGATGAATATTTTGATATGGTGTACAGGATCTGCTACGTGTATTTCCACGGTCATTCTGCCGATGCGGAAGATGCAGCTCAGACGGTATTCATGCATTACCTTGAAGCGAACGAAGTTCCCGAAATGGGAGAGCATACCAAGGCGTGGCTGATAGTTACGGCACAGAATGTCTGCAAGAATATGCTGAGGCGGCATCACAGGAAAGATGTAGAGCTTGATGCCGCGGCAGATAAGGGTGTGGCTTTTCAGTACAGGGAGGTTATAGACGCGGTGATGCGTCTGCCCGAGAATGAAAGAATGGCAGTTTACCTGAATCTCTACGAGGGCTATACCGCCGCAGAGACCGCTAAGCTGATGAGATGCCGTGAGAATACAGTATATTCCTATATACACCGTGCAAGAAAAAAGCTTAAAAAAGAGTTGGGAGGGTGAGACTATGACAGACAAGGATCTTGATAATAAGCTTACAGCCGCTTTCGATAATGTGCGTGCAGACAGCGCTGTCAAGGCTCGCATTCGGAAAGGCTTAGCAGGTGATATTATTATGGAGAACAAAACAATAAGTATCAGCAATACGGATAATAATAAAGTAACAGGTACGGCAAAGGTAAGAAGACGCGGCAGGATAGCTGCTGCAGCTATTGCAGGCGTACTTGCGGTAGGCGGAGGAGTTTATTTACTCAAAGACGGATATGACAGAGTAGATCCGGGAAGCAGTTTGTCGGCTGCCGAGGACGGTACAAGTCCGCTGGGCAGCTATGCTTCGATACCGGATGTAGCAGGTATGGATGCGGCGGATGCAGAGAGTGTGCTGAGAGAGGCAGGCTACACTGTAACTCTCAGAACACAGTATGATCTCACAGTGCCTGAGGGTAAGGCAATAGGTGCCGAACTGATTGAAGGTACTGAAGACGAAGTCGAACTTCTTATCAGTGCCGGCAAGACAAAAGTCAAGGTGCCTGATGTTTCAGGCTATGAGTCTGATGCGGCGGAAAGTGAGCTTAAAGCTGCAGGATTTGCTGTCATGCTCAGATCCAAGTATGACGATAAAGTTTCGGAAGGTCAGGCGATAGGTACCGAGCCGGCGGCAGGTACTGAATTTGCAGCCGATGATATGGTTACACTTTACATCAGCAAGGGTCCTCTTGATACTCAGGTAAAGGTACCGGATGTTGTCGGTCTGACCAAGGAGAGAGCTACAAATATCCTCGAGTATAACGACCTGAAAGTTAAGGTTTTGGAAATGCCCCATGACGGTGACAAGGGCAAGGTTATCGATCAGTCGATCGAGGGCGACAGAAGAGTTGATAGGGACAGCGAAGTCACTATCTATGTATCCACCGGTGAGTCCGATCCTGTTGATCTGACGGTAAGTCTGCCTATGCCCGAGGGTCTGAACGGTTCGTATGCTGTTGATGTATACAAAGACGGTAATGTTGTATATCAAAAGGCTATTTTAAAGGGCGAGGCTTATGCAGGCCGTACGATCGATCTGGATATCTCCGGTAAAAAGACCGAAACACTTACTGTGAAGATCAGAAGTGATGAAACAGGCAAGTCGGTGGATTACGCAGTGTTCAATGTAAATTATGATAAAAAGACAGCTGAACTTGCAGGCCGTCTGGATACGGAAGGATTGCTCGCAATCAATTCTCCGAAGAGCGAAACATCGAATTCAAACAATAACGGCGAAGATGATAATATCGGCATATCCAAAAGTGTCGACGCTAGTTCTGAACTGACGATAAGCCTGCCTGTGCCCGAAGGCCTGCGTGGTTCTTATAATGTTGATGTATTCAAAGAAGGTAACCCTATATCTTACCAGCATATAGCTAATGGTGCATCTGTCGCAGGCGGCTCGATCACGCTGGATATCTACGGTAAAAAGATCGAAACTCTTTTAGTTAAAATCACAAGTGAAGACACAGGAAAGTCGGTGGATTACGCAGTGTTCAATGTAAATTTCGTTAATAAGACTGCTGAGCTTGTAGGACGTCTTGATAAGGACGGACTTCTGGCAATTACTCCACAAAAATAGAAACAGAGTATTTTAAAACATAACTGACAACAAAACGGCAAAATGCGTCTGCGTAAACGTGGGCGCATTTTTTGCGTGGTTTTTCACGAAATTAACAAAAAAAGTTCTTTACAAAAGAGGAAAAATGTGCTATAATATCTGTTGAGTATATGCGAACAGGAAGGAGATATCTATGGCAGCACTGATATTTGATTCTCATTGTCATTATGATGACAGGGCTTTCGATGAGGACAGGTATGAACTGTTGGACAGACTGCTTGTGAATGAGGGTCATACGGTCGATAAGATGCTTCATGCGGCGGTAGATGAGAAGTCCTCACTGTTCGGCATAGAAACAGCTCAGAGGTATGAAAATTATTATACCTCCATAGGCTTTCATCCCGAGTATGCCGATGACGTTCCCGATAATTACATGGAGTTGCTCACGGCACTCTATGAAAAAGCGGAGGGCACAGGCAAACTCAGGGCAGTGGGTGAGATCGGACTTGATCACCACTATGAGGGTTACAATGCCGCTAAGCAGACGGAACTTTTTGTTAGTCAGGTGAAGTTTGCCAACGAAAAAGGGCTTCCGATAATAGTACACTGCCGTGATGCGACGGAGGAATGCATGAGGATACTCAGCGAACTAAGACCTGCAGGAGTTATGCACTGCTTTTCGGGCTCGGCTGAGACCGCTGAGGAAGTTGTGGGACTTGGTATGTACGTAGGCTTTACAGGTTCGCTGGCTTTCAAAAACAACAAAAAAGCTAAACGTGCCTGCGAGGCTGTGCCTATCGAAAGGCTCCTGCTGGAAACGGATTGTCCTTATATGGCACCGCCGCCTTACAGGGGTGAACGCAGCGAAAGCTCTATGATAGCCGAGACCGCAAAGGTAATGGCTGAGGTGAAGGGTGTTACAGCGGATGAGATACTGCGGGCTACAAACGAGAATGCCTGCAGGCTTTTCGGTATAGCGCCGTTTGCCCGATAAAATAAAGAAAAATTCTGGAGATGAAAAAATTGGCGGAAACACTGTATTTGGTGATACCATGTTATAATGAGGAGGAGATGCTGCCCATAACCGCAAAGGCTCTTATGAAAAAAATGGACGGGCTTATTGCAGAGGGAAAGGTAAGCAGTGACAGCAAAGTAATGTTCGTGGATGACGGTTCAAAGGACAATACCTGGGAGATAATCGAAAAACTGCATGATATGGAGCAGACGAATATGTTCACGGGTATAAAGCTTTCAAGGAACAAGGGTCACCAGAATGCACTTCTGGCAGGTCTTATGACAGCCAGAAAATATGCGGACATACTGATATCTATGGACGCGGACTTACAGGATGATATCAATGCGATAGACGGTATGCTTGAAAAGCGTGCCGAGGGCTGTGAGATAGTGTACGGCGTAAGGTCTTCAAGAGAGACCGATACAGCCTTCAAGAGGAACACAGCCAGAAGCTATTATAAAATGCTGGAATTCATGGGCGTTGAGATAACCTACGACCATGCTGATTACAGACTTATGAGCAAGAGGGCTGTGGATACGCTGGCAGAGTTCAAGGAGGTCAATCTGTTCCTGAGAGGAATGGTGCCTATGGTGGGCTTCAAGAGCGACATAGTAAAGTACGAGAGAAACGAGCGTGTAGCGGGCGAATCAAAGTATCCGCTGAAAAAGATGCTGGCTTTCGCAGTGGAGGGCATAACCTCCCTTTCGGTAAAGCCTATCAGATTCATCACTGCGCTGGGCGTGTTCATATTCGTTATCTCGGTGATAATGCTGATATACTTCCTGTTCACAAAGGCGTTCGGCTCGACTGTAAAGGGCTGGGCTTCGACGATAACATCTGTGTGGGCGCTTGGCGGACTGCAGATGCTGGCTATAGGAGTTATCGGCGAATATATCGGCAAGATATATCTTGAAACAAAGGCAAGACCTAAGTTTATTGTTGACATAAATTTAGAGGAAAAGTAAGTTTGAGTAAATCATAAAATTCATTTAAAAAGGAGTAAGAAAAATGGCAGAGCAGAATTTACAGATCTCAGGAAAGGTCTCCAATGAGAAGATAGATAATACCGCACTGGTAGAGGCTATCAACGCTATGAGAAAGGAATTCAGTGCAGATGCACAGAACAAGGTCATCAACAATGCACTGAGATCCACATTCCTCATTCCCGCTATCATTGAGAAGAATCAGGAACTGGTGGCTGACGAAAACAACCACGTACAGTTCAAGGACAAGCAGGAAGCTAAGTTCATGCTGGTAAACAAGGCTGTACGCGACGAGAACGGCAATCAGACAGGTACAATATCTTTCTTCCCCGTATTTACAGATGCAGAAGAGCTGAAGAAGATGGAAACAGAGCAGTCTTACAGACCTTTTGCTATGAAGTTCAGCGATATAGCTTTCCTGACAGAGAGCACCCCGAATGTTGAAGGCTTTGTTGTAAACCCCTTTACCAGGGAGCACAACCTGCCTTTCACCAAGCCTATGCTGGAATCCATCAAGCAGACCCTTATAAACTTTAAGAAGAGCAAGGACGCTGCTATGGTTGCCGCTGCTGAGGCTGAAGCTCAGGAGGCTGCTGAGGGCGAAAAGCCTGATATCACAGTATCTTCTTCTGACGAGCAGTAATGCTTATCAGGGGGAGCTTGTCTGACCCTATAACAAAATCATCGCATATAAGGCTCGTATGAGCTTTATATGCGTATTTTGCAATAGTGTTACGGCATACGTTCCACAATCATTACGGTCGGGACGGCATAACAGCAAATGTGAGGATATCACATTTGCTGCATACTGTTCCGGCCTTTTTTGCGGAGGGAAGAGCATGAGGTATATTTACTGCCCGCAGTGCGGAAAAAAGCTGGTGGAAAGACCTGCGGGCGATGAAGGGTTCGTGCCATACTGCGAGGACTGTGAAAAGCTGTGGTTCGATACGTTCCCGAGCTGTTCGATAGTGCTGGCGGCAAATGAGTTCGATGAGATAGCGCTGCTTCGGCAGGATTATATGTCGGACAGGTACACGACCTTTGTTTCGGGATACATAACTCCCGGGGAGAATGCTGAGCAGACAGCGGTGAGAGAAGTAAGGGAGGAGATAGGGCTTGAGATCGACAGCCTTGACTACGCAGGAACTTACTGGTTCGAGAAGCAGGGTCTGCTTATGCATGGTTTCATCGCAAGGGTGAAAAAGCAGCCGCTGGTGCTGTCATCTGAGGTTGACTGGGCTGACTGGGTGCCTGCGGAAAAGGTGATAGAAACTATCTTTCCCGATTCGCCGGGAAATGCGGCATTTGCCATATACAGGAAATTTATGGGCGAGTATTTCAAAGGTAAGAATGTCCTGTGAAAAGATCAAGCAGAAAACGGAGATGAAGTGAATGGCTCTGGACGGAGTTTTTCTCGGTGAGATAAAAAAAGAGCTCATGCCGCTTATCGGCGGCAGGGTGGATAAGATACATCAGCCGTCAAAGGGGGAGCTGCTCATTGCGCTGCGCACCTATGACGGTATAAAGAAGCTGCTGATAAATACGGTGGCAGGTACGGCAAGGCTGCACCTTACAGCTGCGGAGATAGAAAATCCCAAGCAGCCGCCTATGTTCTGTATGCTGATGAGAAAGCACCTGTCGGGTGCGAAGCTTGCAGACATTAGACAGCCTGAACATGAACGAGTGATAATGCTTGATTTTGATGCAACTAACGAGCTGGGGGATATGGTCAGACTGACGGTCACTGTGGAGCTGATGGGCAGAAGAGCGAATCTTCTCCTGACAGATGAAAACGGCAGGATAATCGACAGTATAAAAAGAGTATCCTCAGAGGTATCCGAAACACCTGTGCTGCCGGGAGTTGTGTACACTCTGCCCGAAAGCGACGGGAGAGTATCGCTGACAGGATGTACAAGGGAAGAATTCGAGGACAGGCTTGCAGAGTTCCCGAAGCAGGAGCTTTCAAAGGGCATAATGAAGACCCTGCAGGGCATATCACCTGTGTTTGCGAGAGAATGCGCATTCTTTACATCCCATTCGGCTGAGGTGAATGTAGAGGATATGACCGATGACCATAAGGACAGGTTATGGTTCTACATAAAGAAGATAAGGGAACAGCTTGAAAACAGCCTTAACAAGTTCACTGTGATAAAGACTACGGGCGGTGAACTGAAGGATTTCTGTTTCTGCAATATAGACCAGTACGGCGGACTTATGGTGACCAAACACTTTGAAAGCCCTTCGGCACTGCTGGACTACTTCTATTCCGAGCGTGACAGCCTTTCGCGTACACGTCAGAAAGCTCAGGACCTTTTCAGGCTGCTTGCGAATACCATCGACAGGACGGAATCAAGAGTAAAAAATCAACAGCTTGAACTGAAAGACTGTGCAAGGCGCGAACAGCTGAAACAGTACGGCGACCTCATCACAGCGAATCTGTATGCCCTTGAAAAAGGCATGACAGAGGCTAAACTCGTAAACTTTTACGACGAAGCCCAGCCCGAAGTGACGGTGAAGCTTGATAAGCGCCTGACTCCTGTCCAGAATGCCCAGAAGTACTTCAAGGAGTACCGCAAGCTTGATACCGCGGAAAAAGTCCTTGAAAAACTGATAGCTCAGGGCGAGGAAGAAGCAAAATACTTAGATACTGTCCTCGATGCACTTACCCGTGCCAGAACAGAGGGCGATATCGCCGCACTGAGGCAGGAACTCACCGAGCAGGGCTATATCAGCAGGAGCAGACAGAAAGGCAAGCCGCCCAAGGCTATGCCCCCCATGAGGTTTACCTCCAGCGAGGGGTACGATATACGTGTCGGCAGGAACAATGCCCAGAATGACAGACTGACCTGCAAGGATTCAAAGAAGACCGATGTATGGCTGCACGCGAAAGATATAACCGGGTGTCACGTGATAATCAGCTGTCCCGACAGGGGAGAAGCTGCAAAGTTCACCCCCGATGAGCTGCCGCCTGACCGCACTATAGAGGAAGCGGCTATGATAGCGGCATATTACTCAAAGGCTAAGAATTCATCAAGGTGTGATGTTGATTATACCTTCGTGAAGTTTGTGAAGAAGCCTGCAGGCTCGAAGCCAGGTATGGTGATATTCACACATAATTATACGATAACCGTAAAGCCTGACGAAGAAACAGTACTGGGACTGATGCACAAAAGCTGAATCCCTGTGACGTTTCTTTGTCAATTGACCTGACTGTGATACGGAGGTAAGATATGATAAAGCTTGATTGGAACGAATATCTCGAAAAGGCAGCAGAGGTAAACGCTGAGGGCGCAGTGCTGCTTGTGAACAACGGCGTCCTGCCGCTGGATAAAAATGCCGTTACGGCAGTTTTCGGACGTATACAGCTGGATTATTATAAAAGCGGTACGGGCTCTGGCGGAATGGTGAATGTTGCAAAGGTCACGGGAATAACCGATGGCCTTATAGAAGCAGGTGCAAAACTCAATGAGGATGTGCTGAAGGCTTACAAGGACTATGTTGCTGAACATCCCTACGATTACGGCGAGGGCTGGGGCGGCGAGCCCTGGTGTCAGGAGGAGATGCCTCTTGATGACAGCCTTGTAAAAAGGGCGGCTGAGAGTTCCGATACAGCGATATGTATTATAGGACGCACCGCAGGCGAGGAACAGGACAACAGCTGCAAGGCAGGTTCTTATCTGCTGACAGACGGTGAAAAGGCTATGCTGCGCAAGGTAAGGGATAATTTCAGCAAAATGGTGATACTGCTCAATGTGGGCAATATAATCGACATGGGCTTTATCGACGAATTCTCACCCGATGCTGTAATGTATGTATGGCAGGGTGGTATGACAGGCGGTACAGGCACTGCAAGGGTGCTGCTGGGTGAGGTATCTCCCTGCGGCAAGCTGCCCGATACTATCGCTTATGATATCACAGACTATCCCTCTGACAAAAATTTCCACAACAGGGATGTGGATATCTATGCTGAAGATATCTTCGTGGGATACAGATACTTTGATACCTTTGCAAAGGACAGGGTAAGATTCCCCTTCGGATACGGACTTAGCTATACGCAGTTTGAGATAAGTGCCGAGGGCAGAAAGACTGATGACGGTGTTGTCATAACTGCTAAAGTGAAGAATATCGGCAGTGCGGCAGGCAAGGAAGTCGTGCAGGTATACCTTGAAGCGCCCAACTGTAAGCTTGGCAAGGCTGCGCGTGTGCTTTGCGGATTTGAAAAGACAAAGGTACTTGCACCGAATGAAGAACAGACGCTGACGATAGAAGTCACCGAGCGTGATATAGCTTCCTACGATGACAGCGGCATTACAGGAAATGCCTTCGCATGGGTAGAGGAAGCAGGAGAGTACACATTCTATGCAGGCAGTGATGTGCGCAGTGCAAAGGAATGCTTTGCTTTCACACTGGATTCTACCAAGGTCATCGAACAGCTTGAACAGGCACTGGCACCTGTTACGCCTTTCAAGAGGATGGTTCGCACCGCAGAGGGTCTTTCCTATGAGGATACCCCTCTTTCAAAGGTTGACGAAGCTGCACGCAGACTTGGATATCTGCCTGCGGAAACAGCATATACAGGTGATAAGGGTATAGCCCTTTCCGATGTGGCCCATGGTAAGAACACCCTTGATGAGTTCATAGCACAGCTTGATGACAATGACCTTAACTGCCTTGTGCGCGGCGAGGGTATGTGTTCTCCAAAGGTCACTCCCGGTACGGCTGCGGCATTCGGAGGTGTGGCTAAGCACCTGGAAGAACTTGGCATACCTGCAGGGTGCTGTTCGGACGGTCCTTCGGGAATGCGTCTTGATGTAGGTACAAAGGCATTCAGCCTGCCTAACGGTACACTCATCGCGGCAACATTCAACAAGTCTCTTATCACCGAGCTTTTCACATATCTCGGATTGGAGATGCGGGCAAATAAAGTGGATTGTCTGCTGGGACCCGGTATGAATATCCACCGCCACCCCCTCAACGGCAGAAATTTCGAGTACTTTTCTGAAGACCCCTTCCTGACGGGTACAATGGCTGCGGCAGAACTTGAAGGTCTGCACAGCGTGGGCGTTGAGGGTACTATAAAACATTTCTGCGCCAACAATCAGGAGACCAACAGACATTTCATCGACTCCGTAGCAAGTGAGAGAGCGCTCCGTGAGATATACCTCAAAGGATTCGAGATAGCTGTACGAAAGAGCAAGGCACGTTCTGTTATGACGACCTACGGTAAGGTAAACGGTCTCTGGACAGCAGGCAGCTTTGACCTTAATACTATGATACTCCGCAAGCAGTGGGGCTTTGACGGCTTTACCATGACTGACTGGTGGGCAAATATCAATGACCGCGGCTGTGCTCCTGACAAGAACAATTTTGCGGCTATGGTACGTGCGCAGAATGATGTTTATATGGTATGCGCAGACGGTGAAAGCGGCAGTGACAATGTTATAGCGGCACTGGCAGACGGCAGACTTACCCGCGCAGAACTTCAGAGGTCTGCAAGGAACATACTCTCATTTATGATGAGCACTCATGCTATGGCAAGAAAGCTTGGCGAGGACGAGGCTGTTGAAGTTATCAACAAGCCTGCCGAGACCGTTGATGACGGCGAGGGCGACAGAGTGTTCCTGCTGGACGGCGACCTGACCATAGATATGAGTGGTGTTAAGACCGAGAGAAATCTCGATTACAGCTTCACTGTAGATGTGGCACAGTTCGGTCAGTACCGCATGGAAATGACAGCAAGCTCCACACAGAGCGAGCTTGCACAGATGCCCGTGACCGTATTCAGCATGGGTACTGCATGGGGCACATTCACATGGAACGGCACAGGCGGAAAACCCGTGACCTTCGCCGTGGAAGAAATGCCCATGTTCTCCCGGTATACTATATTCAGGCTTCACTTCGGTCTGGGCGGACTTGATATGGATAAGATAGTATTCAAAAAGATAAGACCCGCCGAGGGCACAGGTCTGTGCGTTGAGGATATCTGAGAGATGGCTTCAAACGCAGACGTACTTCTGGCTGAAAGCGAACATTTCAAAGTAAAAAGCTGCTTCGAGGACGCCGTGCTTATCGATAAAAGAACGGGCAGAACTTTTCCCGTATGCGATATGTACGGCGACCCCGAGGGCGCACTGATAAGCAAAGACGAAAGCTTCGCAGTAGTATACGGTTGCGGAGCTGTTGTCTGCCGTATCCCCGATATGGTATGCACCGAGATATCCGATAAATGGGTGATATCCGCAGAACAGACAGATACAAAAATCATCAGGCTGACGTTTGAAGACGGCAGTACAAAAAATTATGATCTATTGGAGGAACAAAAATGAAAAGAACAACAGCACTCATTACAGCAGCAGTTATAGCACTTGGCATGACAGCCTGCTCAAAAGATAAAGATAAACCAGCAGAAGAAACATCTTCCGCTGCAGCTGCAGCATCGCAGGAAGAAAACAGCGGAACTTCTCTTTCCGATGAGGAAATACTCAAAAAGGCTAACGGCTGTACTAAAACAGGCTACAACGCAGTAGCTGAATATCTTGCCGATCTGGAAACACAAGGCAGGATCTCGGAAGCGACCGAGCAGGAAGCAACGGAACGCGCACTCAAAGAACTTGAAAATAACTGCGATATAAACGGCACTGTGGGCGTAAGGTTCGATGAAGCGAATGACTATGGCTTTCTAAACTTCACAGTGCAGTTCCGTTCAGCTGACAAACCCGAGATAGTCGGACAATATCCCGACCCTGCACAAACCCCTGAAGACAGCCCCGCGTGGAATGTAAATGCAGAGGGCGAGTGCAGTGCATCTGAAAATGCAGGTACTTCAGACGGAAACGGCGGTTCTTTCGGTGATGCCTTAGTTGATGTGCTGTCAGGTGGTTATGTGTCCAAATCAAAGCTGAAAACCGCAAACGGAAATGCAAAAACAGGCTATAATGCAGTGGCTGAATATCTTACGGATATGGAAATACAAGGTAAACTGTCCGAGGCTACCGAGCAGGAGGCTGCCGAGTTGGCAGCAAAAGAACTTGCATACGGTAACGACGGAATAGTTGGCGTAAAGTTTGAGGGCGATATCGAGAACTGGAATTTTACTGTTCTATGGCGCCAAAGCGAAGATTCAAAGTATATAGGCAGGTATCCGGATCCGACTTACGAAAACGATGAACGTCCTGAATGGGTAGTAGGTGCAGAGGTAAGCTATTCAGGGACATCTTATGACGAGGAAGAGGATAAATAAACTAAAGAGCGAAAAAATACACCCGTTCTCCATGACGTAAACCGTCTGGAGAACGGGTATTCTATATTATCTGATATCCTGAAAATAAGCCCCGTGTTCGGTGCAGTACCATATCAGCCTTCCCCTGCGCACAAGGGGCAGCCTTGCCTGCATCTTCCATTCGGGATACTGCCTGAACATCATCACCGTACTGTCGCAGACATACGCCAGAAATGAGATATAATGCTGCTTTGTCATCTCATGGTCGGCAGTCACGAACAGTTCGCCGTCGATCACCTCGGTTTTCAAAACATCATCACCCTCCGCCTTTTTGGGCACTATGGGTGAAAGCCTGTTACCGCAGCAGCTGACAGAAGCCTCCGAAGTCGAAGTCATTATGCCGCCGCAGTCCTTGCATACGTAAAATCTTATCTTTTTCATATCGCCTTTCTCACTTTCGTTTATATCTTTACTGCCCGAAAGCAGGGTGTTCACATCTGTGCCGAATATCTCCGCTAGGTCGGTAAGCAGAGAAACATCGGGGGCACCGTTGCCGCATTCCCATTTTGATACCGCCTTGTCGCTTACGTTGACTTTTTCTGCCAGCTGTTTCTGAGTAAGCCCTGCCGCAAGTCTCAGCTGCCTTATCAGAGCCCCAGTTTTTATCTGATCCATTATCCTCACCTCTTGCCTATATTTTAACTCACAGCAGGCGAAAAGTCAATCCACGCTCCGTAGATACGAATAAAACAAAAACGCAGACCCGAAAGAGTCTGCGTTTACCTGTATGCCGCTGACCGGACTTGAACCGGTACGGTATTGCTACCGGCAGATTTTGAGTCTGCTGCGTCTGCCAATTTCGCCACAGCGGCTTATATTAGCATTAATTGACCATAATATTATATCACATAGTGCACCGAAAGTCAAGTGGGTAATCGGCAAAATAATATTGCAAAAAATTTATGCATAATCACTATTAAAACAGCATAAAAAACTGTTGATTTTTACGTCAAAATATGTTAGAATTATTAAGAAGAGGTAGCATGATTTATAGTAAATGTAAATTTAAATTTTGCTGTTTGCTTTTGTACTGCCTCAGCTAAGTACAAGGGAGGTATATATATGGTTATACAAGATCTCAAAGTCCTCATTTGTGACGATTCCATGTTCGCTAGAAAAAAGATGAGCATGACTATATCTGCACTGGGTATCAATGAAGTATTTGAAGCCGCTGATGGTGAAGAGGCTGTTGCCAAATACAAGGAGAACAAGCCGGATGTGGTATTTATGGATATTATTATGCCAAGAATAACAGGCATCGAGGCACTCAAGCAGATAATTGAGTTTGACCCTGATGCTAAGGTCGTTATGGCTTCAAGCGTTGGTACTCAGGGACATCTGAAGGAGGCATTGCGCGCAGGCGCTGCAGATTTTCTGCAAAAGCCCATATCCGATGAGGATACAAAGGCTATACTTGAAAACGCCGCTAAGGGGGTGCTGTAATTGTTTGCACAATTTTTTGGCGGATATCTTCTCAATAAAAAGCTGGTCACTTCTGAAGATCTGACACAGGCTTTTGAAGACAAAAAGCATACAAGGATGCGTCTCGGCGTGCTGGCTATCAATGCGGGACTCATGACCGCAGATCAGGTCGAGCACGTTAATATAACTCAGCAGAGTGTTGATAAGCGTTTCGGTGATCTTGCGGTAGAGCTTGGGTATGTCACCGAGGAGCAGGTCGACAAACTGCTTTCACAGCAGCCTACCGAGTATCTGCTGCTGGGACAGACCCTTGTAAATAACGGCGTGCTTTCAAACGCGCAGTTTGAACAGGCGATCAATGATTATAAGTCTGATAATGAGCTGACGGACAGTGACCTTGAGGGCAGCAAGAATGAGAGCCTGAGCAAGCTGGTAACAGAGTTCTATCATCTTGAGGA
This sequence comes from Ruminococcus albus 7 = DSM 20455, assembly GCF_000179635.2. NCBI lineage: Bacteria > Bacillati > Bacillota > Clostridia > Eubacteriales > Oscillospiraceae > Hominimerdicola > Hominimerdicola alba. Next base: position 3,162,939 of record NC_014833.1, on the reverse strand, counting down.
AGCATCGAATGCCAGAATGCTGACAGACTATGTAACTATGATGTTCAAGAACATCATAAGATTCATAGACGGTGATTTTACGCCACTGGAAGCTATAGTTATAAGAGAATTCGATGCTGAGAACCTTATAAAGCAGCGCATCACAGGCACATATGATGCGGTTACCTGCATCACTGCGGATAAGGATGTTTACTTTGAGTTCGCAAAGAGATTCGCAGGTGAGAATTTCGTGGATATCGCAGGATTTGAAAATGAGACTGTCGGTGAATTCCTGAATGTAGTAAACGGTCTGTTTGCTGTAAACCAGTCAAATGAAGGCGGAGCAGAGCTGACAATGACACCTCAGGAGGTCGTTGAGGATGCAAAGATCAGCTTTGAAAAGCCTGCATTCTGCATACCTGTTGTATTCAGTTTCGGTGAAGTAGATTTTATAATCTCTACCGAATAAAAGTGATATAAGAGCCACGGCATTTCTGTTAAGTATGGAAGTGCTGTGGTTTTGTTTACTGCGGATGTGTGTCAATTTGTAAACGATATCAGCATAAATCGCCCTCTAAATGGGAAAAATATTGTGAAAATGTTATATTGAAAAGATATGTGAAAAGTGATATAATACAATAGTAAATAAATCGGGGCTTTTGTCCCATATAAATAATATGTATGGAGGATATAAAAATGAAAAAGATACTTGCGATGACCGCAGCTCTTACAATTACTGCAATGGTATTCACTTCGTGCGGAAAAACGGAAGATAATACTGAGTCAAAGGCTGCGACCACAACTACCACCGCTGCTGAAACTACAGCACCTGAGGACACTACTGCAGATGAGACCACAGAGGATGAAACTACTGCTGAGGAGGATAAGGGCAGCGAAGTTGATAATTCCAACTGGAAGCCTCTTTCCGCTATCGCAGATTCTCTCGAGTGCTATGATAATGCATCTGTTAAATTTGCAGCAGACAGCGATATCAAGGGCATAGTATCCGCTTTCTATGAGGATTCGGAAGAAGCTAAGCCCGGCGATGCTGATTATACAGGTGATGAGGCTAAGATAAACTTCTCAATACAGGAAGTTGCAGGCGTGCCTATGCTGAAGTGCGACGAGGAGATCTATGATACCGAGGATACTCAGAACAACGGTCATAAGGTACTGAAGGTCAAGTTCGATATGAACAAGCTGTTTGCAGCACAGCCCGAGCTGATGGATGATATCTTCAATATCAAGATGGAGATAGTTACTATCGCACGTGAGCAGGCTATATATGATGATGGCCTTGGCCCTGTTACCGTAGGCTGGTTCGGCGGCGCTATGGGTACTAACAATGCAGGCGAATGGAACGGCAATATGGCTACTATCGAAATGGCTTCCGATGCAGGTGACGGCTGGTGCAACCAGTGGGCTCACAGCGTAGTTAATGCAAGGATAGGTATTAAAGAAAATGCTAAGTTCAACCACGCTAACGAAACCAACTTTACTACAGTTATGAGCTGGGTAACAAAGAGCGATATCGATATGTACATCGCTGACATCGTATTTGAGGACGAGAACGGTAACGTTATCGCACTCCCTGAGGGCGCTATCCCCGGAGGAGCTTCCTATGAGAAGGAAGAACTTGTTGATGCAGATTCCGACGGCATAATCGAGTATGCTGAGGACGGTACAGTTGTACTTGAAAAGTAATACAAACCATAAAGAAGGCACTTCCGTTTAATGGGAGTGCCTTTTGTTTTATGTGAACTCAGCTTTCATACATCCCTCTATCTCCAGTTCAAGGAGCTCGCCGCCGCTGATGTTTGCGGTGAAGGGCTGACCTGCTGTCTCGCCCTTTTCCTCGGTGTGATCTCTATGCTCGGTGCAGCTTATATCTTCTCCTGTGATGAGAGCATCCAGACTTCCTGTCAGCAGAGGCAACAGCCCGTATTCGGGATACTGTCCGCGGCTGCACAGGTATTCAATATCATCAAACTCCATGCGGCAGACTTCACTGTCAGATGTCATTTTCAATCCGGCGACGGTGTCGGGTGATATGAAACTGCACTCCCATACACCTTCTCCGCCCCGTCGCAGCTTTGCTGTGTATTCCCGTCCGAAGTATTCTATTACCGCGGTCTTGTCAAAGTTTTTATCGAGCGCGGCAGGCTTTGCGGCTGTCCTTTCAGCGCCGCAGCCTGTAAGTAGTATTGCCGCTATAGATGTACACAGTGCGGTCATCCCAATAATTGTCTTCATAACATACCTCCCGAAAAAAGCGGCTCTCCGGTGAAGAAGAGCCGCTTGTATAATTGGCAGATATCAATCCTCTCCGCCTTCCAGATGTTTCAGGAAGAACGGCAGATAAGCAACTATATCCCTTGCGAGTATACCGCGCTCAGAACGCTTTGCGCATAGTTCCTCTGCACATCTGCCCAGTACCATGCAGGCAAGTATGCAGTTGATAAGCGAGGAACGCTTGGTCTGAGCTGTAAGTGAAGCTATCAGACCTGCCAGCAGATCTCCGGAGCCGCCCTTGGACAGTGCAGTGTTGCCTGCAGTGACGATCTCTGTTCTGTCAGCACAGCATACGATAGTCTCAGAGGACTTGGACACCACCGTGACACCGTATTTCTTTGAGAAACCGTAGGAATATTTCAGTCTGTCTGTCAGTACTTCATCCTGTGAAACACCGCAGAGCCTTGCCAGTTCGCCCGGATGAGGAGTGAGTATCACCGTTGACTGTTTCTTCAACAGTACATCTATATTCGGTACAAGCGAATTTATTCCGTCAGCGTCAAGTATCACAGGTACAGGCGACTTCTCTATGAGCTCAGCTACCAGCTTTTGTGTCTCAGGCGTATTTCCAAGGCCGCAGCCGAGAAGCAGTGCCTTTGCATCTTTCAGGCTATCGAGTATGGAAGGTACGTTTTCTGAGGTCATGAAGCCGTTTTCGTCTGTCTTCATCTCGTTGAATATGCATTCATACAGATTAGCTGAAAGTGAATCTATCACTTTGCCGGGAGTGCATATCTCAACCAGACCAACACCCATTCTCATAGCGGCAGAAGCTGAAATGCCTGCAGCACCGATATACCTTTTGCTTCCGCATACGCATACCAGCTTGCCGAAGGTCCCCTTGTGCGCCCAAGGCTTGCGTGAGGTCAGGAATTTAGCGCCGAGCTGCTGGTTGTTCAGCATACAGGCCTTTGAGTATATCTCATTTGCCATTATAGGATCTCCCGTTGTTGCCGCAGCAGGGATGCCTATATCCTCGACCCTTATATATCCGCAGAAATACTTTGCAGGAGAAAGCAGCATACCAAGCTTCTTGGCGTGCATGGTAACGGTGATATCAGCCTGTACTGCAAGTACGCCTGCCTGACCGCTCCTTGCATCTACACCGGAGGGGATATCACAGGCTATGACACGTCTGGCATAGGTGTTGAGCTTTATGAACAGAGGCTGCAGATCTCTTTCGATCTCACCTGTGAAACCTGTACCGAAAATGGCATCGACTACCAGTGAAGCATCATCTATGGCAGCAGCCCATGGATGGGAGTTGTCGCCGTCGTAGAAAAGTACATCGATATCCTTGTTGAGTGAATCGTAAGCATTGATCGCCGCCGGTGTCGCAGGCTTGCCGCAGCATAGTACGATCTTGGTGCTTATGCCTGCCTTGTTAAGAAAATTAGCTGCTACAAGACCGTCGCCGCCGTTATTGCCTTTGCCTGCAAGTATAACTACTTCGGGTGTATCCGGCTGGTCTTCTCTGCGTGTCTCGCTGATAACGTGCGAAGCAAGCACTTTGCCGGCATTAGCCATAAGCTCAGAAGCGGGAAAACCCAGTTCTTCCGACCTTTTTTCACAGGCTTTCATCTGCTCAACTGTCAGTATCCTATCTTTAATCATATCCGTTCCTCCTTATCCTGCGGTCATGCCGCTTGATTTTTTATATAATGATAGTCATCCCTCTTTCGGGAAAGCTATCACAACTGCCGATGCATATTCCTTTGTATGAGTTATTGAAAGGGAGAAATCCAGTCCGCGGTCAGCAGCGATCTGTTCTGCACTGCCCGTAAGCTCAAGGTGCGGACAGCCCAGTTCATCCCTTACCACAGCCACTTCGTTAAGTTCAAAGCCCCTGACTCCCGTACCCAGGCTTTTGGAGAATGCCTCCTTGGCTGCCCATGAGCCTGCCATGCTCTCTGCAGGGTCGCGTAATTTTTTGAAGTATTCCTTTTCGGCTTCCGCATACACTCTGTTGATAAAGCTCTCTCTCTGACAGCTCCTGCGTATGCGTCCTACCTCCACCAGGTCAGTGCCTACTGTGAAAGCAGCCATTATTCAAAGTCCTCTGCGGGCTTGTCGGATACATTTACCTTGCTGCGGATGGTGCGGGGCAGGTGGGTCTTTATCACCCTGAGCATATCGTCATCAGGGGTGAATATCAGCCTTACATCCCCAAGATCAGCGTGCTTTATGTCCATATACCAGTCCTGCATCTCGCTGTTCATTGCAGAAGCCATTATTATTGTCCTGCTGCCGCTGTCACTGCCTTTGTATTCACCTATGTCGGTGGCATCGTTGACTTTCAGCGTTGCAAGATGCTTTCTGCTCCTTGCAGCTATGACCTTGTCTATATCCAGGTCACCGTTGGTGAATATGTATTCATATTCCAGGTTCAGGTTCTGTATAAGATGTACTCCGCCGTAAACTATCAATCCTGATATGAATAGTGCCATCGGAAAAAATCCCGAGAGCATTATGGTGAACATTATCACCGCGAATGACAGTGCTACACAGGCAAATGCTATGAGAAAGCGCATAGTGCTGTCCTTGCTTGTATTTTCTTTTCTGATTATCTGTTCCTTGAAACTGTCCATTGATACTTTCCTCCGTTGCGCAGATAAAGTTTGAATTTCTGTGATCTGCGGCTGATCTTTATTATACTTAATAATTATAGCACATTTTTTGCGTTAATGCAAGCTGATTTATGTGATATATGTATGGAAAAAAACGAAAGTTCTGTGACCTTACTTGAATACGGGGAGGTTTTGTGCTATAATATTCGCTGTGATATAAACAGACAGGGAGGCGTTGATGCTGACTATAGATTTCCACGTGCATTGTTTTGCACCTAAAATAGCCGAAAAAGCAATAACCCAGCTGAAAGACCGCGCTGACATAGAACCGCTGACGGACGGCTTTATAGAAACTACCGAGGCACGGCTGGATGAATGGGGCATAGATAGGGGAGTACTGCTGTCAGTGGCTACCCGCCCTTCGCAGGTGAAAGTGATAAACGACTGGTGTGCCGAAAATAACGGAGGCAGATTCATAAGCTTCGGTACTGTACACCCGGATACGGAGGATATCCCCGGAGAACTGGACAGGATAGTATCGCTGGGGCTTCGCGGTATCAAGCTTCACCCTGATTATCAGGGATTTATGGTCGATGAGGACAGAGTGGATCTTTTGTATGATGAGATAGAGCGCCGCGGTCTGCCTGTTGTGCTGCACGCCGGGTTCGATGTATTTTCGCCTTCAAAGATACACTGTCCGCCCGAGGCCGCTTTGCGTATGCTGAAAAAGCATCCTCACCTTAAGGTGATACTGGCACATCTCGGCGGAAATGACTGTCACCAGCAGGTGCATGAGATACTTGCGGGCGTTGACGGAGAGGTGTATTTTGATACAGCTTTCACAGGCAGATACCTTCCTGACAGTTTGATGGAGAAGATCATAAGGAAACACGGCGCTGACAGGATACTGTTTGCCAGCGATATCCCGTGGGACAGCCCTTTTGAGATAAAGAAAAAGATAATGCGGCTGCGTATTTCCGATGATGACAAGGAAAAGATATTTTCGGGTAACGCTGCGCGTCTGCTTGGAGGGATATGAGAAAGCAGACGACCGGCTTGAAAGGAAAGATCAGTATGTGTAAAAATTTCTGGAAAGTAATTATTGCAGTGTTGACAATGGCTGCTCTTGGCAGCTGCGGTCAGGTGGGCAAGGGCGATTCTTCTGAAACTGAGCCTATATTCACTTCGGGCGTATCCTACACAAAGCGTTCGGTGCATACTACCAAGACTGCTACCTTTGCTGTTGGTGATATTGATGCTGATGACGGCGATGCAGACGGTAATTATACTACCACCACTACCGTGACAGGTACGCTGGAGAATGATCAGCTGTTCAGTGATGATGTGGACGAAGATATCCGCGCAACACAGCGGACCGTGGCGAAGACCTACTATTCACTGCCGGAACATAACGGCACTACTGCACCTGCTGTGACCGTGAGTGCTGAAAAGACTACCACCACCGCGAACGGAACGATAGCCATAGAAGATCCTTCGGCACGTGCCACAAGGAGATCTTCTGCGGTCACAACCACATCTTTTGCGCCGGATAAGATGTTTGAGATGAAGCCTGATATGAGATATGATTCAGGCAGAAAATATACCGTTACCTCAGATACTACTTATTTGAACCTGAGATACGGACCGTCCAAGGATTATGACATAAAGACTACTATACCCGACGGATATTCGGTGCTCGGTATAGGAGAAACTGTAGGCCCTGACGGCAACGTATGGGTATATACCAGCTATAACGGAACTTTTGGCTGGGTAATGAGAGAACTGCTCGGCTATTGACAGACTGCCGCCCATAATATTGCGAAGCTTTGACAGTATAATTAAATAAAACATTTTTATACATGGAAAATTTGGCGTTAATGCGATTGACAAAATCCGCGGTATAGTGTATACTTATATAGTGCGTTATTATATGTGTCCGTGCTGTCTCTTGGCAGGGACATCGTCTAAATAAAATATCAGGTCAAATTATCAGGTAGGTGTTGCAAATAATGGAAGGAAAAGAGATAAGTATACAGGAAATACTGGGCATACTGCTCAGCCATATCAGAATGATAATCGTTGTTACGATACTTGCAGGTATCGTGGGATACAGCTATGCAAAGTTCGTACTGCCTCTCCAGTATACTGCCAGCATTAAGATATACGTAACAAACGGTAAGACCGGTGATCAGGATAATGATGATAATCTTATAAACGCTCAGGATCTTAATACTGCGAGAAGCCTTGCGACAACATATATCGTAATACTTGACGATCCGCTGCTGTATGAGTCTATCTCAGATAAGCTGCTTAAAGATTATGATGTAGACGATCTCAAGAACTACTTCACCATATCTGTCGATGAAAAGGGCAATGAGTATATACCCTACGGACAGATCAAAAGGCTTATAAATATATCTGCAGTAAATAATACTGAGGTGCTTCAGGTAACAGTTACCAGCCAGGTGCCTAAGTTCTCGGCAGATATATGTTCCTATATCTCAGAGCTTGCTCAGGAAGTCATCACACGTACCACCAAGGCAGGTTCGGTTGAAACGGTATCACCTCCTAAGGTGCCGACAACACCCAGCGGACCCAATATATCAAAATATCTGATGCTCGGTCTTATCGCAGGTCTTGCAGTGTCTGTAGGTTTCGCGCTGATCACCAGCTTCTTTGATAATACAGTTAAGAGCGGTGAGGATATAAAGGAACGTTTCGGCGTACCTGTCCTCGCAGAGATACCCGACATTTTCATGGACGAGAGGGGAGGAAACGGCAAGTATGGCAAATACTAAGAAGATCCCTGGCGGTAACAGGAACAGAAGAAGAACACTTATGGATAAGAATGTGGCTTTCCCTGTTACTGAGGCATACAAGAACCTTAGAACCAATATCTCCTTTGCTCTTTCTACCAAAAAGAATAAGATATTTGCTATATCCAGTGCACTGGCTTCTGAGGGTAAATCCACAGTAGCTGCAAATATCGCCATAACTCTCGCACAGAACAATAACCATGTACTGTTGATCGACGGTGACTTGAGAAAGCCTGTTCAGCACAGAGTATTCTCACTGACGAATGATCTTGGACTTTCTACGCTGATAAGCGGTACCAACACCTTTAAGGAGATAGTACACCACAATGTTATCGACAATCTCGATATAGTTACCTGCGGTCCTATCCCTCCCAACCCTTCAGAAATGCTGGGTTCGGATAATATGAAGCAGCTGTTGGATCAGCTTTCTGCTCACTATGATTACATCATCATTGATACCCCCCCTATAAATATCGTTACCGACTGTCTTACACTTCTGGATTCGATAGCAGGCGTACTGCTTATTGCAAAGTTCGCGCAGTCAACTTACGATGCTCTTCAGGAGGCTATCGAAGCGATAAAGATGGCGGATGGTTCGCTGCTTGGTGTAGTTGTTAACAATGTTTCTGTTATGAGCGGAAAATACGGCGGAAAGTACGGCTATAGGTACAGGTATGGCTATAGATACGGCTACGGCTATGGCTACGGTTACAGCTATTCCAGAAAACCCTCTGATGAAGGGGAAAACGACGAATAAAATAAATAGCAGCCCGCAGCGGCTGCTTTTTTATTACTATACACTTGGGAGGTCATTATGTTTGAAACTGACAGAAGAATATACTGTTCGCAGATAGGTGAGGGCGGACAGGTGCGCAACAGCGGTCTTGTAGATATCCTTCAGGATACATCTGACAGGCACCTTATGGAACACCCTGTACTGGCACCTTTTTTCAGGGAAACAGGCAGCGTGATGTTCCTTACACATCGTCAGGTGGATATCATAAGACGTCCTCAGTACGGTGAGCATATACGTACAAAGACATGGACGTATGAACTCAACAGAATGTATGGCTCCAGAAACACTTTGGTACTTGGCGAAAAAGGCGATGTATGCATACGTTCGATAGCAGGCGGCGCGTTCATGGATATGAGTACAGGCAGACCCATAAGGGTGTCTGCTGATCTCATAGCACAGGTCAGGAGCTATGAAAAGCTGGAAATGGAGTATCTTCCGCGCAAGATAGCGATACCTGATGAAGACCCGTCAATAGTATGTCAGGTGCCGATAAGACGAAGCGATATAGATATGAATGAGCACGTCAACAATGCAAGATATTTTGATATCACTGATGAGCTATATAACGAGTGCCACAAAGCTAAACGTCTTCGTGCAGAATATAAATTCCCGATAAAGCATGGTGACAGGGTATTTGCCTACAGATATGATACGGAAGATGGTTGTATAATATCCCTTAAAGATGAACATGGGAAAGTGTATTGTACAGTGTCCTATAGCATATAGGACCGTAAATCGGAGAATACCATTAGCGTGGGTATGGTATCCTACGCTTCTTTTGTGCAGCTGTCTGCAGGTATTTTCAGAAAATTCAGTCGAAATATTCATATTATAATTTTATACTGATGTAGTGATATTATTATTTTGGGGGGCTTTTTACGGAAGCAGCAGAAGTTATTTTACGACAGATAGTCATTATGTTCATTATACTCATCATCGGACTTGGGTGCAGTATGAAAGGGCTTATCACCAAGGAGGGCAATAAGCAGCTCTCAAAGGTCGCTCTTTATATCGTCAATCCCATGCTGATATTCATGTCATACCAGGACTGCGAGTACAGCAGCACACTGCTGAAAGGTCTGCTGTGGTCATTCTTATTGTCGGGAATTTCCTTTGGTGTGATGATATTGCTTTCAACGCTGATAATAAGCCAAAAGCGCCCCGAACATTCGCTGGAGCGCTTCTCGGTGGTGTATTCAAACTGCGGATTCATCGGAATGCCGCTGATACGCGGCATTTACGGCACCGAGGGCGTGCTTTACCTCACAGCGTACATCACCCTTTTCAATATCCTCGTGTGGACACACGGCTACATGACCATGAAAGAGAGCCGCGACTTCAAGTCCTTTGTCAAGGCGGCATCCTCACCGTCGGTAATTGCCGTTTTTATCGGACTTGTCTTCTACCTCGCTCAGATACGTCTGCCCGATGTACTTCATACCTCTCTGCAGTATGTTTCTGATATGAATACTCCGCTGGCTATGCTGATAGCAGGTTCAGCAACCGCACAGACAAATATCATTAAAGCCCTGAAAAATAAAGCGCTTTATATGGTGTCTGTCTATAAGCTCCTGGCTCTGCCGCTGGTAGCGTTTTTGCTGGTGCATTTCCTGCCTGCTCCCCACATGGTGAAAATGGTGGTGCTGATAGCATCCGCCTGCCCCGTTGCAACAACAGGCACCATGTTCGCCATACAGTTCGATAAGAATCCCGAACGCTGCTCGGAATTCTTCGCAGTGACAACTCTGCTCAGCGGTATCACCCTGCCGATAGTTACAATGCTGGGCGAAATGCTCTGAGCATACCACATAAATACAACGCTCATTAGGGCGATGTTCATATAGAATATTTATGAGTTTGAGGGAAACCCTTTCTCAAAAGGGTTTCCCTCAATAATGATCACAAACGTTCTATATAAGTATCCGCCCTAATGAGCGTTGGTTTTTATTTGCTGATGCTGTTTTCGATGGCTTCGGCACGCATGAGTGCGGTATCTATGTGGTCGCAGAAATTCTCCTTGCCCACGTGTTCGATGAAGCCAGCCTTTTCCATGGCGTGCATTGGCTGTTCGTTGACGTGTGAGAATATTACCTTCACGTCGTTCTTTTCGCAGCGCTTGACGATACCCATAAGTGCTTCGACACCGGCGGCATCAATTGCGGGCACGTTTCTCATACGTATGCAGAGAACGTCGATATTTTCATCCGACAGCATATAGCTGTACTTATCGGCAGCCGCAAAGAACATAGGTCCGTTTATCTCGAATACTCTGGTATTCTTTGGTATCTTTTTCAGGAGTATATTATCGGGGTCGGTGTCCTCATCGTCAACATCTACCCATGCATGAGCCTCGGTAACATCAGCCATACGCTTCATGAACAGCAGTGAAGCCATTACCATGCCTACGCCTATGGCTACTACGAGGTCGAATACAACGGTGAATATCAGTGTTACGAAAAGTACGGCGATATCACTCTTGGGTGCGGTTTTAATGGTGTTGCGGATATTTCGCCAGCCGCACATATTGTATGCTACCACAAAGAGTATAGCCGCAATGGTGGGCATTGGTATCAGCGATGCCTTATCCATCAGCAGGCAGAGTATTATAAGTACTACGACAGAATGTACCATACCTGCGATCGGAGTTCTGCCGCCGTTCTTGACATTGGCTGCGGTACGTGCGATAGCGCCTGTTGCAGGTATACCGCCGAACAGCGCCGAGCCGATATTTGCAGCACCCTGTGCGATAAGCTCCATATTGGAGCGGTGCTTTGAACCTATCATACCATCAGCAACAACGCATGAAAGCAGTGATTCAACAGCCGCGAGTATTGCTATGGTGAAAGCGTTGGGCAGAAGTGCCCTTACTCTTGCAAATGTGAAGTGAGGTACTGTAAAGGGAGGAAGATCCTTTGAAACTTTGTACAGGCTTCCTATGGTGTTTACCTTCATATCCAGCACGCCTACCATAACAGAACCGACTATTACAGCTATTAGCGAAGCAGGTATCTTCTCCAGCTTTTTAGGCCAGAAGATGAGTATTGCCAGTGATACAGCGCCCACAAGAAGTGCCTGCGGGTTAAGGCTGCCGAAGCAGAGAACTATCTCCTTTACCTTGTCAACGGTCTCAACAGGGGAGTTTTTGAAGGTCAGTCCGAAGAAATCCTTGATCTGACCGATAAGAATGGTCACGGCTATACCAAAGGTGAAGCCGCTGGTTATAGTGCCGGGGATATACTTTATCAGCGCACCAAAGCGGCATAAGCCCATGACGATCATTATAGCACCTGCCATAATGGTGGATATCACAAGACCGTCCATACCCTCTGTGGCAACGATGCCTGCAACGATGGTGGCAAATGCGGCGGTAGGACCCGCTATCTGCACGCGGCTGCCTCCCAGAAATGCAACTATGAATCCTGCAACGATGGCGGTATACAAACCCTGTTCAGGACCTACACCCGATGCCAGCGCCAGCGCGATGGAAAGCGGCAGTGCGATAATAGCGACTATCACACCTGCTGTGACATCATTTACCAACTGACCCTTTGAATAGTTTTTCATTACCGAGAAAAGCTTTGGTTTCAGCTTGCTTTCGGTAGGCTTTTTTCTGACCTGCTCCAAATTATTTCATCTCCATAATATTTTTTCTGATTATCCCGTTTACACACCAATTAATTTGGTGTAATATCACAACTAGAAATGCTCGGCGGTTATCCTTTCCCCGCCGCAGGCGGAGAAAGGATAATATCAACATGATGATTCATTGTTATATAGCACTTTGTAATGATGTGTTAAAGGGATAACCATAATATTTTTTGCCGAAAACGGCACAGCTTATACATTATACTACTATATATCGCGGATTTCAATGAATTTTTTATGACCTGGATATTTTTGTAGCTTTGTTTATATTTCATAGGATTTAATACGGATTTGTGTGCATTTTATAAAATTCATCTCTTGGGGAGATTTGCATACAAAAACAGCGGGCAGGTCACTTGTTGCTGTGACCGCCCGCCGTAACAGTATATCCTATGATGTTTACCGCGGCATCAGCCGTGGTTTTTCTTCTTCAATAGCACGATAATGATCCCGCCTGCAGCTAATACTACGATTGCTGTCAGTATGATAAATCCCGTCTTTGCTTCCGAAGTCCAGTGTTCATTACCCGGTACTGTGACCATATAGGAGTATTTTCCCTTGCGCAGTTCCTTATCCACGGTGTCTGCGATGACCTTGTGTCCCTCTGCATTCGGGTGGATATCGTAGTCTGCTATGTTAGTCAGCTGAGAATTCCTGCCCTCGAACTGGTTGCCTACGTCGATGACATTGTAGTGATGTACACCGTCCTTTTCAGCACCGTCCTTAACTATCTTGTTGAAGTTATCTATCTTTCCTTCAGCATACTCTACAAGCATTTTCCAGTCTTTGAAGTACTCCACGGGGTTGTACAGTGTCTGTATGTATATCTCACCGTCAGTACGCGCACGAAGCTTTTCTTCGATTATCGGAAGATTGCTTTCAAAGCCTTTCAGCGCATCGTCTATCTCTTCACTCATGGAAGTCAGCTTTGATATAGCATCCTTGATATTGACTCTGTCAAAATCAAAATCTCCTGTGGTCTCATCCCAGCCGAGAGTTTCTGCCGCTGAGAATATTATATGGAGAACATCATTTCCGCCTATGGATACTACAACAGCATTACTGCCGCGCAGATCGTCATCTACAGCGCCGCTGTCCAGCAGATCAATGAGATCCTGGGAGGTATCACCCGATACTGCATCATTCTTCATTATGTATCCGCAGTCTTCATCTGCCATTAAAGCCGCATACTCCTTGCTGAGGATATTAGCGTATGAATCACATTTGTAAAGGTCTGATTTATCGTAGCCCTCCAGACCGTAGCCCGCAGCTATGGAATCACCAAGAAATACCAGCTTTGGCGGTACAGGTACGCTTTTAGCTTCTTCGACCATATCATGTGTCTTCAGGCTGCATGAGCATAAGCTGAAGGCTGCAGCACAGGCTGCTGCAAAAGCTGTCAGCCTTTTTATCATAGGGATGCACCTCCTTTTATTTGCCTTTTGTTATCGCCGTTCTTATTGCACGAAGTTCATCGGGCTTCAGTTCGCGGTACTCGCCGGGCTTCAGCATACCAAGTCTTAACGGACCTATAGCGGTACGTTTCAGCCTTGCGACTTCAAGTCCCACAGCTTCGCACATTTTTCTTATCTGTCTGTTCCTGCCCTCGTGGATCGTCATTTGCAGCACGACTCTGCCGGGCTGTTTATCAAGCACCGTTACTGAACATTCCGAGGTCATCCTGCCGTCTATCTCAACGCCCGAAGCCAGTTTTACCAGCTGTTCATCATTGATATCGGGGCGCACTGTGACGCGGTAGGTCTTGTTTACGTGCTTTGAGGGGTGCATTATATCGTTTGCGAAAGCACCGTCATTTGTCAGCAGCAGCAGACCTTCGGAATTCTTATCAAGTCTTCCCACGGGATATACTCTTTCCGGCAGACCTGTCAGCAGATCGGTAACGCACTTTCTGTCAAGTTCGTCATTCATTGTTGTAACGTAGCCGCGGGGCTTGTGAAGCATTATGTAGTATAGAGTACGCTTTCTGGGCTGATCTATCTTTATGCCGTCCACAACTATCAGGTCTTTGCCGGGGAGCGCCTTGTCGCCCAGCGTACATGGTCTGCCGTTGACAGTTACCTTGCCAGCCGCTATGAACTCTTCTGCTTTTCTGCGTGAACAGAATCCGCTTTCGGATATTATTTTCTGTATTCTTACCTTCTCCATATTTTTACTCCTTAAAAACTATTATCTGAAAAAATATCACGCTCTTACAGAGCCCATATCTTCTCGTATTCTTCTATCTCCTGCAAAGCTTCATCCGAAGCTCCTAGTGCTTTCAGCTCATCGTTTGAGAGTTTGCCGTCACTCACGAGCTTTTTCGTTATCTCAAAGGGCAGGTCTTTGCCGTAGTAGTCCTTTGCCCACTGACAGAATTCTTCCGCATCGTCCGTGAGATAACCCATCAGCCAGTCTTTTCCGCCGTCGGTGTTTTCAGCAGGATTTTCCACCCATGTTTCACCGCCATCTGTCGTCCACAGGCAGAAAGTGGTCTCATCAAGTTCGTCCTGTTCAAAAAGCCTTATCAGTACACTGGGCATACCCCTGAAAGTTTTCTCAAAGAAACCGAAGTTAGGTATAGCCGCGGCAAGCTGATTAAGTTCGCTTTCGTGGTCGAAGCCCTTTATAACGATGCTGCTGCCTTTTATATATATCCACATACGGTCTCCGCCGCCGTTATCGAATATATGCCAGATAAGGTCGCCCTCACGTCCAGCGGACATCAGCCTCAGCCATTCATCGGAGGTAAGTGCCATATCCAGTATAGTCAGCGAACGAAGTCTGAGTTTCAGTTGTTCTGCTGTGATGTTTTCCATATTTTTCTCCATAAAAACTCGGTCATTCATCGGTTTTAGTTATCTTCCGTACTTTTTACAGCCCTGTAAACTGTCTGATATTTCTTAAAATTACAATAAAGACGCCATTACTCGTCTTGGGCGCACTGATATTTTCAGCCGCTGTGATTTCCCGCCTACCTAACTCTCTGCCGTCAAGATAATATACTATCTCCCCGACCTTATCGCCATTATTTACGGGGGCATAGATGAAATCAGGCAGATATACCCTACTTTCGGAACGCGATGCACCATCACGGGTCATGGTTATCACCATATCGGGAACTTTGCAAAGCACCTGCCTGCCGTCGGCGGTCATAAGGCGGATATCATGCTGCTTCGGGCTTAGCTTCACCTGTTCCACATGAGAGAACCCATAGTCGAAAAGTGCCATATGGTCTTTCCAGTCATCGGGATCATTAAGGGTAACGCAGATAAGTTCACAGCCCTCACGCATACACGATGATACCAGACATCTCCGTGCTTTGTCGGTGAAGCCTGTTTTTATCCCCGTGATGCCATGGTTTTTCAGCAGCTTGTTGGTGTTTATCAGCCATCTTTCATAAGGCGGACATCCGAATTCAAGCTTCACCCGCTGAAGTCCGCAGATATCGCGAAAATCCTGATTCTCCATAGCCTCCGCGGCTAATACCGCCATATCTCTGGCGGTGGAATAGTGGTCGTCGGTGTAGTCGTCCAGACCTGAGGGCGTGACAAAATGGGTGCTTTCAAGACCCAGCTTTTCAGCCCTTTCGTTCATCATCCCAACAAAATTTTCAATACTTCCTGCTACACGGACAGCCGCCGCATTGGCTGCATCGTTGCCGCTGGGCAGCAGCATACCGCAGGCAAGGTCGCGCAGGGATACTTCATCGCCCTCACGCAGCCCCATGGAACTTCCTTCGGTATTTACAGCTTCGCTGTCCACCGTGAATCTCTCATCAAGATCTTCCTGTTCAAGCACTATCAGCGCCGACATTATCTTGGTGGTGGATGCCATTGGCAGAGGTTCGTCTGCGTTCTTTTCAAAAAGAACTTCCCCCGTACTGCCGTTGTATACGATCGCAGCTTTCGCAGATATCTGCAGTTTGCTTTCTGCCTTCGCATTTATGGTATTCAGCGTGAATATCATAAGCAATACAAGTACCGCCGCACCTGCACAGAATCTCAGCCTGTCATGCCTCATATCATCACTCTCCCGAATTTATCTCTCGGAAGTAGTATATCCGCGGCATAACGAAAAATTATCGGAAAAATTTGTCGTTTATTATAATATCATTCCTCAAAATCAGCGTAATCGTCAGCTATCTCGTCAGCAGCCTTCTTTCCGCCCTTTTTGCCGTCAATGAAAGAGGTTATTTTGTCTATTACAGTGGGTACCATATCAACGATAGCGTTGCCCTGAGGCGAATTGGAGGTTATCTGCAAAAGCTTGACCTCACCTTTGTATATTGCGATGAAAGCCACGGGAGTTATGGTAACTCCGCCGCCCGAACCGCCGCCGAAGGTATCCTTTGTGGATTTTGTAGGCAGATCCGAACCGCCCGATGCAAAGCCTACGCTTACCTTGGATACAGGTATTATAGTAGTACCGTCACCTGTAACTATGGGCTTTCCGACGATTGCTTCGCCGTCAGCCAGTTCCTTTACCTTGGACATGGCAGTATTTACCAGTGCTTCTATCTTAGTGCTCTCGTTCATATTAAACAACCTTTCTTTATGCAGTTTCTTCTGTCACGGCAGAAACTGCCGCTCTTTTCTTAGCTTCTTTCTTTGCTTTTTTACGCGCTCTGCGCTGTTTCAGCTTGTACGGTATGAATATCTTAGCCGCACAGAACAGCAGACAGAATGCTATCGCTATCATGGTGGAGGGTCTTACTCTTATAGTAACTGCACCCTCAGCATCAAGCTTCTTAACATTGAACAAGCATTTTACGTTTGCTTCTTTTACCCTCACTGTGAATATCATCGCCAGCAGATTCAGGGTGTTGAAAAGTGCCGCCTGTAATTTTCCGTAGAACGTTGCGCTCTCCGCAGCATCCTCCTTGCCGGTCTCTATGGATATACTAACATCCTCGAAACGTATGGCTTTCAAGAATTTCCTGCTGTACTTCCACGCAGGCGGGATATATGGCTTTATGAATTCCCATTTCTTTTTCAGCCCCTCAAGCTTGCTTGTTTTTTCGCCGTCTGCAGACTCATCCTTATCTTCACGGGGCTTTTCCTCTTTTTGGGGCTTCTTTTTCTTGCGACGCTTTTTCTTTTTTTCGTCATCAGAAGTATCTTCGGGCTTATCTTCGGATAATTCTTCCACAGCGGTTTCTTCTTTTGCCGATGTATCTTCGGCAGATTCTTCCGACAAAGTTTCCGCCGGCTTGTCCTCAGCTATGCTTTCGACAGGGGAGATATCTTCAGACTCCTCCTCGGTCACGATATCGGCATCTTCAAAAACAGGGGCTTCCTCAGCACTTTCTTCAAGTGCTTCATCAAGGATATCATCCTTTTTCTTGTCTTCCTTACGGGCTTTTTTCCGGCGCTTTTTCTTGTCCTTTTTCGGCTTCTTTTTCCGAGGATAAAGTGTTATGCCCAGATACTTCACTTTGATCTCGAATTTACTTCTGGTTCCGCCGCGTAGGTATACCGTCACCGAAAAATGCAGCAGGATAACAATGACCGCTATTATTATAAGCAATATTTTTAATACTATCGTTGTTATCACCGCCTTGTTTTTGTTTATTCTCCGGGGATCATTCCTCGTTTTCGGCTGCCTGTGCCGCTTCAATAACTTCGTCTATCGTTACCTGACTGCTCTGTTCGGGCAGAGGCGGCAGGTCTTTCAGGCTTGATAACCTGAATGCTCTGAGAAAATTCTCTGTAGTCGCGTAGGCTATGGGACGTCCCGGAAGGTCAAGCCTTCCTGCTTCGCAAAGCAGTCCTTTTTCTACCAGTGAATTCACCACACCCGATGAGTCCACTCCGCGGACACTTTCAACGAAAGCCTTTGTTACAGGCTGATTGTACGCTATTATGGTCAGTGCTTCCATAGCAGCAGGGGAGAGGGCTGATGAACGCTTTATCTCCAGCACCGCCTTGATATGCGGTGAATACTGCTCCTTGGTAGCAAGCTGATAAGCACTGTCCAGCCGCAGAAGGTTTATACCGCTTCCCTCGGAGTACCTGTTTTCTAAAACCGCCGCAGCTTCTTCCAGCGCACTGATATCAGTACCAAGCGCCTCACAGAGCCGTCTGCTCTCCACAGCCTCACCCGAGGCGAAAAGAACAGCTTCCAATGTATTTGCCAGTTCTTGTATCTCCATATTTATTTTCCTTATTATTTTCTCAGCCGACCGTTCAGCCAGCCGTATGCGCCCCAGTAGTATCTGAAACCGAAAAGATCAGTCCTCATGTGAGTGCTCTCGTTATGTACGGTGTTTTCTGCATTGTCCTGAGCTTCCTCAGTGACAGGAGTTTCCTCGCTGACAGGTTTTGCCAAACTTACGATCGGTGATGTTTCAGCGGTGATTTCCGCATTTTCGGTGTTCTCCTGCAGTGATCCCGTTGCTGTCGTGACAGGAGTTTCCTCCCTGACAGGTTTTGCCAAACTTACGATCGGTGCCGTTTCAACGGTGATCTCCGCATTTTCGGTGCTCTTCTGCGGTGATTCCGCCGCTGTCGTGACAGGAGTTTCCTCCCTGACAGGTTTTGCCAAATTAACGATCGGTGCTGTTTCAGCAGTGATCTCCGCATTTTCGGTGCTCTCCTGCAGTGATCCCGCCGCTGTCGTGACAGGAGTTTCCTCGCTGACGGGTTTTGCCAAACTTACGGTCGGTGCCGTTTCAACGGTGATCTCCGCATTTTCGGTGTTCTCCTGCAGTGATCCCGCCGCTGTCGTGACAGGTGTTTCCTCGCTGACAGGTTTTGCCAAACTTACGATCGGTGATGTTTCAGTAGTGATCTCCGCATTTTCGTCCGCCATATCTGGCGGCATATCCTTTCTGCCCTGTTCAACTATTTTTTGAAGCTCGGGAGAAAGCTCTATTTTCAGCACAGGCAGAGCGCTGCGCTGTCTGCTTTCGCTTTTATATACTGTCCTTGCAGGCGGTTCGTACATATCGTAAGGTACCGTTGTACTGTTCTGTCCCGAGAAACCGCGGTCATAGGAACGAATATCAGCAAGACGGCTGCTTTCCGCAATATCGTCAGAAAGTGTACTTTCAGGTGCTTCTGTATCCACAGTACTTCCTTCTTCTTCGCTGATATCGGTATCAATTGATCCGTGTGCCGTTTCTTCGGCAGCTATCTCGGCTTCATCAAAGGCAGAAGATATCTTTCGCTTCTTTGAAGCTGAATTCATGTACACACGGGTGTTGTCGTCGTTCAGGAATATCCTGCCCGACCTTGTAAGCTCAAGTACAGCCAGAAATACTGCTACTCTCTCGCTTTTGTCCGCACAGCCGTCGTACATACTGTCCAGGAAGCATTCGCCCCTTGTTATCAGCATTTTCAGCACATGGATTATCTTTGAAGTCACAGATACTATCCTGCGTGAGAGTATAGGCTTGAACATCTCCGCTTTCAGCGGCTTGCTGTGGCGTGCTTTCTCACTCATGCCGAGATAAGCCGCCAGCAGTTCCTGCGGATCTTTTTCTCCTGTAAAGACCTTTTTAACAGGCAGTTTCACAGGCTCACGCACAAATATATCTCCGCCTGCGTACTGCTCTTTCAGGCGTGCAGCAGCCATCTTGCAGAGTGAGTACTCTATCAGGCTGCCCTGCAATTCCTTTTTCAGCTCCTCGCCCTCGTCATCCTTGGGCAGAAGCGAAGCTGTCTTTATATATATGAGCCTTGCAGCCATTTCCAGAAAATCAGCTGCGTCCTCGTAGTCCTCTTCTTCAAGACCTGCCATGTACTCCAGATACTGTTCCAGCAGCACCGCTATCTCGATATCGTAGATGTTCAGCTTGTGCTTGGTGATAAGGTGGAGCAGCAAGTCTAGAGGACCCTCAAACATATCCAGTTTGAATCTGGCTGTTGACATCGCCTATCCCCGCCTTACTTGAATATCATCGTCACCAGCGGATCGATGAAGAATGTTATCTTGTTCAGCACCCAGAATATACCTGATTCCATCCACAATACAGGACCGTTCAGCAGGTCGCTGAATGTCAGAAGACCGATAACTATCAGGGATATATAGAACTGATAGTTGGCTATCTTTGCGTTTATCCTGTCCGGCAGGAAGTATGAGAATATCTTCTGACCGTCCAGAGGTGCAACGGGTATAAGGTTGAACACTGCAAGACCGATGTTTATAAATACAAAAGCCTCGCATATCACTAAAAGCCAGTACAGCGCCAAATTGTTGTTGGCTTCGGCTAGGAGCTTTGCATAATAATCTACATACCCGGTGTTTTGAACAAAAAACTTATATAACAATTCTTTAGCGTTGAAAATCAGATTGTCAACTCTAATGGTGTTGCTATTGTAAACTATCGACCCAAGCAGGAATTTGTAAGCTATCGTTCCTAACAGCGCCATGATAAGGTTTGATAAAGGACCTGCCGCAGCCGTTATCGCCATGCCTGCCCTCATGGATATCTTCCTGTTGAATCTTGCGGGATTCACCTGTACGGGCTTGCCCCAGCCGAAACCGCAGAGCAGTATACCTATGGAGCCTATGGGGTCAAGGTGGGCTATGGGGTTCAGTGTGAGCCTTTTCTGATAGGCAGGTGTATCATCCCCGAGTTTTGTAGCAGCCCATGCGTGGGCAAATTCATGTACGGGTATACACATCATAAGTATCAGAATACGTGAGCCGTATCTCAATAGATAGTCTATGGTCATTTTCTTTCCTCATTTCATTGTTATTTCTGCCGTATTCAGCATTGGCAGAATTTGTCTGTTGATACACAAATACATTATATATTATACTACATCTACAAGAATATTTCAAGTGCAAAGGGACTGTTTTTGTCATTTTTCATCAAATCGGCAGTTTTTTAAATTTTTTTTGAAAAGGGCTTGCAATTTTGTGTGATATGTGTTATAATACTCTAGTATCATGTGATTGGATTTAAGCTGTCGGCTTAGATCGGTCAGCTTAAATTTCGTGTAAAGGAGGTGCGCACCGATATGGCAAAATGTGAAGTTTGCGGAAAGGGTGTTACTTTCGGTATTAAGGTATCTCACTCTCACAGAAGAACCAACAGAACCTGGAAGCCCAACGTAAAGAGAGTTAAGGCTGTTGTTAACGGCACTCCCACACACGTTTATGTTTGCTCCAGATGTCTGCGCTCGGGCAAGGTTGAAAGAGCATAATTGCAGTTTCGGCTTGCAAACAAACAGTGAACAGTACGCTTGCGTTTTGTACGCAGGCGTATTTTTTTATACTTTTGCATAGCGATATCATATCGACTGGATGCCACAAGTACGTTATGGTATACAGTCGCATCCTTTCGTATATCTTTGATGTCGGTTGTATTTTCTGTGAACGTGCTGGTATAAACAGGACTTTTGGAGAAAGTTATTGGCAAAAGTTTGCCGGTGTTCGCACCTCGTTCCTCGGGACGATGCGCGAGCAATAATTTGACGCACAAAGACAAAGAAAGAGCGTGGACGGTTGATTTTGTCCACGCTCGTAATATCTTTATTGCCACGCTTTTTTTGACAGGGTAGGAAGTATTGCTGTTCTCTTATAGTTCGCTTTGCTTTATGGATTTGCGCCTTGACCGAGAGGCTCCCCTCAAGCTCTCTCCCTTGGCATTATTATCCTTAGTACTTCTGCGTTATCTTCCTGTCAACAATTGTGAATTGTGAATTCCTACATAGGTATGCCTGTGCGGCGTTTTCCCGGCTCGGGAGGATTGAACAGTTCAGCTCGGCTGTCATCATCGAACTGAGCATCCATATTTTGCTCAAAGCCTTCCTCGGTCTTGGTTATCATATCGTAGAAGATTATAGCGTTGGATATATCTATTATCTCCTCGGCATAGCTTGCATAGGACTGTATATATTCGTCATCCACAGCACCGTCATTTATTCGCATCTCGCAGCTTTCAGCACAGTAATCCTGATCTGCTGCAGATTTGAAACTGCCATGCTTATCCTCACTGTATATCGGGTTGGGCGTATCTTTGAATACCTGATTGCAGGAAACGGAAGTCATAACGTTCTTGTAACCATCCAGATCGAAATAGGTGCCCTTCTGGCTGTCATAGTAGATGGTATCGGTGATGAAATTGCCGTTTGGGAATATTACCACATTTTCCTTGTCTTCGGGTATTGAGAATATATCGTGCCCAAGAGCATACTTGTTCTCAAAGCCCAGCATATTGCCGAGTGTGGGCTGGATATCGTACATACCCATTACCTGCCTGATCTCTCTTGGCTCGCATTCACCGCCCTTTGACCATATTATGAAAGGTGTGTTGCGGTTGATGTTGTAGTAGAAATCATCAACGGGGATATAGCCCTCGTCTTCCTCGGTAAGGACAGTATCGGTAAAGGGATCATAGTTGAGATAGTACTCATATTCAGCAGCCTTTATCTTTGCATCGTGGTCGCCGTACAGTACAACTATGGAGTTTTCCAGCAGACCTTCTTTATCAAGGTCGGAAAGGAACTGTCCCAGCGCTTCATCGGCATAGTGTACCGATTTGAAGTAAGAACCCAGCTTTGTGCCTTCAATGAATGGTGCTGAGATATCTTCGTAAAGACCTGTTTCTTCGTTGTACTTTTTATACCTGAATGATATGTCATAATCACTAACACGTTCTATATCCGTAAACGGAGTATGGTTAGTCAGCATAAGGAAACAGCCGTACCAGTTGTCATGCTCAACGTCTATCTGCTTGACTTTCGGTACTGCCTGCCTGAAGAAGCTTTTATCCGAAAGTCCGAGACCGATAGTTTCGTCAATGACAAAATCATCGGTATAGTTATAGAATTTATCATAGCCGAGAGAACTGTGGAGATTGAGTCTGTTCCAGTAAGAGCCGTTGTTGCCGTGCATACTGAATGTGTAATAGCCCTTGTTTTTCAGCATCTTCTGTGTGGTGGCATAATTTCTGTCCCAGTAGTTTATAGCCACTGTACCGCTGGATGCGGGCATCAGTGACGATGCAAAGGTGAATTCTGAGTCAGAACTTGTTCCTACACTTTCCTGTGCATAGAAGTTGCTGAAATACAGACCCTCTCTGGCAAGCTTGTTGAGGTTTGGTGTAAGCTCCTCGCCGTTTATATAGGTGTCCATGCAGAACTGCTGCATACTTTCACCGTGTATGACTATAACATTCTTGCCTTTGAATATATCGGTATAATCGTTTTTTGCGACTGATGCATTTACTTCGGTCTTGTCGTCTTTTTCTTCGTAGAATTCGTCAAAAGCCTCTTTCTTTTCTGCATATCCGAATACCATGTTTATTTTGGAATATGCACTGGATACAGCATCACTGGTCTGATATACGTACATACCGAAGGTGCCAAGTACGTATTCTCTGTTCCACTGCTTGCGAAGTCTTGAATAATCCGTACCTGTGAGGGTAGCGGCAAATATACCGAGGATGACCAGTCCGCAGGCGACCGTGAATCCGAAGTTCTTTCCGCGCTTTTGCTTCTGCTTCGTTTCACCCTCGTATTTACGTGTCTTCTTCTTGTTGAAGTGGTATACCACTGCCAGTGCGGGTATCGCCCACAGGTACAGGAGATCCTTAGCCTCCATTATGTTCTTGAAGACAGCATCCATAACGCCCGGGAGCTGCGAACCTGTGGAAAGCAGCGAGAACGAAAGGAATGACTTGAAGTTCGAGTAGTATATCGAATTGCCCGCAACGAATATAACGTTTATTACATTCATTGTCATCAGGTATCTGAAACGTCCTTTGAGTGTTTTGAAAAAGAAGGAAAAAGAGCCCATCAGCAGCATCGCAGCAATATCTGCCAGCAGCGGTTTGATCTGATTATAGGCAAATTTGACCGTGAATATCCTCAGTAAAAAAGCGTTCAGCACTGAGATAGCAACAAATGAGAGCAGCAGCGGATTATCCTTGCAGAACCTGCCAAGCTTGCTGCCTATTTTCTTTATAAATTTCATCATCCGATTCCCCTTGGTCTACTTATTCTCTATAATGTTCCGTAATACGAATACTATTTTAATCCTATTTGTGATAATTGTCAAGAACGCTTGGTCATTTTCGGCGTTTTAAACAATTGCCAATGTTCGTAAAACCACATGGTTTTTATATTATCTCAGTTAACATTGTAGCACATTTTATGCGCTTGTCAATGTCCCGGAGAAATTTTTCAGTTGTTTGTCACATCAGGGAAAATTTGGAGCTGCGGGTAATGAAGTGCGGAGTGATCTGTAAATTGTATGCTGATGTGATGGATTTATGCAAAATATTCAACTATCTTAATCTCATCGGGGTAAATATATAGATATCTACAAACTTTTCCATATTGCATAAAAAACAGTTGATTTCTTTGTTGAAATATCTTATAATATGCTTGTTTGTGAACGGCGGAAAACGCCCTTGCTAAGGGCAGAAATGAGGTAATTGATGATAAAGCTGATAGCCACCGATCTTGACGGCACAATGCTTGATGACAGCAAGCGCCTGCCTGAAAATTTTGATGCTGTATTACAGGATTTGAACCGCAGGAACATCAGGTTCGCAGTATCCAGCGGACGCAGTTTCTGCACGCTGAAGCAGCAGTTCAAAAGTTATTTGGACGATCTTATTTTTATATGTGATAACGGCGCTTACGTATATGATAAGGGTGAGGTAGTATCAATGTCGGTGCTGCCCGATGATGCGGTGCACAATATCATCCGCTACTGTGAAGAACAGGGGCTGCTGATACTCCTTTGCGGTAAACACGGTACGTGGCACAACGGCAGTTCTGCTGAGGAACTGGAGGAGATCAGGAAGTATTACCTTAACGAACAGTATCTGGATGATCTTTCATCCTTCAGCGATGAGATATTCAAGGTGGCTGTTTTTGAGAGAAAGGGAAGTATCGAGAGTACAGCTTATCCCAAGCTGCGTGTCCGCTATGGTGATTATTTCAACGTTCAGCTTTCGGGAGATCGTTGGGTGGATATAATGAACCGCGGCATAACCAAGGGTTCCGCACTCCACAAGATGCAGGACAGGCTGGGTGTTGATTACGGTGAGACCATGTCTTTCGGGGATTATCTCAATGATATCGAGATGCTGGAAAATTCCTATTACAGCTTCTCTATGGAGAATTCTCATGCCCTGGTCAAAAAGGCTGCGAATTTCTCTACGGGCTCAAACAATGACAACAGCGTGATGAAAGAGATAATCAAGCTTTGTTTCTGAGATCCCGTACATATTTGATACATACGCTCCGTGTGCAGTTTTCTGCCGCGGAGTTTTTTATTTACAGGCATGAAAATACTGACGTTTTGCACAGCTTGACACTGAGCGATGTTGTAATATATTGACAAAACGTGATTTATATATTATAATATAGCTATACTTTTTTTACAATTTTATGTTATGTGAAATGAGCACCGTGGAGGATACGATATGCCGAGTGAAAAATGGTTCTCAGATGTTGAAAAGTACCGAAAAGTACTGGAAAGTCCTGTGGACTTTAACGAATACTTTGAAAACGACGTGATATCGGGTGTGAGTATCGTCCGCTATCCCTTTGGTACGTTAAGCGTGCCTACGGGGGAGATAATAGCGGCTGACCCTCTTGCGTACCTTTATGACGGCAGTGAAAGTTTTTATATCCGCGTGCCTGTCGGGGAATATCCTGCGGAACTTTGCATTATCCCCGAAATGAACGGAGACTGTGCAAGGAATGCCGCTATGCGGGTGAGATTCAGCGAGAAAAGGGCAGTCAGGTATTCTCTGGCGCTGACAGGGACGGAGGATACTTCCGAACTGGACGGATTTGAAGAGGGCGATTACTGGGGCTTTCCCGTGGATGCAGGACTTGGCTGTATCTGCGACAGGGCAGCTGAAAGGGCTTATGTAGAACATCTGCGCAAGCTTGCGGCTGTACACGGTGACGGTTTCAATGCCTATTACGATTTTATGGAAGAACTGTTTAAGGCAAGCTATGAGAACGATCCGAAATATCAGCGTAAAAACGGTGACAGGCTGGATCTTGTGATACCCGATACAAAGCTTCACATACCAATATGCAATTCGGGCTTCGGTGACGGCAGATACCCGACTTACTGGGGCTTTGATGCTGACGGAGAGGTCTGCGAGATAGTCGTGCAGTTCATAGATATAGAACTGGCTTACGGAGGCGAAAAATGAAAACAAAGAAGATAGCACTGACGGTCACTGTTGTGATAATACTTGCGCTTGCTGTAACTGCGGCACTGATCATGCCCCGCTTTCACCGAGGCGACAGGATAAAGCTGAATATCCGCGTTGAGGGAACACAAGCCGAGGCGCTTGAGTTCACCTTAGATAACAGGGTACCGGGCGAAGATGATTTTACTGTAAAGACAGATAGCGATACCGCCGAAGTATCGGTAAAAGCCGACGAATACGGTACATATTCTCTGCGGATAGACGGTGCCGGCAAGCCGCTGGAGGTTCGCATAAAGAAGTGGGACTGGCATGAACTGGTGGATGCGGATATCGACTTCACGATATCTGAAAACGGCGTAAGCTATTCAGCCGAGTCATCTGTGACAACAGGCGAACTGCCTTTCAGGGAACACAACAGCACTTCCGGTGCTGCTGAGGAAAAAGACGGATATTATTCTGTATATATTTCATGATATACTACCCACAGCGTATAGGAGGATAATCATGGTTGACGAAGAGAGATACATGAAACTGGTGAAAAGACACCGCAAAAAGATAGCGGCTGTTAAAGATTACGAAGCGCTTTTTCAGAACCTTGGTGCCGAAAAAGCAGGCAGTATCACACTGACCTCCGGGCGGATGGTTGCTTGTCCCCTTGAAAGCATCGCGGACGAAAGCAGATATATAGAGTATTATTACAGAGCCCCCGCAGGTACACATACTGTGGAGCTTGCAAGGTCTTCCACAGGCAGAAACGCGGCGGTGAGGATAGTATTTTCCGATGCACCGGCCGTTCGCTATGAACTTGCACTCATCGGAACTGCTGAGGAACTTGACTGCATAAGCGATCTTGAAGCAGGACGCATATTATTCTATGAATCCTGTACGGCTTCTCCGATAATCGTAGCCGATCAGGGACTTATGCCCGATCTGCTGGAATATCTCAGAAAAAACTACGGCGGTAATGATTACTACGAAAAAGAAGGCAAGAAGCGCCTTTTAGAGAAAAGCACCTGCACCGAAGCACCCCTTTGCAGCGGACTTATGGATTTCTATCTTGAAGCCGATGACGCACATTTCCCTATATTCTTCAACGGCGAGGGCGGCGGACATCACCCGATATACTGGGGCTTTGACAAGGAGGATAATATCTGCTGCATGATATTCGACTTCGACCTTAAAGAACTTCAGGGCAATAAAGAACCCCGCGGCAGGACAGGCAGTTTCTTTAAAAAACTGCGCCGCGGTGACAGATAAAACAGCGATACACATATTTCAGAAACTTACCCCAAAAACAAGGAGATCCGGATATGAAAATTACAATATTACCCACAACAGGCATAGAATTTGACGGCAAAAGGATATGCTTAGGGTCATCGGCGGAGGAAATCAAAGCTGTCCTCGGGCAGCCCGAGGATGAATACACCGAGGACGATATCACACGTCTTTTTTACTTTGAAAGCGAGCTGAGGTTCGATATTGACAAGGACGGTGTGCTGGAATTTATAGAGTTTCTGGGCTTTGAGGGTGAACTGAGACCCGTGATATACGGCACTAACGTATTTGAAACAGATGCGGACGAGGTTCTGGATATACTCACAGAAAAGAACGGCGGGGATATCATCGACGAGGAAGACGGCTACAGCTACGCCTTCCCCGATATAGGCATAGGCATTACACGAGATGCCACCCCAGAGAGTATAGATGAGATGATAGCGGAGTACGAAGAGGACGGCGAAGAGATAGATGATGAAGTTCTTGAATTTGAAAAGAGAAGAGCTTCTCACTGGGCGACCATAGGTCTCGGAAACAGCGAGTATTACGATTTTCTGAGTGAATAAATATGAGCAGAGCTTTTTTCATATCCTCGTGAAGCAGGCGGCATCTTTCGACTGCGTTTGCATGATAGATGATGCGACTGCACGTCCTGGTATACCAAAAGAACCGTTTGAAAATATCGTCGGTGTATGCACCGACTGAATGGATATAATATGTATGAAAATATTTCCGAAAGGGGTAGATAGAAATGAACACAAATGAATTCAGGGGCGCTCTTGAAAGCGAACTTTCCCGCAGTTTCGGCGTAACGGCGGAGAATGCCGCGGTATGGCAACTTCATGACAGCATATCCCGTGTTGTTATGGAGAATATCTCCGAGCAGTGGAAGCAGAGCACCGAACAGCATATGTCGGGCAGGAGAGCTATGTATCTGTCTATGGAATTCCTGATGGGCAGGGCTGTGTACAACAATCTGCTGTGTCTGGGGCTGACAGAGGTAGTTGATGAAGCGCTGAAAGCTCACGGCAGAAGCCTTGCCGAGCTTGAAGATATCGAGGACGCGGCACTTGGCAACGGCGGTCTCGGCAGACTTGCGGCTTGTTTTCTGGATTCTGCGGCGGCTCATGATATACCGCTGGACGGCTACGGTATACGCTACAAATACGGACTTTTCAAGCAGTCCATCGTGGACGGCTTTCAGCATGAGGAAGCCGACAACTGGACAAAGTACGGCGACCCCTGGTCAGTAAGGCGCGAGGAGGACGCAGTTGAGATAACCTACGGCGACCAGAAAGTTCTGGCTGTTCCTTATGATATGCCCATAATCGGCTACGGTACCAAGAATATCGGCAATCTGCGCCTTTGGCAGGCTGAGAGTGCTGAGGATTTCGATTTTGCGGCATTTGACAGCGGCGATTACGACGGCGCGGTAAAATCCCAGAACGATGCTGAGAATATCTCCAAGGTGCTTTACCCCAATGACAATACCGACAAGGGCAAGGTGCTTCGCCTGAAACAGGAGTATTTCTTCTCGGCGGCTTCCGTGACCGATGCACTGCGCAAGCACAAGGCGCGTTTCGGCACACTGGATAACTTAGCAGACTACGTGACCATACAGCTGAACGATACTCACCCCGTTATAGCTATTCCCGAACTTATACGTCAGCTTATAGCAGAGGGCTATACCTTTGATGCGGCTTTCGGTATCGCACACAAGGTGTTCAACTATACAAACCATACCATAATGGCAGAAGCACTTGAAAAGTGGGACAGCAAGGTGGTTGAAAAAGTTCTGCCCGATGTTTATGCGGTTATACTCCAGATAAACGAGAAATTCTATGCCGATATGTATGCACGCGGCATGGACAAGGCACAGATACGCGATATGGCACCTATCGGGGACGGCAAGGTGAAAATGGCGTTCATGGCGATATTTGTAAGTTCCTACGTCAACGGAGTTGCGGCTATACACACCGAGATACTGAAAAATGACGCTCTCAAAGAGTGGTACGAGATATATCCCGAGCGTTTCCAGAACAAGACCAACGGCATAACACAGCGCCGCTGGCTGGCACTGTGCAACCCCGAACTTTCATCGCTGATAACCAAGCTCCTCGGTAATGCGGACTGGGTGAAAGACCTTGACGAACTGAAAAAGCTGGAAAAGTACGCTGATGACGAAAATGTGCTGAAAGAGTTCATGGCTATCAAGGAAGCTAAAAAGCATCAGCTGGCAGAATTTGTAAAAACCCATGATGACAAGGATATCGACCCTGACTGGATATTCGATATTCAGATAAAGCGTCTGCATGAGTACAAAAGACAGTTTCTCAACGCCCTCAGCATACTTTATATCTACTTCGGCATAAAGGACGGAAGTATAAAGGATTTCACACCTACTGTATTCATCTTCGGTGCTAAGTCTGCACCCGGCTACCGCAGGGCTAAGGCGATAATCAAGCTTATCAACGAGATAGGAGATTTTGTCAATGCTGACCCCGAGACAGCCGACAAGCTGAAAGTTGTATTCGTACAGAACTACAATGTATCATACGCTGAAAAACTGGTATGTGCGGCTGATGTATCCGAGCAGATATCAACAGCAGGCACGGAAGCAAGCGGCACGGGCAACATGAAGCTGATGCTGAACGGTGCGGTAACTCTTGGCACTTATGACGGCGCTAATGTTGAGATAGCCGAAGAAGCAGGGGAGGAGAACGAGTATATCTTCGGCGCGAGGGTGGAAGAACTTGCTAAGATAATGCCCGAGTATGACCCACGCGAGATACTCTTCAAAGATGAAAAGATCAAGCGGGTTCTCGACAAGCTGATAGACGGCACATTCTCCGACGGCGGTGTACCCTCGGATCAGGAGGGTTCATTCCTTGAGCTTTATAAAGCCCTCACCGACGGTGCAAGCTGGCACGTTCCCGATCATTACTATGTTCTCGGTGATCTTACAAGCTATGTGGAGGCTAAGCTGCGTCTTAATGCAGACTACAAGGACAGCCTTGCTTTCGCGAAAAAGTGCTGGCTGAACATCTGCAACGCAGGAAAATTCAGTTCTGACAGAACTATCAAGGACTACGCCGAAAATATCTGGAAAATATAGCACTCATAACCGATGAGATATCGGTTATTCTGCCTTTTTATAACGATCAACACGGTATCCGCAAGCCAAAGGATACCGTGTGTTTTTTATGTATGAAACGGTCATGTAAACTTTTCATTAAATAGTTTATTTCCTGGAACTGGAAACGTTTACTGTAAACGTATACGTTAATTAAAGTGCCCATTTTTATTTAAGATTTACAAACAGTGTAAAAATTTATAATGCACAATGCCGATTGAATAATTCGTAAGATTATGATAACATAAAATTGTAAAGAAGGATAGAGCCGCTTATCCTCCATAGGGTAAGGGGGATATGCGGCGGGCATTGAGCGCAGCCGCATGGTATGGCTGCGCTCGGTCTTTTTTCAGAGGAGGATATGACCATGAATAAGATGAAGATAGTTTTTGCAGGGGTACTGGCGCTGATGATGTGTGCAGGTATATCTGCCTGCGGAAAAGACGGCGATGATGCCAAAGATAGTTCCGCAAATGCTATAAAGCTCAATGAGGAACAGCAGGCTGTGGTAGATGAGGCTGCAAACAAGCTGCCTGAAATGAAACTGGATAATTCCACTATAAAGTGGATGGCGCATTATGACATCAATCCCGGTGACGGCAACGTTACACCTCCGGGACTGCAGATGTTCAAGGACACCTACAACGGCAAGATAGATTTTGTACAGACCACATGGGACAATCGTTACACTGACCTGGCAAAGTATGTTATGTCGAATGATTCACCTGACTTTTTCCCGGCTTCTGATATGGACGGTTTCCCAAAGGGCGCTATAAAGGGTATGTTTGAACCTGTTGATGATTACATAGATCTTTCAAGCGATCTGTGGGCTGATGTAAAGGCTACAAGCGATGCATTCACTTTCGGCGGCGGTCATTATGTTATACCGATAAAGTCTTCGCCTAATTTTGTATGTGTATACAATACCAAGACTATTGAGGACAACGGATATGAAGATCCTGCTACGCTCTACTACAACAACGAGTGGACATGGAGCAAGTTTACTGAGATGTGCCTTGATTTTACAGATTCGGAAAATGATCTGTACGCTCTGGACGGCTATTGGTACGGTCAGGCACTTAACGATACCTGCGGTGTGCCCCTTATAGGTCTGGTGGACGGCAAGGTGGTAAACAATATGAAGGATCCCGGTGTTGCAAAGGTGCAGAATCTGATGTATGAGCTCCAGAAGAACAATGTGGTATTTGATCGTTCTACCAATAACTGGAGTACCAGAGGCGACGGTGCAACAGGTGAGGGCCTCGGCACTTATCAGACACTGTTTATACCTGTAGGACTTTGGGGCATAGAGAATTCACCTGAAAACGTAAAGCCTTTCGGTGATGTTGAAGCTGGCGAGATAATGTTCTGCCCCATGCCAAGACTTGATGATTCGGATACCCACTATGTTTCAGCCAGAGTCGATGGTTACCATATGGTAAGTAACGCTCCCAACCCCATGGGCGTAGTAGCTTATATGAACTGTCTGAAGGTCTGCGACACAGAGGCTTCTCAGGTAACAGAGCAGCAGCTGAGGAATGACTACAAGTGGAACGATGAAATGATCGATATGAGAAACGAGGTATACAGGCTCGTTAATGAGCATCCTGTATATGATTTCCAGCATGGCGTTTCAAGTGAGCTTGAAACTATGATGTCTGCTGTTAACCAGTATACTATGATAACAGGCGGCGGTGCAGGCACCTGGACTACCTGCGTAGAGGAAAACGCTTCAGCTGTTGATTACATCATCAAGGAAGTCAACGAGAACATGGAGTCTCCTGAAAAATAATGAACGTAACTGTTTTATGCCAATATCGGCATAAGCAGTTCGGCTGATGATCTCAGTATAAAAAAACGGGGGACAGCCGTACTATCAGGTACGCTGTCCCCCATAATATTGTCTGTATGTATGATCATTACTGAGCGCTGAGTGCACTTTCGATGGATGGAGCAAAGTCAAACTCTCTGTCACATACTACCGCGCCTGTTGCAGGATCGGTCAGTGTGAGCTGAACGCTGTATCCGCCTGTGTAAGATACAGTGTAGTCGATGTTTTCAACATCCTTGAGAAGTCTTTCGTCATCGAGTACGGTCTGAGCCAGTACCTCGTTGAGCTCATAAGCCTTTATGCCTATACCGTCAAAGCAAAGGTAGCTTACGATGGGGTAAGCCTCGGATCTTGCGGAGTGATTTGAGAACAGCAGCAGTCCGCCGTCATCAAGTGCGATGTGAGTATTGTCGCCGTTTACCTCGCGGTAGTCCTCGCAATCCAGCCAGTTCTTGCCGCCGTCGGTAGAATTGTATACCTTGTAGTAGCGGCTGCCGGCAGCTGCGTCAGAAGGTACTACAGCGAATGCCTTGCCCTCCTGATAAACGTTGCCGAGACCCATAGCATTCAGCTCAAGGAAGCTGCTGCCGTTATCGAAAGTATGCGCCTCGATCTGTGACAGCCATTCTTCGTGGGACTTTGTATCAGCTGCGGAAGATGTGGTCTCAGCCTTGCTGTCAGTGGTTTCAGCAGGTGCAGCGGAGCTGTCTTCGTCAGCGGTAGGAACATCGGTCGTATCCTCGTCTGCGGTGACCTCTTCATCACTTGTGGTCTCATCATCGGTGATGACTGCTGCAGCCTTGCTGCTGTCATCCTTCTTTTCTTTGGTATCACCGCATGATGCCAGTGAAGCTGTCAGTAATGCAGATAATATCAGTGTAGTAAGTATTTTGTTTCTCATGGTTGTTTCCTCCTCTATGAGTATGTCTCATTTTTTTACATACATCATTATAGCACCATTCCCTATCCAAGTCAATTACTATTTGATGTCAATTTGCACAATAGAAAAGGTTGTTATTTGTGATATTTAATAATTAGTTTTTTACATAATCACTTGAAGCAACAACGTGAATATTGTATAATATAAATAAGCAGCATATAGGATCAGCAAAAAAGCATTCATGCTGTAATTACAAGACGGTAACATTGTAACACTTTTGAAAGGCAGCAACTGTGATATAGGCGGCACTACTGTTTGTTTCCGCCATAATAAAAACGGAGAGTGAGAGAATATGAAAAGAACACTTTTCTGCAGTGACTGGGAGTTCAGCAAGAACCCTCCCGGAACAGATCATGATAAAGCCTCGGGCTGGGAAAAAGTTGATATCCCCCACGATTGGCTGATATACGATGCCCGTGCTCTTTATGAAGATTCAACAGGCTGGTACAGAAAGACCTTCCGTGTGAACAAGGACGGTATGAGGCGTTCTCTGAGGTTCGAGGGCATTTATATGGATTCAAAGGTCTATATAAACGGTGTGCCGGCAGGGGAGAACAAGTACGGCTATACCACCTTTGATGTGGATATCACCGAATTCCTCAGAGAGGGCGAAAATACCGTAACTGTGCGTGCAGACTACCTTGAACCAAATTCACGCTGGTATTCGGGAGCAGGAATATACAGAAATGTATGGCTGAATGAGTATGCACCCGAACATATCCTTGCGGACGGTGTATATATATCTGCTGATAGTAATGGTATGATCACCGTTACAGCCGAGGTGGAGCGTCCGGCTGATATTACCGTGGACAGACTTTCGCTGAAAGCTGTGGTATATGACAAGGACGGAAATACCGTTGCGGAAACTTCCTGTCCCTGCTGTGCTGTTGATATGAGCGTTATGCCTGCAGCTGTTGTGCACAAGGGCTGCAAGTATTCCGTCAATACCATGATAACAAAGGCAGATTCCCCTGAATTGTGGGATATCACAGCTCCGCACCTTTATAACTGGAAGGTCGAACTACTGAAGGACGGCAAAGTTATAGATACCGCCGAGGGCAGACTCGGTTTCCGCAAAACGGAGATGACCTGCGACAAGGGCTTTTTCCTGAACGGCAGGCACGTCAAGCTTCATGGAGCTTGTATGCATCATGATCTTGGTGCACTGGGCGCTGCTGTAAACAGGTGCGCGTTAAGGCGTCAGCTTGTAAAGCTCCGCGAAATGGGCGTGAATGCTATCCGCACCAGCCATAATCCTCCTGCGGCAGAGCTTCTTGAACTGGCTGACGAGATGGGCTTTATGATACTTGATGAAGCGTTTGATATGTGGGAGCTTTCAAAGACGGAATATGACTACGGCAGATTTTTCAGCGAATGGTGTGAGAGGGATGTGGCATCATGGGTGCGCCGTGACAGGAACCACCCCTGCGTGATAGGCTGGAGCATCGGCAACGAGATATATGATACCCATGCGAGTGAGCGAGGACAGGAAGTGACCTCCATGCTGAAAAAGCTGGTTGAGCTCCATGATCCGCGCGGCAACGGATTTATCACCATAGGTTCGAATTATATGGTTAGCGAGAATGCACAGAAATGCGCAGATATCCTGAAAATACCCGGCTACAACTATGCCGAGCGCCTGTACGATGAACACCATGCTGCACACCCCGACTGGGCTATCTACGGCAGCGAAACTTCCTCGGTGGTGCAGAGCAGGGGAGTATACCATTTCCCGCGGTCACAGTCCATAGTCAGTGAGGATGATGAACAGTGCTCGTCACTGGGCAACAGCGCACCGGGCTGGGCTGCAAGAAACTGGGAAGCTTGCATAATCCCCGACAGAGATGCAGAATACTGCGCAGGGCAGTTTATATGGACAGGCTTCGACTATATAGGTGAACCTACGCCCTATGCCACCAAGAACAGCTATTTCGGTCAGTATGATACAGCAGGCTTTGCCAAGGACAGCGCCTATGTTTTCCGCTCGGCATGGACAAGCTACAAGGATGCACCTTTTGTACATATATTCCCTTACTGGGATTTCAACGAGGGCGAGATCATAGATATACGCGCAGCATCAAATGCACCGCGTGTTGAACTTTACTTTAACGGTGAGAAAATAGCCGAGGGAGATTTCGACAGAGATACCTGCACTCAGCTGACCCTTGATGCACAGCTGCCTTACCATAAGGGTGAACTTCTTGCAATAGCCTATGATACCGACGGCACAGAGCTTTGCCGCGATGTACAGAGGAGCTTCGGTGATACTGCCGTGATAAGGCTCACCCCCGATAAGCACATTATGAAAGCCGACGGCTGTGATATGATATTCGTTGATATATCCGCTTATGACAAGGACGGTACCTTTGTTGCCAATGCCAATGACCGTGTTACGGTGGAAGTCAGCGGTGCAGGAAGGCTCGTCGGTCTTGATAACGGTGATTCCACCGATTATGACAGCTATAAGGGTACATCACGCAGACTGTTCAGCGGCAAGCTGCTTGCCATGATAGCCGCAAAGGATGTGGGCGGCGATATCACGGTAAAGGTGACTTCACCAAGACTCCCCGAGGCTGTGCTCACGCTGTCCGCAGAAGAAACAGGCGATGACAGCAAGGGGTATCCCTGTGTTTATGAGAACAGGTCTGTGCCAAATGACTTCGGAATATCCGAAGATGATATACCCATAAGGAAGATAGAGCTTTACGGCAGGGAAAAGATCTTTTCTCCCGAAAAGCGGCAGCTTACCTTCGGTATAAAACTTCTGCCGGAAGATGCGACCCAAAGGGATATAGTGCTCAGGCTTACCAATGCGTGCGGCATAGATTCAAACCTTGGCAGGATAGTGTGCTATGATGAAAACAGCGTTACCGTGGAATGTCTTGGTGACGGTGAGTTCTATCTGCGTGCGCAGGCTAAAAACGGCACCGACAAGTTCCATATTATATCCGCTGTAAGACTGACTGCAGAGGGGCTTGGCAGGGCATTCAACGACCCGTATAAAATGGTAATGGGCGGACTTTATACCATTGAACACGGCAGAGTGACACCGGGTATACAAAAGGGTGTTAATCTGCGCAGCGGTGCGTGGTGCGGCTTTGAAAGAGTTGACTTCGGCAGCATCGGCAGCGATACCGTGACCCTGCCCATTTTCGCAAATTACGCGACCCCTGTGCGTATACAGCTATGGGACGGCACTCCCGATAACGGTGAGCTGCTTGGGGACTATGAGTACTACAAAAAATCTATATGGCTCACATATCAGGCAGAGACCTACCGTCTTAAAAAGCCTCTCAGAGGTGTGCATACAATAAGTATAGCATCTCAGTTTGATCTGGATGTTCAGGGCTTCGTGTTTGAGCAGCACCCAAAGGAGAAGGCAGAACTCTGTGCAGCGCTGGCTGAGAATATCTACGGTGACAGATTCACTGTTGAGAACGAAGCTGTAACAGGCATCGGCAATAATGTCAATATATGCTTTGGCAGCTTTGATTTTGCAAAAAGCCCCGAAAGCTTTGTTATAAAGGCTCGCTCCGAGCTGCCTGTGAACAGTATAAATCTGCTGTTCAAGGCTGAGGACGGCAGTGAAAAGCGAATACTCTGCGAATTTGAAGGCGCGGCAGAGTATACCGCAAGAAGATTTTCAGCCGATGGTATAAGCGGCAAGGGAACTGTCGAACTGGTTTTCCTGCCCGGATGCGATATAGATCTGTATTCACTCAGATTTGAATAAGGCAAAATAAAATACGGTTATCCCGCTGACACACCCAATTGATCAGTGTTATATCGGAACTTGAAATACTTGGCGGTTATCCTTCCCTTGTTATATAGCACTTTGTGGTTGTGTGCTAAAGGGATACCATAAAACAAAATATCCCGTGAGAAGCTCTTCTCACGGGATATTTCTGACTGTGTATATGTTTGGGGGATGATCAGCTTATCTGAATAGTGTCTGTACAGCCTCGCATATCTTTGAGGCTATGTAGGGGTTGTTCATAGTGTAAAGGTGTATGCCGTCAACGTCGTTGGCTATAAGGTCAACTATCTGAGATACGGCATAGGCAATGCCCGCATCGCGCATGGCAATTGGATCGTTCTCGTACTTCTGCATTATAGTGAGGAACTTTTTGGGCAGCCTTGCATGGCAGAGTGTTGCCATTCTTGCGATAGTCTTGGGATTGGTCACAGGCATTATACCTGCTTCGATAGGTACATCTATACCTGCTATGGCAGCCTTTTCACGGAATGCATAGAAGTCCTCGTTGTCGAAGAAAAGCTGTGATATAAGCTGTGAACAGCCGGCATCGACCTTTTCTTTCAGGTGTTTTATATCCTCTACGCCCGAAGCAGCTTCGGGGTGAGTTTCGGGATAGCAGGCGCCGATAACATTGAAATCGCCGTTCTCTTTTATAAGCTCGATAAGCTCAGATGCGTATTTGAAATCATCATGGGGCGGTATATTCGGGTTTACATCACCGCGAAGGGCAAGTATGTTCTCGATACCTGCAGCTTTCATCTGCGCCAGTTCAAACAGCACTTTCTCACGTGTGAGATTTATGCAGGCAAGGTGAGCAACAGGCTCAATGGAATGCTTTTCCTTTATCATCTCGCATATACCTATAGTAGCGTTGCTTCCGTTGCCGCCTGCACCGTATGTCACGCTGATGAAATCAGGTTTAAGGTGAGCAAGCTCGTCAACAGTGCTGTATATGCTGTCTATCGGTGTATCGCTCCGCGGAGGGAATACCTCAAAAGATAAAGAAGTTTTATTTTTAAATATCTCACAGGTCTTCATTGTGGATCTGTCCTTTCGTGTAATGTGTACATTCCTATATATATTACCACATTTGTCGCAAATAGTCAAATATAAAATATCACATGGGTGGTATAACCTGAAGCTATACCCGAAAAATCCCCCCCTTTACATTTGCCGGTATATGTGCTATAATCTATCTGTCGGGCTTTTTGCCCAAAGGGATAAGGTGTAATTATTTTATGTTAGGAGAATGGGTATGAACGGAGGTATTTCCAAAAAGATCATCGCAGGGTTCGTCGCTATGGGTGTTGTTATCGCAGGGCTCATAATCGCTCTGGTAGTGACAAATCTTGGAAAGAATGATGATTCCTGGAAAAAGACCGAGCCGAAGAAAAAGTCGGAAATGGTATCTTCTGCAGCTGATGACAGCGAAGAAGATGAAGATTTATCTGATGAAGAGGATGAAGAAGAGGAGGACTCCGAAGCTGAGGAGGACAGCTCTGAAGAGGAAAAAGAGGACGATGTCAAAAAGGAAGGCTATGTTATCAGCTGGTCATCAGGCAACGGCTGGGAAGACGGCGATAAAAAGATGAGCGGCCTTGATATAGGCATCAATAACTATTCTGACAGTGCAGTCAGCGGCTGGACGCTTGAACTGGAGATAGATGACCTGAAGTCCTGCGACGGCTGGAACGGCACATTCAAGGTGGACGGCAACAAGCTTACCATAACCAATGCCGATTATAACGCCGATATCGCAAAGGGAGCTTCTGTTACCTGCGGATGCAACATCGGTACAGGCAGTGCGCTGAATATCAAGTCAGCTAAGCTCAACGGAACTGACTGCACACTTAAAAAGGGCAAGGTCAGCCAGAACAACAATAATAACAATAACAACAATAATAATAACAACGGCGGCAACAACAACGAGAAGAAAGACGTTGATGTGAAGAAGCTGCTGAAGCGTTCCAAAGATGCCAAGCAGGGTGATGACTGGCTGCATACCGACGGCAATAAGATACTCGATGAAAGCGGCAAGCAGGTGTGGCTGACAGGTGTCAACTGGTTCGGTTACAACACAGGCACCAATACCTTTGACGGCCTGTGGAACAGCGAGTTTGAACCTACCATAAAGGCAATAGCAGACCACGGCTTCAACCTTATACGTGTACCTATGTCTGCCGAACTTATAAACCAGTGGGCAGCAGGAGAGTATCCTCAGGCAAACTACAACAACGCTTATAACGAGGAACTCAACTCTATGAACTCTCTGCAGATATTTGACTATTTCCTTAAACTGGCAGAAGAGAACGGCATGAAGGTAATGCCCGATATCCATTCGGCAAATACCGATGCATCGGGTCACAATGCAAATCTGTGGTATACTGACAGGGTCAGCGCCAAGGAATACTATGCTGCACTGGAATGGATGGCAGACCGCTACAAGGACAACGATACGATCATCGCTTTTGACCTGAAGAACGAACCTCACGGCAAACCTGCCGAGGGCGATCAGGCAGCTATATGGAACAACAGCAAGGCTGACAATAACTGGAAGTATGTTGCTGAAACTGCCGCTAAGAAAGTTCTGGCAAAGAACCCCAACGTACTTATAATGGTAGAGGGCATCGAGATATATCCCAAGAACATCAAGAAAAACGGCGACTATAAGTCACAGGATAACGAGGATTACTACTTCAACTGGTGGGGCGGAAACCTCCGCGGCGTAAAGGACTATCCCATAGACCTCGGCAAACACCAGGATAAGCTGGTATATTCTCCACACGACTACGGCCCTACCGTATACGAACAGCCCTGGTTTGAAGGCAGCTATGATTTCAAGAGCCTGAAAAAGGATTGCTGGCAGGATAACTGGCTGTACATCCACGAGAAAAAGACTGCGCCTCTGCTGATAGGTGAGTGGGGCGGATTCATGACCGAGCCTAACATCACCTGGATGACATATATGCGCCAGCTGATAAAGGAGAACCACCTGAACCACACCTTCTGGTGCTTCAATGCAAACTCGGGTGACACAGGCGGACTTGTTCTTGATGACTTCACCACATGGGATGAAGAGAAGTATGATTTCGTAAAGGAAGTACTGTGGCAGGAGGACGGCAAGTTTGTCGGACTTGACCATAAGATCGCACTCGGCAAGAACGGTATTACATTATCAAAGGCAAAAGGTCTTTGATGAACTTAGCGTTCAATAGACGTATATCGGAGCGTATGCATAATTTCGCATACGCTCCTTGTGTTTTGTACAGCCATGGTATCACCTTGCATTTTTGGATATTTAGTGATATAATTATTAAAAAATATGGTTATCCTGCGGATGCAATAAATGTTCCCGGTTATAAGGGCGCACAAAGTGGTGTGCTGAAAGGACAGCCATGTAAAGTAAAGGAGACAGCCATGAATATATTGATAAAAAAGTTCATCAGGTTCTATATGCGGGATCTCCTGACGGTATTCAGAACGGAAGGCCCGGCATTTGCAGAAGCACTGGCAGAGTATAAAGTCAGACACCCCATGACCTCCGCTCCGCCCACGTATATAAGACGGAAAATGGAGGTCATCAGACGAAAAGTAAAAGGCGGTGTATACTATGTCGCCAAAGATAAATATAACAGGAGCGGAAAAACAGTCATGTTCATTCACGGCGGTGGCTTCTTTCTGGAGGCGATGCCGCTGCACTGGAGATTCTGCCAAAGGCTTGCGAGAGATACCGGTTGTACCATAATATTCCCACAGTATCCCATGGTACCCGAATGCGGTGCGAGAGCCTCCCATATAATGCTTATGGAGGTATACAAAGCATTCGCAAAAAGCGGTGATCCCAAAGATCTTACCATTATGGGAGATTCAGCAGGCGGTACCCTTTCGCTTTCGCTTTCCATGCTGGCAAGGGATATGGGTCTGCCGCTTGCAGGCGAGATAGTACTGATATCACCGGGCTTTACTTTTGGTGAGCTTACGGAAAAAGAGCGCAGGAGAGCCGCATATATAAAAAAGCACGATGCCATACTCGGGAATTTCCCCGTTGATAAGATAAGCGAACTGTGGTACAGCGATATCGACAAAAACGATAAAAGGGCAGATGTCAAAAACGGCGATCTCAGCGGACTGCCGCATATCACCATGATATCGGGAACGCATGATATTATGAATATCCCTGCAAGACGCTTTGCCGCCAAGCTGAAAAAAGAGGGGCATAGCCATGAGTATATAGAAAAAAAGGGCGGAGCCCATGACTATGCTCTGCTCAAGAAAAGCAAGTATGAATATGCCCGTATCGTATCTGCTGTAAAGGGCAGTAAAAACTATGATCTGATAGGAAAACAATAAGAAAAAACGACTCGGGAGCCGCCGCTGCCGAGCCGTTTTCATATTATAGGGAAGTTCTCGCTGTTTTTTTACATACATCTCATTATCCAGATATGAGATCTGCGGCATAGCATCGTCGCCTGCCAATGCTCGTACTGCCGTTTCGGCCTATCCCGAAGGCTGCCGTATCACGGTCATCCCTTTGCGGTTTTTATGTAATATCTCTCCGCATATGTAAAGGGGCATCCTCCGGGATATTTTGTTATCTTTCTTTTGCTCTACGGCGTCTTTTTGTTTATTCGCCGCTTGCTGTTGTTTCCTTGGGTTATATTATATATCAAAAGCGGCTTCGGGTCAAGCAACTTTTGCGGGCAGTTGCGCAACAAAAGTTTGCAATTTATTTGATCATCGTCAAAAGGTATATCCTGTACATATTGTCACAGGCTCTTTTTGCCCTTGACGTGTGCTGCGGTCATTGAAAGATCTGTCACTGTAACATGGTCATCACCATTGACATCTGCCCTTGCAGCCGATCCCGTGTCCATAGGTGCGATCCCTTTTATGTGTGCAGCGATAAGAACTATGTCATTTACGTTTACTGTGCCGTCAGCATTCACATCGCCGGCAACAGCATCAGCGCATAAGTGAGGAACTCCTGATCTCACTGCATATTCCTCAGCAGGGGAGCCGTGATAAACATACATCGTAAATCCCTCAGTTAGTTTGCAGCTGCTGCCCTCAGTATAAAAACCCACAGCGTGATCCGCTATCTTTGCATCTTTCGGTATCCTCAGTGTTTTAAGGGATGTGCAATCCGTGAAGCACTTGTAGCGTATCTCCGTCACACTTTCAGGGATAGTCACATCCGAAAGTGACCTGCAGCTGTTGAAGGTGTAATCGGGCAGTACCTCAAGTCCCGATGGCAGCGCCACATCGGTGAGTGCGGTGCATCCGGAGAATACAAGGGGTCCCAAAACGGTGACACTGTCGGGGATATGTACTTTTTCAAGCTTCGTACATCCCCAGAAGCATGAATTGCCTATACTTGTCACACCTGTGGGTATATCCGCGCTGATAAGACCGCGGCAGCCGAAAAATGCATGATCGCCTATATCTTTGATGCTGTCGCTTATGGTCACATGACGGAGGGTATTGTTGAATTCAAAGCAGTAAGGGGCTATGGAAGTAACATCCCTGCCCCTTATGACCGAAGGAAGTACAAGATCAGTGTCTGTGCCCGTATATGATACTATCCTGACTCCGTCCCCGGTGTTTACGCAGCCGAATCCGTCCTCTGTATACTCAGCGGCTTCAGCCGCATCCGCTGAAATGACCGCATCAAAAAAATTAACGTCAGCAGGTGTATAAGCTGTGCCAAACAACATTATAGCCGCCGTGATCCCGTAAATAAGCTTTCTCATGGACTAACTCCTTCCGCTTTGCTGATATGTATATACCGCTGTAAAAAAACGGAGAGCACTTTTGCTCTCCGATACTTTGTGTATATCAATAAATTACTTCACCCTGCTGCTGATCATCGTACTGCTGTTCAGCCTGAGATTCCTCAGCCTGGCTTTCAGGCACTGTCGTAACGGTGGTAGTATCAGTATCCTCCTCGGAAGGCTCAGGCTCCGGCTCAGGCTCGGGAGTTGTCGTGGTAGTGGTAGTAGCGGTCTTTGCCTCCTCCTTCTCCCTTTCCTTTTCTGCTATATCAGCTTCCTTCTTCATCGTGTCCTTGCTGTCACCGATCTTGTTGGTGTATACCAGGAAAGCGTATTCGTCCATCAGTCTTATCTCGCCCGAGAGCATATCTGTCAGCGGGAAACCGTGGAGCTCGAATCTTTTGCCGTCCTCCAGCGTGATCTCAACATTGAAATCACCAAGTGTCATCACATCGCCCGATACCGTGTGCGACCAGTTTAACAGCCTTACCTCGTCTATCTCGAAATCCTCATTTGCAGGGATCAGGTTCTCACTGTATTCCCCGTCACCGTAGTTT
Organism: Ruminococcus albus 7 = DSM 20455; assembly: GCF_000179635.2. Taxonomy (NCBI): domain Bacteria; kingdom Bacillati; phylum Bacillota; class Clostridia; order Eubacteriales; family Oscillospiraceae; genus Hominimerdicola; species Hominimerdicola alba. The sequence goes on along the minus strand of NC_014833.1, from coordinate 3,119,446 downwards.
ATGGCAAAACCGATTATCACGTTCTCAGTGCCGTTTGTCAGCTCTACGGAGTAGTCGGACTTCTTGGCATCCTTTTCGCCTATGTACTTTTTGATCTTTTCTTCATCCTGTTTTTCATCAGGCTTGGATTCTGCTGCAGCCGTAGTGGTCTCAGCCGCGCTGTCCTCCTCAGGGGTGCTCTCGATATCCTCTTCGGCAGTAGTTTCAGCCTTGCTGTCGGTCTTATCCTTATTGTCTGTCTTCTTGCCGCAGGCAGAGACGGAAACTGCCATAACTGCCGCTGCCGCAAGTGCAGCCAGTGCTTTTATATTCATTTTACTTAACCTCCGTATTCTCGTATGGTCTTTACAAACACATATATTATACCACACCATTCAAAAGTGTTTATGAACAAACAGTAAATTCTCCTAACTGTTACCAACCAAAACAGCGGACAGCCGAAACTGCCCACTGTAAGTAACTTAAAATATTATGCTGTCAAATTTTCCTCCCGTGACCTTTACCAGATCCTGAGGGTCAAGGAATATCTGCGAGCCCAGTCTTCCGCCGCTTATGATGATCTCACCGAATTTTTCAGCCGAGCTGTCTACCACAGTGGGGTACTGCTTTTTCATGCCCAGCGGTGTACATCCGCCGCGTATGTAGCCTGTCACCTTGTTGATATCCTTTACGTGTATCAGCTCCACGGATTTTTCACCCACCGACTTTGCCGCCTTTTTCAGATCGAGCTCCTCATCTATGGGTATGGCGAATACATAGTATCCTCCGCTTTTGCCCTGTGCGACCAGTGTCTTGAATGTGCTGTCATGGGGCTGACCCAGCATATCAGCTATGTGTACACCGTCAATGAACTCGTCGCATTCATAGGTGTTCACTTTGTATACTACCTTGTTCCTGTCAAGTATCCGCATAGCGTTCGTCTTGACATCTTTTTCCTTTGCCATTATTCAGAAGCCTCCACTGTATGAGCGATTATCTCAGCACACATATCATACCCGAGTGTGCCGCTGTCCAGACAAAGATCATAGCTGAACTTCGAGCTCCACTGCTTGTTGGTATTTGTGTTGTAGTAATCACCGCGCTTTTTGTCATACTTTTTAATACGGTTCTCCACCTCGTCCTCAGGTATGTTGTGGGGGGCTGCCATAGCCGTCTGCTTGCGCTTGTCAAGGGAAGAATATATGAACACATCAAGTGTCTTTACCTTGTTTTTTAGTATGAAATCCGCACACCTGCCGACTATAACACAAGGTCCCTTTTCCACCAGCTCATATACTACCTGCGTTTCCGCCGCAAATATCTTCTCGGTGATATCCTCACTGCTCTTGAAAAAAGACACCTGCTTTTTCAGAGGGTTGAGCACGCTTTCCTCATACTTTTTTATATCCGCCATAGAGATACCGCTCTTTTCCGCCGCCATCTCGACTATCTCCCTGTCATAGCAGGGTATGCCCAGCTTCTCGGCAACCATCTTTCCTATGGAGCTTCCTCCCGAACAGTAAAGTCTGCCGATAGTAACAACTTTTATCTTACTCATATTTTTCTCTCCTTTCGCCTCGATGATCGTTCATTTAAATTATATAAATTATCTATAAATATTATAAAACTTTATGCGTGATTTGTCAAGTGTATATCAGCAGCATTATTTGCAGTACATTATATTGTACAACGTAAAAAGGCGGTTAATGTTCGTTTTTCCTGCGTGTATTGCCACCTCATACTATTCCCGTTTATACGTCAGCGCCGTATTTGTTGATATATCACATTGACACAGTATAACCCTTATGATATAATCAAGGCATATGAGAATTTCATATATATTATGGTAAAAAACAGGAGGACAAAAGAATGAACAAGATCAAAAGAATACTTTCCGGTGTAACCGCACTGGCTCTGACCTGCGGACTTTCTCTGCCCGCATCTGCCGTGCTGAACAAAGGTGATTCAAGAGCTTACAGAGGCACAGGATATCTTGCAAAATACGAGGTGCTTTCTGCTAAGGACGGTTATACCACTGTTCAGATCACCCTGAAGAACACAAGCAAAAAGACAATAAACAACTGGGCAGTAGGGTTTGAACACGAAGGTAGGATCCTGAGCTTAAAGAACGGCAGGATATTCGATACAAACTACTTGTATAACAGCGGTTATGCATATGGGTACAATGTGATCAGGGACAGCGGCACCAACGGCAAAGTTGCACCGAATGAATGTGTTTCATTCACATTTACCATGACAGACGAGAATGGCTACAATGAACTTCCCGAAAGGCTCAAAGTATACTCAGATGTGGATAAATCAAACACAGTTGACGGTCTGAACAAAGCAGCCAGTGAATGCTACAAAGCTGTTAATGAGATCTTTTGGGCTTACGAATGTGAGGGCCTCAGTTTAGAGGATTGCTTCAAGAACGGGGAATTCACAAAAGCGAATTCAAAAGACGGAATGAAGACAGGCTTCAATTACAAATATACTGCTAAAGGCGACAACGAAGTAAATATCGAAGCATCGAAGTATGCCCGCGGCAATATAAGCGTATATGTAGGCAGAACAACAACTAACGGTGAAGAGCATGCATTTGTTCAGGTAAAGGATAACAAGACAGGCAAGATAGGTCAGTGGCCCCGCCCTACGAATGGCACCGCTGAATGGGGCTCATTTGACCCAAATTCACCCATATACACGAATTATAGTACCGATGATGTTAACCACGCAGCTAAGGAAGCATATAATGCTGTAGCTGAATATCTATGCGATCTGGAAACACAAGGACTTGACTATGAGGGCAGCTTTGAAAACGGCGGTTTCCCGAATGCGCACACTCAGGACGGATTGAAGATAGACTATAATTCATCGTTTACTGAGGGTGAAAGGTACATCAACGATGAGCTGAAATTCATGTATGACGGCATGATAGTCTATGTGGGCAAAACCGGTATCGACGCTTACGGACATCCGGAATTCTTTGTTCAGGCAAAAGATCCCAAGACCGGAAAGATAGGTCAGTATCCTCACCCCACACAGGGCGAAGCAACATGGGGCACATTCGATGAAAATACACCTATTGGCACTAAGCCGTTAACTTCAAGGCAGCTCGACAACAATGCCAAGACTGCGTATAATGTCGTTGCTGAATATATTGCAGATTATGAAACAGAACATGGCTTGAATAGTTTGCAGGAGATTTTTGACAACGGCGAATTTCCGCAGGCGAACACCAAGGAAGGTCTGAAAATAGGTACAAAAGAACTTACTAAAGGCGATGCTGCCATAAACTATGAACTGCTCACAAATGCTTACAAATGTGATGTCAGTGTATATGTGGGCTTGACAACTATCAACGGTGAGGAGTATTTCTTTGTTCAGACAAAGGATAACACTACCGGTAATGTAGGTCAGTATCCCACACCTGATCACAGAGATCTTGAATGGGGCACATATTCAAATGCAGTTCCAAGATTGGTTCACGACCAAAAGTCTCTTAACGGCGATGCTAAGACCGTATACAATGCAGTATCAGAATATTTTGCCGATCTGGAGACCCAAGGATATGACATCGAGGAGTGCTATAAAAACGGCTGTTTTGCAAAGGCAAGCACAATCGAAGGCTTGAAGATAGGTCAGGAAGCTGAGTACACTGATGGCGATAAGGCTATCAATGATGGGTTGAAATACAATGGGCGTGGATATGATGGTCTTACTGTTTATGTTGGCATGGATTTGAGCAGCAAGGACCAGTACGGCGATTATGCATTCTTTGTTCAGGTAAAAGATGCGACGGGCAGAGTAGGTCAGTATCCCGACCCCACAAAAGACTCAGCAACATGGGGTACACATCCTGATTTCTGATAACTTAATAACCTCATACTATTCCCGCTTATACGTCAGCGCCGTATTTGTTGATATATCACATTGGCACAGTATAACCTTTATGATATAATCAGGGCGTATGAGAATACCATATATATGGTAAAAAACAGGAGGACAAAAGAATGAACAAGATCAAAAGAATACTTTCCGGTGTAACCGCACTGGCTCTGTCCTGCGGACTGGCTATCACAGCATCAGCCGAACTCAAAACAGGCGATTATAGGGCTTACAAGGGCGCCGGCTATATGGCAAAGTACGAGGTGCTTTCTGTTAAGGACGGCAAGACCACAGTTAAGGTAACACTTAAAAACACCAGCAAGAAAACAATAAATAACTGGGCAGTAAGGTTGGGTGACTACGGTAAAATTGAAAGCGTAAAGAACGGCAGGCAATTTACTCCTGACTGGTATTCGATCCATGTGATCAAGGACGACGGCACTAATGGTCGTGTTGCCCCGAACCAGTGCGTTTCTTTCAGCTATACAATATCGGATCCGGATAATAAAAATACTATTTCCGGTAGTATAAAGGTCTACTCGGATCTTGACAAATCAAACTCTGTCAAAGACCTGAACAAAACTGCATTTGCCTGCTATAATGGTATTGACCAAATTCTCAATGATTACAAAGCTAAGGGCATCTCATTAGAAGAGTGTTTCAAGAACGGGGTATTTGCGAATTTAAATTCAAAAGACGGTATGAAGACGGGCTTCAATTACAGATACAAATCTGAAGTTGACAGAGAGATGAATGTAGTAGCATCTATGTTTGCACGCGGCAATATCAGCTTATTCGTTGGCAGGACGGAAATTGACGGCGAGGATACTTACTTTGTTCAGGTAAAGGATAACAGGACGGGAAAAGTAGGTCAGTATCCGCGCTGGACAGACGGCACTGCTGAATGGGGCATATTTGACCTGGATGCGCCTGTATATGCGGTTTTCAGCGAATCTCAGCTTGATTTCGCAGTTAAGGAAGCGCTTTATAGTGTGATTGAATATCTTAACGATCCGGAGAACGAAGGCTGTGATTATCATAGCGTTCTTGAAAACGGCGGTTTTCAGGCTATCTCAAAGGAAGGTTTGAAGATAGACATGAAAGCATCTCCCTCCAAGCTTGATAAGTTCATCAACGATAGACTGAAATTCAATTATGAGGGTATCGTTGTATATGTTGGATTAAATGAAGACGGTGACGGCATTTATGTGAAGGCAGAAAGCCCCGACGGTCAGACTGTAGTTCAGTACGCTCAGGATAATACACGCACAAAAGTAAGGACAGTCGGAGGTAACGCCAAAACTGTCATTCAGTACCCGCAGGATAACGATTGATCATAGTTACCCGTATAATACAAATATCAAGGAGCGTATGCAAATGCCTGCATACGCTCTTTTTTGACATGTCAGAAAAATCATATATGTATCAAAAACGTGCTGTTTTGTCCATATATGCGACACATTTTAAGATGCGTTGATAGCGCGTATGTGCTGAATTATTAACATTTCAAGATAATACCCCGTCTGTCATTTTATGTTCTGATTTTTCCATTTTTACAAAATGCATAATTCGTCTGAAAAAAATAATCGTTTACGGAGAATTTGTGCATTTTGACGGCAGGCGACTATTGTCAACTAAAACGTTTTCTGGACTTTACGAAAACTGTATGAATAAACTATCAAACAATTAGAATTAACTTAAATTATAAAGCATATTACACAAAATTTCGCACTTCTTCATCTTGTAAAGTGTTGTCATAATGTCATGGGACAGTGGGTTAAATTTGTGCAATCATACGAAGTTTTACTGTATTTTCTTAATTGGTAGCATATCCTATTGACAATTTGTTGGTCAAGGTATACAATAATACTCACGAAAGGGTCTGTTTCTGTTTTTTTGGAAGCGTCAGACAGACTAAATGAAAGGTGGTTTGAAGATATGACATTTGAAGCCATTTACAATATTGCGCTCGAGGTCGCTAATGCCCGTTCACAGAGTGGGGAGGTCATAGCACCCGACGAAACTATATGTGTTATCTTTTCAAGGACCGGCAGGGTGTATAACGGCGTCAGCCGTAAAGAAATGATGAACGGCGCACCCGTGAGTGTCCATGCTGAGATCGAGGCTATGCGCAATATGCAGACATACGGTAACGAAACGGCTGTAGATTCGATGGTCCTCATAGATACTGTTAACCGCAGTCCCATGCTCCCTTGCTCGGGCTGCCTGAATTACATAGTATCCATGAATCCTGAAAATTCCATGGGATGTATCGTAATGCCTGACAGAATGATCCCGCTGTCCGAAATGACAGGCGGCTATGTGAACAATTCGGCTTTCAGCGGTATGCCGAACGGTATGCCTGCAGCCGCACCTGTGCAGTCGGGATATGTGTCCATGCAGTACGGCGGAACACCGGTACAATCAATGCCCTACGGTTCGGAAGCACCGGTACCCTCATCACCGTTGACTTCTGTGACTTCGTCGTATTATGAGGGCGGCGGAGGCGGTTCATCAAAGAATGATCTGTTGAAGAACCGTGTCAGCAAGCTGATGAGCGTAGCGGAGAATGACGATGAAGAAGATGAGGAATTCCTTGAAGAGCTCAACGTCAAAAAGAAGAAAGGTCTGTTCGGTCTGTTTGGTTAGTAAGCATTCCGGATAATATAAAGACTTATTATTAATCGGGGCTGTATGTACCCGAGAAGAGAAAGGGTAGTTAGAATATGGCAAAAGCTAAGAAGAAGGAAAAGAAAAAATTCAAGATATCATTGAACCTGGTGCTTATCATACAGCTGATAGTAATGCTCGGCATATCTCTCTTCACTACGAATACCGTAAGTAACAGGACGAGGGATAGTTCGGATGCTCACATGGAGATGACAACAACAGAGCGTTCGCAGGTTATAAAGAACTACGTTGAAATGTCTGAGCATCAGCTGACTGACTTTTCAAAGGCAAGACAGGTGACTGACCTGCTCAACAAGATCTATAACCGCGATAATCACCTCAGTGATGATGATCTGCCTGCAGGCGTTAAGGATGCTACTGTTGAGGAACTCACTGGGTTGGCACAGGCTTACACAGGTCTGTTTGCAGGTGATATACCTACAGCAGAGAGTGTGTGGATAGGTACATGGGATACTCACATACTTACACACAACAGTTCGGAAGAGTCGATAGGTATGCAGCTCGAAGAAGATCCCAATGAACTTGAACAGCTCCACCAAAAACTTCTTTCAAAAAAGGGCGTTGTTAATAACGGTATAATCGCATCGCGCTCGACCGGTACTCAGATAATCTCGATGTGCAGGGCTATATACAACAAGAACGGTAAGGCTATCGGTATGGTTGGTATGGGTATCAAGACTGACGGTCTGATAAACACTCTGGATAAAATCTCAGGTGCAAACAAGAACCTTAACGATCCAAAGGTAAAGGCTAAGTTTGACAGATCCGACCTCAGAAATGCGACCTACTATATGCTCGATACAGAAAACGCTACGTATCTGTTCACAGCTGATAAGGAGAAGGTTAACGCCGAGGTAGATATACCTGAACTGAAAGAGCTTTGTGAAAAGTTTAAAGGCAGCAGAGGCAACGACAATGAAGGCGAATATGAAGGTAAGATCGAGTACAAGGTAAACGGCAAGGAGTATGTTTCTTCTTACGTTTTTATGGGCGATTATCAGTGGCTGTTCCTCGTTAACGCTCCCACAGATGACGTTTACGCTCTGACAAACGGCATGAGAATGTACCTTATCATATTCGGTTTCATCCTCCTCATCCTGACAGTAGTATTCTTCTTCATCAATAAGAGACAGGAAAAGATCAACCAGAAACTGGTATCTACCATCGCAAAGAACTCTCAGACAAGACAGTCACTGAACACCGCGATGTTCAAGGACGTGCTTACAAATGCAAACAACCGTGTATCCTTCGCTATGGATATGGAAAGTGCTGACGTAAGCGAGCAGAAGCCTTGCTACTTCATGATGTTCAATATACTCGGATTCAGTGAGATCAATACCAGATTCGGTAACGATGCAGGTGACCAGCTGCTGGTACGTACTGTTGATACCCTGAAGGATATCTTCCCTGGAAGAGCTATCTATCGTACAGGTTCAGATGAATTCGTAGTAATGATACCTTCCGAGGGTGGACAGCCTGCTCCCGATCAGATAATGAATGACGTTAATACCGCATTCAGACAGCTGATGGTACCCGAGAAGATAGACAATCTTGGTGCTATATATCCTAAGTATAAGATCGCTGTCATCAGAAGAAGCGGTCCCGCAGATACTTCCGTAGTTGCGGCACTGAAGGATATGACTAACAGAAAGGGCGAAGCTACATACGGTATGATAGATTACCGCGAGATGTGATAAGTCATAATGTAAAGTCCCGGGACCTCTTTCGCAAAAGCGGAAGAGGTCCTTTGTATATAAAAAAGGAGGGTATAGCCTATGATAGATAAGCTGACCGTAAACGAACACAGCAGCATACGCATCGGGTCAGATAAGGTGATATATTTTGATCCTTTCCACCTTGCTTCTGCAGATCACGATGCTGATATAATATTCATCACCCATGACCACTACGATCATTTTTCACCTGAGGATATAGAAAAGTGCTCCAACAGCAGTACACGTTTCGTTGTACCACATACAATGATGAAGGCATTTGCCAAAGCGGGTATCGGTGAGGACAGGACTACCTTCATGCATCCGGGCTACAGCGCTGAGGTCTGCGGTATCCCCATAGATGCCATAGCAGCCTATAATCTGCTGAAGCCATTCCATCCAAAGAAAAACGGCTGGCTTGGGTATGTGGTCACCGTTGAGGGCAAGCGGGTGTATGTGTGCGGCGATACGGATAATACTCCTGAGGCAAAGGCTGTAAGGTGTGATATAATATGTGTTCCCATAGGCGGCACTTATACTATCGGTGCAAAACAGGCAGCCGAACTTGTGAATACTGTCAAGCCTGCCATAGCGGTCCCGATACATTACGGCAGTCTGGTAGGCAGACCCTCTGATGCGGATACTTTTGCATCGTGCGTAGCACCCCCTGTGCAGGTGGTCATAAAACTCTGAAAAGCACATTATTACCTGTAATAAATATCGGTGGACAGCCGTACCAATGTATGACTGTCCACCGATATCTTTTTATGAGCGCCTGTCATAATGTCTTTTTGGCGAGAGAGCGCTTTATCTTCATCCTGTCAAGGGCTGTGCCTGCGGTTATGAATATCGCAGCGCCTATACCTGTCTGTACGCAGTATGCAGGTATCTGGGCGAAAGCCGCTGCAAAAGCGGTCTTTGATATACCGCCCGACATGAATATGCCCTGATACAGGCTGTAGCCCACAGCACACAGTACCAGCGCAGGTATAAGAGCCAGTATGTTACGCTTGTTTATGATAGTATCCTTTTTTGAGGTAAAGCAAAGGGCTGCCAATGCCTTTATCACCAGCGTTGCAGGCAGCCATACCACGAATCCGCCCAGCCCGTCTGCAAGCCCAGCGCCTATCGCCGCCGCAGCTGCCGCGTATGGTGCAGGAAGTATACAAGCAGCCAGGAATACTGCGCTGTCACCTGCGTGAGTATATCCTGCGCCCGTAGGTACTTTCACGAATGCTGTCAGCAGATATATCATGGCAGCAAAAACACCTGCCAGTGTCAGGTATATAAGTCTGCCTCTGTCTGTCCTTCGGTTTTCTGCCCTGTTTGTGATCGTCATTTTCACCACTCCTTTTCTGAAAATTATCATATCATAACGGTAGGAAAAATGCAAATCCTCAAAAAACAAAAACTCCTGCATACCTTTTTTGCATATTGCACTAAAGGTATGCAGGAACATACTTTCATTAAGTTGTTTGCGCACAAAGAATATATCCGCGGTTTTCGTGGCATTTGACCTCATTGACAAACTGCACAGCCAAAGTCATTTTAACTGCGCTTTCTTATGTACATAAGGTAGAATCATTCCGAAAGCCCCGAAACGAAGCTTTCCACCAGCGCCCCGAATCTTTCGCCTGCCGCATCGGCAGCTTCCTTTACTTCCTCGTGTGAGAGGGGCACTTCTGATATCCCTGCAGCCATATTGGTTATCAGCGATATTCCGCATACACGCACACCCATGTGACGTGCCGCGATAGCTTCCACTGCAGTTGACATACCCACAGCATCAGCACCCAGGAATGACAGCATCTTTATCTCCGCAGGTGTTTCGTAGGAAGGTCCCGTCAGCTGACAGTACACTCCCTCTTTAAGCTCTGTGCCGAGTTTTTCCGCGCAAGCCTTTATCCTGCCGCTGAGTGCGCTGTCGTATACCTCGCTCATATCAGGGAACCTTGTTCCCAGGCCGCTGAAGTTTCTGCCTATCAGCGGATTAGGAACAAATGCAGAGATATGGTCTGTTATCAGCATCAGGTCACCTGCCTTGAAGGACTTGTTGACACCGCCTGCCGCGTTGGTCAGCAGCAGGGTCTTTATGCCCATAAGCCCCATTACCCTTGCAGGCATGACCACCTCCTCCATAGGATAGCCCTCGTAATGGTGTACACGTCCCTGCATTATCACCACAGGGGTATCACCGACTTTGCCGAACAGAAAACAGCCCTTGTGCCCCTCAACAGTTGAGCGTGGGAATCCTGGGATATCTTCATAGGGTATCTCAGATATTATCTCAGCCCTCTCCGCGAAGTTTCCAAGCCCCGAGCCAAGCACTATACCCACCTCGGGGGTCATACCTGCCCTTGCGCTGATATACTCAACGGCTTTTTCAAGCCTTTCAGGGATGTCACTCATATTCAGTCCTCCTTATCGGATTTTGTATTATCGTCTTTCATAGCCATTATCTCAGCCAGTATATCCGCCGAGCTCGCCTGCTTCAGGTGCTGTTTGTGCCGCCTGAACAGCCTTATCACGGCAAACACGATCCCTGCCGCAACAGCGATGGATATCACCATCACAGCATCAGCCAGAACGCTTGCGCTTATCTTGCCCTCTTTTACGCCTTTGGTAAGTGCCGCAGTAACTGTCATCGTAAGTATGAATACCAGCAGTACTATCAGCATGATGCATAGTTGTCTGAAATTTTTCATATTACTGTTACCGCCTTATCTTATAATATTATCCAGACCGTTGGTATCAACGATATAGTTGGAGTAATCCACACGGTTCGCCACTATCGTAAGCTTTGCATCGAACAGATACGGCGTAGGGTCTGTAGCAAATGGCTGTGTGCTGAACACGAATTTCCTTCCCGTTTCGGGTGAGGTATAGAAACAGTCTATAACGTAGCCGTTCTTGTAGCTGTCATACCTGACCTCCAGCTTTTCGGGCGAAAGGCGGACATTGTCGTTGGCAAGTCTTAGTCTTTCCCTTGCTTCAAATCTCGGCAGTATGAAAAGCTTTATGATAGTTACGCTTATGCCCATGAATAAACCGCATATAACTGCCACCGCGATGCCCAGTGTTGCAAACAGCCCGAAGAATACGGCTATTATCGCGACAATAACTGTAATTATAAAAATCATGATATCTCCTCCCGTTATAACAATTGAGCCTCCCGCAAGGCTTGACCTTACGACGGGAGGCTCTTTTGCTTATCATATGATCTCTTTCTCGCTTTACGGGGGATCTCCCCGTCCTCTCCGGTTTTACAAGCGCGGTCCTGAAAGCTTATTTATAGCTCTCGGATATTTCTTCCAGATATTCCTTAGCCTGCTCGATGACGTTATCGGGCGCAAGTATCTTGGCCTTCTTTCCGAACTGGAAGAACCAGCCCCAGAAAGTAGGCGCGATCTGTACATCTGCTGTCAGGCAGAATGTGCTGTCGGAATTTCTGTGTGGGTGACAGTTCATGCCGAATTTGTCGATAACAACATTAGCCAGCGAATTATCGAACTGCATGGTAACGCTCTCCAGTTTGCCGCCGAACATACCGTAAAGCGACTGCAGATTGCTTACCTCAGCTCTCTCGTCATCACTGAGCCTTCTGATGTTTTCTTCGGTCACATCGACGTTTATCATTCTGTCAACTCTGTAGCGGCAGATCTTCTCGTGCTTGTTGCACCAGCATACGAGGTAGTAATTCTCGTTCTCCCACACCAGCGAATAGGGGGATACAGTGTAGAAATCTCCGCCGTGTTTGAGTATCTGCTTTTTATCGGGGTTGAACTCGGTGTACCTGAAGCGTATCACCTTCTCATCGAAAATACCCTCCTGTATCTTGTTTACGGAGTAGTATATCTGCTCGTTGAAGTTCTTTGCGCGGTTATCTACGTGTATCTGTCTGCGCAGCTGCTTGCCCTTGTATTCACTGGTAAGCGACTGCAGCTTCTTGATAAGCTCCTGCGACTTCTTCTTTGTGAGAAATCTGCTTGAAGCGATCGCATCAGCCAGCACAAAAAGCTCCTCCTGCTGGAAGGTCCTTTCGCCCAGATAGTAAGCGTTGGAGTGTCCGTCCTTGACGGTCACGATGTCCATACCGCTGTCACAGAGCGTCTTGATATCATCATAAATGGTCTTACGCTCTGCCTTGATGCCTATATCTCCGAGTATCTCGATGAGCTTGGCACCGGTAAATGAATGATTCTCGTCTGTCTTAGCCTCGAACAGCTTCTTCATCGTAAGAAGCTTCTGCTTCTGTCTTGACTGTACTGCCACTTTATTTATCCTCCCCGCTCCGCTTCATATCCTTAACCTTGACCATGGAACCGTCGGGCTCCTTTATCACGGTATGCTCCAGAGTATCGGTGAAATTCGCCGTTACACTTCGCCTGTATTCCATCCTCAGTGCCTCACGCTCGGACTTCTCCTCGTCGGTCAGCTCCCTCTGTCTGGAAATTGCTGTCAGCTCAGATATTCTGTCAAGCTTTTTTTTCTCCATAGATCTTTACACTGCTCCTTTGCCGCTGTGACTCGTCTGTAACTTTTGTAATCTCTTTGTAACCAAACTGAGCGCAAGCGACCCATTATGATAGGTGCATTCGGGCTTACACAATACCCGACCTCCGCGTGGGCTTACACAGTACCCTCACGGAGCATTCACTGCCCGGATCATAATATCACACATCTGTTTCCGATTTATTTATGTCTTTTGGTTTTGATATGTCCGATAAAATTCCCCGAACCGTTATTGCAAGACCTATTATAGCATACCTTTCGACAAAAATCAAGCACAAATTGCACAAACAGTCCGATATTTTTCACTCAATTTGCCCAAAATTTTTTAAAATTGCGTTCACTATTGACTTTGACCACAATATATGGTATACTAAAAATAAGAACAAATGTTTGGATTTGAAAATTTACATTTTGGTTACAATTCTCTTTCAGAGAAAAAACAGGAGGTTTCAGCTATCTTGACCAAAAAAAGACTCTCGTATGATACCGGTGCTGAGTACCTGTCGGAGGGTGTAAGCTTTGAGGAGGAAATGTTCCGTGATAAAGAAAATACCCCCTCCGATGACCGTCGCAGGTATCAGAAAGCACTGTACGCTCTGCTTGAAAACAATTTGACGAAAAAGCAAAAATGTTATATAATATTATACTACAGGGATAAGCTCACTGTCAGTGAGATAGCCGAAAAATTCGGCATTGACAAGTCTACCGTATCAAGGACGATCACTCGCGGCAGGCAGCGCATAGTCGGCAGTGCAGGCAGGTCTGCCATGAGCCGGCTTTTTTCCAAAAAATGACTGTCTGTAAAATTACCCGCATTTCGGGATGCCTGTTTGCTTGTCCGTTTTTTGTGCCACTATTGATATCTGCCTATCCGAAATTGCGGTCACCCTCTTGTGACGGTACTGTTTTTGGGTCAGGCAGGGTGTACACTTTTTTGAACGTCCCTTTATATAAGGTATATTTTACGGACGGGGGAACTTATGGTGCATCAAAGCAATAGATCAATTTTGCACCTATCAGCCCGTAAAGGGATCGGAAGCACTCTGCAATTTCATGGAAATATTTCCATTGTTACATCTGCTAAAGATCACCTTCTCACGCAACCGACACTACCGACTATTTTTCAGAAAGGACAAAGCCATGTCTGCACCCATATACGAATTTGCAAAAAAATACGCAGAAAGCGGCGTTTCACGCTTTCATATGCCCGGTCATAAGGGCAAGCCTTTCCACGGACTTGAACCACTTGACCTCACCGAGATACGCGGCGCTGATTATCTTTTCGGTTCCGAGGGCATAATCGCTGAAAGCGAAGCACGCACCGCCGCACTTTACGGCACAGCTAAGACACTCTATTCCACCGAAGGGTCAAGCCTTTGCATAAAGACTATGCTCGCCATAGCTGACCACTGCCGCAAGGACAAGTCTGAGCGTATGCTTGTAATGGCGCCGCGAAACGTCCACAAGGCATTCATCAATGCCTGCATACTGCTTGATATCGACGTTGAATGGGTATATCCCGCCGAGAAAAGCCGCTCACTGTGTTCATCGGGAGTGACCGCCCATGATATATGGGCTTCTTTTCGCAGATGTCCGCGCAAAATAGATGCGGTGTATATCACATCTCCCGATTATCTTGGGTTCATCGCGGATATCCCTGCCATAGCCGAGATTTGCAGAAGTTACAGAGTCCCCCTTATAGTCGATAATGCCCACGGCGCTTACCTTAAATTCCTTGATGCGGACACTCACCCGATAACTCTCGGTGCAGATATGTGCTGTGATTCTGCACACAAGACCCTGCCATGCTACACAGGGGGAGCCATGCTTCATATCTCACAAAACGCACCTGCAGGCTTTGTGGAATGTTCCAAACTTATGATGTCCCTTTTTGCTTCCACAAGTCCCTCGTACCTCATAATGGAAAGTCTTGACCTCTGTGCTGAATATCTTGCAGGGGATTATCGCACAGCCCTTGCAGAAACAGCCGCCCGTACCGAACTTTGCAAGCGCCGTCTTAACGATATGGGCTGGCGCACCATCGGAGATGAAAAATGCAAGATCACCATAGCCTCAGCAGAACGCGGCATAAGCGGTGACGCACTGGGGGATATGCTTCGTATGAAAAACATCGAGCCCGAGTACACCGACCCCGACCTCATAGTGCTCATGACCACCCCATTCAATACCGAAGAAGACTACGCAAGGCTTGAATTTGCCATGGCTGATATACCCCTGTCGGAGGGAACAGCACTTTCCTTTGACGGCATACCCGAGGCGATAGTGCGTATGCCCATACGCAAAGCGGCATTCTCGCTTCAGCAGGAAGTGCCTGTAGATGAAGCTGCAGGCAGGATATGCGGCATGACAGTAACAAGCTGTCAGCCCTCAGTGCCCATCGCTGTAAGCGGTGAGGAGATAACGCCCGATATAATATCTATCCTCAAAAGATACGGTATCAATACGGTAAGCGTTTTGAAGTGAAACGGTCTTTACATTTGATGCTTAAAATGCTATAATATAGTATAATAGTATAACATCCGCCTGAAGATTCGGCGGAAAAATTAGGAGGTACTCCGATGAAACTTGTATATGCGATAGTAAATAACGATGACACCTATGCTGTCAACAAAGGTCTGCAAAAGGTGGGTATACGTGCCACAAAGCTTTCCTCCACAGGCGGATTTCTTATGGCAGGCAATACTACCTTTATGATATGCTGTGAAGATGTTCAGGTAGATAAGGTCATAGAGGTGCTGAAAGAGCATTCACGCAAGCGTAAGCAGTTCGTTCCTTCGTCGGCAGTCACCGAACCTAACGGTGAGCGCTCAGTTCCTGTGGAAGTAGCTATAGGCGGTGCGACTATATTCGTCACCGATATCGAACGCTTTGAACAGGTATAACAGATGAAGATATACGGCAATCAGACCCTGCTTAAACAGACGGCACGTATGGTCAGCGCAGGGCGTGAGCCTCACTCGATAATAATACACGGCGAGAAGGGCTTGGGCAAAAAGGCGATAGCGAAGTATATCGCAGCGCAGCTTATGTGTGAGGAGCATAGCGGCACACCCTGCGGAAAATGCCGCAGCTGCCAGCTTATAGACAGGGGTGCTCATCCCGACCTTATATTTGCACAGCACAACGATAAGGGCAACTACTATGTTGAGGATATCCGCGATACCATAGTGGCAGATGCACCCGTTGCCCCGAATGAGGGAGATATCAAGGTCTATGTCATCCCAGACCTTGACCTTTCTGTACAGACCACCGTTCAGGTCCAGAATATCCTGCTGAAACTGATAGAAGAACCACCCGACCATACTGCGCTGATACTCACAGCACGCAGCAGGGAAACTTTTCTTTACACCATAATCTCACGATGCGTCAGCCTTGCCGCCGCCCCTGTGACCATGCAGGAAAGCGGGGAGTATCTGCAGGAGAATTACCCCGACCGCGATATCACCGAGATACGCGAAGCACTGGAAGCAGGCAAAGGCAATATCGGGCGATGCCGCGCTTATTTGGAAAAAGAACAGTACTATGATTCCGTAGCGCTTGCAAAGGGTATAGCCGCCGCATTCTGTGAGGGCAGTGAGTACGGTGTACTTAAAGCACTTGCTGCCGCAGACGGCAAAAAAGCTTTATTGCGTGAGGGTGTATATCTTTTCTCCGAGATAGTCCGCGATTCCTGCGCGATACTTACAAATGGCGAAGTCATAGGCTGTGATACTCATTCAGCCGAAGCACTCTCCCGAAAGCTCACACTTTCCGCAGGTGCCGAACTTTATGATATACTCACGGGTGCAGTCCGCAGGATAGATGCCAACTGCAGTTTGTCACTTGTCTGCAACAGTTTGTGCGCGGAGCTTTTTTCATGACTGTTATAATATAGTATAAAACGAACAGCCGCACCCATAAGGCGGGTACATATACAGAACGTTTATGAAAATTATTGAGGGAAACCCTTTTGAAAAAGGGTTTCCTCCAGTAGTTACCATAAATATTCTCTATGGGTACCCGCCTTGTGGTGCGGCTGTATTTTTGTTCATAAACAGACTTCGATATGTCGTACATACCATACAAAACGTATGCGTGGCATATGTACAAACAAATGATTTTAAATTTAACTCGGACATATTTCTGCAAAAGTTGTACAAAAACGTACAACTTTTTGAGGTTTTTCGCTGTATATAGAAGGGCATAAAGATCCCGGCATCCAAAATGCCGTTTACATATATAGATCTTTGTACGCACGATGGCAGGCTGACGCTGACTATGACTACGGGGATATGAAGCGACGTGTTATACTGTACAGAGGTCATCTGCAGCTTGACAATAGAATAATAATATCTCCGATCTATAAGACTATATGGAGCAGTGTCTTGAGATCATACCTCATGAATCGTATAATGACGTGGGATATATGCGGCATTATACGCGGCTCATAATAAAGACGTCCACGCTTGGCAATAAGCTTATCATAAAAGAAAAAAACATAACGGTATCTTTACTTTTGCGATTATATGTGTTATAATTATAAAGTTGAAAAAACTTCCATAAGGAGGAATTAAAATGCAGATAACAGAAACTCAGCTGGCGCAGGTCAATGACCGTATACGCGCCCTGATAGCATCAAACAGCTTCTACGGCAAAAAACTGGAAGAAGCAGGTATAACCGAGGTACATACCCCTGAGGATTTCGCAAAGCTCCCGTTCTCAGAGAAAAAGGATCTCCGCGACGCTTACCCTCTGGGACTTATGACCGCCCCTGAGGAGGAGATAGTACGTATACACTCATCATCGGGAACAACAGGTACTCCCGTAATAATACCCTATACCGCCAAGGACGTTGACGACTGGGGCGAAATGTTCAAGCGCTGCTATGAGGTGGCAGGCATTACCAATAAGGACAGGATACAGATAACTCCCGGCTACGGTCTGTGGACAGCAGGTATCGGTTTCCAGAACGGCTGCGAAAAACTGGGCGCTATGGCAGTGCCTATGGGTCCCGGCAATACCGAGAAACAGCTTGAGATGATGCAGGCACTGGAAACTACCGTACTTTGCTCAACTTCTTCCTATGCACTTCTCCTTGCCGAGGAGATTCAGAAGAGGGGCATCAAGGATAAGATACATCTTAAAAAGGGTGTTATCGGTTCCGAGAGATGGTCTGATAAGATGCGTGAGCGCATATCCAACGAACTTGGCATCGAACTTTATGATATCTATGGTCTTACGGAGATATACGGTCCCGGTATCGGCATAAACTGTGAGTATAACACAGGTATGCATATATGGGATGACTACCTCTATCTTGAAATAATCGACCCCAAGACAGGTGAGAATGTTCCTGACGGCGAGTGGGGCGAGATAGTTATAACCACCCTCGTCAAGGAGGGCGCACCCCTTATCCGTTACAGAACACATGACCTCTCCCGTATCATACCCGGTGAATGTCCCTGCGGCAGAAAGTATCCCCGCATAGATACTATCAGGGGCAGAACTGACGATATGATGAAGATCAAGGGCGTAAATGTATTCCCGAACCAGATCGAGGAAGTGCTTGCAGAATTCGATGAGATATCCAGCGAGTATCAGATACGTATATCCCACCTGGACGGCAAGGATACCATGCGTATCTACGTTGAGACCAACGGTCATGTTGATTTTGCCGAGCTTTCAAAGCACATAGCAGAACGTGTCAAGAGCAAGATAGGCTTCACACCTATAGTAAAGGTAGTTGAGATAGGCGTTCTTCCCAGAAGCATGAAAAAGACCGCCCGCGTTATCGACGAAAGGTTCGATTGATATACAAAGCTGTACAGGACCCGATGTGTGAAAACCGTCGGGTCCTTTGACGGTGCAGGTGCTTTTTACAATGATATTGACATGATGTAAATTTATGCATATACCCCCTGACCACTTGAAAAAAAGACCCGGACATGGTATAATATACAAAATACGGACATCCCTGTGGTGTTTCATGGGATGACCGCAGTAGAGTAAAGCCCGTAAGGGCAGGGTATTGCTAAAGGGTAAATGAAGGAGTATGTTTTATGACAAAGAAAAAAGTGGTATTGCTTTGTGCACTGGCGCTTTGTATGTTTGCTGCAGGCTGCGGCAAAAGTGACAAAGCAGGTAACGAAAGCACAGCTAACAGCAGCGTCGAGGAGGAAAAAGGCATGAAGGGTACAAGGCTTACAGAAGAAAACGCAAAACTGACAGGCAGAACTTATTTGGACGATGAAGGAACTCTCTGGTGCGGACTGAGCGGTTCTGGTGCTGAATTTGAATTCACGGGCAAAACTCTGGATATCATCGTCGAGGGCGATAAGACTGTGTCATCAGGTTCGAGAGATAACTATTCGCGTATAGCTGTACTGGTTGACGGTGAGCGTGTAGTGGATGATATGCTGAACGAGGGCATAAAAAAGTATACCCCCATACAGGGAGATACCGAGGTAACAAAAACGGTGAAGATAATCAAGCTTTCCGAAACCGCTATGTCATGCTTCGGCATACTGCCGATAAATCTTGAAGAGGGCGCTTCCATAAAGCCTGCCGCACCCAAAGCCCATAAGGTGGAATTCATAGGCGATTCCATAACCTGCGGCTACGGTGTGGATGACGAGGATCCCACACATACGTTTTCCACCTCAACCGAGGACGTTACAAAGGCATACGCTTACAAAACAGCGCAGGCGCTTGATGCTGACTGCAGTATGTTCTCCATAAGCGGCTGGGGCATACATTCGGGCTGGACAGGTGACGGTAAGCGCCGTGAGGATCAGCGTATACCTTTATACTATGAAAAGACAGGCTACTCCTTCGGTTCTATGGGCGATGTTGAAGCGCAGTCCGTTGATTGGGATTTCTCACGTTTTCAGCCTGAACTCATAGTTATAAATCTCGGCACCAACGATGACAGCTACTGCAAGTCCGATGAGGAAAAGCAGGCGGCTTATGTATCGGATTATGTGGAGTTCTTAAAGACCGTCCGCAAGGATAACCCCGATTCAAGGATACTCTGTACACTTGGCATAATGGGCGATAACCTTTATCCCTGCGTTGAAAAGGCAGTTGCGGATTACAGTGCCGAAACTGGGGATGCTAATATATCCGCTTTCCACCTTGAGCCCCAGAAGCCCGAGGACGGACTTGTAGCAGATTATCACCCCACTGAGGTCACACATACCAAGGCGGCAGAAGCACTTACCGCTGAAATAAAGCGCGTGATGGGCTGGTAATATAGTCCACTCGCTGATAAATACCATTTCGCAGACGGCGAAAGGAGGTAATATTTACATTTATTATCCGTGCATTGCGGTTATCATCGCAGTGTCGGTTTGGGTAGCTTATGATAAGAAGAAAGTGTCGTAAAAGCAATAAATGGTGAATGCAGATGAGGTGCATTCAGGGTAAAAGGAGGATATTATGGGTAATTTGAGAACGGCGGCAATGCTGATGATGACAGCAGCCGCGATGTCGCTGACAGCTTGTGCGGCTTCGGCGAAAAATGAAAGCGGCGCTCCCGAAAAGGAGAGCAGTGAACTCACTGAAAGTAAGGTACAGCAGGACACAGCACCTGCGGAAACGGAAGTGACCCCAAAAGTGACGAGTTTTAAAGCACCCGAGGAGTACGGCAAGGTCATTGCACTGACTTTTGACGATGGTCCCGATAGTGTATCTACCAACATGATACTTGATATTTTTGAGGAAAACGGCGCTAAGGCGAGCTTTTTCCTGATAGGCGACAATATAAACGACAGCACCGCTGATACCGTCAAAAGGGAAGCGGAGCTTGGTTTTGAGATAAACAGCCATTCGCGGACACATTCCTATATGAACAAGATGACCGCCGATGAGATAAAGGCGGAGATGGATTATACCGATGAAAAGATATCCGAGCTGACAGGTACTGTGCCAAGATTCTTCCGTCCGCCGTACATTGCGGTGAACGATACCATGTATGAAACGATAGACAAGCCCTTCATCAATGGTCTGGGCTGTAATGACTGGAACAAGAGTGTATCGGCTGAAAAGATAGCCGAAAGCGTGCTTGCACAGGCTGAGGACGGCGCGATAATACTTCTGCATGACGGCGGAAGAAACACACGCACGGCAGAAGCTTTGAAGACCATCGTGCCCGAATTGCAGGCTCAGGGATATGAGCTTGTTACAGTGTCGGAGCTTTTCCATGCCAAGGGCATTGAGCCGCAGGAAGACGGCATACTTTATTCAAGGGCGGAACAGGATACGGCGTATTGAGCCGATACTGAAAGCGAACAGC
This sequence comes from Ruminococcus albus 7 = DSM 20455, assembly GCF_000179635.2. NCBI lineage: Bacteria > Bacillati > Bacillota > Clostridia > Eubacteriales > Oscillospiraceae > Hominimerdicola > Hominimerdicola alba. Next base: position 3,098,371 of record NC_014833.1, on the reverse strand, counting down.
CTCATATAGCGGAGATAAAAGAACAGATATACATTTAATAAGGATGTGACATTATGAATAAACTGCTTGAAGCAGGAAAGATAGTATCGGTGTTCGGATTGAAAGGGGAGGTCAAGGTACAGCCCTGGTGTGATACCCCTGACTTTCTCTGTGAATTCGACACGCTGTACTACAAGAGCGGTACGCCTGTTGAGGTTGAGCGTGCGAGAGTTCAGAAGAATATAGTCGTTATGAAGATAAAGGGCGTAGATTCGGTGGAAGAAGCCCAGAAGATACGCAACCGCGTGCTTTATCTCGACAGGGAAGACGTTGAACTGGGCGAGGATACCTATTTCGTACAGGACCTGATAGGTCTGAAAGTCATCGACCTGAACAGCGGAAAGGAATACGGTGTGCTTACTGAAGTCAGCGAGACAGGTGCTAACGATGTATACCATATTAAAAGCGAGAGCGGCAAGATGTACTACATTCCTGCAATACCCTCGGTCATCGCAGAAACCGACGTTGAGGGCGGCGTTATGAAGATAACTCCCCTGGAGGGACTTTTTGACGATGCGGAGGAAATAAGATGAATATAGATATCGCAACGCTGTTCCCCGAAATGCTGGAGAATTATCTTTCACAGAGCATAGTGGGCAGGGCGAGAGCAAAGGATATATTCACTGTGAAATGTCACGATATACGTGCATATACTAAGGATAAGCACAGGAGGGTCGATGATACGCCCTACAGCGAGCAGAAGGGTATGCTTATGCAGTGTGACCCCATATTCAACTGCTATGAGGCAGTGACAGAGGGGCGCAGAAAACCTCATGTGATATATATGTCACCACAGGGACGTACACTTACTCAGCAGAGGTGCAGAGAGCTGGCGCAGATGGAGGATATATTTATCCTCTGCGGACACTATGAGGGCGTTGATGAGCGTATCATAGAAACTCTGGTGGACGAGGAGATATCCATAGGTGACTATGTGCTCACAGGCGGAGAGCTGCCTGCGCTGGTGCTTGTGGATTCGGTAGTGCGTATGCTGGAGGGCACCCTTTCCCAGCCCGATTGCTATGAGGACGAAAGTCATTATAACGGCCTGCTGGAGTATCCTCAGTACACAAGACCCGAGGTGTGGCACGATATGAGAGTGCCCGAGATACTGCTTTCGGGACACCATGCAAACATCAAAAAATGGCGGCATGAACAGGCTCTTATAACCACAGCGAGAAAGCGCCCCGAGCTGCTTGAAAAACTAGAACTTTCCGACGATGATTTGGCAATAATACACAAAGTTGTGAATTTTGACAAATAAGCGTTTGATATTTATTGGGCATAACTGATAAAGATGTTAAAAAGATTTGGACAGAGTGATACAAAATATATTGACTTATTGTGCAAGTTAGCCTTAGAGTATCGACGATTGTTAACGGTTTGTAGGCGAAAGCAACGAAAATCTTGGCCGCGGCGGTGGTTTGTTTAAATTTTGCGTTGACTAAAGGAACGTTGTCGGGTATAATATATTATGGAACAGGGAGGAAAAACTCCCCGCTCCGTATAAGGACTGTGAAAATGTTTTATAAACTTATTGGGATTGGAGAGATCGCATCATGTTACAGAATACTGTTGTTGTTCAGAATCAGGTAGGTCTGCACGCTCGTCCTGCTACCTTCTTTATTCAGAAGGCTAACGAGTTCAAGTCATCCATCTGGATCGAGAAAGAGGACAGAAGAGTAAACGCTAAGAGCCTGCTTGGTATTCTTTCACTGGGTATCGTTGGCGGAACTACCATCAAGATAATTGCTGACGGCGCTGACGAGGAAGAGGCTGTAAAGGGTCTGGTTGATCTGGTTGACAGCGGCTTTGCTGAGGAAGCAAGATAATAAGGATAAGAATAGAAATAACAGACTGTCCGTGGTGATGGTCTGTTTTTTTTGTATCATATCGCTGCTTGGAAAACATTTCAACAAAATGTTCAATGGTTACAAAATAGTATTGATGCCGTAGATTTTCATTGGCTGAATTTGTGGAAAATACACAATGAACCTTTTAATTTTACAATATATTCACACATTCAGGAGAAAAATATGTTACAATTTGTAACATATCGAAGTCCCCGACAGGCGATTTCGGATAAAGTGAAAAGTTTTTTTTGAGAAATCTACACTTTTTACTATAAACCACTTGCAAAATCCTATTTTTTTTGTTATAATTATTGTAAGCGAATGTTTTGCGAAAAATGCAAAACAGAACAAGACAATAAAATGCAAGTAGAGGGGATCAAATTATGTCAAACAGATTATTTCAAAGCGTTGTTCATCAGATGCGAGACACCATCGACTGCGTTATCGGTGTTATTGACGAGACTGCGACCATAATCGCCTGCTCGGAACTGGCACAGGTAGGCACTACCAATGAGTTCGTTTCGCTGGATCTGGGAGATTCCCATGACATCTTTGTACGTGACGGTTATACCTACAAGCCTTTCGGCGCTCACATGAAGCCCGATTATGCTGTATTCGTTGAGGGTACAGATGAGGTGGCTGCCAAGTATGCCAGCATACTGGCTATCACTCTGTCCAGCATCAAGCAGTACTACGATGAGAAGTACGACAGAAACAACTTCATCAAGAATGTAGTGCTCGACAACGTACTGCCGGGTGATGTACACGTAAAGGCTAGAGAACTCCACTTCAGCTCGGATATATCAAGAGTCGTACTGCTGATAAGGATAGTATCATCCAACGATGTATCCGCTTACGATGTTATCCAGAACCTGTTCCCCGACAAGAACAAGGACTTCGTATTCAATATCACCGAGAGCGATATAGTACTTGTAAAGGAAGTTGCTTCGGGCGTTGAAACAAAGGATCTGGAGAAGCTGGCAAGAAGTATCTCTGATACTCTGTCAAGTGAGTTCTATACAAGAGTAAATGTCGGCATCGGTACTGTTATCGAGGGCGTCAGGGATCTTGCGCGTTCTTTCAAGGAAGCTCAGGTATCTCTTGAAGTCGGCAAGGTGTTTGATACTGACAAGAATATCGTTTCCTATGACGATCTGGGTATCGCAAGGCTGATATACCATCTGCCTACTACCCTGTGTGAGACTTTCCTGAAGGAAGTATTCAAGAAGGGCTCAATAGATTCTCTCGATCACGAAACACTGTTCACTATACAGAAGTTCTTCGAGAACAACCTGAACGTGTCCGAAACATCGAGAAAACTGTTTGTACACAGAAATACTCTGGTGTACAGACTTGAAAAGATAAAGAAGCTCACAGGTCTTGACCTGAGAGAATTTGACCACGCTATCATATTCAAGATAGCACTGATGGTGAAGAAGTATCTCTCCGCTAATCCTGTCAAATTCTAAGGACAAGCTTATGGGCGCGGACGTAAGTCCGTAAACTGTAAGGCGGTGTAAAATTTTGGTAGAGTTTCAAGACGTTTCCGTCACTTACAATTCAAGTGGCGTTGACGCGCTAAACAAAGTTAATCTCAAGATCAACGACGGCGATTTCGCTTTCGTGGTCGGACCCTCGGGTGCGGGTAAATCCACCCTTATCAAGCTGGTACTTAAAGAAATAGATGCGACCAGCGGTACAGTCCTGGTAAACGGCTTCAACCTGAAAAAGATGAGAAGAAGCAAGGTTCCTGCGCTGAGAAGAACTATCGGCGTTGTGTTCCAGGATTTCAGGCTCATACCTACTATGACGGTATATGAGAACGTGGCATTCGTGCTGCGTGTTATAGACGCTCCCGCAAAGTATATCAGGAGCAGAGTCCCATACGTTATAAGTCTTGTGGGACTTTCAGACAAGGCTAAATGTTATCCTACCGAGCTTTCGGGCGGTGAACAGCAGCGTGTGGCACTGGCAAGGGCACTTGTCAATGACCCCCAGCTGATAATCGCAGACGAGCCCACGGGTAATATCGACCCTGCACTTTCTTATGAGATAGTCGAACTGCTGAAGGGCATAAATGAATGCGGCACTACCATACTAATGGTTACCCATGAGCATGATCTGGTGCGTTATTTCGGCGGACGTATAATCAACATAAACAAGGGATCTGTTGATTTCGACGAGGTAGTGGGAGGTGCACAGGATGAAGGCTAGCAGCTTCCGTTATCTTGTCCATCAGGGCGTAACGGGTATTTGGAAAAACAGGATGATGACCTTTGCATCGTTCTGTATACTCCTTGTCAGCCTGCTTATGGTTGGTCTGGCAAGCCTTACCGCGATAAACCTTACAAGGATAATCACGGGCATTGAGGATAAAAGTGAGGTAGTTGTCGTTATAAGCGATAACGCCACAAAGGAAAATGAGAAAGAGCTGGAGGAGCACCTGAAGGCTATACCGAACATCAACAGCATTTCGCTGTACAGCAAGGATGAAGCCTGGAAGGGTATGCTCGAAAGCATGACAGAGGAGGAACGTGCATTCTTCAAGTATGCAGATGAGAACCCTCTGCCCGATACATTCAGACTGACAGTCAAGGATATAGAGATAATGAGCGATACTACGGCTCAGATAGAAACACTTGACTACGTTGATTCTACACAGTCACCTACATCCTTCGCTGATGTGCTCATAAGCATAAGAAGGATATTCAGTATCATAGCTGTGGCTGTTGTATCGGCACTTGTCGTAGTAAGTCTGGTAATTATCTCCAACACCACAAGGGCAAGCGTTTTTGCAAGACGCAAGGAGATAAATATAATGAAGTACGTCGGTGCGACAAACTCCTTCATAAGGATACCTTTCTTCGTGGAGGGTATGATAGTAGGTATTCTGGCAGCTATCGGTGCGCTGCTGATGACTAAGTTCGCATACGAAGGCGTATATAATATTTTTAGTGATGATTCAGCTATATGGGTCATACTGGGTATGAAGAAGCTCTACTCCTTCAAGGATCTGCTGGTCCCCGTAAGTATATCTTATCTTGCAGCAGGCGCTGTTATCGGCGCGGTGGGTACTTCTATCAGCACCGGCAAACACCTTAAAGTGTAATAAAGCAGGCGTGTAAAAAGCGCTTGCATAATTGACAATCAGGCAGGGGACGGGGTCGATCGTTTTCTGCCTTTTCCTTTAGGAATACCAAAATATTCCAAAGAAAATTAGTTATCGACGTTTTGTGTAAAAATCTGCGGTAAAATATAAAGACAGAGCTGCAGTGACCATGGAGGAATTCAAAATGAACAGACTGACAGGCTTTAAGAAAGTTGTTGCTTGTACTGCTGCTGTTATGATATGTATATCGGCTTTTTCAGGCACAGGTGCAGGCATGATAAATGCTGACAATGCCCATGCCGTAAGCAAGGAGCTGAAGGAAAATCAGAACGACATCTCTGATAAAAAGCAGGACATAGCTGACCTTATAGCTAAGCAGGAAGAACTTGACAAGAAGATAGCTGAAACCAAGGACGATATACAGTCCGAGAAGGAAAACAAGGAAGCTATCGAGGAACAGGTAGCAACAGTGCAGAAGACCATACTTGCACTGAATGAAACTATAGCTGCAACACAGGATGAGATCTCTGCGCTGGAAACATCCATAGCTGAGAAGGAGACCCAGGTAGAAGAGCAGCACGAGCAGATAGTACAGGGTGTGAATGACTTCAAGGTAAGGCTCAAGACCATGTACGTTGCCGGCAATAATACATATTCGGATATAATCGTCGGTGCTTCGGACTTTTATGATATGCTTATGAAGATGGAGCTGGTCAAGAGAGTTGCTGAGCACGATGATGATATGATAGACGGTCTTGTTGACCTGAAGAACAAGTATGAGGCTGATGTGGCTGAACTCAATTCACAGAAGGCTGAACTGGAAGTTAAGCAGGCTGACCTTGAAACTCAGAAAGAAGCTAACGAAGGTCAGAGAAACAAGCTGGCTCAGCTTGTTAACGAGAGTCAGATCATAATTGATCAGAAAAATGGCGACAAGGAGATCTATGAGAACAATCTTGCTATAATCGAGCAGGAGAGAGCTCAGTTTGAGAAGGAACTTGATCAGCTGTACAGTGAACGTATGGCGATCAAGACAGCTGAAAAGAAGAAGGCTGACGAGGAGAAGGCTCGTCAGGAGGAAGAACGCAAGAAGAAGGAAGAAGAGGAAAGACTGCGCCAGGAGGCAGAGGCTAAGAAGGCGGCTGAGATCGTGAATAACGATGATGACCAGAACAGCAGCGGTAACGATACCGATAACAGCGGAAATGATACCGACAACAGCAGTTACGGTGATAACAGCAGCTCAGGTAATGACAGCAGTGAGTACGTTCCCCCTGCACCGATACCTACGGTGGGCAAGAACGCAGCTTACGGCTACACAAACTCTAAATCCAATCTCACATGGCCTGTACCCGGTCACTACAATATATCATTCGGTTTCGGATGGCGTAATTCCGGTTCACTTTATGGTAACCACAAGGGTATAGATATCTACGATGGTCAGATATACAATGCAGAGATATGCGCTGCTGAGGCAGGTGTCGTTATCAGGGCAGAGAACTATTGTCCTCACGATTACGGCAAGAACTATTCCTGCGGCTGCGGCGGCGGATACGGCAGATACTGCATAATCGAGCATGATGACGGCAAGTGGACTCTTTACGGCCACGCAAACAACATCATCGTATCTGTGGGACAGCGCGTAGAAAAGGAACAGGTACTTGGCTATGTAGGTTCAACAGGTCATTCCACAGGTCCTCACACTCATTTTGAGGTACAGGTGGATATGGGCGGTTATATGGGTCAGGTGGATCCCTCTAACTACGTATAATATTTATTGCTTTCTTTCACTTGTCCCGACGGCAGTAACACTGCTGTCGGGATGGGTGTGAGTTTTTGTTGTTTATATGATATTTTTATGTGGTGAGAAACCTTCTTTTGCCTAAAAGGAGTGTAAAATGAACAAGCGAAAGGGCTTTATCAGGATACTGTCGCTGACAGCGGCGGTATGCATTACGTTTACTGCGGTAAGCAGCGGTATAGATGCTGAAAGGGTCAGGGCGGATTATGACTACGGTTATGATTACGGATATGACTACGGCGGATATACCAACTATGATTACAGCGGTGATTATGGCTATAGCGGCGATTACGGATACAGCGGTGACTACGGTTATAGCGGCGACTACGGCTACAGCGGTGACTATGGCTACAGCGGCGATTACGGGTGGACTGACCCGAATCAGACGTGGACTGACCCGAATCAGACCTGGACGGATCCGAATGCAGGCACGACAGATAATACATCGGCGGCTGACACAACGACGGTAACAGATGTACCTGCCGGAAAAAGCGATATTACCAGGATATCCGAGGATCTGAGGTATATGATCGGCAAGAAGTCGGCGCTGAAGGTGGAGATATCCGATGCGGACACGGCTCTGCGTGAAGAGGAAAAGATGCTCAAGAGCATCAGAAAACGCACCGAGGAGCTGGACAACGAACTGTATATACTCAACAGATCAATGTCTGCGCTGGAACTTCGTGTTAACAGCAACAGGCGCGAGCTTGAACGTATAAACAGCAATATCGAGGACGGTGTGGAACGTCTGAAAATGAGGATGAGAGCGCTTTATCTTTCGGGCGCGGATTCTTATACCACGGTACTGCTGGAATCTGACAGCTTCTATGATATACTCATGCGAATGGAGCTTATCAAAAGGGTAGCTAAACATGATGACAACATTATAGACAAGCTGTACGCTTTGCAGGAGACCTGCAGCGTAAAGCAGGCAGCGCTGGATGATCAGCAGGCTGAGCTGGATAAGCAGTACGCACTGTTTGATGCGAAGAAAGCCAAGCTTGATGAGATATACAATTCCTCCACCCAGGCGAAGGATCTGCTGAGAGAAAAGCAGAAGAAGCTGAAGGAGCAGGAAGCACAGTTCAATCTTGAAAAGATAAAGACGGCTGAGAGCCTTGGCACTATACTTAAACCTACCATAGGCGCGGTGCCCTTCGATGAGGAGGTTGCGGCAACAGAGGAACTTGCAAACGAGAGGCTGAAAGAGCTCCATGACAGCATCAAGGAGCGCTTGAAGAACGGTGAGGAGATACCCGAAAGTGAACCGACGTATACTTTCGCATGGCCTGTTCCTCAGGATCATACCATAAATTCCGGTGTCGGAGCGCGTTGGGGTACCTATCACACGGGTATAGACATCAACGGCAATCACGGCTACGAGATACATTCCTGCGAAACCGGTACTGTTATAATGACTAACACCACCTGCACACATGACTACGGCAAGTACGAGTCCTGCGGCTGCGGCGGCGGTTACGGAAACTTCGTAATAATAGACCACGGAAATGATTTCCTGACGCTTTACGGTCACCTGACAAAGGTACTTGTAGAGCCGGGAGATGTGGTAAGGCAGGGCGATCTCATCGGACTTATGGGTTCGACGGGTTACTCTACGGGCGAACACCTGCACCTTGAGATAAGGTATCAGGGATATATACTCAACCCCATAAACTATGTGGATCTTTCTATTGATCCCTCCAGGGGAAGACCTATCGTTGATGACAAGGATGAGATAATCGTTACGGAGAGAAAGAAGGATAATGACTCGGAAACTGTAAAGGCCGAAGAGAAGCATGACGAGAGTTCAAAGGCTGAGGATAAAAAGGCAGAAAGTTCTAAAAAGGAAGAAAACTCCAAAGCAGAAGAAGATCCGAATGCTGCCTGAAACAAGGTAAATTGCTATTTAAGAGCGGGAAGAACGGTTCCCGCTCTTTTTAATGGGGCATGATACATAAAAACGGGGGATTAAGGGACAGCCTTAAAATAATATGTATTGTGTAATAAACAAAAAAATAAAAAAATTACTTGCCCATTCATATAATCATAAAGATTAATTACGTATTATATGCTATAATGCTTTTATGCGGATGAAACATATTTAATCAAATCAAATGAAAACTGTTGTGTGATATGTTCAAAGAAACGTTATCCGTATCGGGAGGAAAGATGATATGAAAAATACTAGTGGAAAAATGTTAAAGGTAACAGCACTGACAGCTGCACTTATGCTGACATTTGCTGCTGCTCCTTCAGTGCAGAACAGTTTTGTTCAGCCTGCTGCAATAACTGCATATGCTTATGAAGACGCTGATATGAATTACACCACCGTTGAGTATAACGGACTGAAATTCAATAAGTATTCCGATCATGCTGAGGTAAGCGGTTTTTCTTCGGGCAATACATCTGCATCATCACTGGTGATACCCTCATCAGTTAACGGTGTGCCTGTTACAGCCGTTGCACGCAACAGCTTCCAGTTCTGCAGCAACCTGACTAGCATAACATTCCCTTCGTCTATAAAGACTATAGGATACTATTCTTTCGGCTTCTGCGGCAGTCTTACTTCTGTGACCCTGCCAAGCAGTCTTGAAGTTCTGGAGATGCACGCATTTGAGTACTGCTCAAATCTTGATACAGTAAACTTCCCAAGCAAGCTGGTAAAGATACACGAGAAGTGTTTTGATTCTACACCATGGCTCAGCGCACAGAAGAACAGCAATACATACGTTATAATAAACGGCGCACTTCTGGATGCAAGCAAGGCTTCGGGCGATTTTACCGTTCCCTCGAATGTCAAGTATGTATGCCCCGGTGCATTCAGCAGAAACACTGCTATAACATCGGTCACATTCCCTGCAGGTGTTACCGAGCTTTGCGATGACACATTCTATATGTGCTCTAACCTGAGATCTGTTGATCTGCCCTCTGTTACAAGGATAGAGGCTCTGGCACTTGGTGACTGCTCCAGCCTGAGAGAGCTGAAGGTATCCGGTGATCTTTCATACATCCATGAATTTGCTTTCCTGGATACAAACAATTCTGCTACAATAACCTTCTACGGAAGTCAGTCAAAGTGGAACAGCCTGGAAAAGCCCAGCTGTACATTCCTCAACAATGCTAACGTGGTATTCGATGAGAGCCACTACACCCCCGACCCTCAGCCTACTGTGAGCCCCAAGTTCTCGAATATCGAGTACAACTCCCAGTATCATCAGATCAGATTCAGCTGGAACAGGATAAGCGGTGCTACAAACTACGCTATAGCTGTTAAGCTGGCTGGCAAGTGGAGAGTTCAGGGCGGTACGCTTTCCGGCAATACTTTCTCATATATGACTCCTAAGAATCTTACACCCGGCAAGTCCTATCAGGTCGCTCTCGGTGCTAAGATCAACGGTGAATGGACACTTTATGAGTCCGTCAAGAACGCTGTTACTGTAACAGTAAGGTAATAACGGTAGCCTATAAAAGGCTTGAATATATTCTATCTTATTTCTGCCCCTCTGCACGTTTTGCAGAGGGGCATATTTCTTTATGCAAAAAAGAAAAGTCCCGAAGCACCTTGAATGCTTCGGGACATAGTTCTATATGCGTATCATTATTTAACAGTTACTGTTACCGCGTTCTTGATAGCGTTTGCAGTATCCCATGTACCGTTTACTCTTGCGGCGATAGCTACCTTGTAGGTCATGCCGGGAGTCAGGTTTTTGGGTGTTACAAAGCTGTTTGTAGTAATGTTGGAAGTCTGTATTCTCCACTTGCCTGCAAGGTATACTGCGATGCCGTACTTGTCAGCGCCCTGTACCTTGTCCCATACGAACTGCAGCTGGTGGAACTTCTCGCTGTAATTAACCTTGATGTTGGTGGGGTATGTTCCATCATTGGATGCAGACTTAGTGGTAACGGTGATAGCATTGGAGTAATCATTGTTCCACTTGCCGTTTGCATAAACGAGGACAGCAACCTTGTAATCTGTGTCGGGTGTCAGGTTCTTGATAGTGTGAGTAGTGCCGTCTGTAACAGCAAGCCTTGCCCACTTATTGTTCTGATAGCCGTACACAGCATAGTTAGTTGCGCCCGATACCTTGTTCCAGCTGAGCTTTATGCTGTTATCCTGTGCATCTGCTGTTATCTTGGGAGCCTTGATATCTCCGCTGGATGTATTGCCTGAGATCTTTCCGTAAACTATTCCGCATCCGACGGTAGACATATATACCTTGCCGAATTCGTCCATATCACCAACCAGATAGTTGCCGTTGCCTGTGCCTCCGTAGAGGTGGTCTGTGTTGATGCAATCCCAGCTTGCGCCGCCGTCAGTTGAACGGTAGATGCCCTCGGGGTCGGACGCGGAAGGTCTGCCGTACATAAAGAGGGTATTTATGCCGCCTGTCTTTTCGGGGCAGCCGTAGCCGACTGTCTTGGCATAGTATACATTATCCAGCTTTTCTATCTTTGAGCCCTTGTCTGATACCTTGTACATACCGTTCCAGCCGCCTGCGATTATTATTGAGCCGTCGCCAAGATAAGCGGGATCGCCTGTGCTGTCGCACATATCATATTTGCAAACGGTCTTTGCGGAGAAGGTAGCGCCGTAGTCGGTGCTTATGTAGAAGCTGTAGTGGCACTCGTCAAGGGTAGGCTCGGTCTTGGTCATATCAGATGCCCAGTAATCATTGTACTTAACACCCGATCCATATACTATCGAGGGATCCTTGGGGTCAACGAGGGTATACACGGTCTTTGAAGCATCGATGCCGCTTGACTTGTTCCAAGTCTTGCCGAAGTCATCGCTATAGCTTACTGCACCGTTAGTGCTTGTATTTATGATCCTGTAAGCACCGTTCTTCAGCTTGGTTATGGAGAGCTTGCCGCCTGTGCAGGCAGGTGTGAAGGCAGTCCATGTCTTGCCGCGGTCGAGGGTGTAATATGCACTGCCGCCGCTGTTGCCGTTTTCGGCTGTTCTTGCCCATACATCGGTGTTCTGGGGGCATACAGCTATAGCAGAGGTAGAACCCATGTTGGGCTGATACTGAAGACCTATCTTGTCATCCTCCTCGTGAACGAAGCCGTCATAGTCACCTATTGCCGAAAGGTCAAGACCGTCGGGGGTGCTTACGAAGTCGAGAGATACAACTTCCTCGATGCCGTCGGGGTGGAATGTGAAGGTAGGAAGATTATCCTGATCTGTGCTCCACAGATTATCGCATACGAACACGCCGTTACCGGAGGTTATGAACATCCTGTTGTGGTTCCTTGGATCGGTAACAACGGTACCTGACCAGTGTATAGCCTTATCAACTATCCAGTCATAGCCGCCGTCCCGGAGGTAGTTGGATACCAGAGGCTGGTTCCAGCCGTAGGTCTGTCCGGGGGAGAAGTTCTGCCAGGTCTTGCCGCCGTCAAATGAACGGAAGTACTGGTCGCCCCATGTAGCGCCGTGCTGGTCAGTCCATTCCTGCCACAGCTGTGCCTGCCACTTGCCGCAGCTGCCTGCGATGAGGTGGTCGGGGTTTGTGGGGTCAGCCCATATAGAACCAAGACCGAAGCCCGATTCAAATATCTGAGAAACCTTGCCTGTCTTGGGGGAGTACTTGTAGCCGCCGCCGCTTGCACCGTTGAATGCCAGACCTGCGATATAGGTTATCAGCAGATCGCCGTTGGGGTCGATATTTATCCTTGAGGGGAATACATCAGTGGGGAGGTCTGCGCTGAGTACGCTGAACTTATCATCCTTGACGTTAGCAACGTGTACATTCGCAACACCCTTCTTGGATGTGCCGACATAGACCTTGCCGCCTATTATGGCGATATTTGCAACACCGTTCTGTGTCTGGTATGCGCCGTCGGTAACGGAGCGTGCATTGACATTACCCCATGTAGGCCACTTGGTAGTCTTATCAAAAAGACCGAGATCATCATAGCCTATAACGGGCTTCCAGGTATTGCCGCCGTCGGTGGACTTGATGAGTGCGGACTTGGAGTTCGCATCGGAAGTAACGTCGCCGCCTGCATAGATGATATTGGGGTTATCGGGGTCTACAGCTATGGACTCGCCGCACTGTCTGCCGTCACCGTTGCCCATTACCTTGATGAGGCTTGTAACGTCGATCTCCTTGAAGGTCTTGCCGCCGTCGGTGGTCTTGAAGATAACGGTCTTTTCAGCGGAGAAGTAAGCACAGCCGCAGAGGAAGTAAACGGTATCGTCATCAGTGGGATCGACAGCCATAGCGTCAACGCTGAGCAGACCGCGGTCAGCCTCATTGATGAAGCCGAAGAGCTGCTCCCAGCACTCGGTATCATAGTTATACCTGTAAGCTCCGCCTACGTCAGTTCTCGCATACATAACGTCCTTGCCCGTAACGATGCCCGATACGAATCCGCCGCCGCCTATCCTGAGCGTACCCCATTCCATAGACGATGAAATATCCTGAGCGGACGCTTTTACAGTGTTGATGCTCATGTCTGCGAAAGGCACAGCAGACGCTGTCAGGCATACAGCCATTATACCTGCAAGCGTTTTCTTGAATAAATTCATAGATATACCTCCTTGATCATAATTGGTCATAACATTTTACCTTTAGATATTGTAATTTTATCATAGTATTATTGCGAATGTTCGGTAAATTTTTAAATATTTTTTACATGGATATGGGGCTTTTGACCCGATTTTCAGCGCGCCGGGATGTTTGCAAAAGCAGTTTAATATTATTGCATATACTAATAAACCGCAGAAATAATTCAAAATATTTGCGTTAATTAAGAATGCGTTCATAAAATTCGACGAAAAATCGCTGAAAACGAATTAAAATCGTAACAAAAATCAAATATTTTGAAAATCATATGTGCAAAATCGTGAGGCTGAAGCGCTAAATGTGAATTATTTTGAGTTATTATTTTTCATGGTTATCCCTTTAACACACCACAGATAATTTACAATGCTGTCCAAATAAACAGACCTCAAAACTCAGAAAATATAGTATAATAGTGACAGAAACCGAAGGGAGCTGTCGCTATGTCAAAAAGATTTCCGAAACCTGAGATCACACTTGATGGGATATACTCAAAGTTCGCAGATGAAAGCTTTTGCAAGGATTTTCTGCTTGATATCCGCTTTGAAAAGGGTTTTGCCTGCCCGTTTTGCGGTGGCTCTGAGTACCGCAGGATAAGGTCACGCCATCTGCTGCGATGCAAGTTCTGTAAAGCAGATATATCCGCCACAAACGGAACTTTTATGCACAGAACACATATTCCGCTCAGACTGTGGATAGTCACCGCATTCCTCATTATGAGCAACAAATGCAGCGTTTCTGCTGTTACGCTGATGAGGTCTTTGGGGGTGACCTACAAGACTGCATGGTACATCCTTCATCGCATCAGAAAAGCTATGAAATGCCGTGAAGAACGCTATTTGCTTGACGGGATCGTTGAACTTGATGACACGTATCTCGGTGCTCCGACTCACGGTAAAAAGCGTGGCAGAGGAACTGAAAAAGTCAAGATGATAGTAGCTTTGTCAAAGAACGCAGCAGGAAATCCCGAGTACGTTAAAATGAGCGATGTGCCGAATTTAAAGGGTATAACTGTTGGTAGATTTGCCAGGGATAATATCCGCGCAGGCTCGAAGATCGAGAGTGATAATGCTCGAAGTTACAAGAAACCGTTGGCACAGAAATACTTCCATGTTTTTGAAACATATGATCCGACAAGCGGTCAGCTGAACTGGATGCATAAAGTTATATCAAACTTCAAAGCAATGATCATGGGAACTTACCACGGAAACGAAAAGATCCACACAGCGTTATATGCTGCCGAATACTGCTACAAATTCAACCGTCGTAAGCTGGGAAACAGTGCGTATTTAAGGCTTTTGGCTGCTTTGGTGCAGTGATCTTACTTGTGGTGTGTTAAAGGGATAACCATATTATTTTTTATAGAAGTTAAGGATTATTTAAGAATTATATGCTATAATAAAGCTGTCGGAACAGATAAGGTACCGATCCCAAAGGGGAGAAGTCAGAAGAAAAGACCGATACGGGCGCAGATATAAAAAATTGCCCGGTGTATGAACAGAAAGGACAAAACAATGAGAACGACAACACAGATCAACACCTGTACCATCGAGAGGAAGTTTCCCGAGTGGGCAAGGGTAGACCGCGTCATAAACGGCGTTGAGATCTACAACATGAATATTTTTGACAATATCATGACATTCAATCAGGACAACCTTGACGGAGCGGCTTTTGACTATTTCGGAAGGATAGTTACATACGGTGAACTGCCTGCACTGCGCGAGTCTTATGCGAGGGGTCTGAAGCTGGCAGGAGTAAAAGAGGGCGACGTGGTCACACTTTGTATGCCTGTAAGCATCGAGAACATGATGATGCTTTTCGCGGTGAACCTTGTCAAGGCGATAAGCAACAATGTCAACTTCCTGTTTTTGAAGAATGATTTTGATCTTTACACAAAGGACAAGGGTTCTGAGGTGATAGTAACGCTGGATGCTTTTCTGCCTTACTTCGTAGATCATCTCAGCGGAAGCGGTGTAAAGAAGGTCATCGTGATGAACCTTGATGATTTTCTTCCCGAGGATAAAAAGGGGATGTTCCTTGATACATCCGAGATGCCCGAACAGATGCAGGAGGTATTTGATATCGGGCAGATAGTGGAGTGCCTGAACGATCTTGACAAGATCAAGGGCGTTGAGTTCATTAAGCTTGAGGAACTCAGAAAGGCAGGAGAGGAGAGCGATATACCTCTCGATCTGGGACCCACCGATCTTGACCGTGATATAAGCTATTTCTACACCAGCGGCACTACGGGCAGACCCAAGTGCGTGGTATATAAAGAATATTCCCTGAATGCATACGTAGAGATGCACGCAGGACTTGATACACAGAACTATGTGGGAGAGAGAAATTTCCAGTGCATACCCCTTACGCATATGACAGGCGAGAGAGTGTGCGGTATAATGCCGCTGGCTAGGGGAGGCACTCTTGTTCCCAGACCTATATACAACAAATACACATTTGCAAGAGATCTTTCGGAGACGGGATGCAACTGTGTGGTAGCAACTGCAAGCTTCTACCTGATGAGCGTAAGACAGGGAGTGCTTTCGCCTACTGCACTGGAGTGCCTGAAGCGTCCCGCATCGGGCGGTGAGGCTGTAAATATAAGTGCGGTGCGCAAGATAGATAAGTGGCTGAGTGACAACGGCTGTAATGTAAGATATTCTCTCGGCGGCGGTGCCAGCGAAGAGGGCGGCGTAACACTGGTCACATACTTCATGGATGAACAGACCAAGACCAATGAAACAGGCAAGCCCCTTGAACCCCATGTTCATGTCAAGCTGGTGGACGATAACGGAGATCTTGTTGAGGAGAATGAGGTGCTTGCAAATCTGCACGCTACCAGCCCTGCATCGGCTGACCGTTACCTTGGTGATCCCGAGGCTACTGCGGCACGCTGGTACTATGACGAGGACGGTACCAAGTGGGGCGTTACGGGAGATATCGCTGTAAGGCACGCAGACGGCTCCTACACCATAATGGGCAGAGGTTCGGATTCATACGTGAACGAGAACGGCGAACGTGTATACCTCTTTATGAAAGAAAGTTCGCTGGACGAGAATGATCCCATAAGCGAGTGGGAGATAAGTGCTTTTAAAAATGACAAGGGCAGCTATGATGTAGTAGGACAGATCATACTCGACCCTGATCGTGCAGAACCCACACCTGAACTGGTAGAATATCTCTGCAATAAATACGGTCTTGATGCTGTAAAGTTCTATAACGAATTTGAGATAGGTGAGATAACGGCAAAGAGAGATTACATACTCCTTACTCACGACTATGACGGATACTATGCTCCCTGCAGCAAGAACCATCTCATGCTGATAAACTATTCGGAAAACGGTGACACTGTAAAGATAAGGATAAGAAAAGATCATAAAATAGAGATAAACGAAAAGAAGAGCAAGGAGGACAACTAAGATGAGAGGAAATAAGATATTATCGGTGCTGACAGCAGCAGCTATGCTGAGCACAACTGCAGGGATCTCGGCATTTGCTGAAAATGAGGAAAAGGCTGCAGAAAAAAAGACCTATAACTATGTAGCGCTGGGTGACAGTATCGCAGCGGGCTATGGTCTTAACAAGGACAAGGGTATTATGGGCGACCCTGCACTGGTGATAACCGATAAGCTGCTGGCTGACCCTGTAAAGGGTGCATACCCTGCAATATTCACAGGATACCTGAAGGAACTGGGTGAAAAGAACGGTGTTGAAGTGAAGGGTACAAATCTGGCTTCAACTGCATTCCGTGCGGCTGATATAGAGAAGGTCATCAGACAGGCAGGCTACAAGGGTGAATTTGCTTCACAGATACTCGAAAGCTTTGTGGGAAAGGGAACAAGCGAAGTACTGGCTCCGTACCACGATATCTATACAAGTTATCTTACAGAGGCTGACCTTGTGAGCATACAGCTTGGCGGAAATGATATCATCATGAGCATAATACCTGAGATGCTGCAGAGTGAGAATCCTGTTATCAAGGCATCTGCTATGTCACTTATGATGACACTGTTCGGGGCTGAGCCCGAAGTAGCAGTCGGTGCCGGCTTACAGGTGATAAACGAGGAAAAGGACAAGGTAACAGCAGATGCTTTCCTTGAGGCTGCAAACTATATGAAGAACGTGGGCGAGAATGCGGAGAATATGGTCAACAACTCTGCAGAGCAGGTAAAGGGCGTTGTAAAGGCTGTACAGGAAGTGAACGGTGAAGCTGATATCGCTCTTGTAAGTTTGTTCAACCCTTACCGCACAGCAGAAGGATCAGAAGATATACAGGAGGATATATTCTCCGTTATCGGACCGCTGTTTGCAGAGGCATCTGATGCCGCAGCGGAAACAGAGGATCAGACCGATGCAAAGGGTGAGCCTACCAAGGAATTCACCGAGAATATCAACGATAAGGTAAACAAGATCATAGAGCTGAAGGCGGCACTGGATAAGGTGTTTGACTACGAGAAGATGACAAAGGTAATAGATGCCTTCACACTGGCTGAGGATATAGATCAGTTAAAGAAGAACCTTGCTGCACTTGCAACAGATGAGAACATGGCAGATATCAAGGCGCTGAACGATCTGCTCGGTGAGTATGTGGACATAGAAGAACTCAGGAATATCATCGGTGTTATAAGCAGCGGTGCGGACGTAAGCGAGCTTCCTGATGTGGCAGAGATAATCGGACAGTTCAGCAATTCAGAAGCTGCAGCTGAGGCTAAGGCTTTTGCACAGCAGATAGCTGAGCCTGTTGCTATGCAGATGGCAGGGAAGAACGTTGACCCTCAGATAAAGCTGCTTAACGAGAAGCTGAAAGCCATAGCAGCTGAAACAGGTGCGGTATATGTTGATGTATACAACATCTCGCCCGAAACAGACTTTGACCCTCACCCAAATGCCAACGGACATAAGGAAATAGCTGATATACTGTTTGCTGATATTTCCAAAACTGCCGAAGCAAGAATGAATGGCGGTAAGCAGCCTGTGGCTGATGACACTACAATATCTGACGGCGCTGAAGTAAGTGCGGGTGAAGATAAAGGTGTTATCGGTGATATAAACGGTGACGGTGTTGTGAACGTATCGGATATCGCATTTGCGGCTTCGTATGTAAAGGGCAATAATATCCTTGAAAAAGGTACGGCTTGTGCAGATGCGGATCACAACGGCAATATAAATATTACTGATGTTGTGCTTATTGCGGCACAGGTAAAGAATATCAGGGCTCTTGCATGATAAGAGCAGAGTGTTCCACATAAAAGCTATAAGACCACAGATGCGGATATGCGTCTGTGGTCTTTTGTGTATACGACAGGCGGTATTTTTGATACGTGCACAGAAAGCGTGATATTTTTTGAGGTTGACAAGTGACGAAATTGCTGTTATAATATGATTGCCAAAACGGCGATGATACAAACAGTAAAGAGAGGAATAACCATGAGTGTTATGAATACTAAAATATTTCAGCGTTCAGTGAAGATCTGTGCGGCACTGACAGCATCTGTACTGATGATGACATCGTCCGCAAATCTTATGACATCATCTGCTTATTCTCGGGCGGGAACTTCTTCTTATAACAGGAGCGTCACCTTTGATACTTTCCCTGCGGCGGTAAATGGCGGTGAGCCTATCCGCGGCGTGGATATTTCTTCCATTTTAGCTATCGAGGAGGCAGGAGTAGTTTTCCATGACGATAAGGGAAATGAGGAAGATATATTCCGTGTGCTTTACGACCATGATGTGAACTACATCCGTGTACGTGTTTGGAACGAACCGAATGACGGTAAAGGTCACGGATACGGCGGCGGAAACAACGATGTGAAAACTGCCTGTGAGATCGGCAGACGTGCGGCAAAATATGGTATGAAGCTGCTGGTGGACATTCAGTATTCGGATTTCTGGGCTGATCCTGCCAAGCAGACACGCCCGAAATACTGGGCTTCTCACGATCACAATACCCTTTCGGGAGAGATATACAAATGGACTACCTGGGTGCTGACAGCTATCACAGAGGCGGGCGGCGATATAGGTATGGTACAGGTGGGCAACGAGACAAACTGCTTCTTCTGCGGCGAAACGGATATGTATAAGATATGTGAGCTGTTTGCAAGCGGTAACAAGGCGGTGCGTGACTTTGACAGGAATATCCTGATCGCTCATCATTTTGCAAATCCTGCAAAAGCAGATCACTTCTACTGGTATGCAAAGATCATGAACGAATGCAAGCTCGATTACGATGTATTTGCCGCATCTTTCTATCCGTACTGGCACGGCACACCTGAAAACCTCACAAACGTGCTGAGTACCATTGGCAACACATACAACAAATACGTCATGGTCGCTGAAACGGCATATCCGTATACCTCCGATGATAGTGACGGATTCGGCAATACTATCTCACAATGGTCTACGGGTGTTGATCTTGACTATGATATATCCGTTGAAGGACAGGCAGAGTCCCTGACAGATGCATTTCAGGCGATCGCAAACTGCGGCGGAAAGGGTATAGGCGTATTCTACTGGGAGCCTGCATGGCTGGGTGTCAGCGGTATTTCGCAGTCGCAGCAGAGAGATAACTGGGACAGATACGGTTCGGGCTGGGCATCATCTTATGCATCTGAGTACGATCAGGACGTCACTTCGGCAGGAGGTTCATCCTTTGATAATCAGGCACTGTTCGATTTCAGGGGCTATCCTCTTGAGTCGCTTGATGTATTCACCCGTATTTACCCGAAAAAAAATAAGCCCGAAATTAAATGGAAGACCCGTCTGTACGGCGATCTCGACGGTGACGGCTCGCTTAGCAGATCTGATCTCACGCTATTGAAAAATGCCGTAATAAAAAAATGCAAGCTTGATGATGAGCAGTTCGCGGTAGGCGATGTCAATGCTGATAAAAAGGTGGATATCAATGATATCATCCTGCTGGACAGATATCTTTCCAACAAGCATGGAAGCGGTATGGATCTTATTGGCAAGAGCAGGAGCTTTGAACTCAAGTGATAAAAAGATGTGGCTTATGGTATGTTACACTTGATATCTATGCCGCAGCCCTTCGGGATCGTGAAGCTCAGGCGCTGTGAGCGTTGGCTGATATCATGACAGAGGGCAGGAAGAGAAAAGCAGAATAAACACAAAGAGCAGGTCACAGCCGACACAGTCGCTGTTACCTGTTCTTTTTCTGTATAATGATAAATAACGCAAAAAAAGGCTAAAGAAAAAACGCTGAAATATCGTAGGAGTTTTTATAGGTGGTGGTGTCGATCGTGTGCTGCGGAGTTATAATATTCAGGTAATGTATTTATCTTCGCATATTTTCCAACTGAAACTCTGATCATGATGAACGGTTTTCAACTTCTCAATATTAGCGCGAAAGATGTTAAGAATTTGACATAAAAATTACATTAATGTCAGGTGGATCCTTGTTTGTGAACATACATTTTTTATGCTGTTGATCGGTTGGAATTGCGCAATTCAGGGCTTTTATGTGTTAAATGATTATTTCGGAAAAGATTAAAAGATTTTCGATAATTATAATTTAAATAGTAAATAATTAATGTACCAAAGGTGAAAATCGCAATTTTTGGTGCTGCCTATATCACAATGAGCAAAATTTGATTAGAACCAATGACTAATAAATTATAAAATATAATCAAATGATATAGCAGTTAACATTGAAGCGCAAGAGTCAATGTGCCGTATCATTTAAGTATTTATTTTATGGTTTATAGTTTTAATCTTTTTAGAAAGCGAGGTAATTAGTTTATGAAGAAACCCGTTTCAAAGCGTATTGCCAGCGCTTTTGTTGCCGGAGTGCTGATGGTTTCACCTATTATATCATCAGTTACAGCATCTGCTGCTAAGACACTCACTACGAGCCCGTCACACACACAGGAAGTCGGCTGGTACAATGACTACCACCATGAGATCTGGCAGGCAGATACCCCAAACTCTTCTACAATGACACTGCACGATAATGACGGCGGTTTCAGCACACAGTGGAAGTGCGGACCTAACAACTCGAGAGGTAACTTCCTTGCACGTCGTGGTCTGTACTGGGGCCTGAATAACCCCAAGACATATAAGGATTATAAGCCTTTCTACTGTGACTACGATTGCAGCTGGTATGCAGGTTCATCCGGTAACTCCCGTATCTGTATCTACGGCTGGGCACAGAATCCTCTGGTAGAGTACTACATCATCGAGGACTGGAAGAACTGGTCACCTGCACAGGACGGTTCTGCACAGTACAAGGGTCAGACCACTATCGACGGCAGTGTATACAAGGTATATACTACCAGCAGAAATTCTTACACCATTGAAGGCAACAAGAACTTCACACAGTATATAAGCATCCGTCAGAACCTGAGAACCAAGGGTACCATCAGCGTTTCCGAGCACTTCAAGGTTTGGGAGTCCATGGGTATGAAGATGGGCAACCTGTACGAAGTTGCTTTCAACGTTGAAGGCTGGGAGTCCGACGGTCAGGCTGATGTTACTCTGAATATGTATGAGGGCGAAAGTGGCTACCATCCCGATCCCGAGCCGGAGGAGTCGGAGATCGAAGGTACACTGTACTCAGCTACATTCGAGAACGGTACCAATTACTGGAGCGGCAGAGGTTCTGCTAGTGTAGCATCATCTTCTTCCAAGGCTTATGAGGGCAGTAAGTCCCTGTATGTAAGCGGCAGAACTGCTAACTGGAACGGCGGCGAAGTAGAAGTCAATACATCTACTTTCAAGCCCGGCAACTCCTACAGCTTCAGCGCTATGGTAAATCCTGCCGAGAGCACAACTGTTCAGCTTTCCATGCAGTATGATCAGAACGGTACTACAAAGTACACTCAGATAGCTGAGGGTTCCTGCACAGCAGGCAAGTGGACCAAGCTGGAAAACACCAGCTTCACAATACCTTCGGGCGCATCCAATGTAAAGATGTATGTTGAAGCTCCCGACAGCCTGTGCGACATCTATGTTGACAGAGCTATAATCGCAGACAAGGGCTATGTTGCTTCCGGTGATACCCCGGTATACAACAATGCTAATGTTCCTTCCAACGTAAAGATGGAATACAACAGCCAGTACAAGCAGATGAGATTTACTTGGGACGCTGTAAATGGCGCTGACAAGTACGGCATCGCAGTATACCTGGCAGGCAAGTGGAGAGTTCAGGATTCCAACATCTCCGGTACTTCCTACACTACTCCCAAGGGACTGACACCCGGTATGTCTTACAAGGTAGCTATCGCTGCTAGAGTAAACGGCAAGTGGGATACTACAGCTGCTATTGACAACTATGTTGTTGTTACGACCAGATCCTACAACAACATTCAGTATCACACACCTTCTAACACAAACACAAATACTAATACTAATACAAACACAAACACTAACAACAATCAGCAGCCTGAGACATCTTCTTATAACTACGCATCAAATATGCAGTTCAAGGAAGCTCCCGGCTACTATTTCAACAGCTGCTCACAGGCCGGCAAGGTAGTAAAGGAATCCTATAACGGCATCAACGGATATAACTCACTTAATGTATATCTCCCCTACGGCTATGACAGCAGCAAGAAGTACAACATCTTCTACCTGATGCACGGCGGCGGAGAGAATGAGAATACTCTGTTCTATCAGGATGATACAATGATGCAGAATCTCTTCGACAACATGATAAAGAACGGCGAACTCGATCCTCTGATCGTTGTTACACCTACCTTCAACAAGACTGAGGCAGGCAAATTCTACAACGAGTTCCGTCAGAGCGTTGTTCCTTTCGTTGAAGGAAAATATTCTACCTATGCAGGCAGAAATACTTCACAGTCATCGCTCCAGGCTTCAAGAATGCACAGAGCATACGGCGGATTCTCGATGGGTGGCGTTTCAACATGGGCTGTAATGGAGAACTGCCTTGACATCGTCGGCTACTTCATGCCTCTCAGCGGCGACCACTGGAACGGAAACTCCGGTTACGATAAGGCTAAGTCCATAGCCAATGCGATAGACAGATCAGGTCTTCAGAAGAATCAGTACTTCATCTTCGCAGCAACAGGTTCGGACGATATAGCTTATCCCAACGTAAATCCTCAGATCAATGAAATGAAGAAGATGAGCCAGTTCGTTTACACATCTGACTTCTCCAAGGGTAATCTCTACTTCCTTGTTGCATCAGGCAAAACACACTGGTGGGGCTACGTAAGACACTATGTTTACGATGCACTTCCTTCTTTCTTCCATGAAGGACAGTAAAATTTCTATTATAGAATAACGATGAGAGCCCTCGGGATTGTTCCGATGGCTTTTTCATATATGGTTATACTTTTAACACACCAAAAGTAGCGGAGAACAGGTCTTTGCCGCTCAGATACCAAAAGTCTAGCCTTTTTTGTATCGATCATATCAATCAAAAATCTCCTGTTGATCTCTGTAAACTATCCGGAAAGATCGTTCCGATAGTCGTGGTCAGCCCGCCATTAGCATCAGTTATTACACCAACAGTTACGCCATTATATACACCATATACTTGACTTTCATTATCGTTTGTCGATCCTTCCGCATATCCTCTATCAGTATATAGATACTTATTGATATAATAAGGGCTTTCCAATATCTCAGCGCTTTCATAATTATCAAACGAGCCTTCTTCATAAATCAAATCTAAATTTTGATCTTGGTATACAAGTGAAAAGGAGGTCGATATATTGAGAGAACTGAAAACCAAAACGTTCGAAGAGATCATGACCACGCTTTACAAGCCGACTGTGTTCGCAGTAGAAGGACTCATCACGCAGGGACTGTACATTCTTGCAGGCTCACCAAAGGTGGGGAAATCGTAGCTTGCGCTTGAGCTATGTCTTGCAATATCGAAAGGAGAAAAGTTGCTTGATCGTTCGACACGACAAGGCTTGGCGCTGTATTTTTGTCTCGAGGACAGCTGGCAGAGAATACAATCCAGGCTGTATGAACTGACCGATGAGCCATCGGAGAAGCTGTTCTTCTCGCTGAAAGCAGACACCATCAGCGAGAAGAACAGATAGTAAAGTTCAAGTCTGAACATGATGACCTGCGGTTGGTGGTCATCGATACGTTGCAGATGGTACGGAGCGAAACGGACAGTAGCTATGGCAGCGATTATGCTGAACTTCTACCGCTGAAATCTCTTGCAGAAACGCTTGGCATCAGCATAGTTCTTGTTCATCATCTGTGCAAAGCGGCAGACAGCGATCTGTTCAATGGTGATACCCGTTGACTTTGCGACTTCCGCAAGCTGGTTACTGTTCATAATGAACACTCCTTTCTGGATTCAGCACCGCAAGCGATTGACTTTTTCGGGGCGGTTTGGTATAATAAGGGTGAGTAATGGGCGGGTTGACTGCCCTACAAATCGGAATTTAGGAGATGGTTTTGTGGTGCTTTTGGTTGTTGATACGCAAAAAGCGATCGTAAACAACAGACTGTATCAGTTTGAGCTGTTTGTTTCCAGTGTGAAAAAGCTGATTGATACTGCCCGGAAGAATCATGTTGAAGTCATTTACGTAAGACATGATGACGGTTCAGACAGCGAGCTGACAAGAGGAAAGGATGGCTACGAAATATATGCTGATTTTACCCCTGCTGACAATGAGGCTATTTTTGATAAATACGTAAACAGTGCTTTTATCAATACCGGCCTGTCAGAATATTTGAAGCGAAAAAATGAAAAAAGCATTGTGATTATCGGACTGCAAACAGAGTATTGCATTGATGCCACGATTAAAAGCGGATTTGAACACGGCTTTGAAATGATTGTGCCAGAAAACACGAACAGTACATTTGATAATCGGTTCATGGATTCTGAAATGACATACAAGTACTACAATGAATTCATATGGAATGGAAGATATGCCAAGTGCATTTCATTTGATGAAGCAATCGGCTTGATGATGGATGAGAAATCCTGACTGATCTGCATAACCGGACAGGCACAGTGCCCGGAACGCCTTGCGCAGGGGCGATTGTACTGTCTGATAGTAAACATATCACCAACGCCAACTACACAAATTCTAATTTGTAAAGCTATCCCCAAACAGCAAGGACACCCTTGCTGTTTTTTATTTACCACTCTCCGTTTTCCACTGATAGTAAACCTTGCCATTGTACGGATTTTCCAGGATCTCAGGACGGACGATCGTCTTTTTGCCCTTAGATGTGTAGCTTGTGGACTTGCCGTCAAGCAGTTCCGCTTCGACTCCGAAAGCCTTAAAACCCTTGATTACATCATTCTTGATAGACATGAGCTTCGCTCTTGCCGCTTTGTATGATGTGGATTCGATACCGAATGGATGATGCGGGAGTGTGAACGCAGGAATTTCCCATTCTATGGACTTCACAGCTTCAGGCATTTCTTCGCATCGGTTGAGATCGAAGCAGGAGTTGACCTGACCACGGTGGCGACGATGTTGCGACGTTTCTGAGGTCTGCGTTTCAAGTGATTTGAAGTGGTCTAAAGCAGTCTTTGGCAGAAACGAAGTCCAAATAAGGTCCAGTAAGGAGACCACGATCCTTATCCGATAGAAAACACAAAAGCCCAGCGACAAATATATCGCTGAGCTTTTGTTGTGTTGGTGGTTCATTGGTCATTGATCAGATTATTCTACGTATTCTATGCTGACCCCTTTTTCTTCAAGTGCTCCTGTTATTTCATCATTTAGCTGACCATTTGATACAATCACTTTTTTCAAACTTTTGAGGTTTAGCAACGATTCAAAGTTTGTAAAATCAGTATGTGCTATATTTATCTGATGTAAATTATCAAGACCATCAACTGAAAGTGTACTTAAATTTTTCACTCCATGCAAACTTAGTTCAATAAGATCAGTACAGCAGGATATACACTGTAAATCAATATTTTCATTTGTGGTTATTATGATTTTTTTGATTTGTTTTGCTTCTTTTAGTGCAGATATATCGTTCAGATGTGGTGCAAAAGAAGTCAGGTCTTCGAGCTCATAGAGTTCTTCCAGTCCATTAAGTGATACTAAGTCATCGCTTATTATTTTAAGTTTTTTTAGTTTGTGATTATTATATAGAAAACTCAGATCGGAAAAACTTGTTCGAAAAGTAGATAAAATGCTAAGTTTTTCGCAGCTTGAAATCGGCTTAAAATCGGTGACATTAGGGGTTTCTAGATACAAATAATCCAAGTCATTTAATTCTGTAAGGAAATCAATATTCGTCACATCATCTCTGGAAAAAATTAACTCTTTTAATTTTGAAAGTCGTTTGAGCTTATCAAAATCATCGTAAAGCGTTAATTTATCGATAGTTAACCGTGTTGATTTGTTGTCATAAACTTTTTTACCTATAATTGTGTGGGTGTTAAAAAATATACAACAAACAATTGTTGCAGTAATAGCTATTATCATTATAATGACTAGGATTGTTTTTTTCATAATGTATCACCATCAAAATTATGATTTTGGAATAATATCAAAATCTCCACCATTATCTGTTATATCGTATAATTTGAATAGTCGCAATAATGCCAACTATTATTAGATTATTGAAAAGCCTTCATACGATGATCTTCAAATGTTATCCCGCATTTGTTGACCCAAGCAATAAATAGCTCGGAATTATCCAATTCCCATGGGAAAGTCAATACTTTCTTACCGTTTGAGTAAACCTCGACCCGCTCAAACCACTTCGTACACCTGACAAATGAAATATCATCGCTTGTCCAACAGTTTCCGTTATAAAATATTTTTTTACCCAAAACAGATATAGTGGGCTTGTTTTTCTCATGGATGAAAGTTACAATGACGAGTATGGCGATCATTCCTATACAGCACCAGAATATAATATCTCCCACCGAGAATGTCATATTCGGATTTCCTACATATTGCCTTGCAAGTATTCGTCCTCCAAAGAAAATGGCAAATAAAACGATAAAACCGAAAAGCTTCGCAGTATAACTGCTTTTTCCTATTTCAAAGCTGACATCGGTCATATCCAAACGACAGTTACTGAACGCAGTTCTCTCTTTATCTAGTTTTTGTTGTTTTATGTTGACGAATTGGTTTTTGTAGTTATTATTCATAAGTTCTCCTACTATTTTAGGAATATGCTACTTCCGAAGCATATTCAAAGTTGATCTTCAATACCAGATACTTATGCTGTATCAATATGGATATTTACCCTCAAGATACTCATATTTAGTATTAAAAAACTTTTCAAAAACAGCATCATGCTGTTCTACGATATCGCCTTCAGGCATTTCATAACCAAAATCAACGTGAAACGTATAGTCGCTTTCAATGGTCAAGTAGTAGGTACACCAAATCTTATCCTCACCAAACTTCTCCAAATAAGCATTATAAAGATTACGGGTGAGTTTGTTAAGCATGACATAAGCCTTCATTTCGTCATACGGATAGGAAGTATATCTTTTCCAAAAGGCTTCCTGCGTACAAATCCTTCCTGTCTTTTCCTCGATCAACGCTATCCATGAAGTGCGACTTCCCGTAGTGCATTCTGAGTAGTAGCAAATTCTCTTCCACTCAACCGGCATAATACTAATAAGGTACTCACAAAGCTCTTTCTGAGCAGACTCAATCTTATACATGATTTCCTCCTATTTTACTGTTTCAATTTAATTCGTTCATACTACTATCGATATTTAAATTATTTATCAATTCTGTAAAAGAATTAGATATAGGTCGTTCAGATGGTACACCTTCACAACCATACTTTTCTATATAAATTTTACCTGTTTTAATCTCATATAAAACATATCTTCCTGTATAGACTAACCACCCTATAGGAAGAAATTCCTGTATATTTCCTTCAAACACAGATTCCCATTCATCAGCCAACTTGATCAAGCCATTTTCATGATAAAGTACATCATCACATGATTCATTATCATATTTAATTACTGGGAACAGAATAATGCACTCATCTTCCTTATAAAAGCCTTTGATATATGGGTGCCAAAACAAGTTAATATATTCTTGTATATCATTTGGAATATCATAACCGAATCTGTTTTTTAAAATTGTGAAATCCGTTTTATCTCGTCTTTCAATGAGATATATTTTTTTATTTAAGAACGGGTAAAATTCTTTTCCGAATTTATCAAGATCATCTTTACTCCACCACTGTTCATTTGATGAAGTACGGTTAAAATAATTAATTAAAGCATTTCTCATTTGCCAAATACACCTCGCAAAAATTCTTTAAGGGCTAGCCTTGCAGTCCTTCCTTCTTCCGCCTTTATTCCATAATCATAGGAGTAAGTAACCTCGGCATCAGGTGCATAATCATTAATATGGTGTGCGCAATCATTATCTGGATTAGTTTCGGTACGAACACACGGTTCTCTTTCACTATATATTCTTTTTACATTTTCACCACTAATATTATTTTTTAAGTATTCAATCATCGCGTCTTCAGAATGAATTTTTCCTTTACTATCAAAGCATTTAATAGTTTCCAATGCGATCATGTTCTCACTCCGATATTACTTCACGATAATACGGAAGGATCTTGCATGGTTTGCCGATTGATCTATATCCAAAATATCTATACGTTGTTTTAATCTGCAAATATTTTACCCAGCTGGTACATGATCTCGCTGAAATATCTGTCGCTGAGATCACCGATCTTTATGGATTCCTGTTTCGGGAGTGTTTCAAATATCAGCTTACCCACCGTGATGTCAGTCTCTTTTTCTCTGAATACCTCAATGGGAATGCCCGAATGCAAAAGGCTCGCCCTGATACCATCATTACGGCTGAAAATCTCTTCTCTGACAAAATCATCGAATATTGCGCCGTCTCCGACTTTACCCTTGCTCCAGCCGATCTTGTTCATAGCCGAGACAAATTCTCTGCTTTTGATAACATTACCCTTGAAACGTCCGATGAAGTTTTGCTCCTTTTCTTCTTCGGTGGGTCTGGATATACCTCTGCCAAGCTGTATAAACGGCTGAGCTATCTCATAATCTTTCAGCTGCTGCTTCCATTTTTCCAATTCCTCTTCGCTGAGTTCAACAGGGTGAACAAGCCCGATGACCGAGTTCTCAGCTAAGGTGAATTCCTCATCATCAACAGTTGTCAAACTGCCGTCATCAAGATATCTGAAACTGCTTTCAAGCCTGCCGTCCTTGTATACGCCCCAGATAAGACCGATGGCAAAGCAGTGCATTATGGGATTTTTCATAAATATCTGTTTCCAGTTTTCCGCTGTCCAGTTTCTTGCGGTAAGCAGAGTGTTTTCAAGACGAACTCTCTGCGCATCAACGATATTCTTCATCAGCTTTTTCATCGCCGTGAATTCCTTGTACACCTCTGCTGCTTTAGTTCCTTCATCTGCGCTTGGCTTGGGCATTGTCTTCAGTTTCTTGCCGTCGCAGTATATCTCGGGCTCCAGCTTAGGGGTGATATATACATCGAACCGTCTGCTGCCGTAGTCGAAAGTCCTGCACATATTTTTATCGAAATCAAGGTCGGGGATCATGCGGTCAGCAAATTCCTCTTTGCTTATACCAAGTTTCTCAGAAGCACATAACAGGGCATCTGCCGATGCTTTGCGTATGGAGTTGAATCTGTGTTTGCGGGACATCTTTTCCACCAACATTATATAACTGCTGCTGCCGTTAAGAACTATGGCATGGGGTATCTCTTTTGCAAGTGCGCCTTTCTGCCACAGCGGCCATGTGGACATTAGATCTTCAAACACCTCAAGTGCTTCTTTGCCGCCGTATACGCTCGCAAAGTACAGAACCCATTTGTATTTTGCCTGCGCACCAAGAGTTTCCAATCCCGTAAACTCTTCAAAAAACTCCAGCGACTCAGATTTGACTTCGGGAGAAGTTTGAAGCCATCTCACCAGTACCTCATTTGCCAATCTGCATACATCTTTTTCATCAAGTTCAGCGGTGATGATATCCGCTTTCGGATCTTTCAGACCAACCGAATTCGCAAAACAGAGCATCAGTGCCCTGAGATAGCTTTCATCTGCCACCGAACCATCTTTCATGTGAACAGGTGAAAATGGCTCCTTGAACAGCCAGTCAAGCTTCGATGCCTTTTTGCCCTTGGTCATTTCCTTTACTGTATCTTCGGCGGAGACCTTATCTTCAACGACCAAGTTTTCCGATACCACCGCGAGCATACTGCCTATACGAGCTTTCAGTTTATCTGTCTTTTCAGCTTCAAGAGCTTTTCTGAGCTCCTGTATATAAGCCTTTGCACCATGTCTTTCGATCACATTGAGAGCAAATTCTCTTGCCGATGATTTTTTTGACGTGAGCAGCACTTTTATATCATCGTTCCAGTCGGGGTGACGCATAACTATTTCCATTACGATATCACGTATAACTTTTGAAGTATCACCTGCAAGGGCGATTATGCTTTTGTGGTATTTGGTTTCATTATTCCCGAAAAGTTTCAGTGCAATGAACTTTGCGACTGTATTACACTTTGAGAGATCTGCTGCTGCGATATCATCAGTACGTTCCGATAAAGCATCAGCAAATAATTTTATTCGGTCCTCGGGATAATAGCAATTATCAATTATCCCGCCGCATATATCCAGAGCTTTTGCCATATCTGCATCATGTGAATTAAACCAGTTTATCAGGCTCGGTATATCGTTATCTGAAAAACCTGTGATTTCTTTAAGATGATGACTGTATCTGCCCACACTTCCGCCCAGCACGACAACACAGCGCAGTATAAAGTCATCTATGCCGTATACTGGAATATAGTTAGATTTCAAAGGTGATGTGTACTCCAGTTTTGTGCTTTTAATTGCCGGATATACCTCATCAAAGGATATCTCATCTTTAAGGAATGCTTTTATTTTTTCAACGTCCTTGTAGCACGAAGCTACTCCATCAATTATCTTGTCATCGGATATATTTTTTATGGCGTCATCACTAAGAGCTTCATCAGGACTTACAGTTTTCAGTGCACTATTCATTTTCACAAGATCGGTTGTGTTCTTTCTACATAAAATAAGCTTTTTGAAAGTCTCTGTCTGCATTTTTGCAGCAGAGATCATCAGTTTTTCATTTATACCATAGCGCATCAACTGGAATAGGACATCTCTGCTGAAAGTACCTTCAACAGCAAACAATGCATCGGCTGCGCGCTCGATGTCTGTTGATCCACGAGATATGAGGCTGCAGAGTTCTTCGGCGTTAGCTGCCGCATATTCTTCAAAATGCGCTTTTATAACCTCATCAAAATACGATGCATTTGCCAGTGCATTAAGGAGAAATATGTTATCTTTTTCTATACTGTTGTTTACAGCATTTTTAATAATCGTTACTGCGATCTCTGCTTTTTTGGAAAGTTTTCCGTCATCCGGCAGAGACATATGGTCGAGGGCAGCTGCGGCAAGATATGCTTTTGTTATCATGTGCTTCTCAGATGTAAGCTCAGCTGCTTTAAGTATAAGTTCGGGATCATCAGGCATATTGAAATAACGACTTGATGTTATAAATGCATCACAGTCAACCGACAACATACGCGCAGGCGCTTCATCACCATATATATTTTCCATCTCTCTGCTGAAAAGTTCTTTTATATGCTTCCATTCTTCATAACGTAAAAAACTGATAAGACAGTATGCAGAAGCGTCAAGAAGCTTATATGCCATTATCATGTAGCGCTGATATAGTTCATCGCAGATGTTAGGCATTATCTCTTGTTTGACATATTCATAAAAATCGATTTTGTAAAATAATACTTTGCTTTTATCGATTTCGGACAGCTTTTCGAGCAATCCAAAATCACGCTCTTTGTTAATATCCAGCCATTTAACCGCAGCATCAGCTACCTCTTTAGGAGCTGCACATAGCAGCAGTATCGATTCAAATTTCGGGAAATCCATATATATCAATTCCTTTCAGTATATTGATAACAGATCTCATATATTTATGATACAAATCATTATATCATAAAATTATCCTGATTACAATAGCATGGCGTACATTGAAAAACGTA
The DNA here is from genome assembly GCF_000179635.2 of Ruminococcus albus 7 = DSM 20455. Taxonomy (NCBI): domain Bacteria; kingdom Bacillati; phylum Bacillota; class Clostridia; order Eubacteriales; family Oscillospiraceae; genus Hominimerdicola; species Hominimerdicola alba. Next base: position 3,066,014 of record NC_014833.1, on the reverse strand, counting down.
AAAACAAGAAAGGCGAAGTCACTTCATACCGCATTCGTGCATACTGTGGTTATGATGTTCACGGAAAGCAGATGGTTCGGTTCAGGACATGGAAACCACCCGAAAATATGTCTGCTAAACAGGCAGAGAAAGAGGTACAGCGCTTGGCTGTGCTGTTCGAGGAGGAGTGCGCACATGGTCAGGTAACATCGGCTGTAAAGTTCCAGAAAGTAATTGAGATGTGGGCGACTGAGTATGCTGAACTCAATCACCGCAGTACTACACTTCAGCTTGAACATCTCATTGCGGACAGGGTCATCCCTGCGCTTGGACATCTTCGCATCGACAAGATAACTGCTCGGGACATTCAGAAATTCATAAACAGTCTTGCAAAGCCCGGTGCTAACAAGCGGAACGGAAAACCGCTGTCGCAAAAGACCATGCGACATCATTTATCTTTCATCTCATCCATATTCGAGTATGCGATAAGGCTTGACATGGTGAATACAAATCCGTGTTCAAAAGTCATCATATCTGAAGAAGTATAACTTTTATAAAATATTCATACCAAATCTTTCTGCTTCACAGCGTTCAAAATCCGCTGCACACTTTAGCAGTTCAAAAGGATAATTAAATATATCTGTATCTCGTAATTCCTTTATTTCTCCCAGACTTTTCATTATCCAAGTACCACCCGTATCCGCTAAGACAAAGATGTCAATATCAAACTTTTCAACCAAATAATTAATTACCTTAAAGAAAAACCTTAAATTCTCAACTTCATTATCAGTTTCATTTTTTGAATAGACATCAACTCTTAATTCCCAGCTCAATTCGAATCCATATTCTTCCTTAACACAATCTGCTCCATATTCAGGACCATAAATAAATATTAGAAGAGGATAACATGCAATAATATCGTCGTCATCATCGACCTGTTTTTATTTGATAACTCTTTTAATATGTCTATTATACTTTGGTGTAATTCATCTCTGTCGATAGGCTTTTCAACATAAAAATTGTACTCCATAAAATGTTCTCCTTATCTTTCACATGCACAGATTAATTCTTCGTTGTATACCCTCACTCATGATATCATTATACTATCTCCCACCAGCAAAGTCAACTACCGACAACATTATTATGGCGGAGATCATAGAGAAAAAAGAAGCAAGCTAACACCCAAACAAAATTCGGGAGACCGCTCATCTGCGCAATCTCCCGATAGCGTTTTTCCCCAATAAGGTCCAGAATAAAGTCCAAGCCTGGATTTTGGACATGAAAAAACCTCGCAAACGCCGTGTTTACGAGGTTTTGTTTTGGTGCGGCAAACGGGACTTGAACACTCGGAGATTTGAAAAGTGACGTTAAGCAATGTTAAGCAAAGCCCTATTTTACGCAGTTTTATGCGTGTTAGTGATAAATAACGTTTAGCGTTTTGCAGTACAATTTATTGGATTTTTTGACACTTATAATGACCAAATAATGACCAAAAACAAATCCGATTTATTGTACAATAGTATTTCAAGCTATCAGAGTAATTTGGTAAGCATAGGGGCAGGGGGTATCTGAAAACTTCACAAAAGGTCAAAACAACGGTTGCCTGCTCACGTGTGAATTATCTTAAAATCAAAGGGGGGATATAACCCCTTAGTTTTAAAATAGTACAAAATTTTGATTTCCTAGTAAAATAAATCAAAAAAAATCAAAATTAATCAAAAAAAGCGGGCTTTTTTCCTGCATTTTCCTTTCATATATAGAGAAATCCCCCCGACAAACTGTTAATGTCAAGGGGGAATAATTATGTTATATGCGGTCTAAGGGCTAGTGATCTGTGAAGTTATCCAGTATTTCAGCAGTTCTTTCTATTTCCTCTATTTTATCAGATAAGATACTTAATAAGCCTGATACTGTGTTATGATTTTGTATGATGCTGCATATAATTCCGTAAGCATTATCGTTTTCGGGTTTTCTTAGTTCAGACGGTTGCAATATCAGGTCAAAGTCTGTGGTGTTATCCATTTTCCCCAATACCCATATTGATTCAATTAACGCTTTGGCTTGTTCGCTGTCTGAAATCAAAGTATGGTAGGCGTTTGCAATTTCAGTACTGTTCATTATGATTCTTCCTTTCATGATCTTATGGTCAAAAGTGATTTAATGTATTTTATTATACATAGTATTACGTAATACGTCAATATTATTAGTTTACAAAGTATCATTTTTAGTATTACGTAATATTGTAAATAATATGTATTGTGTAATATCTCAAAATCGAGTATAATATATTTAAGTGTGAGGTGATAGTGTGGACAAGCAAAAGCAGATCAAACGGCAGAATAAATATGTTGCTGAAAAATATGATAGATTTACCGCCACATTTCCAAAGGGCATGAAAGAAGAATACAAGCAACACGCAGAAAATAAAGGCAAGAGTTTGAACGGTCTTATTAATGACCTCTTGAAAGAAGATATAAAAAAGGACGGTGACACCGAATGACCATAATCAAATACCCCTCAGAGAACGATGTTAACACAGCTATATCCGAGAAAGAACCTTTGCTTGTGCTTATATCCTTTGACGGTAAAACAGCAATAGTCAGCCAGATAGATGAAGCTATGGAACATCACATACTGCTTGCAAAAGCAGGCTTCCCGAGTACGGATATTGACAAGTATTTCCGAATTGTGCTTGATGAGGACGGCGCTGACTGGACTTTCGTTTGTCCGCCTGATTACAAGGGCATAGCAGACAAGCAGCGTAGAATAACAGCTTTCTACAAAGACGGCTTTGCAGTGATATCAGATGCACTTTCAGAGCTGGGCTTTATGGTGGGTATAAACATACCGAAAAGATACCGCAGACACTTCGATTATATGATGAGCGAATAAAGCAAAAGCAGACCTGCGGTTCAACACCGCAAGCCTGCTTTCATTATAAGCCTACATATAAGCTCTGTGTGACGTTAGCATTGTAGAGAAACATTCAGTCATAAGCCCGTAGAAGCTCACAGCGTTGTTCTGTGTGCATCTGACAAGCGTTATGATCTCGGTGTATCTTCTCATGAGCATTAAGCCCGCTGCTACCTCAGTGAATCGTTTTGATCGTAACATACCGCAGTTATGTTTAGCTGCTCATTCAATCCCTTGTAATTGTCAACGAACAGAATGTGATAGATATCACCTTTCCAGATGATGCGATATTTAGTCGTGTCGATCATAGCAAGCTGCTTATTATACCTAGTTACAAATTCAACCTGAGCTTTGACAAGCTCCTGCCTAGCATCGTAAAATGCTGTACCCGTAACATTTGCAGATGCCCAGCGTTTATATATCGTTGTCCAGACCTGCTCGGGATTTCCTCTATCATCTTTATCAGAGGTCAGCTGCTGTATTTCTATCCGTTGATTAAGGGTTGCAATGTCTATCATTATAATCAGCTCCTTATTATTTAGATAGCACAGCAGGTCAAGCCTGCTGTGTTATCTGATCTATGCGTTTTTTTGACTCTAATAATTGAGCATGAAGCTCTGCCTGCAGCGCTGCTTGGGTTTCCTCGAAACTCCTTCCCTCACCTTGTCTTTCCTGTTCTTCTCTCGCATAGCCTAAACTGATCTTGCCTAAACTATCCTGAGTATCCATATCGGCAACGTTTTGTATACATTGCGTATCCAGATTGGATTCATGTTGTAAACAAGTCGTATCCAATGAATAAACCTTGTTTCCGTCCGTAGACAAGCGAGATTTTTCAGTACTATAAATAGTCGGGCGATATCGGTCTTTTTGGATACAATTATGCACGCGCCAATGCTTGATGACGATGACCCCACTCTCAAACAAAAGAACAAAGCCCTTAGAGACCAGAATCCTAAAATCATCGTCAGAAGCGTTTACAACGCGCATTATCTTCCGCACACTGTTAACAAATCCGTCATCATCTGCCCTCATCGACAAGTGGAAGTACAAACACTGAGCTGAAAGTGGCATTTCAAGAAAAAGATCGCTATCGACAATAGTTTTACTGAACATCCTACGTTCTGCCATTCTGATAGCCCCCCTCTCGCTGCCATTCTTTCAAAAGCCGCCTTGCAGGCGCAAGAGCTATACATTCAGCTCGGACACTCGCCTGAATCCGTTTGATGTAGCTGTCAAGTTCCTCGATGCTCTCAGGGAAGAACCGCCCTGCATTGCTTGAACAGATCACCATACCACCTGCCCGCAAGCGTTCGATGATCGCACGGGTATCCCGATCGGACAAACCAGTCAGCCGCGTGATCTCGGACTGCTTGACAGCGTTGTGTTCACCGCGCCCGATGATGGATATAAGCGCCTTTTCGATATCAGTCATTATCCTCACCCCCGTTCAGGAACTTAATGACTAGATCGAGATTGAGCAGAGCTTTTCTACCTGCATACACGGCAGGAACTTCCCCCGACTTTACCCACTGACGAAGTGCGTAAACGGGTACATTAAGCTCCGCCGCAGTTTCTTTTATAGTCCGCATTTTTGGAAGCGGTCTTGTATAAATATTTTCCATAGTAAAAACCCTTTCTGCAAGATATTCTTGCAAACCCGCTCCATATATGTTATAATACCAATGGAGCATACTACAACCAAATGCTTATGTTTTCAGCAGGCTTGAACCTGCCCGCCGCCTGAGTGTTCGCAGCACTCGGGCGGTTTTTCATGCATAAAAATTATTCCCCCTCTTTTTGCTCCTGCTTAGCTTCCTGAGCCTTTTTCAGCCAGTAACGCTGATTTGCAGCTTTGACCCTGTCCTTGTTTCGTGCACGCCATTCTCGGTAATACTCGCGCTGCACCTGTTTAACCTGCTCACGCTCCTGCTTGGTCATAGTTTCACCCCCAATCCTAAAAAACAGCTTGACAAGCGATTAAAAATGTGGTAAACTATCATTAATCTAAATTTTTACTTATCGTTTATCTTAATCGCTAACTATAGTATACATGGTTTTTCAGCAAAATGCAAGAGATTCCATAAATGTTTTAAATTATACTAAAATCATGAATTCGATTTAGAATAATCAAGGGAGTGTTATTTTATGGCAAATAAACCGCAGCCGAATTTTGAGTTTTGTAATAACTATGGTGAAAACTATAAAAGGTTGAGAACAGATAAAGGATTGACACAAAAGGAACTAGCAAAAGCTCTAAATATAGTACACTCAACCATTTCAGATATAGAAAAAAGCAAGAACCCGCCTACAATCGAACAGCTTCAAGCTTATCATAAATATTTCGGTGTTAGCTATGAATATTTGCTCGGTGAAACAAAAGCCCAAAGCCCTGATATTCAAATGATCTGTGAATATACGGGATTAAGTGAAGCAGCTGTAAAAAGACTTCGTCATATTTGGCACAAAGACTATAATGATTTTGGTGAGCTTAATGACATATATCTCAGCATTGTGAGTGACATGATAGTTCACGGGGAATTTGAAGAAGTTCTGCAATTGATACACGTAACTAAAAGCCGCAGAGATAATGCAGGTAATACCACAGATGATAATGAGGAAGAACAGGTAAAGAGGATTTTGGAAGAAAACCGTGATATGCTTTATGCAGAAGGATATTTGTTTGTACACAAGGATAAATATGATAGAATGATGAAACAAGAGATAAAAGATAAACTCGGAGATATAGCAAATAGTATAATAGACAAAGTAAGCGTATAACCCCCAGCACCTACCCCACCGAAGTCTAATAAAGTATAATAAACTCCAAGGAACACCATGAAGTAAATTGAATAATCCAAATTGATCCATGGAGTTCATTGGAGACGATTAGACAAGGAGGTAACAGGTATGGACAAAACAACATCCATCACAACAATCAAAAAGAAATGCAGCTTCAGGAATGGTCTGCGCAGATCAAAGCACAGCAGGCAAGCGGTCTGACGATCCGGGAATGGTGCAAAGAAAAAGGGATCAAGCCAAACACGTATTACAACCGCCTAAGAAAAGTTCGTGAAAAGTATATCGAAAATTCTCCGACCATCGTTCCTGTATCAGTTCCTTGCTCAAACGAAAATATCCGCATTGAGAAAAACGGACTTCAAATATCTCTTCCGGCAGATATATCTGCGGACACTCTGACCGCTTTGGTGCATGAGCTATGCTGAATGATCTGGCAGCGGACGCACAGGTCTATCTTGTTACGGGATACACCGACCTTCGACGCGGGATAGACGGACTTGCGACTATCGTTCAGGCTCAGCTTCGACTTGACCCGTTCTCGAAAGCATTGTTTTTGTTCTGCGGCAGACGTTGTGACCGCATCAAAGGTCTGCTGTGGGAGGGCGATGGTTTTCTGCTGTTGTACAAGCGCCTTGACAACGGAAGATTCCAGTGGCCGCGCAGTGAGACCGAAGCAGTAATGCTCACATCTCAGCAAATTCGCTGGCTTCTGGAAGGCTTGAAAATAGAGCAGCCGAAGGCTATCCGTGAGGGAAAGCCGGGGGCGCTGTATTAAGGCAATACTTACCGAATATTCAGAATATGTGCTTGAAAAGCCCCTCTTTTCGTGGTATCATTAAAGTATCATAACGAACGGAGGGGTGCTTTATGTCCGAACCAAATATGACATCGGAAATTGTATCGCTCCGTAATGAAAACGCTGTTCTCAAGGAAGAACTAGCACTTGCCAATCAGCAGTTAGCGTGGTTCAGAAAGCAGATATTCGGAAGAAAAACAGAGCAGACATCTGTTGTTATGGAAAAGGAGTTCGGTGTTCAGCTTTCCATGTTCGGAAACAATGAAGAAAAATCCGCAGCTAAATCTGCCGAAACAATTACTGTTCCCGAACACAAGCGCAAGAAAACGCACTCACGATGAATGGATGAACAATCTGCCTGTAAAAGAAGAACATCACAAAATTGACAACCCGGTATGCGAAATATGCGGCGCCGAAATGGAAGAACTGACTCCCGAAAAGGCTTACGATGAACTTATATTTACGCCGCCAAAATATCATATCCGCAGGCATATAGTACATAAGTACAAGTGTCCCGAGTGCGGAGAAAAGCCCCGAAGAAAGGGACGAACCTTGTCATATCATCCGTGCGCCATATCCTCACGCTATGATCCCGGGAAGCTATTGCTCTCCCGAACTTCTGGCTCATATCATCTACGAAAAATATGCAAAGTCAGTACCTCTGCACCGTCAGGAAAAGGACTTTAATTCCAAAAACATACCTCTGCTCAAAGCGACTATGTCTAATTGGGTAGGCACTGCTGCCGAAAAATGGTGTTTGCCGATTGTGGAGAAAATGCATGAGATGCTTATCGCAGGGCAGATGATCCATGCCGATGAAACGACCGTTCAGGTGCTTCACGAGGAAGGCCGAAAGCCTACCACGACATCAAGAATGTGGGTCTACTGCAACGGCAAAATGAATGACAGGAGCATCATCATTTTCGATTATCAGCCGACACGAAAGGGTGAGCACGCCTCGAATTTCCTGAAAGGATTTATCGGCTATCTTATCTGTGACGGATACGATGCCTACAATGCAGTCGAGGGTGCTAAGCGATGCGGCTGTATGACTCATGCAAGGCGTGGTTTTATTCAGGCTCTTCCGAACGACCAAAAGCTGCACAGCACTTCTGTTGCGGCAAAGGCAGTAGAATATTTCAACAAGATATATCACGAAGAAAATCTGCTTGCCGACAGCTCCACAGAATACAGATATAAACAGCGCCTTGTGAAGGTAAAGCCTTTGCTTGACGAGTTTTTTGCGTGGCTTGAAAATGTTCAGGTCAGTGGTAAGGGCAAGCTGACAGATGCAGTAAGATATGCGTTGAATGAACGGAAATATCTTTACACGTTTCTTGAAAACGGAGACGTGCCTATCGACAACAACAGAGCCGAAAACGCAATAAGACCGTTTGCGTTAGGCCGAAAAAATTGGCTGTTTTCAAATACAGCAAACGGAGCCAGATCAAGTGCAACGCTGTATTCGATCATTTCAACTGCACAGGCGAACGGTGTTGATGCTGAGAAATACCTGACCGAGCTGTTTTCACAGCCTGCGGGGACGATATTATTACCATGGAGGGAAGAAAATGAAACTTAGTAATGAAGATGCAAAGCTGTTTTATGAACTGTTTTTTCCACTGCTTGACTATGTGAACAGAGAATATCATATACTTCCTGAGGAAGATTATTTCGGGCAAGGAATGATCGACCCACAGGACGCTGCGGAGGTTGCCCACTTTTTATGGGAACGGACATGGATCATTGATGATTATCTTGAGCGATCGGATCTGCCCGAAGAACACATGGAGATACTTAAAAGCTGGAAAGGGTGCATCACCGGCAGATTTATCATTGAGCGACATTGGAAAAAGGGATCGGTATTTATATCGATCGATGACAATTCTGTTTTTCTTGTAAACGGCATTGTCAGCAGTTGGGAGGAAATGCTGAGAAATGCACCGATGCCAACTTTGCTTGATGCAGCGCTTCTGCCATTTAAAAATGCGATCATTTCCGATGGCCTGGTATCTGTTATGCCGATCATATTCGGTCCGAACAGCAAAGCTGATTTCAAAGAAATATACATGGACGCAAAGAGAAATGGAGAAATCAAAGCCAGAATATGATGTTACGGCCGGGTGTTATCTGCCCGGCTGTTTGCTTTTATGATGCGGGGGGTTATACGCTTACGTGATATGCTTTATGCAGAAGGATATTTGTTTGTACACAAGGATAAATATGATAGAATGATGAAACAAGAGATAAAAGATAAACTCGGAGATATAGCAAATAGTATAATAGACAAATAAAAAACCGCCCTTGTGCAGCAACACAAGAACGGTTCATATAAACTCACCCCAAAGGATAAGTACTCTCACAGTATTATTATAGCATTATTCCTTTCGGGTGTCAACCTTATACACTGAAAGGAATGTGATTAAATGGCACACATCGACAAAAGACCAAACGGCTCATACCGAATAAAGGTGTTCTGCGGTTATTCAGCGGACGGAACTGCTCAGAAAACACAAAGCATGACATGGAAGCCCCCGAGAGAGGGCATGAGCGACAAGCAGATAGAAAAGGCAGTTAACAAGGCGGCTTTTGAGTTTGAAGAACAGTGCCGCAGGGGTCAGACCGTCAACGCTGAGAAGTTTGAGAACTTCTGTGAAACGTGGTTTGAAAACTATGCAAAGCGTACTTTGAAGCAGTCAGGCATTGACCGCTGCCGCCAGTACTGCCCCCGAGTATATGAGCGCTTGGGTCACCTGAGAATAGACAAGATCACTCCCCGAGAAATCGACAACTTTATATTATGGCTAACTCATGAGAATGTCAAGAGTGAAGAAAAGGCAGTCGTTAAAATTGACCTGAAAGCAGAACTCAAAAAGAGGAAGCTCACACAAGCACAGTTTGCAGAGCAGGCAGGTGTCAGCGCTCAAACTATCAAATATGCATGGGACGGTAAGCAAGTCATGCTTACCAGCGCTGAGAAGATAAACGCAGCACTCGGTCAACCCCTTGCAAAGACTTTTGATCGCATAAAGACAGAAAAAGCCCTCACCCCGAAAACTATCAAGAATTATGTATCGTTTATCAGCTCGGTTTTCGATTATGCTATCAAGATCAAGGCGATATCTGATAACCCTTGCAAGAATGCAGTGCTTCCGAAGATACCCCAGAAAGAGCATACAATGTTCACGATAGAGCAGGCAAAACAGTTTCTTGATATCCTTGACCTGCCCGAAACACCTGTCAAATACCGTGCTTTCTTCCAGCTGGCATTGTTCGGCGGCTTCCGCAGGGGTGAGATACTCGGGCTTGAATGGTCTGACATAGATTTCGACACGGGCGTGATACATATCCGCAGGACTGTACACTATTCAAAGGAACTCGGATATTATGACACTGAACCGAAGTCTAAAAAATCAGTCAGGGCGCTGACACTTCCCGAGAACGTCATATTTACTTTGAAGCAGCTCCGTAATGACCAGAACTCTCAGCGGTTAATACTCGGTGATAAATGGCATAATACAGAGCGCTTGTTTACATCGTGGGACGGTCACCAGATGAACGGTGCAAGCCCTTTTGGTTGGCTCACAAAGATTTGTGCAGCTTATGATCTCCCGAAAGTAAACCTGCACAGCTTCCGTCACTTAAATGCAAGCCTGCTTATCAGCTCGGGCGTTGACGTTAAGACGGTGCAAAGCGTACTCGGTCACTCTCAGGCAAGTACAACACTTGATATCTATGCCGCAGCCTTTCAAGATCGTGAAGCTCAGGCGCTGGGCGTGGTTGCTGATATCCTCACAGAGGGTAAGCAGAGAAAAGCAGAATAATGTATCAAATTTAATACATTTCAACAGAGCAGGCTTTAATCGGTCAGCTCTGTTTTTATGTGATTTGGAATATTTCAGGAAACATCTATTATTTTAGTAAGCGTATAACCCCCAGCACCTACCCCACCGAAGTCTAATAAAGTATAATAAACTCCAAGGAACACCATGAAGTAAATTGAATAATCCAAATTGATCCATGGAGTTCATTGGAGACGATTAGACAAGGAGGTAACAGGTATGGACAAAACAACATCCATCACAACAATCAAAAAAGAAATGCAGCTTCAGGAATGGTCTGCGCAGATCAAAGCACAGCAGGCAAGCGGTCTGACGATCCGGGAATGGTGCAAAGAAAAAGGGATCAAGCCAAACACGTATTACAACCGCCTAAGAAAAGTTCGTGAAAAGTATATCGAAAATTCTCCGACCATCGTTCCTGTATCAGTTCCTTGCTCAAACGAAAATATCCGCATTGAGAAAAACGGACTTCAAATATCTCTTCCGGCAGATATATCTGCGGACACTCTGACCGCTTTGGTGCATGAGCTATGCTGAATGATCTGGCAGCGGACGCACAGGTCTATCTTGTTACGGGATACACCGACCTTCGACGCGGGATAGACGGACTTGCGACTATCGTTCAGGCTCAGCTTCGACTTGACCCGTTCTCGAAAGCATTGTTTTTGTTCTGCGGCAGACGTTGTGACCGCATCAAAGGTCTGCTGTGGGAGGGCGATGGTTTTCTGCTGTTGTACAAGCGCCTTGACAACGGAAGATTCCAGTGGCCGCGCAGTGAGACCGAAGCAGTAATGCTCACATCTCAGCAAATTCGCTGGCTTCTGGAAGGCTTGAAAATAGAGCAGCCGAAGGCTATCCGTGAGGGAAAGCCGGGGGCGCTGTATTAAGGCAATACTTACCGAATATTCAGAATATGTGCTTGAAAAGCCCCTCTTTTCGTGGTATCATTAAAGTATCATCACGAACGGAGGGGTGCTTTATGTCCGAACCAAATATGACATCGGAAATTGTATCGCTCCGTAATGAAAACGCTGTTCTCAAGGAAGAACTAGCACTTGCCAATCAGCAGTTAGCGTGGTTCAGAAAGCAGATATTCGGAAGAAAAACAGAGCAGACATCTGTTGTTATGGAAAAGGAGTTCGGTGTTCAGCTTTCCATGTTCGGAAACAATGAAGAAAAATCCGCAGCTAAATCTGCCGAAACAATTACTGTTCCCGAACACAAGCGCAAGAAAAAACGCACTCACGATGAATGGATGAACAATCTGCCTGTAAAAGAAGAACATCACAAAATTGACAACCCGGTATGCGAAATATGCGGCGCCGAAATGGAAGAACTGACTCCCGAAAAGGCTTACGATGAACTTATATTTACGCCGCCAAAATATCATATCCGCAGGCATATAGTACATAAGTACAAGTGTCCCGAGTGCGGAGAAAAGCCCGAAGAAAGGGACGAACCTTGTCATATCATCCGTGCGCCATATCCTCACGCTATGATCCCGGGAAGCTATTGCTCTCCCGAACTTCTGGCTCATATCATCTACGAAAAATATGCAAAGTCAGTACCTCTGCACCGTCAGGAAAAGGACTTTAATTCCAAAAACATACCTCTGCTCAAAGCGACTATGTCTAATTGGGTAGGCACTGCTGCCGAAAAATGGTGTTTGCCGATTGTGGAGAAAATGCATGAGATGCTTATCGCAGGGCAGATGATCCATGCCGATGAAACGACCGTTCAGGTGCTTCACGAGGAAGGCCGAAAGCCTACCACGACATCAAGAATGTGGGTCTACTGCAACGGCAAAATGAATGACAGGAGCATCATCATTTTCGATTATCAGCCGACACGAAAGGGTGAGCACGCCTCGAATTTCCTGAAAGGATTTATCGGCTATCTTATCTGTGACGGATACGATGCCTACAATGCAGTCGAGGGTGCTAAGCGATGCGGCTGTATGACTCATGCAAGGCGTGGTTTTATTCAGGCTCTTCCGAACGACCAAAAGCTGCACAGCACTTCTGTTGCGGCAAAGGCAGTAGAATATTTCAACAAGATATATCACGAAGAAAATCTGCTTGCCGACAGCTCCACAGAATACAGATATAAACAGCGCCTTGTGAAGGTAAAGCCTTTGCTTGACGAGTTTTTTGCGTGGCTTGAAAATGTTCAGGTCAGTGGTAAGGGCAAGCTGACAGATGCAGTAAGATATGCGTTGAATGAACGGAAATATCTTTACACGTTTCTTGAAAACGGAGACGTGCCTATCGACAACAACAGAGCCGAAAACGCAATAAGACCGTTTGCGTTAGGCCGAAAAAATTGGCTGTTTTCAAATACAGCAAACGGAGCCAGATCAAGTGCAACGCTGTATTCGATCATTTCAACTGCACAGGCGAACGGTGTTGATGCTGAGAAATACCTGACCGAGCTGTTTTCACAGCCTGCGGGGACGATATTATTACCATGGAGGGAAGAAAATGAAACTTAGTAATGAAGATGCAAAGCTGTTTTATGAACTGTTTTTTCCACTGCTTGACTATGTGAACAGAGAATATCATATACTTCCTGAGGAAGATTATTTCGGGCAAGGAATGATCGACCCACAGGATGCTGCGGAGGTTGCCCACTTTTTATGGGAACGGACATGGATCATTGATGATTATCTTGAGCGATCGGATCTGCCCGAAGAACACATGGAGATACTTAAAAGCTGGAAAGGGTGCATCACCGGCAGATTTATCATTGAGCGACATTTGAAAAAGGGATCGGTATTTATATCGATCGATGACAATTCTGTTTTCTTGTAAACGGCATTGTCAGCAGTTGGGAGGAAATGCTGAGAAATGCACCGATGCCAACTTTGCTTGATGCAGCGCTTCTGCCATTTAAAAATGCGATCATTTCCGATGGCCTTGTATCTGTTATGCCGATCATATTCGGTCCGAACAGCAAAGCTGATTTCAAAGAAATATACATGGACGCAAAGAGAAATGGAGAAATCAAAGCCAGAATATGATGTTACAGCCGGGTGTTATCTGCCCGGCTGTTTGCTTTTATGATGCGGGGGGTTATACGCTTACTTATTTTATAAAAAAATGGATAATGACCAAACAATGACCAAAACCCAAAAAAGCAAAATAAAAAAGCCCTGAAACCGCGTAGTTTCGGGCTTTTCTTTGGTGCGGCAAACGGGACTTGAACGATAGCCGCTGTCCATAGTAATTGAATGTTATCTCAGCTTATCTGCGGTGTTTCGGAGTTTCTGAGGTCTGCGTTTCAAGTGATTTGAAGTAGTTTCAAGCAGTCTTTGGCGGAGATAAAGTCCAAATAAGGTCCGAAGATTCAAAACTATTCTACAAAAATACTCGATTTCACTCATCTTATCTTTGGTATCAAAAATATAGCTTATGCTGTTAAGCAGCATAAAAATTACAGTTTCACCATTTATATACACCAAACAATTCATTATGTACTGCATTTTCAACTATTTCGTGCATATTTTGACCTCCATGGTAAATTTGAAATTAACATAATCAATCGATAAAAGCGGTTGTAATACGTGTTGGGCTTGATACCGTTTTCTTTGCAACATTCCCGGATCGTCAGACCGCTTGCCTGTTGCGCTTCAATCTGTGCAGTCCATTCCTGCAGGCGTACTGCCTGTCTGATCGTTGCGATCTCTGTTGTTTTATTCTGCATAATGATACCTCCCGTGTCCAACGGACTCTAATTTACTCCATCAAGTTTCTTGGAGTTTATTATACATCATTGGTCAACGGGAGGGAAGACGCGGGATATTTTACTCTTACCTTATAAAAGGATAGGGCGGTCTAAGCGAACGCCCTGTTTTCTATTCATTGATCTATACCATTATCACGTGGCTTCTTCTTCGAATTATTCATAGGATAATCCTGTTATTATCTCCGTCCTAAATCCATGTGCATACTTATTTAGATATTGTGTTTGTTCCCATTTAGACCAACAATACCTAGGTGTTGCACCTATAATCAGCCAAATTGTTTTGCTTCACAGCGTTCAAAATCAGACGAACACTTTAGCAGTTCAAATGGATAGTTAAATATATCTGTATCTCGTAATTGCTTTATTTCTCCCAGACTTTTCATTATCCAAGTACCACCCGTATCCTCTAAGACAAAGATATTAATATCAAACTTTTCAACCAAATAATTTATTACCTTAAAGAAAAACCTTAAATTCTCAACTTCATTATCAGTTTCATTTTTTGAAAAGACTTCAAATGTCAATTCCCAACTCAATTCGAATCCAAATTCTTCCTTAACATAATCTGCTCCATATTCAGGGCCATAAATAAACAATTGAAGAGGATAACATGAAATAACATCGTCACCATCGATGTGTTCTTTATTTGATAACTCTTTTAATATGTCTATTATACTTTGGTGTAATTCATCTCTCTGGATAGGTTTTTCAATATAAAAATTGTACTCCATAAAAATGATCTCCTTATCTTACATATGCATAGAGCACTTCTTCGTTGTATAGAATAATCAACTCATCTAATTCATTTAAACTATTATTAGAGTTATATTTGAACATTTTAACTATTTCATCTACGCTTTGCCAATCTGATACTAAAGTTCCATCATCAAAATATTTTTCTGGATTATTTAAATTTAACACTACATTAGATGTCTGCTGCCTAGATTTCTTTAGTACTTCTTTTTTTATAGTTGTTAAATTTTGGGTGGAAGGGGAATAGATATCGTATACTTTTCCTTCTATTCTACAATCTGGATTAGTTTTGATATCTTTACCATAACCATTTCCGATTATTTTACCATCTACTTCTTTGTAAACCTCTGGTAGCATTTCTACATCATATCCATTTTCCGCAAGATGTTCAGCCGCTTGCTTTTCGCCCATATCTCCCCAAGACTTCTTATTAGAAAATGGAGCTCCGTATGGTTCATATTTTAGATTTGAAGGATGTGTTGTTGATCTTTTTTGATTATCAATTATATAGCTTTCAACATCAAAAGTATCATCAAATACGCTAAAGTCAAATTTTACGTTTTCTTCTACGTCTTTGGGGACTTTATAAGCATCTTGTAACAATTGCGCAGAGACTCCCCACATCCACTCAGCTAAAAACCAATGATAACAAACATACCATTCTTCGTAACCATGTGCCTGTATTTCTGCCCAAGAGGTTCCATTTTTGTAATTACAATATTCGCCATAATAAAATTTCAATGAATCTATATCACATACTAAACCAATATCTTTAAGACCTTGCTGTACGCCATCGACATCATAATCAGCATATTGTCTGAACACATTAATGTATGTAATACATTGAATTGGGGTAGCATCGAATCGAGTACAGAATTTTGATAAATAATAGATTTCAAATTTTTCAGCAGAATTAAAAAACTCTATTACAGTTTTCTCATCTTCAGTTAATGGTGTTAATGGAAATTCATCCTCATCATCTGGTATTCCATCGCCATCCGAATCTAACAAACCATCCTTAGTAATTTTGATTGTCAAATAATTTTTGATAGCGTTTGCTGTATCCCACTTACCGTTTACCTTTGCAGCGATAGCAACATAGTAAGTCGAACTGGATAATATGGAATTCTCTGGAGTAGTGTAGCTTGTGGTCGTAGCAGGGATATCCTGTGTCTGTATTCTCCACTTGCCTGCAAGATATACAAGTATGCCGTATTTTTCAGCAAGTAATATCTTATTCCATGTAAATTTTACCTGGTGATATTGTTCGTTGTATTCGTATTTGATTTTGGTAGGATATGTGGGTTGATATGCTTCGAAAAGATAGTAAGTGTTATAACCATCATTATCAATAACGGCATATTCTCCGTTACCGCTGACATGTTTCAATTTTGGAATTCTTTTAATCCAGCCATAACCGTTTCGAAGAGCAGCTTTTTCTGGTATATTTCTGAAATTTATGCCAAGAGTAAGTGATTTAAGCTTTTTGCAATCTTTGAACATATCGGTCATATTTGTAGCACTGCTTGTATCAAAACTGCTTAGATCCAGGCTGGTAAGGTCTTTACAGCCATAGAACATAGATTTCAGATCTGTAACATTGCTTGTATCAAATCTGCGCAAATCAAGTGAAGTTAAGTCATGACAGGAATAGAACATTTCTCTCATATCCGTTACTTTGCTTGTATCAAATCCGCTAACATCAAGTGTGGTTAAATTTTTACAGTAAAAGAACATACCACTCATGTTTGTTACTTTGCTTGTATCAAATCTGCGCAAATCAAGTGAAGTTAAGCCATTACAGAAATAGAACATTTCTCTCATATCCGTTACTTTGCTTGTATCAAATCCGCTAACATCAAGTGTGGTTAAACTTTGGCAGAAATAGAACATACCTCTTGTAGTTGTAGCATTACTTGTATCAAATCCGCTTACATCAAGTTTGGTCAGTTTGTCACAAAAGTAGAACATATTTCCCATAGATGTTACTTTGCCTGTATCAAAACCACTTACATCAAGTGTGGTAAGATTATAACAATTAAAGAACATAGCACCCATACTTGTAACCTTGCTTGTATCAAAACCGCTTACATCAAGTGAAGTCAAAGCGTAACAAGAATCAAACATTTGTATCATATTTGTAACATTACTTGTATCAAAACTGCTAACATCGACTGAAGTCAATTTTGTACAATTTTTGAACATTTGTGTCATATTTGTAACATTACTTGTATTAAAACCGCTTAAATCGAGTGATGTCAGTCCGGAACTAGTGAACATAGCAACCATATCTGTAACCTTGCTTGTATCAAAACTGCTAACATCAACTGAAGTCAGATTGGAACAATAAGAGAACATTTGACCCATGCTTGTAACATTGCTTGTATCGAAGTTCCTAATGTTAAGTGATGTTAGGTTGTAACAACGTGAGAACATGAAACTCATTTTTTTAACATTGCTTGTATCCGCCTTTGAAAGGTCGATAGAAGTACAATTTTCTAAGTATGAAAATAGATAGCTACAATTTTCAGGAAGGACAGTTCCATTTTTAGCTACAACAGATTTAATATCAGTCTTAATATTAATTGAACGTTTAAATTCGGATAAGGTGTCTTTGTCCACCACACCGCTAAGTGTAAGTTCACCTGTTGTTGCATTGAAAGAATAACAACCATTATCAGAAGTTGCTGCCTGCGCAGTTATGCTCTGTTTTATAAACGGAACACCATAGCTTGCTTCGCCGTATAGCATACATAATGACAATGCTATCGCTAATAATTTTTTTACTTTCATTTTATTCCTCCTATACTGTTTTCACCAATATGGCAATGTGAATCATATTTTATAAATAACTCACAGATAAAAATTATATCATATTAAAGTATAAAGTGTCAACAGGTTAATTATTAATTCAGAAATACCAACATAATACGTTGATCAACTAAGCTCTTTCTCGATGTTATATACAATTCGCCATCGGCATAAATAACAACTTTAGACCGTCCCATATGTGCAAAACATAAAATATTTTAAACTTTTTGTAAAGCAGGGGTATTAAAACACGTTCATCTTTCCTTATACAAGTGAAAAAGGAGGTCGATATATTGAGAGAACTGAAAACAAAATCCTGCGAGGAGATCATGACCACGCTGTACAAACCAACAGTGTTTGCAGTCGAAGGTCTCATCTCGCAGGGGCTGTACATTCTAGCAGGCTCGCCCAAGGCCGGAAAATCGTGGTTGGCTCTGGAACTTTGCCTTGCAATATCGAAAGGAGAAAAACTGCTGGAACGTCCGACACGGCAAGGTACGGCGCTGTATTTTTGTCTCGAAGACAGCTGGCAGAGGATACAAAGTCGGTTGTATGAACTGACCGATGAGCCATCGGAGAAGCTTCACTTTGCGCTGAAAGCGGATACTATCAGCGATGGTCTGTGCGAACAGATAGTAAAGTTCAAGTCGGAGCATGATGACCTGCGGCTGGTGGTCATCGATACGTTGCAGATGGTGCGGAGCGAAACGGACAACAGCTACGGCAGTGACTATGCTGAGTTGATACCGCTGAAATCTCTGGCTGAACAGCTTGACATAAGCATAGTTCTTGTTCATCATCTGCGTAAAGCGATGGACAGCGATCCGTTTAATATGATCTCGGGCAGCACTGGTCTGAATGGTTGCGTGGACGGTATGCTTGTTCTGAAAAAGGACAAGCGGTGCGGCGGGCAGGCTGTGCTGTATGCGACGGGTCGTGATATTGAAGACAGTGAATTGTCCCTTGCGAGAAAGGGCGCACGCTGGTTACTTACTGATGAACGTGAGGACAAGCCGCCCGATACTTTTGTGTTCGCAGTCCATGACATGATGTCGGAGAAAGAAAAGCTGTCAGCAACGGCGACCGAGTTGAGTGCAGAACTTGAAAACCGATTCGGTATGCACTTGCCAAGCAACATGGTCAGCAAGAAACTCATGCAGCACTGGCAGGAGTTGAATGGCTATGGTATACGATTCCAGATCAAACGCAGTCACGGAAAACGTTGGCTGGAGCTGACCTACGACCGAGCGGGTGACAGCAGTGACGGCAGGTTGCTGTACCCCGAGAGCTGCTGTCCAGCCGGCACCCGAAGTGTCGAAAAGCCTTTAGATACATTGTCTGAGCAGGGTGACGGCTCAGCTGTGGGTGACGGCAAAGGTCGTGAGGGTGACGGTTCAGGCAGTGAGTATGTACTCATCAACGGCAAGCGTGTACCTATCGTGAGAATGTCATTCGAGGATATTGTCCTTAGAAGTGCCACGAGATTAAGGCAAAAAATCTAAGAAAAGCGAGGTATCCTGGTGCCGGAGTTGAAACTCGGAACGTGAGCCGATTTGTGCCCGACAAATATCGCCTGTCGGGTAGTTAGTCCACCACGCCAACAAAACGCCACACAAGCGATTTGTGCGCGGCTGTGAGCGATATTGTTGCGGAATAGTATGATTCGATATTTACCCGTATCGTATTATTCGGGCAGATATATCAGGAGGAAACGATGTGCAGGTTAAAGTGCGGCGTCAATTCGCCGCAAATCTCACAGCGGACGGCAACGCCGACCGCATTCTACGGGGGTTTTGGCGTATCGGGAATTGGTGTCAATCACGCAAATTGCTGAAAAGTGTGGTGTCAATATTTCAAAAATCGCGAGATAAGTGCGTAGGTACGCGGGTTTTGCGTGGCGTCAAGCCCTAAATTTCAATAGAAAGACTAACTATCAAAAGTCAACCCCTAAAAATGAAGATTAACAAAAATTTCAAACAACAGGCTGATATGGCGAATGAGACTTTTCAAGAGCAAAAATGAGTCTGACGAGTTTCTTGACAGCGTGAGATAATGCAACATTGTAATGTTTGCCCTCGGCTCGCTTCTTGGCGAGATAATCTTTGAATGTCTTGTCCCAGGTGCAGACGAATTTGGCAGCGTTGTAGAGAGCATAGCGAAGATACTTTGAGCCGCGCTTTTCCATCTTGGCATAACAATTCGTCAGCTGTCCCGATTGGTATGTAGAGGGCGACATTCCCGCAAATGCAAGTACTTTGTCGGGTGTTGCGAAGTTTGAAAAGTCACCGACCTCTGCGAGGATCATAGCGACAGTTGAATAGCTGAGACCGGGAACGGTCAGAAGTGTAGTGTCGGTTGCATCGACCAGCTTCTTTATCTCGGTTTCTATCTCATCTATCTGCTCGGTCAGGTCAGCAATGAGCTTTATGGTGTGCCTGAGTTCCAGCGACTTTGCAGGCATTACAGAGCCGACAGAGCGTCTTGCGGCACCTCTGATCTGAATAGCTTTGTCCTTGCCGTAGTGACCTTTGGAAGTCTCTGAAAGCAGATTGGCAAGCCTTGTAAGGTGAGCATTTGCGATATGCTGCGCTGAAGGAAACTCGCTCAAAAGAGTATAGACAGACTTCATGTGCAGCGAAGGCACGAGCGCTTCAAGTTCGGGAAAGAGAATAGTCACAAGCCTTGATACGGAGGTCTTGAGCTTTGCACGCTCGGAAACCTTGTCAAATCTGTATCTGGTCATTGACTTTAGCTCTTCGCTCTGATATAATGTATTTGTGTAGGGCTTTAGGTCTACGCAAGACATTAGCATAGAAGCAATCACGCGCGCATCTGCCTTGTCTGTCTTCGTTTTACGAAGTGTAAGGCTTTTTCGGTAAAGATTAGTGTGCAAAGGGTTCAGAACGTAGGTTGGCAGGCCGTTGTTCAACAGAAATCCCAACAGATTGTAGCTGTAATGTCCCGTAGCCTCGAGTCCTACTTTTATTATGTCAAAATTTTCGGTAACGGACTTGATGTTATCAAGCAGGATATTAAAGCCGTCAAGAGTGTTTGGGATAGTGAACACATCAAAGAGTACTGTACCTTCAGAATCAACAATAAAGCAGTCATGCTTGTCCTTTGCCACATCAATACCAACAACGATCATAATGATACCTCCAAAAATTATTGATGCTGTTTAGATCCACAGAGACTCTACGCTAATGTAACCTCGTTCTAAATAAACCGTCGGGCGGTATCTAACTGATCAACAAATTGCATAGAGACTGCGGTCGGAGCCTTTCGTAAACCGTCATACGGTAGGAAGATCAAACCAATCCACAGCATCTAAACAATATTATACCATAGTTCTTGGAGAGGAACTCTAAAAACTACTACTTTTATTATACGAGGAAGATCAAAAATGAACAGCAAATTTATCACAAGACAGAACTCATGAGACATCAAGGAGAGTGATAACAACATGGCTGAAACCAAAACAGAAAATAAAATAACTATGCTAACGATAAAAGAAGCTGCTGCACTTGTGGACGGACTAACAGAGTACCGCATCCGCGAGATGTGCAGGTCGGGTGAACTGCCTTGCTTCAAAGCGGGCAAAAAATATCTGATCAACAAAGAGATACTGCACAAATACCTGAACGGCGAGTTAGTGGTTCGGTAGAAAAAGATGTTGCAGAAATTAACGTTTGCGTGTCAACTGGATATGCCCGTCAGTCTGTGGTAGAATGGCGTTGCCGACAGGCAAATATAAATCGAAAGGACGAAACACATGGCGTACATTGAAAAACGTAAAACAAGAAAGGTGAAGTTACATCATACCGCATTCGTGCGTACTGCGGTTATGATGTGCACGGAAAGCAGATGGTTCGGTTCAGGACATGGAAACCACCTGAAAATATGTCTGTCAAACAAGCTGAAAAAGAGGTACAGCGCATTGCGATACTGTTCGAGGAGGAGTGCGCGCATGGTCAGGTGACTGCGGCTGTCAAGTTCCAGAAAGTAATTGAGATGTGGGCGACCGAATATGCTGAACTCAATCACCGCAGTACGACACTTCAGCGTGAACATCTCATTGCAGACAGGGTCATTCCTGCGCTGGGACATCTGCGCATAGACAAGATAACTGCGCGGGACATTCAGAAATTCATCAACTCACTTGCAAAGCCGGGTGCAAACAAGCGCAACGGAAAACCGCTGTCGCAAAAGACAATGCGGCATCATTTATCTTTCATCTCATCCATATTCGAGTATGCGATAAGGCTGGACATGGTGAATACAAATCCGTGTTCAAAAGTCATGATACCTAAAATAGATGCAAGCGGGAAAGCGTACAAGAAACCCGAGAAGCACATCTACACAAAAGAACAGGCACGTGAGTTCATGAAGATTCTTCGTGAAGCGCCGATGAAATACAAGGTGTTTTTCACACTGGCTATATACACGGGTTGCAGGCGTGGAGAACTGCTTGGCATCGAATGGAAGAATATTGATTTTGAACGTGGCACTGTAAAGATCGACCACACTTCAAACTACACTGCAGACAAGGGTATATACTCCGATGCGACAAAGACAGAGAGATCCACGCGGATGGTCGATCTTCCGCCTGCTGTCATCGGTCTGCTGAAAGCATACAAGCATGATCAGGATAGCTACAAAGCCAATCTCGGAGACGAGTGGCAGGAACACGACCGCCTGTTCACAAAATGGGACGGTCAGCCCATGCATCCGAACACGCCATACACATGGCTGATGCGAGAGTGTGAACGCAGGAATTTCCCATTCTATGGACTTCACAGCTTCAGGCATTTCTTTGCATCGGTCGAGATCGAAGCAGGAGTTGATCCGACCACAGTTGCTGCAATGTTAGGTCACAGCACGCCTGTGACTACGATGTCTACTTACAGTCATTACTTCGCAGAGAGCAAGCGCAGGGCGAGCAATATTATGGCGGAGGTAATCGAGGGGAAAGAAGCTGGCTAACACCCAAATAACACCCAAACAAAAATCGGCGGGAGCTCTATACACAGGGCTCCCGCCGAAACTTTTTCCCCAATAAGGTCCAAAATAAAGTCCAAACCTCGATTTCGGGCATGAAAAAACCTCGCAAACGCCGTGTTTACGAGGTCTTGTTTTGGTGCGGCAAACGGGACTTGAACGATAGCCGCTGCCCATTGTAATTGAATGTTATCTCAGCTTATCTGCGATGTTGCGGAGTTTCTGAGGTCTGCGTTTCAAGTGATTTGAAGTGGTCTCAAGCAGTCTTTGGCGGAGATAAAGTCCAAATAAGGTCCGAATAGTAATTCTTAACTTCTAAATAGAAACTCTTTTTCAATGCGATTCTTAGGTAAGTATCAATTCCAAATCTTTCTATGTCTGTTTGAAATAACTATCGTCATCAAAGCAAGAACTGCCGCCTGAATAACATTTGCAACGATAACTGCATTTCTTACAGCCGCATGAAGCTGTTCCTCAACAACAGACTTTACCTCAATTCTGTCCGTACCTGCACTTACCAGTTCATTCTCCATTGCAATCACACTTATATTCTGAACGCAGGTATTATATGTTGAAGAAAAGCCGATCACCGAGATCACAACATTCAATACTATCAAAGCCGCTGTAAAACCAATATAGAATTTCATCGGGATATCGGGTATATTATCCAAAGACTTCTTTTTTAGTTCGTTCTGCGTCAGTATAAGCGAAACTATCATGGCAGCCGCATTGAAAACACCTGTGACCAGCACCATAAGCCAGCAAACAGAAGTTCCATGAACACCAAGTGCCTTAAACAGCAATGCCGTTACGACACGCCCCAGTATAGTTGCAATAATACCAACGATTATCAGATTGATTATAAACTGTACTATAAATTTTGATTTGAAATTGCTCATTGTTATCACTCCTCTGCTCTGAAATTATCAAGGATATACTTGTTTTTGTAGCAGTATACGTCACAATATTTCATAGAAGACTGCTCTGTAACTATTCTAGCCATATAAGGTACGCTTTTAAACGAAAATTCTTCACTATTGTCACCCACTTTTACGCTAATCGTAAAAGTGTATGTATCATAGATGCCAAAATCACGCTTCAATTCTTTGCCGACTATACGCCCTTTTATACATATTCCATTTTTTAAGACAATATATTTGCATATCATATATTTTACGCTAGTTACACAACTTATCGTAATCAAAGTGCCACTTATTGCGAATAAAAAAAATAACGTATCAAAAGATAAAAATACATACTCTATTATGTTATATCCGCATACTATCGCTATTATAGATTTAACCACAATAAGAATAACTGCAAATATAATACCAAGCTTTGCATAACCAAGTTCGTATTCTGCTTTTGTTATATATGCTTTCTTCATAATTATTCACCATAATCATTAAAAAACAGAATTTCTGAATTTTAATGAAGATTTAAGCTTATAATACTTATCTGTTATTCTTTTGACTTTATTTACATTATCAACTGCGGTATCATAAGTATACTCATAATCACAAAACAGTGAACTAATCAAAGTGTATTCTTCAGCGGTTTTACATACTTGGTTTTCAGCTATCATTCTAACCTGAGCCAGTGTTTCTAAATATTCAAACGAATATTTATCCGATACTTCATAATATAAATTAGTAGATATCTCAACGATGTCAAAAGAAGTATAACTTTTATAAAATATTCATACCAAATCTTTCTGCTTCACAGCGTTCAAAATCCGCTGCACACTTTAGCAGTTCAAAAGGATAATTAAATATATCTGTATCTCGTAATTCCTTTATTTCTCCCAGACTTTTCATTATCCAAGTACCACCCGTATCCGCTAAGACAAAGATGTCAATATCAAACTTTTCAACCAAATAATTAATTACCTTAAAGAAAAACCTTAAATTCTCAACTTCATTATCAGTTTCATTTTTTGAAAAGACTTCAAATGTCAATTCCCAGCTCAATTCGAATCCATATTCTTCCTTAACACAATCTGCTCCATATTCAGGACCATAAATATATATTAGAAGAGGATAACATGCAATAATATCGTCGTCATCATCGACCTGTTTTTTATTTGATAACTCTTTTAATATGTCTATTATACTTTGGTGTAATTCATCTCTGTCGATAGGCTTTTCAACATAAAAATTGTACTCCATAAAATGTTCTCCTTATCTTTCACATGCACAGATTAATTCTTCGTTGTATACCCTCACTCATGATATCATTATACTATCTCCCACCAGCAAAGTCAACTACCGAAAACATTATTATGGCGGAGATCATATAGAAAAAAGAAGCAAGCTAACACCCAAACAAAATTCGGGAGACCGCTCATCTGCGCAATCTCCCGATAGCGTTTTCCCCAATAAGGTCCAAAATAAAGTCCAAACCTGGATTTTGGGCATGAAAAAACCTCGCAAACGCCGTGTTTACGAGGTTTTGTTTTGGTGCGGCAAACGGGACTTGAACGATAGCCGCTGTCCATTGTAATTGATTGTTATCTCAGCTTATCTGCGGTATTGCGACGTTTCTGAGGTCTGCGTTTCAAGTGATTTGAAGTTGTCTAAAGCAGTCTTTGGCGGAGATAAAGTCCGAATAAGGTCCGATATATATTAGATATAAGTAACCATTCTATTATTACATATCAAAACCCTTGCTGTCATATTTCAGTACGTTATCTAAATTCTCAATTATGTTTTTGAATTTCAATTCGATCATACTCATTTGCTACTGAAGATGATAGCATAATTGCACAGAAAAGTAAAGCATAAATGTATTCTGTATTTTGGTTATTTATCAGCAGCAGCGATCTCACCTTTGAGTAAGTTTATTAGAACTGTTATGATTTAGGAGGAAAAGTATGGTTAAGGCTTTGATTGGTGGGTAAAGCGAACATTCTATTATCGAATGCCCATTGTTTTCAAGCCAATCTATCATGTCATCGAACAATCCGATTTCATATCAGAAATGTGAACCAAGAATTATAAGATGGACATAACCACTCAGTCCCTTAATTTGTTTTCACGCTTTACATAGTTCGGATATTATATCCATTTTGACTTAGACGTTTCGTTTTGCCAAATGATATTTCCATAATAGTCTTTGACTGTATGGTAGCCAGTGCATTTCGCTGTGCCAAAATCCTTTCCCTGGACAGTTTTAGTGCATTCCGATACATAAGTACGATTATAAACACTTTTTGTGGGAGAATTTGTGTATTTTTGTTTTGCATTGGATACATAAAGCTGGCACATTACGATCATAGTCCAGTCAGGGATCCCATCACTTGTACCTGAAGACGGAAGAATAAGCTCAGATGACACTTCGCCGTAAACATCAGTCCTTCTTTTGCCCCAATAGCCATTTTCTATAACGTTACAAGAATCATAAATTTTAGATACTGCGTATCCATTTGAATTTGCAGTTTTCATACGTTTAACTCCATTGGGCGAAACAGAGATATTACCTGAAGGGCCATCGTATCCTCGAATCGTAGCACTTACAACAGTTGGAGCCTCTTTATCAGATTTTAGCTCAGCAGCATTAGCAGGGACAACTGCAACTGATGATAATGTTGAAATGATGATAGCTGTTGTGATGCATAAAAGTGATTTAATTCTTTTCATTTTTTACCTCCTAGATTATGCAACGTTTAGTTTGATGATTGAATATATTGATAATAACATACGTTATTATACGCTATTTTTTGGTATCTTTCCAATTCTTCATAATCGGTCTGACAAATATACGGAACTAATATATAAGTAATTTGTTTCGTTTCAGATTGCAATTTAGGAATATTTATGTAACCATCTTCACCAATTTTTGAGTTGCTAATAAAATAACTATTTTCCAAATCAAAGGTTACAATCCCATTTTCATCTAACGCCATAACAGCAAAAGGAATATCATCTTTTAAATGTGCATTATATTCGTTTACAAAATGCTCACCATAATAAATTAGACTAATATTAAATTGCAATAATAAATCCTTCTCATTACTTTCTATTGCCATTATTTCAAATGATGGAGATTCAATAGTATTCTTTGAAAAAACAACTTCCGCTTCATCAGAAATTTGAAAAACATCATTAGATGCTGTATTTATGCCAAGTCGTAAAAAGCTGAATGCACGCATACTATCATGTTGAATCTTTGTATTGTTTTTTATATACCATATTATATCATGGTGTTGATAATTTAAATTATCAACCTTTATTTTGTAATGAGCTTCTACAAATTCACCATTTGAATTCGGCAAATCAAGAACAAATGTTTTATCGTTAAGCCATTTATCGTCCTTTTTCATATAAAAATCTCTTTGTGAATAATTATCTATCATTCCAATCTCCAATTCAAAGGAAATATCGGAACGATAGTTGATTTTTAAATCCACTTCAGTTTCATTTTTTACAATATTAATTGTCTTTACACTTTCCCCATTATTTAGCAGTTCCATTTGTGTTAGTATATTATAATCCATTGTTTCTGTACCATCCTCAGTTTTGATAGAAGAACACGAAAAAAACGTCAAAGAAATTATTACAAAAGTTATTAACCATAGTATGTTTTTAGTATGCATCATATCACCGGCTGAAATTATATCACAATCCTTATCAAAAGTCAACACCCATTGCTCAAAGTTAAAAAGAATTCATCAAAGCTATGAATAATTCGTGAGGTTGTATCATTCTAATGCAACATCGTATAATTACAAATTCATCAAAAGTGGCTTCACGAAAAAAGAGAAAGCCACAAGCAATCCACTCAAATTCCGTGTAATTGGCGCACTAGATTAGATTGACAAGGTTTTCCGCCAGCTAGATACAGATTCACTAATGCGAATCCATTTTTAAGCTCTGCAATCATAGTATCACAATTGCTTATATCCCGTAATCCTGCTCACAGTTGCTCAAAGATTTATAGACAATTATAAAGAATCAATCAATAAAACCTTAACAGAGTATGTCTCTATAAGCCAAATTTGTTGGTACAGAAACAGAAGAACTCAGCTGGACTTTTGCTGACTGGAAGTTCCTTGCCGATACAGACAAAGACAGTCTGCCTAACATTATTGAAAAAGAAATAGGAACAAAGCCTTATGACGCAGATACCGATGGCGATTTTCGGCCTGATGGATATGAATATCTCACACTTATCACTAATCCGTTAAAATTTGATACATACGATAATGGTGTATCCAATTATGATGAGGATTTCGACAATGATGGTCTTTTCAAACAGTAAGGAATGCGAGATCGGTACCAGACCATTTAATGAAGATACAGACGGAGATCACCTTAAAGACGGTGAAGAGGTAAATACATACTTTACCAATCATCTTGAAGTTGATACCGATAAAGACGGTTTGAATGATAATGACGAGATCTATTTCGGCACCACCGATTCCAAAGATTCCGATTCAGATGACAATGGAATTCTTGACGGCGCAGAGAAGCGTTTCCAGACATTTACACACAAGGTAGTGAACGAAGACTGTGCTGTGACCGAAGTTATCGTTTCTATGGAGGGTACAGGAAATCTTCAGAAGGCAACTAATGTCGAAAGTGTTATGAACAAGGATATGCTTTGCACTGGTGTAGTTGGTCTTGTTGGTGAACCATTCTCTATTGAAACTACATACGAGTATCGAGTGTCAACACACTAATAATCGATTCAGAAATAAAAACATAATACATTAATTAACTAAGTGATTTCTCAATACTATACACAATTTAACTTCAGCATAAATGGCAACTTAAGGCCACTCAATATATGCAAAACATAGAATATTTTAAATTTATTGTAAACAAGGGGTGTAAAAAACCGGACATCTTACCCTATACAAGTAAGAGAAAAACAGATCTGCACATCTAACAATTTCATACCCTGCTGAATGTTCAAAAAATAAAAAGTTTTTAAATATTCTGTAAAGCAGGGGTATCAAAACACGTTCATCTTTCCTTATACAAGTGAAAAGGAGGTCGATATATTGAGAGAACTGAAAACAAAATCCTGCGAGGAGATCATGACCACGCTCTACAAGCCGACAGTGTTCGCAGTAGAGGGTCTCATCTCACAGGGACTGTACATTCTTGCAGGCTCACCCAAGGCCGGAAAATCGTGGTTGGCTCTGGAACTTTGCCTTGCAATATCGAAAGGAGAAAAACTGCTGGAACGTCCGACACGGCAAGGTACGGCGCTGTATTTTTGTCTCGAAGACAGCTGGCAGAGGATACAAAGTCGGTTGTATGAACTGACCGATGAGCCATCGGAGAAGCTTCACTTTGCGCTGAAAGCGGATACTATCAGCGATGGTCTGTGCGAACAGATAGTAAAGTTCAAGTCGGAGCATGATGACCTGCGGCTGGTGGTCATCGATACGTTGCAGATGGTGCGGAGCGAAACGGACAACAGCTACGGCAGTGACTATGCTGAGTTGATACCGCTGAAATCTCTGGCTGAACAGCTTGACATAAGCATAGTTCTTGTTCATCATCTGCGTAAAGCGATGGACAGCGATCCGTTTAATATGATCTCGGGCAGCACTGGTCTGAATGGTTGCGTGGACGGTATGCTTGTTCTGAAAAAGGACAAGCGGTGCGGCGGGCAGGCTGTGCTGTATGCGACGGGTCGTGATATTGAAGACAGTGAATTGTCCCTTGCGAGAAAGGGCGCACGCTGGTTACTTACTGATGAACGTGAGGACAAGCCGCCCGATACTTTTGTGTTCGCAGTCCATGACATGATGTCGGAGAAAGAAAAGCTGTCAGCAACGGCGACCGAGTTGAGTGCAGAACTTGAAAACCGATTCGGTATGCACTTGCCAAGCAACATGGTCAGCAAGAAACTCATGCAGCACTGGCAGGAGTTGAATGGCTATGGTATACGATTCCAGATCAAACGCAGTCACGGAAAACGTTGGCTGGAGCTGACCTACGACCGAGCGGGTGACAGCAGTGACGGCAGGTTGCTGTACCCCGAGAGCTGCTGTCCAGCCGGCACCCGAAGTGTCGAAAAGCCTTTAGATACATTGTCTGAGCAGGGTGACGGCTCAGCTGTGGGTGACGGCAAAGGTCGTGAGGGTGACGGTTCAGGCAGTGAGTATGTACTCATCAACGGCAAGCGTGTACCTATCGTGAGAATGTCATTCGAGGATATTGTCCTTAGAAGTGCCACGAGATTAAGGCAAAAAATCTAAGAAAAGCGAGGTATCCTGGTGCCGGAGTTGAAACTCGGAACGTGAGCCGATTTGTGCCCGACAAATATCGCCTGTCGGGTAGTTAGTCCACCACGCCAACAAAACGCCACACAAGCGATTTGTGCGCGGCTGTGAGCGATATTGTTGCGGAATAGTATGATTCGATATTTACCCGTATCGTATTATTCGGGCAGATATATCAGGAGGAAACGATGTGCAGGTTAAAGTGCGGCGTCAATTCGCCGCAAATCTCACAGCGGACGGCAACGCCGACCGCATTCTACGGGGGTTTTGGCGTATCGGGAATTGGTGTCAATCACGCAAATTGCTGAAAAGTGTGGTGTCAATATTTCAAAAATCGCGAGATAAGTGCGTAGGTACGCGGGTTTTGCGTGGCGTCAAGCCCTAAATTTCAATAGAAAGACTAACTATCAAAAGTCAACCCCTAAAAATGAAGATTAACAAAAATTTCAAACAACAGGCTGATATGGCGAATGAGACTTTTCAAGAGCAAAAATGAGTCTGACGAGTTTCTTGACAGCGTGAGATAATGCAACATTGTAATGTTTGCCCTCGGCTCGCTTCTTGGCGAGATAATCTTTGAATGTCTTGTCCCAGGTGCAGACGAATTTGGCAGCGTTGTAGAGAGCATAGCGAAGATACTTTGAGCCGCGCTTTTCCATCTTGGCATAACAATTCGTCAGCTGTCCCGATTGGTATGTAGAGGGCGACATTCCCGCAAATGCAAGTACTTTGTCGGGTGTTGCGAAGTTTGAAAAGTCACCGACCTCTGCGAGGATCATAGCGACAGTTGAATAGCTGAGACCGGGAACGGTCAGAAGTGTAGTGTCGGTTGCATCGACCAGCTTCTTTATCTCGGTTTCTATCTCATCTATCTGCTCGGTCAGGTCAGCAATGAGCTTTATGGTGTGCCTGAGTTCCAGCGACTTTGCAGGCATTACAGAGCCGACAGAGCGTCTTGCGGCACCTCTGATCTGAATAGCTTTGTCCTTGCCGTAGTGACCTTTGGAAGTCTCTGAAAGCAGATTGGCAAGCCTTGTAAGGTGAGCATTTGCGATATGCTGCGCTGAAGGAAACTCGCTCAAAAGAGTATAGACAGACTTCATGTGCAGCGAAGGCACGAGCGCTTCAAGTTCGGGAAAGAGAATAGTCACAAGCCTTGATACGGAGGTCTTGAGCTTTGCACGCTCGGAAACCTTGTCAAATCTGTATCTGGTCATTGACTTTAGCTCTTCGCTCTGATATAATGTATTTGTGTAGGGCTTTAGGTCTACGCAAGACATTAGCATAGAAGCAATCACGCGCGCATCTGCCTTGTCTGTCTTCGTTTTACGAAGTGTAAGGCTTTTTCGGTAAAGATTAGTGTGCAAAGGGTTCAGAACGTAGGTTGGCAGGCCGTTGTTCAACAGAAATCCCAACAGATTGTAGCTGTAATGTCCCGTAGCCTCGAGTCCTACTTTTATTATGTCAAAATTTTCGGTAACGGACTTGATGTTATCAAGCAGGATATTAAAGCCGTCAAGAGTGTTTGGGATAGTGAACACATCAAAGAGTACTGTACCTTCAGAATCAACAATAAAGCAGTCATGCTTGTCCTTTGCCACATCAATACCAACAACGATCATAATGATACCTCCAAAAATTATTGATGCTGTTTAGATCCACAGAGACTCTACGCTAATGTAACCTCGTTCTAAATAAACCGTCGGGCGGTATCTAACTGATCAACAAATTGCATAGAGACTGCGGTCGGAGCCTTTCGTAAACCGTCATACGGTAGGAAGATCAAACCAATCCACAGCATCTAAACAATATTATACCATAGTTCTTGGAGAGGAACTCTAAAAACTACTACTTTTATTATACGAGGAAGATCAAAAATGAACAGCAAATTTATCACAAGACAGAACTCATGAGACATCAAGGAGAGTGATAACAACATGGCTGAAACCAAAACAGAAAATAAAATAACTATGCTAACGATAAAAGAAGCTGCTGCACTTGTGGACGGACTAACAGAGTACCGCATCCGCGAGATGTGCAGGTCGGGTGAACTGCCTTGCTTCAAAGCGGGCAAAAAATATCTGATCAACAAAGAGATACTGCACAAATACCTGAACGGCGAGTTAGTGGTTCGGTAGAAAAAGATGTTGCAGAAATTAACGTTTGCGTGTCAACTGGATATGCCCGTCAGTCTGTGGTAGAATGGCGTTGCCGACAGGCAAATATAAATCGAAAGGACGAAACACATGGCGTACATTGAAAAACGTAAAAACAAGAAAGGTGAAGTTACATCATACCGCATTCGTGCGTACTGCGGTTATGATGTGCACGGAAAGCAGATGGTTCGGTTCAGGACATGGAAACCACCTGAAAATATGTCTGTCAAACAAGCTGAAAAAGAGGTACAGCGCATTGCGATACTGTTCGAGGAGGAGTGCGCGCATGGTCAGGTGACTGCGGCTGTCAAGTTCCAGAAAGTAATTGAGATGTGGGCGACCGAATATGCTGAACTCAATCACCGCAGTACGACACTTCAGCGTGAACATCTCATTGCAGACAGGGTCATTCCTGCGCTGGGACATCTGCGCATAGACAAGATAACTGCGCGGGACATTCAGAAATTCATCAACTCACTTGCAAAGCCGGGTGCAAACAAGCGCAACGGAAAACCGCTGTCGCAAAAGACAATGCGGCATCATTTATCTTTCATATCTCATCCATATTCGAGTATGCGATAAGGCTGGACATGGTGAATACAAATCCGTGTTCAAAAGTCATGATACCTAAAATAGATGCAAGCGGGAAAGCGTACAAGAAACCCGAGAAGCACATCTACACAAAAGAACAGGCACGTGAGTTCATGAAGATTCTTCGTGAAGCGCCGATGAAATACAAGGTGTTTTTCACACTGGCTATATACACGGGTTGCAGGCGTGGAGAACTGCTTGGCATCGAATGGAAGAATATTGATTTTGAACGTGGCACTGTAAAGATCGACCACACTTCAAACTACACTGCAGACAAGGGTATATACTCCGATGCGACAAAGACAGAGAGATCCACGCGGATGGTCGATCTTCCGCCTGCTGTCATCGGTCTGCTGAAAGCATACAAGCATGATCAGGATAGCTACAAAGCCAATCTCGGAGACGAGTGGCAGGAACACGACCGCCTGTTCACAAAATGGGACGGTCAGCCCATGCATCCGAACACGCCATACACATGGCTGATGCGAGAGTGTGAACGCAGGAATTTCCCATTCTATGGACTTCACAGCTTCAGGCATTTCTTTGCATCGGTCGAGATCGAAGCAGGAGTTGATCCGACCACAGTTGCTGCAATGTTAGGTCACAGCACGCCTGTGACTACGATGTCTACTTACAGTCATTACTTCGCGGAGAGCAAGCGCAGGGCGAGCAATATAATGGCAGATGTCATAGAGGGGAAAGAAGCTGGCTAACACCCAAATAACACCCAAACAAAAATCGGCGGGAGCTCTATACACAGGGCTCCCGCCGACACTTTTTCCCGGGTAAGGTCCAAAATAAAGTCCAAACCTGGATTTTGGGCATGAAAAAACCTCGCAAACGCTGTGTTTACGAGGTTTTGTTTTGGTGCGGCAAACGGGACTTGAATAAGTAATAGCATATTTGTTCTGGTGCTATATCGATATCTATCGTATCAAAACGTAGTATTTCGTGCGCATGAATGCTGCATATCGTGGTATAATAAAATTGATCGTATCACATCGTTAGTACACAAACAGTACACTCCACCCGAGTTTGCGGTCAGGCGGAGTGTTTTTGGTTTATT